>NZ_JBOHHU010000016.1:0-59106 GCF_050725615.1 Sphingopyxis sp.
ATGCGGATGATTTTGACGCTGGCGAGCATCTGGTCGAAACGCGCGCGAACGTGGTAATGACGCGCACCTTCTCGAAGCTCTACGGCCTCGCCGGGCTGCGGATCGGCTGGATGTACGCGCCGCCCGGCGTCGTCGATGCGGTGCAGCGGATCAGGACGCCGTTCAACGCCAACGCTGCGGCTCTCGCGGCGGCGGAGGCGGCTGTGCGCGATACGGCGCACGCCGATTTCGTGCGGCGCGAGAATGGTATCGAGCTGTCGCGGATCGCCGCCGCCTTCGCGGGCAGCGGGATCGAGTTCATCCCCTCGGCGGCCAATTTCTATCTCCTGCGCTTTGCGGGCGAGGGGCATGATGCTGCCGGTGCGGCGGCTTTTCTGGAAGCGAACGGCATCATCCCGCGCCCGGTTCATGCCGGCGGCCCCGCCGGATGCTTGCGCATCACCGTCGGACGGCCGCATCAGAACGACAGGGTGATTGCCTCGTTGCTCTCCTACATGCAGGATTGATCGCATATGCACCAGTTGTCCGCGTCGACGATCGACTTTCTCGCTTCGACCCGCCCGTTCCTCGTGAACGGGCGATGGCAGGCGGGGCGGCAAGGCGGCCTGCTGCCCTGTTTCGATCCGGCGACCGGGGATCGGATGGGCGAGGTGCACATGGCGACCGCTGCCGATGCGAATGACGCGGTCGGCGCGGCGCGCGCGGCGTTCGACGACCGCCGCTGGCGGGGCAAGACCCCGGCCGAGCGGCAGGCGATCCTGTTGAAGGTCGCCGACCTGATGATGCGCGACGCGCAGATTCTCGCCGAACTGGAAACCGCCAATGGCGGCAAGCTCTATGGCGGGGCGCTGCACGGCGAGATCCCGCATGCCGCCGAAACCTTCCGCTATTATGCCGGCTGGGTGACCAAGATCGGCGGGCAGCTATTCGAGCCATCGGTGCCGGGGCGCCAATATCATGGGTTTGTGCGCGACGATCCGGTCGGCGTCGCCGCGCTGATCACGCCGTGGAATGGCGCGCTGGTCTCGGCGGCGTGGAAACTTGCCCCTGCGCTGGCTGCGGGCTGTTCGTGCATCCTGAAGCCTGCCGAACTGACGCCGCTTTCCTCGCTGTATCTGGGCGCTCTGCTACAGGAAGCAGGGGTTCCGGACGGCGTCGTCAATATCCTGCCCGGGGCGGGGCGCGACGTCGGTGCGGCGCTCGTTCGCGATCCGGGGGTCGCGAAGGTTTCGTTCACCGGGTCAACCGCCGTCGGGCGTGGCCTGCTCGCCGACAGCGCCCAGAATGTGACGCGCCTGTCGCTCGAACTCGGCGGCAAATCGCCTTTTATCATCTTCGCCGACGCCGATCTCGACGCGGCGCTGCCGGCGGCGGCCGAGGCGATCTTCTCCAACGCCGGACAGGTCTGCGTCGCGGGTTCGCGCATCTATGCCGAGCGCGCGATATTCGACCGCGTGGTCGAGGCGCTTCGCGCCGCAGCCGACGGCTATCGGCTGGGGCCGGGCTTCGACCCCGCCAGCACGATGGGCCCGCTGATCAGCGGTGCGCATCGCAGCCGCGTCGATGCCATGGTCGGGCAGGCACGGGCGGACGGCGCCGACGTGGTGACCGGCGGGCGGCCGGTCGGCGAGTGCGGATATTTCTATGCTCCGACCGTCATCGTCGGCGCGGCGCAGGACAGCGCGATCGTGCAGGAAGAGGTGTTCGGACCCGTTGTGGTCGTGGCGCCGTTCGACGGCGACAGGGAAGCGATCGCGCTTGCCAACGACAGCGGCTATGGCCTCGCCGCGAGCCTGTGGACGCGCGACACCAGTCGCGCCCTGCGCCTCGCGGGAGAGATCGAAGCCGGGATCATCTGGATCAACGACCATGGCATTCCCGAACTGGCGATGCCGATCGGCGGCGTCAAACGCTCGGGAATCGGGCGCGAGCATGGGCTCGAAGGATTGAAGGCCTTTACCGAGCCACGCTCGGTCATGCTGCGGCTGTGATCGCCTTCGCCCCCAGCGTTTCGACCTCGTCCATCAACCAATAGGAAAAGGCCTTCACCGCCGCCGTGTCGGCGTCGTCGTGCCGGCAGACGATGTAATAGGACTGGTCGGACGGCATAGCTTCCGTGAAGGGCCGCACCAGCTCTCCGCGTTCGAGCGGTCCGCTAACCAGCGCCTCGCGACCGAGCGCGAAGCCGTTGCCCGCGATGCAGGCCTGGATCACCAGATGCGAGTGGCTGAAACCGAAGCCGCGCCGGACGTTGATCGAGGTGACGCCGAAATTCGCCAGGAAATGCTGCCAGTCGATCGCCATGACATCGTGCAGCAGGTCGAAGCGCGCGAGGTCGGCCAACCCGACCGGCGGGTCGCATCCCTCGAGGATCGAGGGGCTGCACACCGGAAAAATATCCTCACGCAGAAATTCGTAGACATGCATTCCGGGCCAATGCCCCTGACCGTAGCGGATCTCGACATCGGCATCACCCGCTGCCAGGGCATCCTCCTCCATCGGTCGCGCGACGAAGCGCAGATCGATGTCGGGAAAGCGCTGGTGGAAATTGGCGAGCCGCGGAAGAATCCACGCGCTGGCGAAGCTGTCGAGAACCGCGACGTTCAGCACCTGTCGATCGTCGCCAGCCGCGACGTCGGCGGTGACGTCGGCCATCGAGTCAAAGGCACTGGTTAACGGCCCGACCAGCCTTTCGCCGGCTTCGGTGAGCTTGAGCGCGCGGTTGAGGCGGCGGAACAGCGGCTGACCGAACCATTCCTCGAGCGCGCGGATCTGGTGGCTGACGGCGGCCTGCGTGACGCACAATTCCTCCGCCGCGCGCGTGAAGCTCAGGTGACGCGCAGCGCATTCGAACACGCGGAGCGCCAGCAGGGGAGGGAGTTTTCTCGACACCATTCAACCGTCCATGAGGGGAGCTAATTGCCCCGATAAATAACTGCCGTTTGTCAACGCCACGGTGGCTTCATAGGCATCGGAAATCGTCATACACAAAGTGGTCGGAGCGTCCCATGAAAATTACTCGCGCGAGCGTCATCGTCACCTGTCCCGGACGCAATTTCGTGACCCTGAAGATCGAGACAGACGACGGTGTGTATGGCATCGGCGATGCGACGGTGAACGGGCGCGAGCTGGCCGTGGTGTCCTATCTTGAGGACCATGTCATCCCCTGCCTGATCGGGCGCGATGCGCATCAGATCGAGGATATCTGGCACTATCTCTATCGCGGGGCCTATTGGCGCCGCGGGCCGATCACGATGGCGGCGATCGCGGCGGTCGATACCGCGTTGTGGGACATCAAGGCGAAGGCGGCGGGGATGCCGCTCTATCAGCTTCTCGGCGGCAAGAGCCGCGAGGCGGTGATGGTCTATGGTCATGCGAACGGTCGCGACATCGAGGAAACCTGCGACGAGGTCGCGAAATATATCGACCTGGGTTACAAGGCGATCCGCGCCCAGTCGGGCATTCCGGGCCTCGCCTCCACCTATGGCGTTGCCAAGGACAAAATGTATTATGAGCCCGCCGACGCCGCGCTGCCGACCGAAAATATCTGGTCGACTGAAAAATATCTCGATCATACGCCCAAGCTGTTCGAGGAACTGCGCAGCCGCTTTGGCTTCGACCATCATCTGCTGCACGATGTCCATCACCGCCTGACTCCGATCGAGGCGGCGCGGCTTGGCAAGTCGCTCGAACCCTATCGCCTGTTCTGGATGGAGGACGCGACCCCGGCAGAAAATCAGGAGGCGTTCCGCCTGATCCGTCAGCATACCGTCACGCCGCTCGCGGTCGGCGAGATTTTCAATACGATCTGGGACTGCAAGGACCTGATCCAGAACCAACTCATCGATTATATCCGCGCAACGGTCGTTCATGCCGGCGGGATCACGCATCTGCGGCGGATCGCTGATCTGGCGTCGCTCTATCAGGTGCGGACCGGTTGCCACGGCGCCACCGACCTGTCGCCGGTGTGCATGGGCGCGGCGCTGCACTTCGACATATGGGTGCCGAACTTCGGGGTTCAGGAATATATGCGCCACACCGAGGAAACCGACGCGGTCTTCCCGCATGCCTATCGCTTCGACAAGGGCATGCTCTATCCCGGTGACGTGCCCGGCCACGGTGTCGATATCGACGAGACGCTGGCTGCCAAATATCCGTACCAGCCGGCCTATCTGCCCGTGAACCGGCTGGCGGACGGAACGCTCTGGCATTGGTGATGGTGAACGGCACGCGATAGGTGCCCATCGCGTGAGCGGCCGCGCTCTATGCGGTGCCGGATAATCCGGACGCGATGGTGTTCCTCGTCATGCTCGCCTTTCGGCGATGGCGACCCGACGGGCGGCTGGCCCGTCAGCTGGCCCCCACAACCTCGCGTTCGGTCAGGGTGCTGAAATCGCCTGGAATGCCATGTTTCAGCTGACAGGCCCGATGCGCGAAGCGAAGCGCGTCAGCGTCATCCCATCCGCGCGCGAGCCCATGGAGCAGGCCGGCGGCAAAAGCGTCGCCGGCCCCGACCCGGTCGACAAAGGGCGTAATCGGGCTCGGCGCGATCCTATTCATCCCGTTGCGGGTGGCGAGCACTCCACCGAGATGGTCGGTATCGCCGTGCCGGGTGCGATCGGTCGAGGCGACCCATTGCACCGACGGGAGCGCGCAAAGCAGGTCGTTCGCTGTCGCCTCACCGCCCAGAAGAAGCCGGGCGTCCCAGTCGCTTGCAAAGAGGAGGTGGGAGGCTCCGGCGAACTCGCGAAGCAAGGACGCGGCCTCATCGTCGCGGCCCTGCCACAGCAGCGGGCGGAAGTTGCAGTCGAAGGAGATGGGCAGGCCATGTCTTCTTGCGCCAGCAACGGCGTTGCGCATCGCTGCCACCGCGCCATCGCCGAGCGCTGCCGTCAATCCCGACAGGTGCAGCCATGTCGCACCGGCGAGCGCGCGGTCCCAGTCGAGCGCGGCCGCTTCGCGGGCGAAGGCCGATCCCGCCCGGTCATAGAAGAACCCGCCTTCTCGTCCCGCGCGCGGCGATTCGATATAGAACAGCCCCATGCGCCCGGGCCGCCGAAGGCAGGCGGTGGTGTCGACCCCGTACCGGGTCAGCGTGTGCAGCGCCCGCGTTCCGAGCGCATTGTCCGGTAACACGGTCGCCATGCGCGCTGCAGTTCCGAGCGAAGCCAGCGAAATCGCGACATTCGCTTCGGCACCGGCGACGTGCAGCGTCAGGCCATCGGCTTCGCCCAGCGCCGTGCCGCCAGCGGGAGCAAGGCGCAGCAGCATCTCGCCAAAGCAGACGATCGTCATGCCGCCGCCCGGATTACCACGGCTTGTTGAGGCCCGTGCGGCGGCGCCTTTCTGCCCAGGCGTCACCCTGGCCGGGCGCAGCGCGCCGGGACGACGCGAAGGGCAATGTCACGAGGAAGCGCCAGACTGAGGGACTGGTCAGCAACGCCCCGATCGAACGCCGCGCGTCGGCCGGGGTGACCGTGACCTTGGTCGCGATGGTGCTGTCCTCGCTGCTTTCGATGACCAGGTCGCCCCCGGCGCGCGCGATGCGGCCGATGGCGAAATCGATGTCGGCGAGCGAACTGACGACGCGCATGAACAATCCTCCCTTGCCGTCAGTCGTCGCGCTTCAGCGTGCCGATGGCCTGCGCCGCCTTGACGCGCCGCTCGTGCTGGTTCGCCATGTCGTCGACGGTCATGCCGGCGGGCGGCGTGAACTGGCCGCGCCCGTAAAGGTCGCGGAACACTTCCTTCACCGGGCCCATCTTGTCGGCGAGCGTGCGCGGCGGCCGGCCACTGGGGAACTGGTTCGCCGGATAGATCGGCTTGTCGTAAATCTGGCGGAACCCCTCGGTGCGGACGTCGACCCACGTATTGTGGTTGCAGCGCGACCGATGCTCGCGCAGCCCCTCGATGTCGATCGTGACGCCGAGCACCTGTTCCTGCGGATAGGGCGCGTGGCGCATCATCATGCCGGTATAGTCGATGCCGAAGCTGCCGCCGGGACAGAAAGCCTTAGGATAAAAGTCGTAATCGACGGTGCCCCAGTTCGACCCGAGGACATAGGCCATATTGTCGTGGGCGCGGGTGCGGCGGGTGAAGACCCAGAAATCCCACGGCTCCGAAACGCCCTCGACTTCCTGTAGTGCGACGGGGTGGCAGATCACCTCGGCGCCGTTGTAACCGAGAGCGCGCGACACTTCGGGCGTGCAGCCGTCGTGACAGGTCATCGTGCCGAGCTTGCCGATCTCGGTGTCTATCACCGGGAAAAGCTGGCTGATGTCGCCGCCGAACACTTCGCGATATTCGTCGAAAATGTCGTGCGGACTGGTGCCGAGGCCGATGGAGGCCGGGATATGCCACTTGTGATACTTCAGCACGACATCGCCCGAGGGGCCGATGATGAAGGCGGTGTTGAACCAGCGGTCGGGGAATTCGGGCACCTGTTCGATCACACCGCCGCCGGCGATGTACATGCCATATTCGCGGGCCTTGTCACCAAGGCGCTGCATTTCGGGGCCGTCGAGCGTGATCGCCTTCTTCATAAAGCTGTCGATGCCATGCTCACCCTTGCCCGGCGTAGTCACGCCCTGCATGAAATATTCGGGGAAGACGGCGAGCTTCGCCGGAAGCTCCCAGAAATAGCCGACGCCGAAATCGATCATGTTCAGCGCCCGGTCGAGGTTCTTCGCGATGCCGTCGCGATCTTCGGCCACGGTAACGTGCGGCTGCATGACGAGCGCCGTATATTTGTCGATCTTCTTGGAAGCGGTCATCGCTTGTTCCTTTCTTGAAAATTACCAGAAATCGGCGGGTTCGATGCCCATGTCGTCGAGCATCACGCGCGCCGTGATCGTGCCTGCCGCCGAAATGCCGCCGCCGGGATGACAGTGCGGGCCGGTCATGTAGAGGTCGCGAACCGGCGCCCGATAATGGGCGTAGCCGGGGAAGGGCCGGAACGAACCGAGTTGCGCCGCGATGCGTTCGCCGCCGTTGGTCGTGCCGTCGACGAAGCTGGGATTGGCGTCCTCCAGCGTGTGGCGATGCTGGACGTGCATGCCCAAAATCGTCTTTTCGTTGATGTTGGGCGCATATTGCTGAAGTTTCGGGATCAGCACGTTGCGGGCGTAATCCTCGCCAATATCGTCCCACGTCTGCCCATCGGCGAGCCAGTTGGAGACATAGGTGTCGACGATCAGCGTATGCTTGCCTTCGGGGGCGCGCGTCGGATCGAGCTTGGTCCAGCAGGCCGACCAGAGGAAGGGATCGCTCGGCGGCTTACCGGTGGCGAGTTCGGCGTAGAAATTGATCATCTGTTCCATCGAATCGACGATCCGGTGAAAGGGGGCGGCGCTCATATCGACGCCGTTGAGGAACTCGGGGGCTTCCGACAAAGCGAGCTGGGCGCGGCAGATGCTGATCTTGCCGAAGGAAAAGCCGCGAACCATCTTGGCGAAACCGGGCTCGAGATGATCTTCGCCGACGAATTTCAGGAAGGTCTGCTTGGGTTCGAGCGCCGACACGACCGCGCGCCGCGAGCGGATGACGCGGCCATCCTCCAGTCGGACGCCGGCAGCACGGTTGTTTTCGATCAGGATCTCGGCGATCGGGGCTTCGCGCAGCACCGTGCCGCCCTTGGACTCGATATAGCGCGCCATCGCATTGGGCAGCTCCATGCTGCCGCCTTCGGGGATCGCCTGTCCATAATAATGGATCGCCGGGATCATAATGTAGAAGGACTGGCCGGCGCCTTCCTGATCGGGAAGAATCTGCGGCGCGAGCGCCCAGTTGAGCATCACCGCCTTGACGAAGTCATTCTCGAAATTCGCCTCGACCCATGCGCGCGCCGACATCGAAAATTCGCGCAGGCGGCGGAGACCCGCCTCGCTCGTCTCGAGCGCGCTTGCGAGCGCCGACGGCGCGGCGGGGGGCGAGAAGAAGGCCTTGATGAAGCCTTCGCGGACCTGCTCGAAATCGGCATAGACGCCGCGATACCGGTCAGCGTCGGCTTGCGAATAGGCGGCGATCGAGGAGCAGGTCTTTTCGATCGATTTATAGATGACGATGCCGGGGCCGCCGTTCTTGTCGGGATGGCCGGTGATATGGTCGTTCGGTTCGATATATTTCAGCCCCATCTGTTCGAGCTCGGGGCGGATTTCCTGAAAATCGGGATTGCACTGAATCCAGACGTGCGAAGATCCGTAAAGATCGTGCTTGAAACCGGGCAGGGTCACTTCGCGCGTCACCGCGCCGCCGCCGACCCACGGGTTGCGCTCAACGACGCAGACATGCAGCCCCTTGCGCGCCAGCGTCGCCGCACAGGCCAGCCCGTTCACGCCGCCACCCGCGATTACAACATCATAGTCCGCTTCTGCCATCGTCTGTGCCGCCTCGTCTGTATCACTGCCCATTCGGGGTTCGGCACGACGGTAGTGCGGCGGCGATGGGCTGAAAAATTAGGCTCCCTCACGGGGGGGATTAGCAATTGTCATCCGAAGTTTTGGGCCTACCGCCCTATGAAAGTGGCCGGTGCGGCGGCGGAAGATCGCCTGCAGGGAAAGGACAGGAATGCCAACGGTATTGATCAGCGGCGCGACGCGCGGGTTGGGTCTGGCGCTGGCCGGTGCTTTTCGGGGCGCGGGGGCTTCGGTATTCTCGGGTGCGCGCGGGATGGTGGGCGCGAAGGATGTCGAGCTGAACGTCCGCTCGATCCCAAGCTGCGAAGACGCGGTTCGCCGGGTGGTCGCGACAGACGGCGGCATCGACATATTGGTCAACAACGCCGGCGTCCATCTGGGCGGCCCCGTGGCATCGCTCGATCAGGATGCGTTCAAAGAAACGCTCGACGTCAATCTGCTCGGCGCCTGGCGTCTGACCAAGGCAGCGGTGCCGCACATGCGGCGCGGCGGGACGATCGCGATGATCTCCTCGCTGTCGGGGCTTGTCGGCCTGCCCGATGACGGTGCTTATGCCGCCAGCAAATTCGCGCTCGAAGGCTTGAGCCAGAGCCTTGCCGCCGAAGTCGCGCCGCTCGGCCTTCGCGTCCTGCTGTTCGAGCCGGGTCGGGTCGCGACCGAATTCGCGGGCGTGACCGACGGGCTCGCTCCCGACATCGCTGCGCGCGACATCGTCGATGCAATCCAGCGCCGCGACACGCCGTTTCGCAACCCGATCGGCGCCGACGCGGTCCGCGTATTCGAAGCGCTGGGTGTCGACCGCGGCGAACGATCAGAGGCTCTGGTCCGCGCGGTCACGGGATGCGACTGGCAGCCGCAGCCGGTCTTATAGGCCGTCGGAAACAAGGATAGGGTAAGCGATATGGCGTTGATCGCATCGGACAATCATGCGGCCTTGTTGACCATGCTCCTCGCGCTGGTTTTCGTCGGCCTCTGGAGCGAACGGAACCGGATAGCTTCCAAAATCCCCGCCGTCGTGTGGGTTCTCGGCGGTGGCGTGCTGCTGTCGAACCTTGGTCTGATCCCGCACCAGGCGCCAGCCTATGACTTCATCGGCGGGATCATCATGCCGATCGCTATTCCGCTGTTGCTGTTCAAGGCGACCTTCACGCGGATCCTGGGCGAAAGCGGCCGCGTCCTGCCGCTGTTCTTTATCGGTGCGGTCGGAGTCTGCATCGGGGCGATCGTCGCCGACATGCTCATCGACCTCGGTCAATATGGGCCGCATATTGCCGCCACTTATGCTGCGGCCTGGATCGGCGGCATGACCGATATGGTGGCGATGGCCGAGATTACCGACCTGCCGCCCGACGTGTTCGCCGTCGCGGTCAGTGCCAGCGCGCCGGTCAGCATCATCGGCCTGATGATCCTCGTGTCGCTGCCGAATATCGGGCTTGTTCGGCGCCTGCTTCCCTCGCCGATCGTCGATGCGCAGGCCGAGGCGGACGCGGCGGTCGAGGAAGCCCGACCCGAGTTCGACCTCGTCCACATCAGCTTTGCGCTGGCGCTCAGCGCTGCGATCTGCTGGGCCAGCGCTTGGATCGCGCAGGCGACCGGATTTGGCCATTACAGCCTGTTCATCGTTACCCTGATCGCCGTGGCTATCGCCAATATCTTCCCCGGACCGATGCGGGCGCTGAAAGGCGACTTCGAACTGGGCATGTTCGTCATGTATATCTTCTTCGCGATGATCGGGGCGACGACCGACATGACCGCCTTCGTGACCTCGGCACCGGTCTATTTCCTCTTCGGGCTGGTGATCATCCTCGTTCACGTTTCCGTCGTCCTTGCGGCTGCAAGACTGCTGCGCTCCGACCTTGCCGAGGCGATCATCGGTTCAGGGGCGAATATCGTCGGCGCCGCCGCAGCGGCGGGTATCGCGACGTCAAAGGGATGGAAGTCGCTGGTAACCCCCGCGATCGCGACCGGCATGCTGGGCAAGGCGATCGCCAATTTCTTTGGCGTGGCGGTGTTTCAACTCTTGCATTGATCGCCCGGTTGCTGAGCGATGGATAACGCGATTTGGGGATGTCGCTGCCGAAGGACTGGCGTCCCGTTGCCAATGGCAGGATCGCCCTCAAAAGGAGCTCCGCAGCATCGGGTGCTTTGACGCCGGTTTCACCATGGGGGTCGAATTGTCTTGTAAGGATTATCGGGCTGCTACCGTCACGAATGTGACCGTATCCGCTTTCGCCGTCGATGATTGCAAAGCGGATGAGGTGGATGGCGGAGCAGAGTGACGCTAGCGAACCAGCCGGATAAGCCAATTTTCCCGAATTGCAGACTTTATAGGTCTTTATAAGATTTAAGTCGCGGCTGATTTCATCTGCTGCGTTGAGCAAGCCTTTGAGATCATGTTGGAAAATGGTGGACGCACTAGGGCTCGAACCTAGGACCCGCTGATTAAGAGTCAGCTGCTCTACCAACTGAGCTATGCGTCCACTGCCGTTTTCCGGCGCGCTTTGGAGCGGGGGGCAGGGCCCTTTGCTGCGAAGCGAGCGGCCCGCTATCATGGCCTTGCGGGGATGGCAATGCCCCATGCGCATTTTTATCGATAAACTTCGTCAGCTCAGGCGGCTGCCCTGTTTTTTGCTGTCATTCTCGATCGCCAGGACGATGCCGACGCAGGTCATAATCGTCAGCATCGACGAGCCGCCATAGGAAAAAAGCGGCAACGGGATACCAACAACCGGGGCGAGGCCCATCACCATCATCAGATTGATGGCGATGTAGAAAAAGATCGTCATCGTGAGGCCGGTCGCGGTCAGCTGCCCGAAGCGCGTCCGCGCCTTCAGCGCGACCCGGGTCGACCAGCGGAGCAACAGGAAGAAGCCGAACAGCAGCCCGAGGCCGCCGATCAGCCCCCATTCCTCCGCCATCGTCGCGAAGATGAAGTCCGTGTGGCCCTCGGGCAGATAGTCGAGATGGCTCTGCGAGCCGTTGAGGAAACCCTTGCCGCTGATACCGCCCGACCCGATCGCGATCTTCGACTGGCTGATATGATAACCGGCGCCGAGCGGGTCGCTTTCGGGGTCGAGGAAGATCAGCACGCGCTTCTGCTGATAATCGTGGAGCATCGAAAAAAGCACCGGCAAGGCCGCGATGCCGGCGGCGGCCGTGCCGCCGAACCACCAGAAGGGAAGGCCCGCGCAGAACATCACGATCACGCCGCCGACGCAGATGGCGAGCGCGGTACCGAGATCGGGCTGGAGCATGACCAGTGCCGCCGGCAGGCCGATCATCACCAACGCCGGCCATAGCGCGGTCCATGTCCGCGTATTGCCCGGGGGGAGCTGGGTATAGAAGCGCGCGAGCGCGAGCACGATCGCGACCTTCATCAGTTCCGATGGCTGGAGGTTCATGAATCCCAGGTTGAGCCAACGCTGGCTGCCCCCGCCGACAAAGCCGAGCAGCTCGACCGCGATCAGCAATATCAGCACGCCGATATAGCCGAGATAGGCGAAGTTCTCGAAAATCCGGATCGGGAAGCGCCCGATCACCAGCGCGACGCTCAGGAAGACGAGGAAACGCACCCCTTGCTGCCACGCCCAGGGCGACCAGCTGCCCCCGGCCGCCGAATAAAGGACGAGCAGGCCGAAACCGGTAATTCCGGACAGGATGGCGATCAGTTTCCAGGGGATGCGCTGGACCGCTGGGGGGACGGGGATCATTGCGGCACTCCGGGATCGGGGTCGCTCGACGCACCGGATTTCCACACCGCATAGTCGCGGTCCATCCGCTCCTTGATCGTGCCGCCCCATCCGGCCTCGAAGGTGTCGAGCGCCTCCATCGCCTTCTCCCGGTCGAAGAGAAAGGTCATAAAATCCTTGGCGACGGGCGCCGCGGCGCGCGATCCGCCCATGCCATGTTCGATGACGACGGCGGTGGCGTAGCGCGGATTATCGACCGGCGCGAAGCCGATGAACAATCCGTGATCGCGAAATTTCCAGGTCCCGCCCTTGCCGTTGCCGGTGTTGAGCCCGCGCACCTGCGCGGTGCCGGTCTTGCCCGCCATTGCGATGCCGTCGAGCGGCAATTTGCTGCGCCCGGCTGTTCCGCCCGGCCCGTTGACGACAAGGTCCATGCCGTGGCGGGCGGTCGCGAGCGCCTCCGGCGAGAAGGGCAGCGCTTCATTCTTGAATTCGCGGTTGATCAGCCGCGGATAGAGGCGGCGGCCCGAGGCGATCCGCGACGCCATCACCGCGAGCTGCAGCGGATTCACGCTGACATAGCCTTGGCCGATGACCGCGTTCAGCGAATCCGACGCCGACCATGGCTGGTGATATTTGCGCATCTTCCATGCGCTGTCAGGAATCGTGCCGTAGCGCTGGCTGCTGCCGGCGAGCTGAAATTCCTCGCCGAGGCCCATCAGCTTGGCGGTCGGCGCGATCGCATCATAGCCGAGCCGATGCGCGACCCAGTAGAAATAGCTGTTGCAGCTTTTCATAATCGCCGACGGCATGTCGAGGCTGCCGTGGGTGCCGAGGCAGCGGAAGAAGCGGTTGCCGAGGCGATAGCCGCCGATGCAGGTATGACGCTCGCTCGGATCGATGCCATGTTCGATCGCGGCGATCGCGGCCATCGGCTTCAGCGTCGACCCCGGCGGGTAAAGCCCGCGCGTCGCCTTGTTGATCAGCGGTTGGTGATCGTCGGCGCGCAGCCAGGCATATTCGCTGTTGCTGATCCCGTCCGAAAAGCTGTTCGGGTCGAAGCTCGGCATCGAGACGAAGGACAGGATGTCGCCGTTGGTGCAGTCGATGACCACGGCCGCGCCCGACTCGCGTCCCATCCGCCGCGCGACATATTCCTGCAGGTCGGCGTCGATCGTCAGATGGACGGTCTGGCCCTGGATATCGGATTTGGTGTCGAGATCGCGCACCACCTTGCCGCGCGCGGTGACCTCGACGCGTTTCGCGCCGGGGGTGCCCTTCAGCATCGGCTGGAAATATTTTTCGAGCCCGTCCTTGCCGATCTTGTACCCCGGCGTGATGTAGAGCGGGTCCTTATCTTTCTGATATTCCTCGGCATTCGGGGCGCCGACATAGCCGATCAGATGGCCGACCGCCGCGCCGGTCGGATAGTTGCGCGCAAAGCCGCGCTGCGGCGCGATGCCGGGCAGGTCGGGCAGGCGGACGAGGATCGAGGCATAATCGCCTTCCGACAGATCCTCGGCGACCGCCACCGGCTGAAAGCCCGATGCCGCCTTGAGGTCGCGATTGATGCGCTCCATCGCGTCGCCGTCGAGCCGCAGCAAAGTGCGGAGCTGGCCGAGCACGAGCTCCTTGTCGTGCAGCCGGTCGGGAATGATGTCGATGCGCAGGGACACGCGGTTGTTGGCAAGCGCCTTGCCGTGCCGATCGACGATCCAGCCGCGACGCGGCGGGATCAGGGTCAGGTTGACACGATTGCTTTCGGATTCCAGCACATAGCGGTCATTGTCGATGACCGAGATATAGGCCATCCGCGTCGCGAGCGCGGCGCCGATGGCAACCTGACCGCCGCCGACCAGCAGCGCCCGGCGCGTGAAGGTCAGGCCCCGCCAGGCTTCGGTAATCGGAAGGCTTTTCTTGTTCTTCTTGAACAGCATGGCGATTTATCGGCGTTTCAGGCGGAAATTGTCAAACAGGCCGGTCAGGCGCATGAACAGCGGCACGAGCAGCGCCGAGACGATGATCTGCGGCGCGACGAGGCCGAGGACCTTGCCCGTATGCGCGTCGGGATGCGCGATCAGCGCGGCGAGCGACTGGATGATCGCGACGAGCAGCGCGGCGATCGCCCAGTCGTGGAAAAAGCCGCGCCAATAGATGCGCTGCGAGAAATATTGGATCGCGATGCTGGCAAAGGTCCAGAGCGCGATCGCCGAACCGATCGGGGCGCCGCTGAACAGATCGTCCCACAGCCCGAGAGGCAGGCCGATCCACACCGGCCACATCTCGATCCGCAGCAATTGCCAGCAAAGGAAGAACAGCAGGCCGAGCGGCGGCAGCACCGGCGAGCTTGCAACCATCGGCAGCATCAGCGGCAGGGCGGAGGCGATCATCACGCTGGCGATGGGCACGATCCGCATCCGCCACAGCGATGCCGGTTCGCCCAGCCGGCGCGTGTCGGCGCGGTTCATGGGGCGGGCGCGGGGGCGGGGGCCGCCTGCGCCTCGATATTGTCGGGGGTGTAGGCGCGCAGAACCGACACCGCATCGACCTGTGCCGGGTCGGCGAGCGGGCGGGCGAGGGCGCCATCGGGCGTGCGCCGCACGACGATAGCGACCGGGATATTGGGCGGGTACAGTCCGCCGGTCCCCGAGGTGACGAGGATATCGCCGGGCTTGAACGGGTTGTTGGCGATGTTGAGGGTGCGGATATCGAGGTCGCCGTTGCCGCGGCCGTTGGCGAGCGCGGGCAGGCCGTCGCGGGCGCGGCGGATCGGGACGATATTGTCGATGTCGGTGAGCAACAGCACCTGCGACACCGACGGGCCGCTCGACAGCACCCGCCCGATCAGGCCGTCGGCGCCGCGCACCGGTTGCCCCGACGCGACGCCCAGATTGCGCCCGATGCTGAGCAGCGCGATGCGCTTGCTGCTCGTCGAGGTCGAGGTCAGCAGATAGCCGTTGGCGAACGCGGCCTTGTCGGTGTCCTGCAGCTTGAGCAGGACCTTGAGCTGCCGGTTTTCTTCCTGAAGTGCGCTCGTCGCGACGAGCTGGCGCCGCGTCTCGGCCAGTTCCTTGCGCAGGCGGCGGTTCTGCGATCCGGCGCCGACATAGGCCGACACCCAGTCGTCGATGCCCGATATAGACCCGATGACCGAACGGCTGCCGCGCGCGACCGGCGCGGTCACCTCATGGCTCGCGACGCGCAGCGCCGCGAAACCCACGGGGTCGGCAACCGACAGGATCGCCAGCAACAGGCCCGCCACCGCCCCGGTCACCGCGATGACATAGGCAATGAACAGGCTCGTCTGCGCCTTGCGGGATTGCCCCGGACGTCGATGTGCCGGGCGGACCATGGAGCAGCGCTACCCTTCGATCAGGCTTGCTGGAGCACGCCGCGGAAGGCGGGGTCTTCCATCGCACGGCCGGTGCCGATCGCGACGCAGGTCAGCGGGTCTTCGGCCACCGTCACCGGCAGGCCGGTCGCGTCCTTGAGCAATTCGTCGAGCTCGGCGATCAGCGCGCCGCCACCGGTCAGCACGATGCCCTGGTCGACGATGTCGGCGGCGAGTTCGGGGGCGGTGTTTTCCAGCGCGATGCGCACGCCCTCGACGATCGTGCCGATCGGTTCGGACAGGGCCTCGGCAATCTGCGCCTGGTTGATCGAAATTTCCTTGGGCACGCCGTTGACGAGGTCGCGGCCCTTGATGTGGATCGTCAGGCCAACGCCATCGGCGGGAATGCGCGCGATGCCGAAATCCTTCTTGATCCGCTCGGCGGTTGCTTCGCCGATCAGCAGATTATGGTGGCGACGCACATAGGAGACGATCGATTCGTCCATCTTGTCGCCGCCGGCGCGCACCGAGGTGGTGTAGGCGAGACCGCGCAAGCTGAGCACCGCGACTTCGGTGGTGCCGCCGCCGATGTCGACGACCATCGACCCGATCGGTTCGGTCACCGGCATGTCGGCGCCGATCGCGGCGGCCATCGGCTCCTCGATCAGCCACACTTCGCTCGCGCCCGCGTTCGATGCGGCGTCGCGGATCGCGCGGCGCTCGACGCTGGTCGAACCCGACGGCACGCAGATCACGATTTCGGGGCTGCGGAATGCGTTGGGCTTGCCGCCATGCACCTTGGTGATGAAGTGCTTGATCATCTGTTCGGCGACGTCGATGTCGGCGATGACGCCGTCGCGCAGCGGACGGATCGCTTCGATGCTGTCGGGGGTCTTGCCCATCATCAGCTTGGCGTCGTCGCCGACCGCCTTGACCCGCTTCACCCCGTTGATCGTCTCGACCGCGACGACCGAAGGTTCGTTCAGCACGATGCCCTTGCCGCGCACATAGACGACCGTATTGGCGGTGCCGAGGTCGATCGCCATGTCTTGGGAATTGAACTTAAGCCAACGCGATAAAAAGGACATTGATGGTCATTCCTGTACTGCGTGCGAACGGACCGCCCCGTCGCCATCATGGAAGGCGCTTTCCCGTCCGCGGGCAGGACCAAATCTGGGGGAGATTCCGGCTCTACCGGGGGGCGGCGAGCTGGACGGGAAGATCGGGCTGTGCGGGTGGGTCGCGATTTGCGTTCGACTGCGCTAGGAGAGGGATTATGTCAATACGCCGCCTGCCGGAAACCCTCGTAAATCGGATCGCAGCCGGTGAAGTGGTCGAAAGACCGGCTGCGGCGCTCAAAGAACTGGTTGAAAACGCCATCGATGCGGGTTCGGGCCGAATTTCGGTGCGAATCGCCGACGGCGGAATCGCCCGAATCGAGGTCGAGGATGACGGGTCGGGAATGACCCCCGCCGACATGGCGCTGGCGCTCGAACGTCACGCGACATCGAAGCTTCCGGACGATGCGATCGAGGCGGTCACCACGCTCGGTTTTCGCGGCGAGGCACTGCCGTCGATCGCCAGCGTCGCGCGGCTGACGCTCGAAAGCCGGATGCCCGGCGCCGACGGATGGAAACGCGTCGTCGACAATGGCGCGGTGGTGGCCGAAGGGCCTGCGGCGCTTGCCAAGGGCACGCGGGTGCTGGTCGAGGATCTGTTCGCGCGGGTGCCCGCCCGGCGCAAATTCCTGCGCAGCGGGCGCAGCGAATATGCCGCCTGCCTCGACGTCGTGAAACGGCTCGCGATGGCGAACCCCACAGTCGGCTTCAGCATGGAGCATGACGGGCGCCGGGTGCTCGACGTGCAGGGTGGACAGGACCGGCTGGCGCGGGTCGCGGCGCTCACCAACCGCGACCTGGCCGCGAACAGCATCGGGGTCGATCTCGATCGCGGCGACGTGCATCTGGGGGGCGTCATCAGCCTGCCGACCTACAATCGCGGCGTGTCCGATCACCAATATCTGTTCGTCAACGGCCGCCCGGTGAAGGACCGGCTGCTCGTCGGGGCCCTGCGCGGCGCTTATGCCGACCTGCTCGCGCGCGACCGTCATCCGGTCGTCGCGCTGTTCCTCGATGTGCCGTCGAGCGAGGTCGATGTGAACGTCCATCCCGCCAAGACCGAGGTACGTTTTCGCGACCCGCAGCTCATTCGCGGGATGATCGTCGGGGGCCTGCGCCGCGCGCTCGACGAGCATGGCTTTCGCAGCGTCCAGCGCCCGGCCGAGGCGGCGCTCGCGGCGTGGCAGCAGGAACCGGTCGCGCCCGCACCGACCACCGGCTTCCTGTTCGGCAATGCGCCGCGCAGCGAACCGGCGGTGCATCTGTTCGGCGCCGACATCGCGCCCCAGGCCGACGATGTGGCGCGGGTCTATGATCGCCTCATGCCCTTCGCGGGCCCATCGGCCCCCGTTGCCGGCCGCGCCGAGATCGCGACCGCACCGGTGCCACAGGCCGAGGCGCATCCGCTGGGCATCGCGCGCGGGCAGATCGCCCGCACCTATATCGTCGCCGAGGCCGAGGACGGGCTCGTCATCGTCGACCAACATGCCGCGCACGAGCGGCTGGTGCTCGAACAATTGCGCGGCGGCATGACCGGTCGCGCGGTCTCGTCGCAAGGCCTGTTGCTCCCCGAGGTCGTCGAACTCGACGAACCGGCGTGCGACCGGCTCGAGGCGGCGGCGGGCGAACTCGCGACGCTCGGCGTCGAACTCGAACGCTTCGGCCCCGGCGCGGTGATGGTGCGCGCGACCCCGGCGATGCTCGGTACCATCGACTGCACGAAACTCGTCACCGACATCGCCGACGATCTGGCGGGTTATGACGCGGCGCTTGGCCTCAACGAAAAGCTCGAACTCGTCGCCGCGACGATGGCCTGCCACGGCTCGGTCCGCGCCGGCCGCACGCTGAACGTTGCGGAGATGAACGCGCTGCTGCGCCAGATGGAAATCACCCCCCATTCGGGCCAGTGCAACCATGGCCGCCCGACGTGGGTGAAGCTGGCGATGGACGACGTCGAACGGCTTTTCGGGCGGAAATAGAATTTTTTGTTCGGCTTTTGAATGGAATCGAGGGTAGGGGCCAAGTCCCCCCTCCAAGGAGTTTCATCAATGAAGTTGACGATTACGGCGCCGTTCGGCGTCGCTCTTTTCCTCGCCGCCTGTTCCAGCCAGCCGCAGGCCGAAAAGCCCGTCGCGCCGGTGGCCGAAAAGGCCGATCTCCCTGACACCGGCGCCGCTGCGCCGATCGAACTCGCGGCGATCGGCAAAGGCGAACTGCTCGCGCTCCAGGGCAAGCTGGGCTGCAGCTTCACCATTGCGGGCCAGGATGCGCCCGCCCTCGTCGTCAAGACCGACGCCGATGACGCTGCGACCGCGCAGGGCGCGGTCAAGGTCGGCAGCCGCGTCCAGCGCATCGCGGGCCCGGGCGGGTTCGACGAGTTGAAAAAGGGCATGGCCCTTTCGGGTCCGGGCCTCAGCCTGACCGTCGAACCGTCGGCAGGCGGCGCGAAGGCCAAGCTGGCCGCCAGCCGGCCCTTCGGCAGCCCGACCAGCTTCGAGGGTGACTGGAGCTGCGACGCCTGAGGCGTCTCAGCTCATCTTGATCCCGGCGACGCCGTTCTCGACCACGCCGGTCGCCCGCTTCGACAGCGTGTTGACCGGCGTCGTCACCTTGTCGACGACCATGAAATGCGTCTGCCACGCCTCGCGGCCCACCTCGCAGACCAGATAGCCGCGCTGGTCGTTGGCGAATTTCAGCTCCGGGTTGAGCGCCAGCCATTCGTCGGTGCCCTTGCGCTTGTCGCTGCCGTCGCCGCCGCTGCTGATCGAGGTGCCGACGAATTCGGCGCCGACGACCTTGTCCTTGAGGACCAGGTCGCCGCAGAAATTCTGATGCTCATCGCCGGTCAGCACGACGCAATTTTTAAGCCCGCCCATCCGTGACAGCACGCGCTCGCGCGGCGCCTCATAGCCCGCCCAGCTGTCGAGATTCAGGACCTTCTTGGGCTCGTCGGGCTGGCGCCGCCGGTCGAGCGACATCATCGTGACCTGCTGCGCCAGCGTGTTCCAGGTCGCGCCGCCCTTCGCCAGATTGCGGCCGAGCCATTCCTCCTGCGCCCTGCCCAGCACTTGCGCATCCTTGGCGAACACCTCCGGGCAGGCGGGCTTGAATCCGTCGCCGCAGGGTTGGTCGTCGCGATATTGCCTTGTGTCGAGCAATTGCATCGCCATCAAATCGCCATAGCGAAACTCGCGGTTCATCGCGACCATGCCGCCGCGCGGCAGCAGCGATTTGCGGACCGGCATATGCTCGTACCACGCCTGCATCGCGGCCTGTTTCCGCAGCATGAAGACCTCGGGCGGCGCGGCGTCGGGATCGTTGACGTCGAGGTTCATTTTCCAATTGTCGATATCCGACACCCAGTCGTTGCGGATTTCATGGTCGTCGAAGCTCGACAGAAAGGCATGGACCGACCGCGCCGCCTGCAGGTCGATATCGCCGAGCTGCTGGCTGTAGGCGATGCGAAAATCGTCGAGGTCGATCAGGTTGCGGAAGGCGTGCTGGCGCACCGGGCGCGTCGGCAGCCCGGTGTTGAACAGATATTCCTCGCTATATTCATAGATGAAGTCGCCATAATGATAGACGAAGGCCAGGTCCTCGCGCGCGAGGTGGCGATAGGCGCCGAAAAATCCCGCCTCGAAATGCTGGCAACCCGCGACCCCGAATTTCAGCACCTCGGCCTTCGCGCCGGGGGCGGGCAGGGTGCGCGCACGGCCGCGCAGGCTGCGCTCGCCGCCGGCGGTGAAGCGGTAATAATAGGGTCGGTCGGGCTGCAGCCCCGCCACCTCGACATGGACGCTGTGCGCCAATTCGGGGCGCGCGAGTTCGGTGCCCTTGGCGACGATTTCACGAAATCCGCTATCGGGCGATACTTCCCAGTCGACCGGGATATTGGTCAGCGGCATGCCGCCGTGCGGCGCCATCGGTTCGGGGGCGATGCGGGTCCAGATCACGAACCCGTCGCTCGCCGGGTCGCCCGCCGCGACGCCCAGTTTGAACGGAAAGTCGCGGAATAGCCCCTGCGCGCGCACGATCGCGGGCGCGGCGAGCCCGGCGAGCGTCGCTCCGGCGAGAAAAGAGCGGCGATTATACATGGCGGTTCCCACTATCTGATGATTCGGCGTCGCGCCGGGCATAGCCCAGCCGCTCGGGAAATCCCATGCGCGGCTATGATGACAAAAGGGTTGCGGAGCGCTTGCGATCGGGGTTGCGGAAGGCCGGCCTTTCTGGAACAAATGACGCGTCTGTCCGGGGGGAAGATTATGATCCAGTTGCCGAAATCGCGTATTGCCCTGTCCATCGCCGGCGCCGTGGCACTGGCCGCGCTGATGCCCGCCGCCAGTGCGACCACCGCGCCCAGCCCGGTGTCCGAACAGGCGGCGATCGCGGCGCAGCGCGCCGCCGCGGACCGGCTGACCCAGACGATGAAGCGCCAGACGGGAACGGTCCATATCGCCTCGGCCAATGCCGACCTCAATCTCGGCGACGCCTATTATTTTGTCGGTCCCGACGATGCGCGCACGATCCTCGTCGATGTCTGGCGCAACCCGCCGGGCGCCGCGACCGGGGTGCTCGGCATGGTCTTTCCCAAGGGCAAGAGTTTCATCGACGATACATGGTCGGCGGTGATCACCTTCGAGGACACCGGCTATGTGTCCGATGACGACGCCAAGACGATCGACTACAACGAGATGCTGGCGAATATGAAGGCCGCCGACGAAGAACAGGCGCCCGCCACCCGCGCCGAAGGCTATCCCGCCGGCATCCTCCAGCGCTGGGCGCAGGCACCGACCTATGACGCGCAAAAACACTCGCTGGTCTGGGCGCGCGACATCAAGTTCGACGGCATGGCGCAGGACACGCTCAACTATGACATCCGTCTGCTCGGCCGCTCCGGGGTGCTGAGCATGAACATTCTCGCCGATATGGGCCAGCTCGCCGAGGTGCGCGAGGCCGCCAAGACCTTCGCCAATGTCGGCAGCTTCAAAGCCGGCGCGCGCTATGCCGATTATAACGCATCGACCGACCGGAAGGCCGAATATGGCATCGCCGGGCTGGTCGCTGCGGGCGGCGCCGCAGCGGTGGCAAAGAAGGTCGGGCTGCTCGCGGTCCTGGCCAAATTTGGCAAATTCATCGTGATCGGCCTCGTTGCGCTGTTTGCGGCGTTTCGCAACGCGATCGGCGGGTTGTTCGGGCGCAAGCCCGCGCTCGACGCCGCCGAATGGCAGGACGACCATCATATCGCGTCCGCCGAACCCGCCGCAAGCGACGATCCGGCCGCGAAACCCCCGGAGCAATAATCGCGGTCAGGCGGCCAGCATCCACAGCGCCATGCCGATCATCGCGAGATTTTCGGTCAGCGAGACAAAACCGAGCGGCACCTTGCTGCTGCCGCCGACGCACGCGCATTTGAGCGCGCGTTTGTCGATATAGACCGCCTTGAATACCGATACGGCGCCGATCGTGCCGATGACCAGCGCGATCGGGATCGACAGCCAGGGCAGCGCGTGCGCAGTCATCAACACGCCCGCGATCCCCTCGGCAAAGGGATAGACTTTGCCATAGGGCACCCAGCGTTTCGCGAGCAGGTCATAGTTCAGGAACATCGTCGAAAAACCGTCGATGTCCTGCAGCTTGAGCAGCGCCAGCACGACCATGCTGAACGAGACGAACCACAGGGCCGCCTGCGCCGTAAGCGCATTGCCGAACGCGGCATGGCTGGCGGCCATCGCCATCAGCGCGGTCATCGCGAACAAGGCGATCACCGGGCGGTAGCTGACCGCATCGGGGTCGGCGACCTTCAGGCCGAAGTGGCGGCGCAAATCGTCGTGGCCGCCGATGCGGACGCCGTCGATGAAGGTCTGCGGCGTCGTCCTGACCGCATGTTCGGCCTTGAAGGCATCGACTGCCTCGCGCGTCGTCAGCCAGCGGTCGTCGACCGCGAGGCCCTTCCGCTCGAGCAGATATTTGGCCTTCAGGCCATAGGGGCAGGTGTGGCCGGGCATGACCATGCGATAGAGGGTTGCTTGCGGTTTCATGCGCCCCATATGGCATCCGTACCATGGTACGGAGTCAAGCGATGCAGATCACCATCGGGAAACTGGCAATAGCGGGCGGCGTTGGGGTCGAGACGATCCGCTATTATCAGCGGCGCGGCCTGCTCGCGACGCCGGCGCGCAGCGGCGGTGACGGTTGGGGCGGGGGTATCCGCCGCTATGATGCCGACGACCTGCGGCGCCTGAAATTCATCCGCGCCGCGCAGGGCGCGGGCTTCACGCTCGAAGAGATCGGCGAATTGCTGGCGCTGGAGGCGGGCGACGACCGCGTCCAGGTACGCCATCTCGCACGCCAACGCATCGATGCGCTCGACGCGAAGATCGCGCAAATGACCGAAACCCGCGCCGCGCTCGCGCGCCTCGCCGACCAATGCGCGGCAAGCGACAAGGGGCCGTGCCCGATATTGGCGGCGTTCGAGCAAAACTGATCCCTTCCCGCCTGCGGGAGGGGAGAATTAGCTGTGCAGGAAATGCATCACGTCGCCGTCGTGGACGACATAGGCCTTGCCTTCGGCGCGCAGCTTGCCGGCTTCGCGGGCCTTGGCTTCGCCGCCCAGCGTGACATAATCGTCATAGGCGATCGTCTCGGCGCGGATGAAGCCCTTCTGGAAATCGCTGTGGATCTCGCCCGCCGCCTCGGGCGCGGTCGCCCCGGTGTGCACGGTCCAGGCGCGCGCTTCCTGCGGTCCGACGGTGAAGAAGGTGATCAGGTGGAGCAGTTCGTACCCGGCGCGGATGACGCGCGCGAGCCCGGTTTCATGCAGCCCCATTTCCTCGAGGAACTCGAGCCGGTCGGCCATGTCCATCGTCACCAGCTCGCTCTCGATCGCGGCCGACACGACGACGGCCTGCGCGCCTTCGGCGGCGGCCTTCGCGAAGACCTTTTCGGAAAAGGCGTTGCCGTTGGCGGCGCTGGCTTCATCGACGTTGCAGACGTAAAGGACCGGCTTCGAGGTCAGCAGCTGTGCGGTGCGCAGCGCGCGCGCTTCTTCCTCGTCGCGAGGGTCGGTCAGCCGCGCGGGCTTGCCTTCGCGCAACAGCTCGAGCGCCTGGCCGAGCACCGAGGCGGCGACTTTCGAGTCCTTGTCGCCCTGCGCGGCCTTTTTGGCGAGCGCCGGCACGCGCTTTTCGAGGCTTTCGAGGTCGGCGAGCAGCAGCTCAGTCTCGACCGTCTCGGCATCCGCGACGGGATCGACGCGATTTTCGACATGCTGGATGTCGTCATCCTCGAAACAGCGCAGAACATGGACGATCGCGTCGACCTCGCGGATATTGCCGAGAAACTGGTTGCCGAGCCCTTCGCCCTTCGACGCGCCGCGCACCAGCCCGGCGATGTCGACGAAGGCGAGCTGGGTCGCGATGATCTTCTTGCTGGTCGCGATTGCCGCGAGCTTTTCCAGCCGCGCGTCGGGCACCGCGACATTGCCGATGTTCGGCTCGATCGTGCAAAAGGGATAGTTGGCCGCCTGTGCCGCCGCCGTCTCGGTCAGCGCGTTGAACAGGGTGGACTTGCCGACGTTGGGCAGTCCGACGATGCCGCATTTGAAACCCATATAAACTCCGTGATGCCGGCGGGCCTGGTGAAGGGGGGCCGGGGTTGCACGCGCCCCTAGCGCCAAGTCGGGGTCAGCGCCACCCTTTGCCGTCGATACGAAAGCGGTTGCGGCACGTTCAGCGATCGGCCTGTATCGACGATGTGATGAAACGAACGATCAGATGGGCGGCCTTTGCGACCGTCGCGGCGCTGGGCGCCACCGTCGCGAGCGCCGCCGCGAGCAAATTCGAAAGCGCCGTATTTGCCGAACTCAACCGCTTTCGCGGCGATCCCGCCGGCTATGCCGCCATGCTCCGCCCCTATCGCCCGCGTTTCGAGGGCAAATTGCTGGTCGGCGAAGGCGGCGACGAGATCGATATTTTGACCAACGAAGGCGTCGCGGCGGTCGACGAGGCGATCCGCGACCTCCGCCCCGCCAAGCCGCTGGCCCGGCTGCAGTGGAGCGACCTGCTCGCGCGCGCCGCCGCCGATCATGTCGCAGTGCAATCGCACTCGGGCGCGGTCGGTCACTATACGGGCAACCGCGGGCCGGGCGAGCGTGTAAAGGCGCGCGGCGGCGGCCCCTATGTCAACGAGGTCATCACTTACGGTCACCACAGCCCGGCGTCGGTGATCCAGCAATTGCTGATCGACGACGGCGTGCCCGATCGCGGGCACCGGCTCAGCCTGCTGCGCGAGAGCCATCGTTACGCCGGGATCGCCTGCGGCACGCACAAGATCCATCGCACCATGTGCGTCATTATGATGGCGCGGACCGCCGACGGCTTGCCGGCGCCAGCGCCGGTACGCAAGCCGGCGGCCAAGCCGCGCTGACGCTGCCGCCGGTTCCCGTCTGTCGCGGCGGGAACCGGCGGCGCGCGGTCAGTTGCCGACCGGCTGGTTGTCAGTGCGGCGCACGACGATCGTCGACGAGCGCGGCTGCTGGCCCGAAACCGGCCAATTGCCCGTCGGATGCTGGATATTGACGAAGAAGGTGCGCAGGTCGGGCGTATAGGCCAGGCCCGTAATCTCGCAGCCGACCGGGCCGACCAGGAAGCGCTTGGACTGTTTGCTGCCCTGATCGACATAGAACATCGCATTGTGACCAAAGGCCTGATCCATCGTCCGGCCCGACACCCCCGAATTGCCCGGGACGCTATGGTCGGTCTGCACCCACAGGCGGCCCTGCGGGTCGATGCGGATGCCGTCGGGGCTGGAGAAGGTGTCGCCGTTGATATTGCCGACCAGGTTGGCGCCGCCCGAAGACAGCGCCGGGTCACCCGCCTGCAGGAAGATTTCCCAAGTGAAGCTGGTGGCCAGCGGGCTGTCGCCGGTTTCGCGCATCTTCAGGATATGACCGTGCAAATTGGTGACGCGCGGGTTGGCGGGGTCGGTGACGCGGCGACCGCTGTTGTTGGTCAGCGTGACGAAGATCGCCTTATTGTCCGGCGCGACCGTGATCCATTCGGGACGGTCCATGACGGTGCCGCCGGCGACGCGCGCCGCCGACTTGGTGTTGAGCAGCACGTCGGCCTGGCTGTTGAAATTGACGATCGTCGGGGCCGGCGGGGTCGTGCTCTGGCTGGTGTTGCCGGGGTCCGACGCACCCGCCGTCAGGCCGTTCTGCCCGACGGTCAGCGCGCGCCACTGGCCGTTTCCGTCGCCGTCGAAACGCGCGACATAGAGCGTGCCATAGTCGAGCAGATCGGTGTTGGCGGCGCGGTTGGTGGCGCTGAAGGCGCGGTCGGGGATGAACTTATAGATGCAGCCCGGGGTGCTGTCGTCGCCCATGTAAAAGGCGACGCGGCGGTCGCTGTTCGCCATGAAGGCGACATTTTCATGGTCGAAACGGCCCATCGCGGTGCGCTTGGTCGGCGCGGCGAGCTCGTTTTGCGGATCGATCTCGACAACCCAGCCATAGTTGCGTTCGGGCTGCGTCGGGTCGAGATAATTGTCGGTCGTTTCTTCGCAGGTGAGATAGGTATCCCACGGGGTCCGGCCGCTCGCGCAATTGTTGAGCATGCCCTTGATCGGGCTCGACAACAGGCCTGCAGCCGGCCCGCCCGCGCGATAATTGCTGTTGCCGGTATAGCGTTTGTTGAACGCCGAACCGGCCTTCACGCTCCACTTGCCGTCGCTGGCTTTTGTCACTTCGACGACCGCGATGCCGACGGCCGAGAGCGCCAGCGCCTTCTGGTCGGCGGTCGCGGTCGCGGCGTTATAGCTGCCCGCCATCAGGATGTTGAAATCGGGATATTCGAAGTTGATCGCCAGCAGCCCGCCGCTGTTCGCATCGACGCCCGGCAGTGCAAAATATTCCATGCCGTCATGGTTGCCGCCGGCCCATTTCTCGGCGACCGCGGGGCTTGCCGGGAAGCTGCCCGAATAGGCGGTGCCGGTCTCGACCGAATCGCCGGCCTTCAGCAGCACGTCGACGCTATAGCCCGCCGGGACGGTGACCATGTCGTTCTGGTTCGCGGCGACCGAGGTGAAGTTGACCGCGAAGGTCGGCGGCGGGGTCGGCGTGGGCGTCGGGGTGGGGGTCGGCGTCGGGGTGACGGTGACCGGAGGCCCATCGCCATCGCCGTCGCTGTCGCATCCTGCAAGTACGGCGGCGGGAATGATCGACAGGCCGAACAGTCCGCCGCGCAGCAGCGAGCGGCGCGTCGGGTTCTTGGCGACAATCGCCTCCAGGCTGTCCGGTGCAAAACCGGCTTCGGTGTCGCCGCGATAAGGCGCGCGGGCGTCGTCGGTAAGATGTGACATGCAGTTTCCCCTGTTCTCGGTTGGCCCCGGGACTTGGTCGTCCCGAAATGAGGTGGCCCCCGATTGCAGAGCGGCATGTCAGCCGCATGGCTTCACCATGTCACAAAGAAAGGAGTTATATTACAGAGTTTTGACAGGTAGGCCGTTTCTCACGGAAACGCGTCAGTAGCTCAGCACGGGAAACGCATCGAGCCAGCGTTCCAATGCTTTCGGCGACGTCAATCGCACGATTCGACCGCTGTAGCCGTCGAGTCTTGCCTCGGTGCGGGGGCGTGGTCCGCTGTTCCACATCATCAGATAGAGGAAGAAATCGAGGTCGAAACGTTCGGGGCAGCCCTCGGTCATGTCGGGGCGCGTGCGGCCGCGATAGCGCAGGATGCGCCGCGTCACCCGCCACAGGCACAAGCGGATCGGATAATCGAGATAGACGACGGTATCGGCACGGGCGAGCCGCTCGGCCAGTGTGCCGCCATAATTGCCGTCGATCAGCCACCGGTCGGTCGAGACAATCGCCGCCAGCTCGGTGCGCAGTTCATCGTCGCCGCATTCCATCCAGCCGGGCCGCCATTTCAGCTGGTCCATATGGTGCACCGGCAGGCCGAGCCGCTGTCCGAGCTCTACCGACAGCGTCGATTTGCCCGCGCCGCATGGGCCGATGACCAGCACCCGCTTCACGCGGGCTCAGTCCTGCAGGCGCAGCGCGATATCGCTGACGAAGCGGGCGTCGTCGCCGTCGGCGAGCCATTTCGCCTCGGCGGCAATCGCGCCGAGCAGGTCGACCAGCGGCTCCATTTCGCTCTTGTGATAAGTGCCGAGGACATGGCCGGTGACGCGGTCCTTGTGTCCCGGATGGCCGATGCCGATGCGCACGCGGCGGAAATCGTCGCCGATGTGCTGGATCATGCTGCGGATGCCGTTATGCCCCGCCGCGCCGCCGCCCTGTTTGACCTTCACCTTCATCGGCACGAGATCGAGCTCGTCGTAAAAGACGGTGACGTCCTGCGGCGTCAATTTGTAGAAATCGAGCGCGGCGCGCACGCTGCGGCCGCTTTCGTTCATAAAGGTGCCGGGTTTCAGCAGCAGGATGCGCTGCGATCCGATGCGTCCGTCCTGGATCCAGCCCTGGAATTTCTTCGCGGGGGCGGGGAAGTCGTGGACGTCGGCGATGACGTCGGCGGCCATGAAGCCGACATTGTGACGGTGCATCGCATATTGGGGCCCGGGATTACCGAGGCCGACCCAGAGCTGCATGATACTGCCTTTCCCGGGGTCCGGAAGGGGCCGCCCTCGCAAGCGAAGGCGGCCCGATCAGATTCAGGCTTCTTCGGCGGTTTCGCCGTCATCCTTGGTCGTGTCGCCGCCGCTCGACTTGAGCGCCGACGGTGCGACGATCGTCGCGATGGTGAAATCGCGGTCGGTGATCGCACTTTCGCTGCCCTTGGGCAGCTTGACGTGGCTGATGTGGATCGAATCGCCGACGTCGAAGCCGGTGACGTCGATCGCGATGTCGTCGGGAATGTTCGCCGCGTCGCACACCAGTTCGAGTTCATGGCGAACGATGTTCAGCACGCCGCCGCGCTTCAGGCCCGGCGAGGCTTCTTCGTTGGCGAAGGTCACCGGAACCGCGACATGGACCTTGGCATCCTTGGTGATGCGCAGGAAGTCGGCGTGGATCGGGCGATCCTTGACGGGGTGGAAAGCGACGTCCTTCGGCAGGGTGCGAACCTGCTTGCCATCGACCTCGATCATCACGACCGAGTTCATGAAGTGACCCGTCATCAACTGCTTCATCAGCAGTTTCTCTTCGACGTGGATCATCAGGGGTTCTTCTTTGCCGCCATAGACAACGGCGGGGACGCGGCCATTACGACGCAGTTCACGCGAGGCTCCCTTGCCTCCGCGATCACGCGTCTCGGCCGACAGCACCAGCTGGTCGCTCATCATTTTTCTCCGAAACAGATTACACAGTTCCGCCACGCCTCCAGGGATGACCATGGACGGAAGCGGCGGCGCTTAGCGACGAAATGCCGGAAATGCAAGCGCTGCGGCGCTATTGTACCCGCGTCACCTTCAACCCTTGGGCTGTCAGCAAGGCGGGCAGCCCGTCGGCGCCGACCAGATGCCCCGCACCGACGGCGACCAGCACCGTCCCCGGTTTCGCCATCCGCTGCTTCGCCCAAAGGCTCCAGCGCCGGTTGCGCTCGGTGATGATCGCGGCGCGCGCCGCCGGGACCGCGTCGACATCGTCGTTGATCATCGCCTCCAGCGCCTTCTCGTCGCCGCGCGACCAGGCGGCGGTCAGCGCGTCGACGTCGGCGACAGCCTTGCCCGCGCCCGCCGCGGCCCTGGTCAGCAGCGCGCGCTGGGTCGCCGCGTCGAGCGTTTCGAACAGCATCAGTTGCTGGTGCGCGGTTTCCAGCCCGGCGATCGGCTTGCCGGCCTCGGTAAAGCGGGCGGTCAATCCGGTCTCGACGCCGTTCGAGGGCAACAGCCGCGCATTTTGCGCGACGCGCTGGCCCATCACCACCATCACCGCCCAGTCGTCGAGCGCATCGCCGCCGAAGCTCTGGCCCGCGCCGCTCGCTTCGAGGGTGCGATAGGCGGCGAGCGCGGTGGCGGGCAGGCGCTGGTCGATCGGCAACGGCGTGTTGCGCGGCGCCAGCCGCTGGAATTCGGCGCCCGCCGCCGCGAGCTGTTCGGGCGACAGTTCGAGGATCAGCTCGTCGGCCGCCGCGATCGCCTTGCCGACCGCGCCCTCGTCCCAGTCGGTCGCGGCGGGCAGCGCGTGCATCGTGCCGAGCAGATAAAGGCGTGTATCGTCATCCTCGACCAGCCACATCGCAGGTTTCGCCCGTTGCGGTTCGGGGGCGGGAGCGCAGCCGGCGAGCAGGCACGCGAACAGGGCCGCCGCAAGGCGGCGACCCCGTCCGGGCGCAAGGCGCGGCCGGTCGATCAATATTTGACCCGCTTGGCGGTCAGGCCGCGCGCCTTTAGATATTGCTGCACGCTCTTGTCGCCCGCCAGATGGCCGGCGCCGACCGCGACGAACACGGTTCCCGGCTGCGCCATCCGCGCCTTGATGGTGTCCGCCCAGCGCTGGTTGCGATCCCAGAGCAAAGTCTTGGCGAGTTCGGGGGTGGCTTCCATGCTTTCGTTCATCGTCTGGGCGAGCGCGGCCGGATCGCCCTTCGCCCATTGACCGACCATCTTGTCGAGCATCGGCCCCAGCGTGTCGATGTCGCGGACGACCGCGTTCAGGAAGGCGACCTGCGACGCTTCGGGCAGCGCGTCGAAGAAGCCGAGCTGTTCCTCGAGCGTTTCGAACCCGGCGATCGGCTTGCCGGCGGCCTTCGCGGCGGCGGTCAGCTGCTTTTCGGCGCCCTGTTCGGGATCATAGCCGAGCTTGGTCAGCGGCAGCACCGACAGCGTCATCGCCGGAAACCAGGGTTCGAAATTGTCGAAGGCGTTGGCGGGCAGGCCGATACCGGTCATCGCCGCCTGATAGGCCTTCAGCTCGTCGGCGCTCAGCCGCGAGGGCAGCGTCTTGCCCGTGGTGTCCATCGCCAGCGGCATCATCGTCTTCGCGACTGCGGCCTGATCCTCGGGCATCACCAGTTCGAGCATCAGCTGGTCGGATTTGTCGAACGCGTCCTTCACCGCCTCGTCGAACCAGCTGAGGCCGGGTTTCAGCACATGGACCGAACCGAACAGATAGATGGTGGTGTCATCGTCCTTGACCACCCACAGCGCGGGGTCGGCATCGACCGTCGCGGCGGGGGCCGGGGCCGCCTGGGGCGCCGGCTCGGCCGCCTGGACGGCGGGAGCGATGGCGAGGATCGCGCAGGTCGCGGCGAGCGTGTGGAACCATTTTTTCATGGGAGATTGCCTTTCATGTTCGGCTTTTTGACCGGGAGGAGCGGGAAAAGAAAAGGGGAAATGCGTCAGCGGAATTTGAGCCAGAGATAGACGATCGCATTCACCCCCATCGACAGGAGGAACAGCAGCATGGCGTCGGCGGGCGGCGCCAGACCGGCGCGGTGCAGGACCCACCAGACCGGCGTCGGGACGATGAAGGCGTACCAGCCGGCCAGTCCCGCCCACAGCCAGGCGCGTTCCTCATGGTCGTCGATCACGCGGTGATAGAGGATCATGCACAGCGCGAGCCCGATCGTCCAGAACAGCGATGCGCCGATCGCGAAGCTTTCGCTCAGCGAGCCGCTGCTCGCCATTTCGATCGCGTTGCGTCCCGCGGGTTGGTCGGCGACGGTCCAGCCGCCGATGATGCCGCCGATCACGCCGGCGGCGCCCAGCGACAACCAGTATTTCTTGCGGCGCGGCGACATCGGCCGCCGGGTCTTTTCGGTGCTGCCGGTGTCACGCATCGCCGTTTCCTTCGGTACCATCGTCAAAAATTTCCTCGATTTTCATGTTGAACAGCCGCGCCAGTTTGAAGGCGAGCGGCAGCGACGGGTCATATTTGCCCGTCTCGATCGCGTTCACCGCCTGCCGTGACACATCGAGCCGGTCGGCCAGTTCGGCCTGGCTCCAGTTGCGCATCGCGCGCAGCACTTTCAGCTTGTTGTTCATCGGTGCCTCGCCAGCGTCGTCATCGGCCCGGTCATAGCGGGATTTCGACCGACGGAAAGTGCCGCGTTCGTCTTCCGGGCGACTGGCCGGCAAGCCGGCCAAGAGACTGGAGCGCCGGCACTGCGGCGGGCGCTCCAGCTCAGGTCGCTGACCGACACCGGGGAGCATCGGTCGAGACGAAAGCGCGAAACCTGCGATGCGGTCATCACCGCGCCGCACGGATCATCAGCAGCGCGAGCTGGGTGCCGCCTTCGGCGCGGGCGATGGCGCGTTCGGTCTGCGGCTTGGCGTTGGACAGCGCGGCTTCGATGCACTGCGACTGAAGGGCCATTTCGGCGAGACCGCGCGCGCCGGTGCTGCACAGGCGCCGCGCCGCGCTCTTCACCCGCGTTTCGAGGCGCTGCTGCCCCTGGGCGGTCGTCAGGTCGAGGTCGGCGATGCGGACTTCGGCGGTGGGCTGTTCGGCGGCGAGCGCGGGAACGCCGGTCAGGCCGAGCGAGAGGGCGAGGATCAGGGTGCGGGTCATCATGTCTATATCTCCTTGGCTACGAGGTGTTGGTCATGCCCACCTGTCTTTGTGTCAGGTGTTATTGACTATATGTCGCGATTCGCTGACTATGTCAACAACACCTGACAAAAAGTTTTGCGAGCCTGACAGGGGCCGCAGTTTCGCGAGGCTTTGGCGGGTGCGGAGCCTTGACCCTCGCGCCCCGCTGCGCCAAGGGCGGCGGCGATTGTTGCACCCCGAGAAAGATGGCGAAAAATGGCCGACGCGGCGGAAAAGGCCCCCCTCAGCTTTCAGGACATGATCCTGACGCTGCATAATTATTGGGCGGCGCGCGGCTGCGCGATCCTGCAGCCTTATGACATGCGCGTCGGGGCGGGCACCTTTCACCCCGCGACGACGCTGCGTAGCCTCGGTCCCGAGCCGTGGAACGTCGCCTATGTCCAGCCGAGCCGCCGACCGACCGACGGCCGCTATGGCGAGAACCCGAACCGGCTCCAGCATTATTACCAGTATCAGGTGATCCTGAAACCGTCGCCCGCCGACCTGCAGGACCAATATCTGGGCAGCCTCGCGGCGATCGGCATCGACCCTCTGCTCCACGACATCCGCTTCGTCGAGGACGATTGGGAATCGCCGACGCTCGGCGCGTGGGGGCTGGGCTGGGAAGTCTGGTGCGACGGCATGGAAGTCACCCAGTTCACTTACTTTCAGCAGATGGGCGGCTTCGACTGCAAACCCGTCGCGGGCGAACTGACCTACGGGCTCGAACGCCTCGCCATGTATATCCAGAATGTCGACAATGTGTACGACCTCAGGTTTTCCGACGCGGTCGGCGACGTCGCGGCGGTCAGCTATGGCGATGTGTTCCTGGAGAATGAACGGCAGTTCTCGAAATGGAATTTCGAGGTCGCCGACACCGACTCCTTGTTCGCGGGCTTCAAGGCCGCCGAAGAGGAGTGCAAGCGCGCGATCGCGGCGAATGTCCCGCTCGCGGCCTATGACCAGGCGATCGAGGCGAGCCATTTGTTCAACCTGCTCCAGGCGCGCGGCGTGATCAGCGTGCAGGAACGCGCCAACTATATGGGCCGCGTCCGCGACCTGGCGAAGGGCAGCTGCAAGGCGTGGATCGACAGCCAGTCGGACAAATGGACCCAAAACTATCCGGGGTGGACGCTGTGACCGAGGGGGCAATAAATAGGGACAGCCCCTATTTAATTATCGCGCGCGCTGTGTGCCGTGCCGTCAGTTTGCGATTAAATAGGGACTGTCCCTATTTATTGAGGGATGCGCTGTGACCGACTTTCTTCTCGAACTGCGCAGCGAGGAAATCCCGGCGCGAATGCAGGCCGGCGCGCGCGCCGAACTCGAAAAACTGTTCCGCGCCCAGATGGCCGCCGCGGGCCTTGAAACGGGCGACCTTACCGTCTGGTCGACGCCGCGCCGCTTGGCGCTGATCGCCAAGGGCCTTCCCGACGCGACCGCCGCCGTCAGCGAGGAGCTGAAAGGCCCGCGCAGCAGCGCGCCGCCGCAGGCGCTCGAAGGTTTCCTTCGCAAGACCGGTCTGACGCAGGACCAGCTCGAGGATCGCGACGGCGTGTATTTCGCCGTGATCGACAAGCCCGGTCGCGCGACCGCCGACGTGCTGGCCGAGGCGATCCCCGCGATCGTTCGCGCCTTCGCCTGGCCCAAGTCGATGCGCTGGGGCAAGGCCAGCGCGAGCAGCGAAAGCCTGCGCTGGGTCCGCCCGCTCTCGGGCATCGTCGCGATCTTCGGCGAAGAGTTGATTCCGTGTGAAGTTAGCGGGATTTCCGCGGGTTTCGCGACGCGCGGTCATCGCTTTCACTGCCCGGGCGAGATCACCATCGGCTCGGCCTCTGACTATGCCGAAAAGCTCCGCGCCTGCCATGTCATCGTCGACCATGAGGAACGGCAGAACATTATCCGCGACGGCGCCGCCAAGGCCGCGGTCGACGCCGGGCTGACGCTCGTCGAGGACGAGGGGCTGGTAATCGAGAATGCCGGGCTCACCGAATGGCCGGTGCCGCTGCTCGGCCGCTTCGACGAGGCGTTTCTGGAGGTGCCGCCCGAGGTCATCCAGCTCACCGCGCGCGTGAACCAGAAATATTTCGTCGTGAACGGCGCCGACGGCAAGCTCGCCAACGGCTTCGTCTGCACCGCGAACATCGACGCGAAGGACGGCGGCGCCGAGATTATTGCGGGCAACCGCAAGGTGCTGGCGGCGCGGCTTTCGGACGCGCGCTTCTTCTGGGATCAGGATCGCAAGACGAAGCTGGAAGATCACGCGAAGAAGCTCGACCGCATCACCTTCCACGAAAAGCTGGGCACCGTCGCCGACAAAGTCGAGCGCGTCGCGAAACTCGCCGAATGGCTGACGAGCGAAGGCATCGTCCCGAACTGCGACCCCGCGCTCGCGCGGCAGGCAGCAGAACTGGCAAAGGCCGACCTCGTCACCGAAATGGTCGGCGAGTTCCCCGAATTGCAGGGCCTGATGGGCGGCTATTACGCCCGCGCCGAAGGCCTGCCCGACGCGGTCGCCGACGCGATCCGCGACCATTACAAGCCGGTCGGGCAGGGCGATGATGTACCTACGGCGCCGGTGACGGTGGCTGTGAGTTTGGCGGATAAGTTCGACAATCTATTTTCATTTTTCGCTATCGATGAACGGCCAACAGGATCTCGCGATCCCTTTGCTCTTCGTCGAGCGGCGCTTGGCGCAATTCAGCTCGTGTTTTCTTCCGAGCTGCGCCTTTCTTTCGAGGCGCTGAAAGAGAGGGCGCTTGACGAGATAATCGGAACCGTCGCTGGTAAAATTAATCAGGAGACCGATGCTAAGCTAGAGGAAGCGATATCTAGCTTGGCTCAGCCTCAGGGCTTCAACGAGACCAATTTCGTCAATAACGAAGATTTCACTAGCTTCGCCGCCCATCGCGCGGCGCAAGGCTTGATGCTGCACATCGAAAATGCGTTTCCCTTTGTCGTCGATCGCCTCAAAGTCCAGCAGCGCGAAGCCGGCGTCCGCCATGACCTGATCGACGCGGTGTTCGCGCTCGGCGGCGAGGATGATCTCGTTCGCCTGCTCGCCCGCGTGAAGGCGTTGCAGGCGTTCATGGCGACCGAGGATGGCACCAACCTGCTCGCGGGTTACAAGCGTGCGGCGAATATCCTGAAGCAGGCTGGCGAGGTGTCCCCCTCCCGCCTGCGGGAGGGGCTAGGGGAGGGCATGTCCGATGGCTCTTCCGACGAAACAGGCCCTCCCCCGACCCCTCCCGCAAGCGGGAGGGGAGAATTGGATCCCGCCGAAGCCGCCCTCCTTACCGCCCTCGACACCGCCCAACCCGCGGCCGCCGCCGCCGTCACCGCAGAACGCTTCACCGACGCCATGGCCGCGCTCGCCAGCCTTCGCGCACCGATCGATGCCTTTTTCGAGGGCGTGATGGTCAACGATCCCGACGAGGCGGTTCGCGCCTATCGCCTCGGCCTGCTGGCGCGATTTACCGGCGCGGTGCATGGCGTCGCCGCTTTCTCGAAGATCGAGGGCTGACGCGGCCGTTATGTGCCGCAGCTTATAACGAACGAAGTAATTCTGAATCGACCAATTACGATTGCATACCTACCCAGCCGCAACCTCCTCCCCGGGGCAGCAGGAGCATGACATGACGACGATGGTGCATCTTTTCGGCGGCGACGCGACAACAGCCGAGCGGTCGAAGGAATTGCTGGGCGGCAAGGGATCGAACCTCGCCGAAATGGCCTCGATCGGCCTGCCGGTCCCGCCGGGCTATATCGTCACCACCGAAGTCTGCACCGCTTATTATGCGCAGGGCGAGCAGTTCCCGACCGCGCTCGGCGAACAGGTCGCGGCGGGCATCGCGCATATCGAGCGCGTTACCGGCAAGAGCTTCGGCGATCCCGCCAACCCCTTGCTCGTCTCGGTGCGCTCGGGCGCGCGCGTGTCGATGCCGGGCATGATGGACACCGTGCTCAACCTCGGGCTCAACGACGCCACCGTCGTCGGGCTGGCCGAGGCGTCGGGCGATGCGCGTTTCGCGTGGGACAGCTATCGCCGCTTCATCCAGATGTACGCCGATGTCGTCATGGGCCTCGACCATGGCGATTTCGAGGAAGCGCTGGAAATCGCCAAGGAAGATCGGGGTTTCTACCTCGACACCGACATGTCGGCCGAGGACTGGCAGGCGCTCGTCGCCGAATATCAGGCGATCGTGCAAAAGGCGACCGGCGCGCCCTTTCCGCAGGACCCGCAGGATCAATTGTGGGGCGCGATCGGCGCGGTCTTCACCAGCTGGGAAAGCGACCGCGCGCGGGTCTATCGCCGGATCAATTCGATCCCCGGCGAATGGGGCACCGCGGTCAGCGTGCAGGCGATGGTGTTCGGCAATATGGGCGACACCTCGGCGACGGGCGTCGCTTTCACCCGCGACCCCGCGACCGGCGCCAACGCCTGGTACGGCGAATGGCTGATCAATGCGCAGGGCGAGGACGTCGTCGCGGGCATCCGCACCCCGCAGTACCTGACCAAAGCGGCGCGCGAGACCGCCGGGGCCAAGCCGCTGTCGATGGAAGAGGCGATGCCCGAAACCTTCGTCGAGCTTGGCCAGGTCTTCGACCGGCTCGAGGGCCATTACCGCGACATGCAGGATATCGAATTTACCGTCGAGCGCGGCAAATTGTGGATGCTCCAGACTCGCTCGGGCAAGCGCACCGCCAAGGCGGCGCTCAAGATCGCGGTTGACATGGCGGCCGAGGGGCTGATTTCAGAGGAAGAAGCCGTTGGCCGCGTCGATCCGGGCGCGCTCGACCAGTTGCTCCACCCGACGCTCGACCCCGCCGCGCCGCGCGACGTGCTGACCAAGGGGCTGCCCGCCAGCCCCGGCGCCGCGTCGGGCAAGATCATGTTCACCGCCGACAGCGCCGAAAAGGCTGCCGAAATGGGCGAAGCGGTGATCCTCGTCCGCGTCGAAACCTCGCCTGAGGACATTCACGGCATGCACGCGGCGAAGGGCATTTTGACCGCGCGCGGCGGCATGACCAGCCACGCCGCCGTCGTCGCGCGCGGCATGGGCCGCCCCTGCGTCTCGGGCGCCGGCGGGCTCAGCATCGACGGCAACGCCCGCGTGCTGCGTGTCGGCGGGCGCGAACTGCGCGAGGGCGATATCCTGACGCTCGACGGTTCGACCGGCGAAGTGATGGCGGGCGAGGTTCCGACCCTGCTCCCCGAACTGGTCGGCGATTTCGGTACGCTGATGGTGTGGGCCGACAAGGTTCGCCGCATGAAGGTGCGCGCCAACGCCGAAACGCCCCAGGACGCCCAGGTCGCGCGCGATTTCGGCGCCGAGGGCATCGGGCTGTGCCGCACCGAGCATATGTTCTTCGACGCCGCGCGCATCACCGCAGTGCGCGAAATGATCCTCGCCGACAGCGAGGAGGGCCGCCGCGCCGCGCTCGCCAAGCTGCTCCCCGAACAGCGCGGCGACTTTGCCGGGATTTTCCAGGTGATGGCGGGGCTTCCGGTCACTATCCGCCTGCTCGACCCGCCGCTCCACGAATTCCTGCCGACGCGCGAGGAGGATTTCGCCGATGTCGCCGCCGCAGCCGGCGTGGGCATCGAGGCATTGAAGGCGCGCGCCAACGAGCTGCATGAATTCAACCCGATGCTCGGTCATCGCGGTTGCCGCCTCGGCGTCACCTACCCCGAAATCTATGAGATGCAGGCGCGCGCGATCTTCGAGGCGGCGTGCGACGTCGCCGCCGAAACCGGCGCCGCGCCGATCCCCGAGGTGATGATCCCGCTCGTCGCGACGCGCCGCGAGTTCGACCTGATGAAGGCGGTTGTCGACGCGCAGGCAAAGGCGGTGTTCGCCGAAAAGGGCCGCGAGATCGCCTACCTCGTCGGCACGATGATCGAATTGCCGCGCGCCGCGCTGATGGCGGGTGAGATCGCCGAGACGGCGGAGTTCTTCAGCTTCGGCACCAACGACCTCACCCAGACGACGATCGGGATCAGCCGCGACGACGCGGGCCGCTTCCTGACCCAATATGTCGACAAGGGCATCTTCCTGACCGATCCGTTCGTCAGCCTCGATGTCGAGGGCGTGGGGCAATTGATCGAGATCGCCGCCGATCGCGGTCGCAAGACGCGCCCGAACGTCAAGCTCGGCATCTGCGGCGAGCATGGCGGCGACGCGCCGAGCATCCATTTCTGCGAAGCGACCGGCCTCGACTATGTCAGCGCCTCGCCTTACCGTGTGCCCATCGCCCGGCTGGCGGCAGCGCAGGCTGCGCTGAAAAAAGGGTAAGCACAGAGGGAGAAGGCCGCGCATGAAGAGCTGGCACCGCTATGCGATCACCCTGGTGGGCGGATTGGCGGTGGGGCTCGGCACGGCTTGGGCGCTCACCAGCGGCGGGCTCGGCGACGGCGGCATCCGCAACGGGCCGTGGACGACCTCGCTCGGTTACGGGACCAGGGCGACCGATCCGCTGACGCGCGCGATGGTCGCGCGCTCGGGGCTGCTCGCGCTGCCCGCGACCGAAACCGTCTATTGGATGGCGAAGACCGACGCGGCGGGCGCGCCGCTCGACGGCAACTGCCGCTACAGCCTGTCGGGCCAGACGCTCGACGCGCGCTGGTGGAGCGTCACCGTCTATGACGAAAAAGGCTATCTGGTCGACAACGCGGCGCGGCGCTGGTCGGTCAACGGCGCCAATGTCGCGCTCGATGCGAAGGGCGAGTGGCGCGTCACCATAGCGCCCGACAAGCCCGCCGACGCCGCATGGCTCCCGGGCATCAAGGGGCAGCCCTTCCAGCTGACGCTGCGCATGTATAATCCGGGCAAGGCGTTCCGCGCCGATCCGACAAAGGCCGTGCTGCCGCGCCTCGTCAAGGAGGGCTGCTGAGATGCGGCGCTGGCTCGGCCCGGTCCTGTTCGGCCTGATCGTCGCGGCCGCGACCGCTTGGGGTGCGATCGCCTATGCGCCCTATGGCCTGATGAATGTCGCGATGGAGCGGCTGGGGCAGGGTGGGGTGAACACCATGTCTTACGGCAATCTCGCCACCCCCGAACGCCAGCCGGTCGTGCGGCCGAGCCCCGACCTCGCTTATTCCAGCTGCCCCTATGACCTGTCGGCCGGGCCGCTCGCGATCGATCTCGCGCCGGTCCCCGGTCGCTACAGCTCGCTCAGCATCTTCGATGCGGCGACCGATGTCATCTTCGTCCGCAACGATGTCGCGGCGGGCGGCAAGCCCTATCGAATCATCGTCGCGCGCGACGGGCAGGCGGTGCCGGCGGGCGTCGAGGTCGTGCGTACCGGCCATGATCGCGGCATCGCGCTGATCCGCCTGCTGCTCAAGGACCCAAGCGAAATCGGCGGGCTTGAGGCGGCGCGGCGCGAGTCGTCGTGCGCACCGGTCACAAAGCTGAAATAGGGGGTTGCGCCCCCGCGCATCGCCCCGTAAAGGCGCTGCTCCACGCACCCGTAGCTCAGCTGGATAGAGCATCAGACTACGAATCTGAGGGTCGGACGTTCGAATCGTTCCGGGTGCGCCATTTCCTTCACGACAGTCGGATGGCCGCTCAAGGCGCCGCTCAGCGGCCGCCCAGGCGCCGATCTGGCGGCCTGGCCGCGAGGCCCGATGCAAGTGGATGAATACCCCGGGCAATACGTCCGAAACGTCTCGCGGTTGGTGATCGCGGGGCCTGTTATACCCCCCAGGCAGACGTCCGTGGCCGCACCCGCGATCACGCCTATCATAGCCTGATTCGTGGTCGACGGACAGCGCCGTCATCATGCCGTCCGGCGATTTTATTTCCTGTTTTTCGCGGTCACGATCCACGCCGCGCCGTCCAATAAAAGCGATGTTTCGCCGGGCCGTTCGGCAAGGGCGGCGCGCACTGCGGCGGCGGCTTTTTCCCTGATATCATCGGGTTGATCGGCCAGCGCTCGCGACAGCGGGCCGACCGCCGAGGCGAGCCGCACCGCGTCGTCGATCGCCTCCGCGCGCGTCGCGCCCCAGCCATAGGGAATGACCGCATCGAACGGCGCCATTTCGATGTCCGCAAAGCCCGCAGCGGTCAGGATGGTTTCGACTCGTTCGCGGTCGGCAAAGGCGAAGGGACCGGGGGCCAGCGGGTCGGTCGGCGGCGGCGTGACGAGGGGCCGGATCGCCGCCATCGGCAGCCGCACCCAGTCATTGTCCGCAGGCGCGCGCCAGCACGCGAAGGCAAGCCGGCCGTCCGGTCGGAGCGCCGCGCGCATATGGGCGAAGGCCGCGACCGGATCGTCAAAGAACATCACCCCAAAGCGTGAAAAGATCAGGTCGAACGCCGCAGGCGGGAGCGCCGCCGTCGCGGCATCGGCGAGCTGGAACAGGACCGGCGCGCCGGCCGGGGCGCTGGCCCGGGCGCGCGCGACCAGCTGCGGCGAAATATCGACGCCGAGCACCTGGCCGTCAGGGCCGACCCTCTCGGCGAGGGCGAAGCTCGTCGCGCCCGCGCCGCAGCCGATGTCGAGAATATGGTCGGCGGGGGCGATCCCGGCGGCGGCGATCGCGGTCTCGCCGAACGCCTCGAGCATCAGGTCGAGCCGTTGCTGATGGACGACCCAATTGTCGCCGCTCGCGCCCGCCCATTCATGGGTGCGGGAAGGTGGGGCGCTGGTCATGGCGATGCTCCTTATTGCGATTTATTCTCAAGTACCGAATATCCGGCGCGAGGGCAAATCCCCCGCATAGCTATGCCCTGTTGCCAGCCGCGGGGCCATGCGACAGTCTCGCGACCAGATTGCCGCGCAACGCCGTCAGGGAGAGATATGAGCGAAACCATCGTCACGGTCGATATCGGCGGCACCCATGCGCGCTTCGCGATCGCCGAAGTCGCGGCTGGCCGCGTCCTGTCGCTCGGCGAAGCGACGACGCTGCATACCAGGGATCATGCGAGCTTCCAGACCGCGTGGCAGGATTTCGCGGCGCAACAGGGCGGCAGCCTGCCGCGCGCCGTCGCGATCGCGATCGCCGGGCCGACGCGCGGAGAGGTCATTCGCTTCACCAACAATCCGTGGATCATCCGCCCCGCGCTGATTAGCGAAAAACTCGGGGTCGACCGGTCGGTGCTGGTCAATGATTTCGAGGCGGTCGGCCATGCCGTGGCGCAGGCCAACGCAGGCTATTTCGAGACGCTCTGCGGTCCCGACATGCCGCTTCCCGATACCGGGACGATCAGCATCATCGGTCCGGGCACGGGGCTCGGCGTCGCGCATATCTGGCGCGACGGCGGCGATTATCGTGTCCAGGCGACCGAGGGCGGGCATATCGACTTCGCGCCGCTCGACAGCATCGAGGATGCGATCCTCGCGCGGCTGCGCAAACGCCACCGCCGCGTGTCGATCGAGCGCATCGTGTCAGGGCCGGGCATCGTCGACATCTATGAAACGCTCGCGGCGATCGAGGGGCGCGCGGTGACTCCGCTCGACGACCGCACGATCTGGACCAACGGCGGTAGCGGCGCCGACAGCCTTGCTGCCGCCGCGATCGATCGTTTCTGCCTGTCGCTTGGTAGCGTTTCGGGCGACCTCGCGCTGGCGCAGGGCGCCAGCGGCGTGGTGATCGCGGGCGGGTTGGGGCTTCGCATCAAGGACAGTCTGGTGAAATCGGGCTTTCCCGAACGCTTCGTCGAAAAGGGGCGGTTCGAGGGTTTTATGGCGGCGCTCCCGGTCAAGCTGATTACCCATCCGCAGCCCGGCCTGTTCGGCGCGGCCGCAGCTTTTGCGCGCCAGCATCTCTGATGCGGTGCAACATCCCCTTTCGCATGGCGCTCCGGCTCGATAGAGCGGGGGAAACCGCAACGGGGATCAAACTTTTATGCCTTCAGGACTTTTCGCGCTGCTCGACGATGTGGCGACCATCGCCAAGGTCGCGGCGGCGAGCATCGACGATATCGGTGCGGCGGCATCGAAGGCCGGGGTGAAGGCTGCGGGCGTCGTCGTCGACGATACCGCAGTGACCCCGCGCTACCTGACCGGCTTCACCCCCGACCGCGAACTGCCGATCATCTGGCGCATCGCCAAGGGGTCGATCAAGAACAAGCTGATCTTCATCCTGCCGGTGCTGCTGCTGCTGTCGTCGCTCGCGCAATGGGCGATCACCCCGATCCTGATGGTCGGCGGCGCCTATCTCTGCTTCGAGGGTGCAGAGAAGGTCTGGCACAGCCTGACCGCCAAGGATCATCCGCTCGAGGAAGATGTCGCGCTGGTCGCCGACAAGAATCACGAAGAGGAAATGGTGTCGGGCGCGATCCGCACCGATTTCATCCTGTCGGGCGAAATCATGGTGATCGCGCTCAATGAAGTTCTGTCGGAACCGCTCGGCATGCGCGCCGCGACGCTCGCGGTCGTCGCGATCGTTATCACGATTGCGGTATACGGCGTCGTCGGCCTGATCGTGAAGATGGACGACATCGGGCTGCACATGAGCAAGGGCAAGGCCGCCGCCGGGCGCGCGATCGGGCGCGGGCTGGTCGCCTTCATGCCCAAGCTGTTGGCGGCGCTCGCGGCGATCGGGACGGCGGCGATGCTGTGGGTCGGCGGGCAGATCGTGCTGCATGGCCTGCACGACCTTCATCTGGTCAACCTGTCCGAACCGCTCGAGCATTTTGCCGAACGCCTGTCCGGCGGCCTGCCGTTGGCCGGCGTGTGGGACTGGCTGGTCAACGCCGGCGGCGCGGGCATCTTCGGGCTGGTGCTCGGCGCGATCATCGTCGGGGCGATCCATCTGATTCCGGGCCGCAAGCAGGCCGCGCATTAAAACCGAGAGGAGAGGCCGACATGCAGGGTGAAAATGATCCGCTGGCGGCCTTCTGGATGCCCTTCACCGCGAACCGGGCGTATAAGGCGAACCCGCGCCAGCTCGTCTCGGCAAGCGGCATGTTTTACCAAAGCGCCGACGGCCGCGAAATCCTCGACGGCACCGCAGGGCTGTGGTGCTGCAATGCCGGCCATTGCCGGCCCGAGATCGCCGAGGCGATCGCTCAAACCGCGCGGACCCTCGATTTCGCGCCGACCTTTCAGCTTGGCCACCCGCTCGTCTTCGAACTCGCCAGCCGCGTCGCGGCGCTGATGCCCGACGGTCTCGACCGCATATTCTTCACCAATAGCGGCAGCGAATCGGTGGATACGGCGCTGAAAATTGCGCTCGCGGTGCAGCGTGCGCGCGGGCAGGGGAGCCGGACGCGGCTGATCGGGCGCGAGCGCGGCTATCATGGCACCGGCTTTGGCGGGATCAGCGTCGGCGGCATCGGCAACAACCGTCGCGCCTTCGGCCCCGGCCTGCCCGGCGCCGACCATATCCGCCACACCCACGGCGTTCCCGGCAACGCCTTCGCGCGCGGCTTCCCGCCGCAGGGCGCCGAACTCGCCGACGACCTGCAACGCCTCGTCGACCTCCACGGCGCCGAGACGATCGCGGCGGTGATCGTCGAGCCGATGGCGGGCTCGACCGGGGTGCTGATCCCGCCAGTCGGCTATCTGCAGCGCCTCCGCGAAATCTGCGACCGCCACGGCATATTGCTGATCTTCGACGAGGTGATCACCGCCTTCGGCCGCGTCGGGGCCGCCACCGCGGCCGAGGCGTGGGGCGTCACCCCCGACATCCTGACCATGGCCAAGGGGCTGACCAACGCCGCGGTCCCGATGGGCGCGGTCGCGGTGAAGCGCGACCTTCATGACGCCGTGATCGACAGCGTCCCGGGCGGGATCGAGCTGTTCCACGGCTACACCTATTCGGGTCACCCGCTCGCCAGCGCCGCCGGCCTCGCGACGCTCGATCTCTATGCCCGCGACGGCCTGTTCGACCGCGCCGCCGATCTCGCCGCCTATTGGGACGACGCCGCGCACAGCCTGAAGGGGCGGCGCCATATCATCGACATCCGCACCATCGGGCTGGTCGCCGGCATCGAACTCGAACCGCGCCCCGGCGCGCCGACCGCGCGCGCGACCGAGCTGTTCCACGCCGCCTTCGACAACGGCCTGCTCGTCCGCGCCACCGGCGACATCATCGCGCTGTCACCGCCGCTGATCGTCGAGCGGGCGCAGATCGACGAAATATTCGGCAAGCTGGGCGATCTGGTCGAGACGATCGCCTAACCGGCGAGCGGAAACGCCACCGACACCCGCGTCCCCTTGCCGACCTCGCTTTCGATATCGAGCTGGCCCTGGTGGCGCTCGCTGATGTGCTTGACGATCGCCAGGCCCAGCCCCGTCCCGCCCACCGACCGGCTGCGCGCTTCGTCGACGCGGTAGAAACGTTCGGTCAGGCGGGGCAGGTGGTCGGGCGCGATGCCTTCGCCCTCGTCGCGGACCGACAGCCGGACGCGCGGGGCTTCGCGCAGCAATTCGACCGTCACTGGCGTGTCGGTGCGGCCATATTTCATCGCGTTGGAGATGATATTATGCGCCAGCTGGCCGAGCTGCGCCTCGTCGCCGAGCATCGGGAAGGCGCTGTCGTCGAACGCCGCCACGATATCCTTCGCTCGCGGGCGTTCGCTGTCGCGCAATTGCGCGATCGTCGTTTGGACGATCGCGGTCAGGTTCACTTGCGCGGTCGGGCGTCGGAACCGGTCAGCCTCGACCCGCGAGATCGACAGCAGATCGATGACGAGCTGCTGCATCCGCCGCGCCTCGCGCTCGATGATCGACAGGAAACGGTGGCGCGTCGCGCTGTCGGCTTCGCCGTTCATGTCTTGCAGCGTTTCGACATAGCCGAGGATGGCGGCGAGCGGCGTGCGCAGTTCGTGGCTGGCGTTGGCGACGAAGTCCGACCGCATCCGGTCGGCGGCGTCGATCGCGGCGCGATCGGCGAGGAAGATGATCTTTTGCCCGCCCGACAGCGTCGCGATGCGCATCGTCCAGCGCTGGCCGGGGCGCGGAAAATCGACGAGGTTGATCGGCTCGGGCGTCTCGGGCGTCGCGCTGCCCGACAACCATTCGGTCGCGGCGGGATGGCGGATCGCGGTACGGACATCGGCGCCGACGATATGGCGGCCCAGCAGGCGGATCGCGGCGTCGTTGGCCAGCGTGACGATATTGCCGTCGCAACCCAGCAACGGTTCCTTTTCCTGGTCGGCCCAGAGCGCGAAATCGGGATGGCGAAGCAGCGATGTCGGCGGCGGGGCCGGCGCCTGCACGGCGTCGGTGCGGGTTTCGACGATGACCGCGCCGGGCAGCGCGGAATAGACGATCGCGGCGGCGGTGACCCCGGCGAGCGCGACGATCGCGATCGTCAAAGCGTTGCCGCCGGCCAGCGCGGCCAGAATCGCCGCGATGGCGACCAGGGTCAGCGCGACGACGAGGCTGGAAAGGCGGTCGAACATCGGCTCTGCGCCTGACACGAAGCGGGCCTTTTGCGCAAGGGCGTTCGCGGCGATTAACGCTTTGTCGGCGAATGTCCCGAAACGGGATGCGGCGGCGAGCGCGCGGTGTTTTGCTTTTCCCCGCGTCCTCCTTGGTTTATGCGCCGACCATGGAACAGGACGATATGCCGACCGGCGCGGGCGCACCCGATTCCGACAATGCGATCGAAGCGGTGCCGACGCGTCGCCGGGCGCTGATGCTCGGCGCGGTCGGTGTGTCGGCGGCGCTGACGATCCGTCCCGCCTTCGCCCAGACCGCCGTGTCGGTGATGAACTGCCAGATTCCGGTCCCCGACGTCTCGGGGGCTGGCAAATATATCGACGCCAAGGGCAATCTGGTCGCTGCCGGCACCAAGGACGCTTTCCCCGGCTCGCCGCGGCCCTTCACCGGCGAAGAAGTGAAGCGCGCATTCCGGGGGCAGACGCTGCCCGGCACGACCTATAATCAGTCGCAGGCCTATCTTCAGTATATCCGGCGCTTGCAGGCGGGGCAGAGCGGCTTTACCTGTTTCGCATCGATCACGATGCAGCGCTGATCATCGCCCTTTCGTCGGCGGTGGCGGCCTTTCCCCCGCATCGCCAGACAAAGGAATTTCTGTGAAACTAGCCTCGCTGAAGAAGGGTCGCGACGGGCGGCTCGTCGTCGTGTCGGACGATCTCGCCTGGTACGCCGACGCGGGTCACATCGTCCCGACGTTGCAGGCTGCGCTCGACAATTGGGCCTATGCCTCGCCGCGGCTCGCCGCGCTGGCCGAGGATCTCAACCATGATGCGATCCCGAAGGAGCGGTTCCACGAACGCGACGCGGCGTCGCCCTTGCCGCGCGCCTATCAATGGGCCGATGGCAGCGCCTATGTGAACCATGTCGCGCTGGTGCGACAGGCGCGCGGCGCCGAGATGCCCGACAGTTTCTGGCACGATCCGCTGATGTATCAGGGCGGCAGCGATGCGTTCCTTGCCCCGCGCGACCCGATCCCGCTCGGCGATCCGGCATGGGGCTGCGACATGGAGGCCGAGGTGGTCGTGGTGACCGGCGACGTGCCGGCCGGCGTCGACGCGGTCGCGGCGCGCGATCATATCCTGCTTGTCGGGCTGACCAACGACGTCTCGCTGCGCGGACTGATCCCGGCCGAACTCGCCAAGGGGTTCGGCTTTTTCCAGGCGAAACCGTCGAGCGCGATGTCGCCGGTGTTCGTCACCCCCGATGCGCTCGGCGATCGTTTCAAGGACGGTAAGCTGCACGGCACCCTCTGCGTCGACCTCAACGGCCAGCCGCTCGGCCGCGCCGATGCGGGGGTCGATATGACCTTCGACTTTGGCGCGTTGATCGCCCATGCGGCGAAGACCCGCGATCTTGGCGCGGGAACGATCATCGGGTCGGGCACGGTGTCGAACCGCGACGCGGACGGCGGGCCGGGCAAGCCGATCGCGCAGGGCGGACTTGGTTACAGCTGCCTCGCCGAAGTACGCACGGTCGAAACGATCCTGGGCGGCGAGGCGAAGACGCCCTTCATGCAAAAGGGCGACACGGTCCGGATCTGGATGGACGACGAGCGTCATCACAGCATCTTCGGGGCGATCGAGCAGTCGGTGGCCTGACGACGGCGGATGGTGCGACGACATGGCGAACCCCCTCCCGCGGACGGGAGGGGGCGCCTTTTACATGTCGATCAGCGCGTCCTTGAGCGAACAGGCGGCCGGGCCCAAGATCACGATGAACAGGCACGGCAGGATGAACAGGATCAGCGGCACGGTCATAATCGCGGGCAGGCGCGCGGCCTTTTCCTCGGCGCGCATCATGCGTTCGTTGCGGAATTCGGCCGACAGGACGCGCAGCGCGCTGGCCAGCGGCGTACCATATTTCTCGGTCTGGATCATGGTCGTGACCACGCCCTTCACCGACTCCAGATTGACGCGATAGGCCAGGTTCTCGAACGCCTGGCGGCGCTCGGTCAGGAAGCCGAGCTCAATCGAGGTGAGCGCGAATTCCTCGCCCAGTTCGGGATAGGCGCGGCCGAGTTCCTTGGACACCCGCGAAAAGGCGGAGTCGACCGTCAGGCCGGCTTCGGCGCAGATGACGAGCAGGTCGAGCGCGTCAGGCAGGCCCTTGCGGATCGCGTCGGTGCGTTTCGAGCGCTTGTTGTCGACGAACAGGTCGGGCGCCTTATAGCCCAGGATCAACGAGAGCATCGTCGCGGCCGAGCGCTTGAACGGGGTCAAAGTCGGCCAGAAATCGATGCCGTAAATCAGGAAGGCGGCGATGCCGCCGAACACGATCGGCAGGACCAGACGGCCAAAGATCACAGCAACCGCCAGATCCTTCGAGCGGATACCCGCCTGCGCCAGCTTCTGCTGGACCTCCTTGATCTGGCCTTCCTGCAGCACCTGCAGCTTGCCGAGGAAGGTCCGCATCTTGTCGGCGGTCTGGTTCTTGCGGACCAGCTTGGCGCGACGCTTCGCGGTCGAGGCGGTGATGCCGGCCTTGAGTTGCTCGCGGCGTTCGTTGAGCGCTTTGACGCGCTTCGCCATCGGGTCGCGGACGGTCAGCGCGCCATAGAGCGCGACGAGCACCGCAGCGACGCCCAGCGCGGCCAGCGTGGTGGCGACCCAGATGACGTCGATGCCGAGGACGGTCGGACCGGCGGTCGCGCCGGTGAAGGTGGCGAGGAGCAGGTTGCTGTTCATTTCGTCGTGCCCCTCAGATTTCGAAGCTGATCATGCGCGACATGATGAACGCACCGATGCCCATCCAGATCAGCCCGCCCAGCCCGGTGATGATCAGACGCTCTTCGTAAAAGAAGCCGCCCAGATATCCGGGGTTCATCGAATAGACGACGCCGAACACGAAGAAGGGCAGCGCACCGACGATATAGGCCGACGCCTTGGCTTCCGACGACATGGCGCGGATCTTCAGCTTCATCTGCGCGCGCTTGCGCAGCACGTCGGACAGGTTGGCGAGCGTCTCGGCCAGGTTGCCGCCGGTCTCGCGCTGGATCGCGATCGTGATGCAGAAAAACTGGAATTCGGGGGTGCCGAGCATTTCGGCCGATTCCTGCAACGCAGCTTCCATCGTGTTGCCGATGCGAATGCGTTCGATGACGCCCTTGAATTCCTCGCCCACGGGCCCCGGCACTTCCTGGCTGACGATCTGGAAGGTTTCGGTGACCGGCAGGCCCGACCGCAGGCCGCGGACGAGCAGGTCGATCGCATCGGGGAAGCGGGCGTTGAATTTGGCGACGCGCTTCTTGATGATGCTGCCGACGACAAAATAGGGCAGGCCGAGTGCCGCCGCCAAACCCACCAATCCCGCGAGCAGGAACGGGCTGCGGACCAGCAGCAGCAGGCCGGTGACCCCGACGAACAGGGCCATCGACGCCATCATATACTGGCTGACGGTCCAGCTCTTGCCGGTCCGGCGCAGGCGCTTTTCCATTTCTTCGCGGCGCGGCATCAGATTCGAAATCTTGGTGTTGCCGCGGCCGCCGACCGCCTGGATCGTCTTGCGCATCTGCGCCGCGACGACCGCTTCGGTCGAGGCGGCGTGGCGATCCTTCACCATCGCCAGGCGGCGTGTCTTTGCCTTGCCCGCCGATGGGCCGGCGAACAGGACAAGCATGGTGAAGGCCAGAAAGGCGCCACCGGCGACAAGGATGACTGTCAGGTCCATGATCGGCTTTCGTCCGCTTCTTGTCCGAGGGGCAGGCGGCGGCCGATCACCCGGCCGCCGTCTCCCTTATTTCGCGCCTTTTTTGGCCATCATGCCGCCGATGCCGCCCAGCTTGCCGAGCAGCGAGCCGCCCGATTTGGCCTTGGCGGCGGGGCTGACGACCTCTTCGGGTTCCGAATCCGCGCCGTCGAGGATCAGCCGCATCAGCTGGTTCCACACGGCGCTCGCCTTGGTGCCCTTGCAGATTTCGGCATAGGATTTGCCGAGCTTTGCCGACTGGCTGACCAGTTTCGGATCGAACGGAATGACGATGTCGATCTGGCGCTCGATCGACGATTCGAATTCCTTGCGCGACAGCTCGCCGATCGCGTTCTGATATTTGTTCGCGACCAGGATCACGCGGGCGCCCGGAACATTCTGTTTGAACCACGACAGGATGCGGATCGTGTCGCGCGCCGAGGCGAGCGTCACGTCGCTCACCAGCAGGATCGTCCCGACTTCCGACACCAGGTGGGGGAAGGGGATCAGCACGTGGCGCGGGATGTCGACGATCGTCATCTCGAACGCGTTGCGTAGCTCCTCCTCCAACTGGAAGAAGGCCGACCCGTCGGTCATCACCGGCTGGTGAATCGGTGCTTCCGCCGACAACAGGCTCAGCTTGTCCGACGCCCGCACCATCGCGCGTTCGATGAACAGGCCGTCGATGCGGCTCGGGTTGTCGATTGCGTCGATCAGGCCGCGGCCGGGCTCGAGGTCGAGCGTCAGCGCGCCGGTGCCGAAATGGACGTCGAGGTCGAGCAGCGCCGTCTGGCGGCCGGCCTGTTCGCTCATCGCCCAGGCGAGCGACGTCGACATCAGCGAGGCACCCACGCCGCCGCGCACCCCGACCACCGCCATCATGTGATGCGGCTTGTCGTCGGACATCTCGGCATGTTTCGGCGCCGACAGCATGGCTTGCGCCATGGTCAGCGATTCGCGGACCTGGTCGAGCGACAGCGGCTTGAGCAGATAGTCCTGAATGCCGCTGGAGAGCAGGTCACGGTACAGGCGGACGTCGTTGACCTGCCCGGCGGCGATCACCACCGTGCCAGGTTCGCAGACTTCGGCCAGTGCGTTGATGTCGTTGATCGGATCACCCGATTCGGACATATCGACGAACAGGATGTTCGGGCTTGCCGAGACCGACAGCGACTGGACGGCGTTGCGCAGCCCGCCCTTGTTGCACTTTTCGATCGGCCAGCCCATGTCGTTGGCGGCGGCGCGGATCAGCTCCAGCGTATCGTCGTCGCACACAAAGGCGTTGAAGGGCTCACGCAAGCCGGCGGCTTTGAAGGGCGCGTTCACTGATTGCCTCCCTGGCTGGTTGCTGTCTTGTTGAGCTCGCCGGCGCCGGTTTGCGGCTTTTCGCGATAGGTCTTGATCGCGCGCGTCGCCGAGCTTGGATCGTGGCGTTCGTCGCTGGCGCCCTTGATCAGGTCATTGGGGTCGGCGACCATCGCGGCGAGATTGCTGTTCGTCGCGCAGCCATAGTTGGACGAGGTCGCGTTGTTGAAATTGATCGCCGACTTGCTCGACCAGTCGGGGCAACCCGGGACCGAGGCGGACGCGCGGGTGACCACCACGCGCAGGCTGCCCGGCGCGACCGAACCCGTGGTGACCGGCGCCGCGTCGCTGAGCAGCAGCCCACGGCGTTCGACGATCGCGCGGACCGACGCGCGCGCCTGGGCGGCGCCATAGGGCGAGGGATCCTCGATCGAAATGCGGTCGCCGTAACGCACCCCCATCGCGTCGAGCCAGCCCTGCAGGCGGCCCTGTTCGCTGGGCGGCAGTTCGCCGCCGCTGGTCGCGACGTCGAACTGATAGATGCTGTTGCGGACGATCGGTTGGTGTACCGATTCCAGGCTCGTGTTGCTGTTAGCGCTGCCCGTGCAGCCGGCGAGCGTGGCCGCCAGTGCGAGGGTCGTCCAAGTTGCGATTTTCTTCATAATCCTGCTCCTGAAAACCAGCGCGTCACTTGATGCTGAAGCCCGGCGACACGTCCGCACCATCGCGCAGGCGATCGGCGTCGCCCGGCGAGGTGTCGAGGCGCGGCTTGGGCCGATCGCCACCGGTCACGCCGTTGCTCGTCTGATTGAGCAGCAGTCGCGACAGGTCGTTGGCGTCCCGATAGGCGTCGGTCGGCAGCTTGATGTCGTTCGCCGACACCGGCTGGACCAGATAGGGCGTCACGATGATCACCAGCTCGGTCTCGCCGCGGCGGAAGCTGTCCGACTTGAACAAGGTGCCGAGGATCGGCACGTCGCCCAGGCCCGGCATCTTGTCGATCGCGCCGATCGAGCGGTTGTTCATCAGGCCTGCGATCATAAAGCTTTCGCCTGACCCCAGCTCGACCGTCGTCTCGGCGCGGCGGATCGTCAGCGCGGGGATCTGGAAACCCTGCATTTCGATCGCGCCTTCAGTCGACAGCTCCGACACTTCGGGGCGGACACGCAGGCTGATGCGGCCGTTCGACAGCACCGTCGGCGTATAGGCCAGGCTGACGCCATATTTGCGATATTCGATCGTCGTCGCGGCGAAGTTGCCGGGGATCGGGATCGGGAATTCGCCGCCCGCCAGGAAGTCGGCGGTTTCGCCCGAAATCGCGGTCAGGTTCGGCTGCGCCAGCGTCGCGACCATGCCCGAGCGTTCGCCCGCATCGAGCGAGGCGATCAGGTCGAGGCCGAACAGGCGTCCGGCGCCGGCCAGGCTGCGCGTTCCTGACGGGGTCGTGATGTTATAGGTGGTGTTCCCGTTCGCATCGGTCGTGATCGAACCCGCCGAGCGGCCACCGAACACGCCGCCGAGAAAGCCGTTGCCCATCGGACCGTCGGTGTCGCGCGTCAGCAAATTGCCGCTGATTTCCTTGACCAGCGAGCGGTTCACTTCCGCGATGCGGACCTGCAGGTTGACCTGCAGCGGCGTCGCGGTGCGCAGGCGCGAGAGCACTTTGGTCTGGTCGCCGACGAAGGCCTGTACCAGCCGTTCGGCCTCGGCCGCGTCGTCGGGCGACTGGACGGTGCCGGTGAGCAGCACGAAGCCGTTCATCGTGTTCGCGGCGATCGTCGCTTCGGGCATCGCCAGCGAGAGCATCTGATCGATGGTCTCGATATTGTTGCCGACGCGGGCGACGGTCGAATAGACAACCCGGCCGCTGGCGTCGGTCGCATAGATGCTCGTCTCGCCCGGCTTCTTGCCGAAGATATAGAGCTGGCGGCTCGAACGGACCTGGACGTCGGCGACGTCGTCGTTGGCGACGAAGACGTCGGTCATCGCGGCGGGCAGGCTGATCAGCCGGCCGCGACCGACCGACAGGTCGACGCTGCTGCTGGCGTTCTGGACCGCCTGCGCCATCGCCTGATGGGCGGGGGCGGTTACCAGCGTGGCTGCGATCAGGCCGATGGCCAGGGTGCGGGCCAGCGCGGTCGCCTTATACTTGGGTTTGCTGTTCATCTTACTTACCCCCAACCGGCACTTCGGTGACCTTTTCGCCGCGCGTGACGCGGACGACGGGACCTCGCGGCGCTGCCGGTGCGGCGCCCCCATAATTCGAGTTCTGCGCGCCGTAGTTGTTGGCGGGCTGCTGGCGCGGCGCCGAGACGCGGCCGCTGACCGGGACCCAGAAGCGCGACACGTCGCCGCCAGTCGTCGCCGACCCACGGCCTGCCGTCGGGCGCGCAGCGGCTTCGGCCATCATCTTTTTCTCGGCGGCGGTGCCGCCCTTGGTCGGGACATTGATTTCGCCCGATGCGATGGCGGCGTCGAGTTCGCCGGCGCTTTCGGCCAGCGGGCGCAGGGCGAGCGACAATTTGCCCATATCCTGTGCGACGGCGATCTTTTCGGCGATCTCCGGCGTCGCTTCGAGCGTCACCGAGCCAAAGGTGCGAACCGGGGTCTTGCCCGTTTCATCTTCGGCGTCATAGCGCTGGTCGGTGGCGAGCACGCGGACATTGCGGACGATCGTTTCGGCGGTGAACAGCTGGTCGTCGGGATAGGCGCTGCCTTCCTTGACCTTCAGTTCCTGCGCCAGCACGACGTCGACGCGGTCGCCCGGGAAGACGAAGCCGGCGACGCCCTGTTCCTGGCTGACCTTGACCGTCACGGCGCGCATGCCCGGGCCAAGCGCCGCGGCGAGGAAGCCGCGGTCGTCAGGATGGACGAGCGCGCCCTGCGTCAGCGGCTGACCGGCGGTGATAGGATAGCGGACGACGGTACCGACCAGCGTGTTCACGTCGGTCTTTTCTTTCAGGAAATAGGCCTTTTCGACCAGTTCCTTCGGCCAGGGCTGGAAACGGAAGCTGTCGGGACCGATAATGGTCCCGAGCGGCAGCTGGCGCGTGGCGACCAGGATCATCGGACCCTGGGCCTCGGGTGCTGCGGCAGCGCGTGCCTGCGGCGCCGATGCGCCACGCATCATCTGGTTGACCCCGAATGCGGCGCCGATCGCAATGACCAGCGCGCCGACGATCAGCATTATCTTTCGCGTATCCATGACGATTTTTCGCCTCCTGCACACGCCAGACGCGGCGGTGCTTGCCCTCAACTCGATGCGATAGACTGAAACTGGTTAAAATATTGTTGGTGAAGCGCCCAAAGCCCCGCAACGGCGATCGCGACGCCATAAGGAACCTCGACCGGCTTGTCGGACGGACGCATTTTGATGTGGATCAGCATGACGGCGGACAGGATGCCGCCGGCGATGGCCATGACCGTCAGTGTCGGCATGAACAGGGGCAGCGGGATCCACAGCATCATCGCGCCGATCATCTTGACGTCGCCGCCGCCCATGCCGCCGAGGAAGAAAAGCCCGGCGAACAGCAGGAAAACCAAGACTGCGGCGCCAATCTGGACCGTCATGTCGGGCCATGCCGACAGGCCGGATACGAGCCAGAAGGGGATCGCGAGTAGCGCGATGGTGCCGTTGAGGCCGTTCGAGATGGTGCGCGAGCGCAGGTCGCTGACGGCGGCGGCAATCACGAGCACGGCGAGCATCGCCATCAAGCCAAGAGAGATCGAGCCGCTGTCCATGGGCTTCCTCCTAGCCGGCATGGCTTACCAAATAGTAACCATGTCGGCGGCCAGGCGCGCTTGCATTCCGGGCATCACAGGATATGCGGCGACGCATGACCGGCGCGCTCCCTTCCGACATCGACGTCCTGATCGTCGGCGCCGGCATCGCGGGCGCCAGCCTCGCCGCCGCACTCGCGCCGCATCGCCGCGTTCTGATGATCGAGGCGGAGGATATGCCGGGCTATCACGCGACGGGGCGCTCGGCGGCTTTCTGGCAGGAAAGCTATGGCGGGATCGGCGTCCAGCCGCTGACCGCCGCGTCTTTCGACACGCTGATGAACCCCGATCCGGCCTTTTCGGACCATGCTTTCCTGTCGCCGCGCACCGCCGTGATGATCGGACGGCGCGACGAGGCGGCGGCGGTGGAGGGCTTTGTCGCCGAATTCGCGGCGCAGGGGGTGGAGGTGTCGCGTCTGTCGCCAGCCGCGCTCGCGGGCCACATACCCGGCCTGAATCGCGATTGGAGCGAGGCGGCGTTCGAGCCGTCGTGCCGCGACATCGACGTCGGCGCGTTGCATGCCGCCTATTTGCGCGCGGCCAGGCGGGCGGGGGCCGCATTGTCGGTCCGCGCGCCGTTGCTGTCCGCGCGGCGCACGCGTGACGGTTGGGCGATTGAAACCGGACAGGGGCCGCTTCGCGCCGCGATCATCGTCAACGCTGCCGGCGCCTGGGCCGATCATGTCGCGATCGCCTGCGGCGCGGCGGGGGTCGGGATCCAGGCTTACCGGCGGACCCTGGCGCAGGTCCGGCTTGGCGTGCCGACGCCCGCCACGCTGCCGCTGATCGGTCACATCGGCGGTGATTTCTATTTCAAGGGCGAGGGCGAGGGACGCATCTGGCTGAGCCCGCACGACGAAACGCCGAGCGATCCGTGCGACGCCGCGCCTGAGGAGATCGACGTCGCGCTCGCGATCGACCGGCTGCAGTCGGTTGTCGACTGGCCGATCGCGGCGGTGGAGCGCAAATGGGCCGGGCTGCGCAGCTTCGCGCCCGACCGGCTGCCGGTTTTTGGCCCGGACCCGCATGTGCCGAGTCTGGTCTGGTGCGCGGGGCAGGGCGGCTTTGGTATCCAGACTGCGCCCGCGATCGCGGCCTTGCTGGCGCGGCAGCTTGGTGCGCCCGCGCCCGGCGGGGCGCTTGGCGACATCGATCCAGCGCCTTATGCGCCGTCGCGCTTTGCCTGATAGCGTCAACGGCGCGCTTGCGCATGGCCGCTACCGGGCTAACATGGGTTAGCCGCACGGACCGGCGGCTGCATCATGGAGGACCCCCAATGGCCCATTATTTCGAAATCAAGAAGAACAAGGCCGGCGAGTTTGTCGCCTATTTCAAATATAACAGCGAAACCATGTTCTGGACCGAGGGCTATTCGAGCAAGGCGTCTGCGGTGAACGCCATCGAATCGATCAAGAAAAACGGTCCCGGCGCCGAAACCAAGGAAGCCGAATAAGCGATTGGGCGCGGGCGTTCAGCGCGCCCGCGCCTTTCGCATGATCTCCAGCGCGGCGTCGCTGGCCAGCTTGTCGGCGATCTCGTTGTCGGGGTGGCCGGCATGGCCCTTGACCCACAGCCAGTCGATCTGGTGTCGCGCCGCCTCGGCGACCAGCCGCTGCCACAGGTCGGCATTGGCGACGGGCTTTTTCGCGGCGGTCTTCCAGCCGTTCTTCTGCCAGCCGAAGACCCATTTGGTGATGCCGTCGCGGACGTAGACGCTGTCGGTCGACAGTTCGATCTTGCAGCCGCGCTTCAGCGCCGCCAGCGCCTCGATCGCCGCCATCATTTCCATGCGGTTGTTCGTCGTATCGGGCTCGCCGCCCGACAGCGTTTTCACGACATCGCCCCAGCGCAAAACCGCGCCCCAGCCGCCGGGGCCGGGATTGCCCTTGCACGCGCCGTCGGTCGCGACGATCACGGTCTTGCTGGTCGCGTCGGTCATGCGGCGGCGAAGAGGTCGCCGGCGTCGGCGGCCTGATAGCGACGGAGGCGTTCGAGGAAGGGCGACGGATCCTTGCGGGTGACCAGCGCATCGGCGGGCGTATGCACCCAATCATGGGCGCGGGTCAGCAGGAAGCGCAGCGAGGCGCCGCGTGCGAGCAACGGCAGCGCGGCCTGTTCGGCGTCGGTCAGCGCGATTTCGCGGGCATAGCCCGCCATCAGCGCCCTGGCGCGCGCCGCGTCGCAGCGGGTTCCGTCGGCCGAAAAGGTCCAGCTCGCATGGGTGACCGCGACGTCATAGGCCCGAAAATCGGTCGCCGCGAAATAGAAGTCGATCAGGCCGGTTACGCGCTCGCCGAGCATCAAGACATTGTCGGGAAACAGGTCGGCATGGATGACATGGGCGGGCAGGTCGGTCGGCCAATGCGCGTCGAGATAGTCGAGTTCGGCGGCGACGATCGCAGCCAGCCCCGGACGGACCGCATCGAGGTCGCCGGTCGCCTCAGCGATGGCGCGCCAGTGGCGATGACCCATGCTGTTTTCGCGCCCGCCGCTGTAATCCGCCAGGGCGCTGTGCATACCGCCGAGCGCCGCGCCCGCCGATGCACATTGCCCCGGCGTCGGGCGGTTCAGCGAAATGCCGGGCAGGAACTGGATGATGCACGCGGCGCGGTCCGAAATCTGCTGGATCGCGAGGCCGTCGCGATCGCGGATCATCGGCGGCACCGCACAGCCGCTCGCCGCCAGATGCGCAAGCAGGTCGACGAAGAAGGGCAGGTCCTCGACCTTCACCCGCTTTTCATAGAGCGTCAGGATGAAGCGGCCTGACGTGGTTTCGAGCAGGAAATTGCTGTTTTCCACGCCTTCGGCAATGCCCTTGCACGACTGGACGGTGCCGATGTCGTAACGGGCGACGAGCGCGGCAAGATCGTCGGGATCGACCCCGGTATAGACCGCCATCAGGCCGCTGCCGGCTCGAGCCCGCGCGGCAGCTTGAAGGTCATATTCTCCTCGGCGGTGATCACGACGTCCTCGACGATGCGGCGATGCGCGGCGACCGCGTCGATGACCTCGCGCACCAGTTCTTCGGGCGCGCTGGCGCCGGCGGTGATGCCAAGGGTGTCGATGTCGGAGAGCCAGGCGGGGGCGATGTCGCTGCCGCGCTGGACGAGATGCGCCGGCGTGCCCATGCGTTCGGCGACTTCGACCAGCCGCACGCTGTTCGAACTGTTGGGCGCGCCGATCACGATGACGCGGTCGCAGCGCCCGGCGATCGCCTTCACCGCCTCCTGGCGGTTCGACGTCGCGTAACAGATATCCTCGCCGCGCGGCCCGGTGATCGCCGGGAAACGATGCTGGAGCGCGGCGATGACGTCGCGCGTGTCGTCGACCGACAATGTCGTCTGGGTCAGGAAAGACAGCATTTCGGGATCGGGCGGCGCCAATGTCGCGACATCGTCGACCGATTCGACCAAGGTCATCGCGCCTTCGGGAAGCTGGCCGAGCGTGCCGATCACCTCGGGATGGCCGGCATGGCCGACGAAGATGATATGACGTCCGCTTTCATGCGCCCGCTCGGCCTGGCGGTGGACTTTCGACACCAGCGGACAGGTCGCATCGATATAGTCGAGCCCGCGCGCTTCGGCCTTGGCCGGCACCGCCTTGGGCACGCCATGCGCGCTGAACACGACGGGAACGCCATCGGGCACCTGCGCGAGCGATTCGACAAAAATGGCGCCCTTGGCCTTCAGCGCATCGACGACATAGCGATTATGGACGATCTCGTGCCGGACATAGACGGGCGCGCCATAACGCTCGATCGCCAGTTCGACGATGCGGATGGCGCGGTCGACGCCGGCGCAAAAACCGCGCGGAGCAGCGATCAAAACCGTCAGTTCCGTCGCTTCACCGCCTTTTGCGGGCGCCATGTCATGGGGTGCGTTCATCTCGCGGGCGCTCTAGCGCAGCGGCTGCCATGCGGTAAAGCAACTTCGCACCGTTGCGCCCCGTTCATCGCCCCGATAAGAAGCGGCGCGCATGGAGCAGGGATCAATCGCCCTCGTCGCTCCAGCCAAGTGGAAAGCCTTGACCATTATGATGCCCATTTCGTCCCCGTCGCGTAAGATTCTGGCTGTGCTGTTCGGCACGGCGGCCATGGCGACGGTTGCGGGCTGCGCAAAGGATAACGAGATCGATGTCGCGGGCGGCGTCGGCATCACCGCGACGCGGTCGGCCTGTCCGGCCGTGGCGGTGCCGCTCCACACCGGCGACGTCACCCTGTTCGACCCGGCCAGCAGCCGCGACGCATCGGCGATCGACGTCGTGGCGGCGATCACCAACGTCGTTCCGCAGTGCAACGACGGCGGCGAGAAGGTCTATCAGCTCGCCAATTTCGATGTCGTGGCGACGCGGCGCGACGCCGGTCCGGCGCGCTCGGTCACCATCCCCTATTTCTCGACCGTGGTGCAGGGCGGCACCGCCGTCGTCGCCAAGCGGCTCGGCAGCGTCACCGTCAGCTTCGCCGATGGCCAGACGCGCGGCACCGGCCATGGTCAGGCATCGGCCTATGTCGATCGCGCGGCGGCGACGCTGCCCGCCGACATCATGGAACGCATCACCCGCAAGCGCAAAGCCGGCGATCAGGACGCGGCAGTCGATCCGCTGACCATCCCCGAAGTCCGCACGGCGGTGCAGCGCGCCAGCTTTGAACTGCTTGTCGGTTTTCAGCTGACCCCCGACCAGCTCGAATATAACGTCCGACGATAGGCTTTGCGGCGGCGCGCTTCGCGCCGTTCGCTTCGCTTTGCCCTGCGGCGCGACCCGGCGACGCAGGGCTTTTCGCGTTGCCCAAGCTGCTATAGGGCGCGCGCCAGGACTTTGATCAAAGATAGGCCCCGATCGTGACCCTGTTCAGACGCTTTACCGACCATATCGGCTCTGACCTTGACGCGCTCGCCGC
>NZ_JBOHHU010000017.1:0-55898 GCF_050725615.1 Sphingopyxis sp.
GGCGGGGGCCGCTGCAAACCTTCCACTACGCCGACAGCGACCCCCGCCTTCGCGGGGGCGACGAGTCAGATCAACACGTCCACGGTGTGGATCAACACGCCCACAAGCCCGCCGACCAGCGTCCCGTTGATCCGGATATATTGGAGGTCGTCGCCGACCGCATTTTCCAGCCGGTCGGTGATCGTCTTGGCGTCCCAGCCGCGAATCGTGTCCGACACCAGCTTGAGCGCGGTTTCGCCATAGCTGTCGACTGCGCCGACCACCGCGCGCCGCGCATAGCGGTTGAGCGTGCGCTTGATATGCGCGTCCTCGCCCAGCATCGCGCCGAACTGCGTGACCAGTTCACCGAGCCGCCCGGCGAGCATCGTGTCGGGGTCGCGCGCCGCCTTGAGCAACGCGCCGCGCCCCTGTTCCCACAGGCCGTCGAGCCAGCGCGTGACCGCCTTGTTCTCGAGCAGCTCGTCGCGCACCCGCGCCACCTTCGCCTGCACCTCGGGGTCGTGCTGCAGGTCGAGCGCCATTTTGGCGAGCCCTTCCTCGACGCGCAGGCGCAGCGGATGGTCGGGCTCTTCGGCCATTTCGGTGAGCAATTTTCCCAGCCCCGCGACGATGCGGTTCGAGATGCTCTCATCGAGCCCGGTGAAGCGCACGATCGCATTGCTGTTGTCGTGGACCATCTGGTGGATCAGATGCGCGTTGAGTTCGAGCGTCTTCGACCCCCATTTGACCATCGCGTCGAGCAAGGGCTGGTGCCGCCCCTCGGCCAGCGCCGCCTGCAGCGCCTGTCCCAGGAGCGGCGCGACGTCGAGTTCGCGCAAGCGGTCGGCGATCGCCGATTTGACCATGCCGCCGAGGCGCTGCTGGTCGAGTGCCCCCAGCCCGTCGGCGATGATCCGCGACGCGCCGAGCTTCAGCCGCCCGCCGCCCTCGCCCGGCTGCGACAGGAATTTACCGACCGCGCCCGCGACGTCGAGCGTCTGCATCTTGCGCGCGATCAGCCGCGGCAGCAGGAAATTGGTGAGCAGGAAGCGCGCCAGCGTGTCGCCGATGCGGTTCTTGTTGCGCGGCACGATCGCGGTGTGCGGGATCGGCAGCCCCATCGGATGGCGGAACAGCGCGGTCACCGCGAACCAGTCGGCCAGCCCGCCGACCATCGCCGCCTCGGCAAAGGCGCGGACGAAGCCGACCGCCGGATGGACGTCCTGAAAATATTTGGCGCTGACAAAGACGATCGCCATCACGACGAGCATGCCGGTCGCGACGACGCGGATGTTGAGCCCGCCCGTCGGAACGGCGACGCCCACCCCCCGGTTCGTCAGGAAGGGGCGGGCGCGTGCGATTTCGGGCGGGGAGGAAACGCTATCCGTCATGCGCACCAAATGGCGAAGCCCGGCAAAGGTTGCAACCGCTGCCGCGCCCCTGTCCCGTTCACTCCGCCGGATGCGGCTCCGACGACGGCGTATGCGGTTTGACATCGTCGCCGGGCCGATAGGTCAGAAGGTTGCGCGAGAAGAAGCGGCCAAGTCGTTTTTCGATGCTGTCGGCCAGGCTGAAACCCGCCGGAACGATCAGCAAGGTGAGCAGCGTCGACAGGATCAGGCCGCCGATGACGACCACGCCCATCGGCGCGCGCCAGGCGCCATCGCCCGACAGCGACAGCGCCGTCGGCACCATGCCGGCGACCATCGCGACCGTCGTCATCACGATCGGCTGCGCGCGCTTGTGCCCGGCCTCGATCAGCGCGGCATGCTTTGGCGTGCCGTTTTCCATCTCCTCGATCGCGAAATCGACGAGCAGGATCGAGTTTTTGGCGACGATGCCGAACAGCATCAGCAGCCCGATGAACACCGGCATCGAAATTTCCATGCCCGTGACCAGCAGCCCGATCAGCCCGCCCAGCGGTGCGAGCAGCAGCGACGACATATTGACCAGCGGCGAGACGAAGCGGCGATAGAGCAGCACCAGCGTCGCGAAGACGAGCAACAGGCCCGACACCACCGCGATCAGGAAGTTGTTGATCAGTTCGGCCTGCCATTTCGCGTCGCCCTGCACGACCTTGCGAATGCCCTGCGGCATCGTCTTGACGCTGGGCAGTGCATCGATCTTCGCCTGGGCGTTGCCGGTGACGAGACCCGGCGCCAGATCGGCGCCGATCACGACGCGCCGCGTCTGGTTATAGCGGCGCAATTCGGTCGGCCCCGAACCGAAGCTCAGTTCGGCGACCGCCTTCAGCGGCACCGTCGTCCCGCGCGTCGTCGGGACCGGCAGGTTCTCGAGCGTCGCAAGGCTGCGGCGCGACTGTTCGGAAAGCAGCACCCGGATCGGAATCTGGCGATCGGACAGCGAGAATTTGGCCGCATTCTGGTCGATGTCGCCCAGCGTCGCGATGCGGATCGTCTGGCTGAGCGCGGCGGTCGTCACGCCAAGGTCGGCGGCGAGGTCCATGCGCGGATTGACGATGATTTCGGGACGCGGAATGTCGCCCTCGATGCGGGGAGCCCGCAATTCCTTGAGCTTGCCCATGTCGCTGACGATCTGACGCGCATGTTTTTCGAGCGCGACCGGATCGTCCCCGCCGATGACCATCGTGATGTCGCGGCCCGAAAAACCGCCCGACTGGCTCTGGAACCGCACCCGGGCATCGGGGATCGCCGACAATTTGGGTTGCAGCGCGCGTTCCCATTCGACGCTCTTTTGCGCCCGTTCCTTCTTCAGCGTGATGTACACGCCGCCGCTGCCGACGCCGATGTCGTAAAAGGCGTTCTCGACCGTCTTGTCCTTCGACAGGATGTCGTTGATCTGGTTCGAGATATGTTCGCTCTGCGCCAGCGTCGAGCCCGGGGGCAATTCATAGGTGATCTGGCTGTAATCGCTGTTGGTCGTGGGCTGGAACTGCATCGGAATCATGCTGCCGATGACAAGGCTGAGCACGAACGCGCCGATGCCGATGCCGACGATCCACACCCGATGGTCGAGGAAGATACGGCGTCCGATACCGCGCTTGCCCCGCGCCCGCGCCCGGTCGCGCGATGCCTTGGCTTTCTCCTCGTCGAGCGTCCACCGCAGAATCTTTTCATAGCGATCGATCCACGGCCCGGACGCATGCTCCTGCTCGCCCTGCGCCGACAGGAAATAGGCGGCGATCATCGGCGTGATCATGCGCGCGACCGCCAGGCTGACGAGCACGGCGAAGACGACGGTCATGCCGAACTGGATGAAGAACTGGCCCGAAACGCCCGGCATCAACGCCACCGGCAGGAACACCGCGACGATCGACATCGTCGTCGCGACCACCGCGAGGCCGATTTCGTCGGCGGCGTCGATCGACGCCTGATAGGCGGTCTTGCCCATGCGCATGTGCCGGACGATATTCTCGATCTCGACGATCGCATCGTCGACGAGCACCCCGGCCACCAGGCTGAGCGCGAGCAGCGACAGGCCGTTCAGCGAAAAGCCCATCATGTCCATGAACCAGAAGGTCGGGATCGCCGACAGCGGGATCGCCAGCGCCGAAATCAGCGTCGCGCGCCAGTCGCGCAGGAACAGGAAGACGACGACGACCGCGAGGATCGCCCCCTCGACCATGGCCGCCATCGAACTGCGATATTGTTCCTTGGTATATTCGGTGCGGGTGAAGAGGATCTTGAAATTGACCTTGGGATTGGCCTTCTTGATCTCCTCCAGCTTCTTCATCGTCTCGTCATGGACGGTGACGTCGGAGGCGCCCTTGGCCTTTTCGATCGAGAAGGACAGCACCTGCCGCCCTTCGATCTTGGCGAGGTTGCGCTGCTCGGCATAACCATCGGTGACCGTCGCGACATCGCTCAGGCGGATCGTGCGGCCGTTGCCAAGCGACAGTTGATAATCGCCGAGCTGGTTCGCCGATCCGGCATTGCCGAGTACGCGGACCGCCTGTTCGCTGCCCGCGATTTCGGTGCGGCCGCCCGCCGCATTGACGTTGATCTGGCGCAGCTGCTGGTTGATCTGGCTTGCCGTGACGCCATAGCTTTGCATGCGCGAGGGATCGAGGATGACCCGGATTTCGCGGTCGACGCCGCCCGACCGGCGCACCTGGCTCATGCCCGGGATCGACAGCAATTCCTTGGCGACAGTGTTGTCGACGAACCATGACAATTGCTCGAGCGTCATGTCGCTCGTCTCGACCGCGAAGTAAGTGATCGGACCACCGGCGATGTCGACCCGCATGACCTGCGGTTCGAGGATGCCGTCGGGAAGGTCGCTGCGGATCTGCTGCACCGCCTGGTTGACGTCGTTATAGGCGCGGTCGATCGGGGTGCCGATCGCGAACTGCACGAACGTGCGGCTGTTGCCTTCACCGACATAGGACGACATTTCGTCGACGCCGTTGACGCCGCGCACTGCGGCCTCGATGCGCTGGGTGACCTGCGTCTCCAGCTCCGACGGCGCCGCGCCGGGCTGCGCCACGATCACCTGCACCGCGGGGAATTCGACGTCGGGATTGTCGTTGACGTCCATCCGGTTGAAGCTGACGAGCCCGGCCAGCAGCAACAGCACGAACATGACGATTGGCGGCACCGGATTGCGGATGCACCAGGCAGAGATATTGCGGAAACTCATGCTCTTATCAGCCTCTCTGGCATCGCGTTCGCAGGATTAACGAGCGGTCTTTTGCAGGACCGGCTTCACCTTGTCGCCGACATTGAGGAACGAGCCGGCGAGCACGACGATACGCTCGTTGCCGGTCAGGCCCGATGCGATTGCGACGCCCGCATCGGACACCGAACCGACCTTGACCGCCTTGCGTTCGACCTTGTTGTCCTTGCCCACGACCAGCACGAAGCTGCCCTCGGGCCCGCTCTGCACCGCGCTTTCGGGCAGCAGCGGCGCTTCTTCGGATCCCGAGACGAGCCGCGCATCGGCAAAGCCGCCGGGACGCATCGCGTTGCTATAGGGAACCGCGATCCGGACCATGCCCTGCCGCGTGTCGGGGTTGATCACCGGCGACACCTGCCACACTTGGCCGGCGATGTTCAAATTGGTGCCGACGGGCGTGACCGTCGCGCGGGTGCCGACCCGCACGCGCTGCAGATCGGCCTCGGCCATCTGCGCCATCATTTCCATCTCGCCGCCGCGCGCCATGCGGAACAACACACCGCTGCCGGCGCCGACGATCTGGCCGGGTTCGACCTGGCGCGTCAGCACCAGCCCCGCCGCCGGAGCGACGATGTTCAACCGGCCGTTGCGCGCCTGCGCCTCGGCGTATTGGGCCTGCGCCACGCGAACGCGCGCATTGGCCGCGTCGCGGGTTGCGCGCTTGCGGTCCATGTCGGCCTTGGAGATGAAGCCGCGCCCGACCAGCGCCTCGGCGCGTTCGAGTTCGGCCTGCGCCAGACTGGCGTCGGCCTGCGCGACGCGGATCGACGCCGCGAGGCCGGCGGCCTGCTGCGTCTGCACCGACCGGTCGATGACCGCGAGCGTCTGGCCCGCGCCGACCCACTGGCCCGGCTCGACGAGTACGCGCACGACCTGCCCGCCCTCGCCGGCGATGCCGACCGGCATTTCGCGGCGCGCAGCGATCGTGCCGTTGGCGGAGATCGCCGCCTCGACCGAGACGCGGCCCGGGATCATCACCGTGACGTTGGGCGCTGCGGCGGCGGCTCCCTCCGCGCCAGCGGCCGCAGCGCCGTCGCCCTTGCCCGCCGAAAAGGCGAACCAGGCCGCAGCCAGCGCCACCAGGATCAGGATGATCGCGACGATCAGCACCATCCGCTTGCGACGATTGCTCGCCTCGTCGTCGAAATAGCTGTGCGTCGTGCCCGCGAGGCTGTCCATCGATTCCACTTTCCGCTCGTAGTTCACGCCAAATTCCTCTGCGCCGCCCCGGCAAATGGCATGCGCAGGCCTGCTGCCCGCGCCCCCTCCTTGACCAGACGGAATCCTCGTCCAATTTCCGTGGTGTATTATCCAATTAAATCACCCCTGACAAGGGGGGAAACGCGACCGCGCCGAGGCGGAGGACGCAGCGCGTCATAATCACCTTCGGCGCCGGGTTCCAGCGGCCTGGATGCAAAAAGGGCGACCGGCTCGCGCCGACCGCCCCTTGAAACCGGTCCGGTCCGGACCGATCAGGCTCGCCGCATCAGCGGACCTTGCCGCGCCGGACCAGGTTGACGATGCCCAGCAGCACGATCGCGCCGATGAAGGCGGTGAGCAAGGTCATCGGATCGAAGGCGTTGCCGCGCAGATGCCCGCCACCAAGGAAGGTGCCGAACAGGAAGCGGCCGAGGATCGATCCCAGGCAGCCGACGATGATGTTCAGGAAAATGCCCTGCTGGGCGTCGGTGCGCATCACGATGCTGGCGAGCCAGCCGATGATGCCGCCCATGACGATTGCGATAATCCAAGTCATATTTGACCCCCTACGATCGTTTTTTGACGCCCGTATTTCACCGGGCAATCAGGATGGTAACCCAAATCTTGCCAACCGCCTAGCGATATGGCGGCGGGGTGCGGACCGCCGCCACAGGCCTCAGCGAACGCTGCCGCGGCGCACCAGGTTGATCAGGCCGAGCAGCACGACCGCGCCGATAAAGGCCCAGAGCAGACCGATCGGGCTGAAGGTGCTGAGGCTGGCGCCCATGCCGAACAGGCCGCCCAAAAAATTGCCGAGGAACGCGCCGACGATGCCGACGACGACGTTCAGGATGATGCCCTGCTGCGCGTCGGTGCGCATGACGATGCTGGCGAGCCAGCCGATGATGCCGCCGACGATCAGCGTGATGATGATACCCATGACAGACTCCCATATTGCCGGACCTGCGGAGCGCGCAGACCGGGTGTTTTCGGCGACGCCTGATCGCGTCCGAAGCTCGTTTTACCGATGTCAGCACAATGCGAGCGGGGAGCAAAAGGTTCCCGGCCGGCCCCGAAGGACGCGGCCGGGAAAGTGGGATCAGCTCCGATCGGGGAACTGCTCCGGGTCGCAACTCGGGGGATAAGCAGGCGCGTGCGACGATGATGTGACATACATCACACACCGACGTTTTTTGGTCGGGGCGGCGGCAGGACCGGCTTTGGGGTGTTTAGTGGACTTTGGAGATGGAGAGGTGGGCTTGCCCGGAGATCATTGTTGAGGCCGAAGCCTCCGGATTTTTGGTTCACACAAAGACACAAAGGCACGAAGAGGATGGCTCGCGGCCGCAAGGTCGCGCTAACCTCATCGCCGCATATCGCTGAACCTTTTGAAGGTTAAAGCCGCTTCGCGGCTTGCACGACGTCTTCGTGCCTTTGTGTCTTTGTGTGAAATCAATCTCGCCGACCTCTGTGCGCGGCGCCTTCGTTACCGTCGACACGCATGGGTCTGCAACGGCCGCATCCGGACAGCGCGCCATCATCGATCGCCGATCGGCTCGGGCCGAGAGACCGGCCGCATCGCGCACACGCGAAATGGGGGCCGACATCGCTGCCAACCCCCACTATCCGGTATCCTTCCGGTCGCTGCCCGCTTGCCTCATCCCGGTCCGCTTCTCTTGCGATCGGCGGCCCGCAAAACGACGCTTGCGACGCGTTCCGGAGCTATCCGGCGATGGTTTGGTCGGCCCCCTTTCGGGGGCCGGCCGCACCTGGAAAGCCCTTCATCATCTCTTCCATGCGTCTGCCGAAACAGTCGCTGCCCAAGCGATGGACTGCATTTCCTGTCCCGATCGGGTCCGCCTCAACTCGTGGGAATCGCGGCGTTCCGTGACCAGGGTATCGGTCCACTTCCTCGTCGTTCCGGCCCGTTCTTTTCCGGCTGGTCTTGCAACCTGCCTTCCTATCCCGGCGGTCCGTCGTCTCCGTCGTCCGATGATTGGAAGCTGACATGAGTTGCCGGGGTCGCCAACAGAAAAAGCGGCGATTCACACGCGATTGCGCGACCGACTGTGGATAAGTCCGGCATTAGCAATTAGCGGATTCACTGCAGCATTTTTGTAACAAGGCCGCAGCATTTTCGGATTCGGTTTCGGGAAAGGCCGGCCGCGACTCGCCCGGCGACTCGGCTTTCCCGGGCGCGACTCAGGCCCGTCCCAAATCGCCCTTGCCCACCGTGCCCGACGCCATGTCGAGCATCCGGTCGAGGCTCTTGCGCGCGGCAAGCCGCAACTCCTCGTCCATCTCGATCCGCGGCTGGAGGTCGCGCAGCGCGATGTAGAGCTTCTCCATCGTGTTGAGCGCCATATAGGGGCAGATGTTGCAGTTGCAGTTGCCGTCGGCCCCGGGCGCGCCGATGAAGGTCTTTTCGGGGATCGCCAATTCCATCTGGTGGATGATGTGCGGCTCGGTCGCGACGATCAGCGTGTCCGACGGGAAGGTCTTGGCGAACTGCAATATGCCGCTGGTCGACCCGACATAATCGGCATGGTCGACGATATGCGGCGGGCATTCGGGGTGCGCGGCGACCGGCGCGCCGGGGTGCTGCGCCTTGAGCTTGAGCAGCTCGGTTTCGCTGAACGCCTCATGGACGATGCACACGCCCGGCCAGAGCAGCATGTCGCGCCCGAACTTGCGGTTGAGATAGCCGCCCAAATGCCGGTCGGGGCCGAAGATGATCTTCTGCTCGGGCGGGATCTGGCTGATGATCATCTCGGCGCTCGACGAGGTGACGATGATGTCGCTCAGTGCCTTCACCGCCGCCGAGCAGTTGATGTAAGTCAGCGCGATATGGTCGGGATGCTTGGCGCGGAAGCGCGCGAACTGTTCGGGCGGACAGCTGTCCTCGAGGCTGCACCCCGCGTCCATGTCGGGCAGGATGACGATTTTTTCGGGGCTCAGGATCTTCGCGGTCTCGGCCATGAACTTCACGCCGCAAAAGGCGATGACGTCGGCGTCGGTGTCGGCGGCCTTGCGCGACAGCTCGAGCGAATCGCCGACGAAATCGGCAAGATCCTGAATCTCGGGCTTCTGGTAATAATGCGCGAGGATGACGGCGTTGCGTTCCTTGCGGAGCCGGTCGATTTCGGCGCGCAGGTCGAGGCCGGTCAGGTTTTCACGGATCGGAGCAGTCATCTTACTTCCTTGTCAGAACAGGAATTTGCCGCCCCTCTACACGTCCCCCGCCAACGGGGCAATTCGCCGCGTCAGCCGCCGGTCAGCCGGGCGGCCAGCGCGATCACCGGCGGCGCCAGCGACAACAGATAGATGGTGGTGCGCACCGCGATGACAATGGCGGCGACGGCTTTGGTCGCCGGATGGATGCGACCGAGGGTGCGGCGGTCGTGCAGCGCGACGATGCCGACGACCGCGAGCTGGATCAGGCCGATTGGAATGTCCGACCAGCCGATCATCAATGGCATCGGCAGGATGCGTCCGAGCGCGGGTTCGAGGATGACGATCGTCGCGCCGATCATCAGCCGCCGGTGCCACTGGGTCGCGTACCGCCGGCGCACCGCCCACCACACCATCGCGCCAAAGACCAGCGCCTCGACCGTGGTCAGCGCGAGGAAATAGGGCGGCGGGAAAAAGGGCGGGAAGCGGTTCAGCACCAGCGAGGCGAGCCCGGTGAAAATCCCCAGCCCGGTGATGACGAGCGCGAGCCCCCCGCCGATCCAGCCGAGCCGCCGGTGCAGCGGCAGGCTGGCGCGCGACACCAGAACCGGCTGGACGATCAGCAGGCCGAGCCAGGCGAGCATCGCGATCCCGTGGAGATGCACCCAGAAGGGCGCGGCCACCGGGTCGACGAACCCGCGCAGCGCGAATTGCGCGAAACCGATGACGATGAAGACCGCCAAACCGATCGCCATCCGCTGCCAGAATCGCTCTGCGGGAATCATCCCTGCCGCCGACGTCGCCATGCCATGCCCCCCAGGCTGGTTGCACGGCATGACTAGCGCAGCGACGGCGCGGCGCAAAGGCGATTCAGCCCGCCGCGTCCCCGGCGAAGCGCGCGGTCACCTTGGCGTCGATGCCGGCGGCCTTGAGCGGCATGGCAAAGCTCTGTTCGACCGCGGTGCGCGCCGCCCCCTTCGCAAGGCGCATCGGGGTCGTGCCCTTCGCCTGCTTGATCAGTTCGTCCTGCGCCGCCTTGCGGTTCGCGGCGTCGAGCGACGCTTCGGCGTCGGTCAGCGTCAGCAGGATCATGCCGTCGCGATATTCGCTGATCGAATTGAGGTCGATTTCGGGGCCCGCGAGCCGCAACGGCGGCAGCGTCACGGTCAGCGTGCCCGCCTCCGCATTCCAGTCGAGGTCGGATTGCCGGAGCTTCGCGAGGTCGAGTTCGTAACGCACCGTGCCCGGCATGATCAGCGTCTTTTTCGCGCTGAGCCCCAACCGGCTCTGTGTCGAGGTGACGACCGCGACATAGCGCGCGGTAAAGGGCACGAGGATATTCTGCTCCTGCAGCCCTTGCAGGCTCGCGGCGACGACGGTTTCGGGATCATAGCCGCGCTGCCAGTCGCGCCAGGCCGAAAAGGCCCACCAGGCGGCAAGCGCGAACAGCGCCGCAGCGGCGAGCAGGATGAGGCGCGGCAGCAGGCGCGCGAGCGGCGAAGGGGTCGTCATCATATCTTGCAGCGATCGAAGGCATAGACGAGCCCGGCGATCGGGTCGCTGTACACGCCCGGGCCCATCGCCTCATCGGCCAGGATCGCATCGGGCGCCACGCCGTCCAACGTCGCGAGCACCCCTATGGCCAATCGGCGGACCGCTGAAGGGTCTTCGCGCCCGACCGCCGCACGATCGTCCTTGGGCATGGCCTTCACCAATGCCTTGGCCGTGCCCCGGACAACTTCCGTGAAAGAGCCGCACACCACGCGTCCCAGTCCCACTTCAGCGGCGGTTCGGTCTTTGGCGGTTCTCAGCGCCTCCCATATCGATCCATATTGGGTGACCGCCAACTGGCCGATCGTCACGTCGCCGTACAAGCGCCCATCCTCGGCGTGCGTGGCGACGCGCCCCAGTCGCGGGGCGCCCGTTGCTGCGGGCGCCGTGGCGCCGTCCTGTGCATGGGCCGGCAAGGGGGCCGCCGTCGTCAGGGCCATGGCAAGGAGCAGCCAGGCCCTAGCCACCGCTCAGGCTCCATTGCGCGCCGTCATTCGACACCTGCCCGCGCTTCTCCAGATCGAGCAGATGCGCGAGCACCGACCGCCCGGCGGCGCCGGTCAGGCGCGGATCGAGCCCTTTGTACATATGCGTCACCATGTCGGGGATGATCGCGGTTCCCTTTTCGAGTTCGCGCAGGATCTGCCGCTCGCGCTGGCGGCGATGGCCGAGCATGCCGCGCACGAGCTGCTTCGGCTTGGTCACCGCAGGGCCGTGCGCCGGATAATAGACGCGGTCGCCGCGCTCATAGAGTTTCGACAGGCTGGCCATATAGGCCGCCATGTCGCCGTCGGGCGGGCTGACGACGCTGGTCGACCAGGCCATGACATGGTCGCCGGTGAACAAGGCGTCGCTTTCGAGCAGCGCGAAGCAGAGGTGGTTCGAGGTATGGCCGGGGGTCGCCACCGCCTCGATCGTCCAGCCGTCACCCGCAATCCGCTCGCCGTCGGCGAGGACGCGGTCGGGGGCATAGTCGGGATCGAAGGCAGAGTCGGCGCGCGGGCCGTTGTCGCTGATCACCAAAGGCGCGCAGCCGATGATCGGCGCCCCGGTCGCCTCCTTCAGCGGCGCGGCGGCCGGGCTATGGTCGCGGTGGGTGTGGGTGCACAGGATCGCGGCGACCCGCGCATCGCCGACCGCGCGCAGGATCGCCTCGACATGGCCAACCCCATTGGCATCCGCAGGATCGCCGATACTGAACCCGCTGCCGGTCGGCCCCGGGTCGATCACCGCGACATCGCGGCCCGCCCCGACGATCCAGGTCTGGGTGCCGGTGAAGGTGTAGGGCGAAGGATTGGGCGCGAGGACGCGGCGGACAAGCGGCTCATGCTGCTCGCAATCACCGGCGTGGATGGAGTCGGGCCAGGGCTTTTCGTCGCTCATGGGCTGCATGTGGCATTGCGGGCGGCGGAGCAAAAGGGGGCACAGCACAAAATGCGATCGCGATCGCCTGTCTTGGCTTCGAGAAGCTGCGGCAATTTTAGCCGCGAAGCAACATCCGAAAAAGCGCTACGGCGGAGCCGATCACCAGCAAGATGGCGAGCTGCAGAAGCCCGTTTTTCCAGTCATGGTTGGCAAGCGGCACATGATCGGGGAGGTCCTCCATATTCTGATACCAGCGCTTCTGGAAATCGCGGAGCCAGAACCAGTACCAGATCGTCGCAGGAATCAGGGCTCCGATCGGCCAAATCCAAATCGGAAACGGACTGTCGGCGGGCGCGGTCCCGAAGAACACGCATAGCGCATAGGCCGGCGCGACCGTCCAGAACGCCCGCTTGTGCGGCGACGCGTTCAGCGCGACGAAAAAGTGCAGGATGGCTGCGACAAAGGCAATGATCACAAGGCTGATCGCCGCGCTCATGCCGAGCATCATCAAATCGCGCTCCAAATTTTCCATCGCTACCCCGCGTGCCAAGACAGGCACCGGCATATGCGCCGACGCGCCGATCGCAAAGAAAAAGGGAGCGGTCACCCGCTCCCTTTCCCCGCCCCTGCCGCAGGCGCCCACCGGGGAGAAGGCGCCCGCGTCAAAGCTGAAACCGTCAGTCGACCGGTTTTTCGAGGTCGGCGATCGCGCGGTCGAGGTCGGCGGCGACCTTGGCGCGAATCTCGTCCGACATGCGCCGGCCCGCTTCGCCCTCGGCGAACTGGTCGCGCGCTTTCTTGAGCGCCGACAATTGGGCCGCCTTGTCCATGCCGCCGCCGCAGCGGACCATCACGACGCGGCTGTGCTTCTTGCCGTCCTGGTCGTCGCGGTTCACCAGCGGCGTCGGCGCCTGGCCCTTGCCGCAATGCGCGAAGCCGAAGGATTTGCCGTCGACCGACTGCCAGTTCATCGGCGGCATTGGGGGCATCGGCGGCATCGGCGGCATCGGGGCAAAGGCGAACTGCTTGTTGCGCTTGGCCTCCAGCTTGTCGGCGATCGCGTCGGCCTGGCTACCCGTGATGCCCTGCTCCTTCAGCGTCGCGAGGATGTCGTCGCGCGACAGCGCGCCCGGCAGGCGCATTTCGAAATGCTTCGCCCTGGGGTCGCCGGACGCCCAGGTCATCACCTTGCCCTCGCCGTCCCTGACCTCGCCGTTGCGGATCACGATGCGGTGCACTTCGCGCTTCTTCTGGCCATCAGCGGCCTTGGCATCGCCCTCGCCATCCTCCTCCGACGTGAAGATCATCACGCGATGCGCGCCGCTGATAGCCTCGGGGGCTTCGGGCGCTTCGGGCGGCAGCGGTGCGTCGGGGGCCTCGGGCGGCGGCGGGGGCGCGGGCGGCGCGGCCATGTCGCTCTGGGCGCTGGCGATCCCGGCGGGGACCAGCGTCGCGGTCGTCGCGAGCACCGCCAGCGTCGCGCCGCCGACGAGCAGCCGGCCCACCAGCCCGCGCTTTTTCGAAATATCCTGCCGCGTCAGCATCGTCAGTCTCTCCTGCAAATTGTCGTGGACCGCCATCGGCGCCGCGAGCGACAGCCGCGAACCGACCGCCGCCTTGGCGATCGCCGTCGCATAGCGCGCGGTGCGGACGTTGCGCGGCGCACCGTCGACCAGTGCCAGCACCCGCGCGTCGCAAGCGGCCTCCTGGTCGAAGCGAAAGGCGCGGATCGCGCGCCAAGCGAAGGGGTTGAACCATTGCACCGCCAGCAGCAACAGCGCCGCGGCATTGGCCCACAAATCGCCGTGGCGGTGGTGCGCCAGCTCATGGTCGATCGCCAGCGCCCGTTCCTCGGCGACATAGCGCGCAAAAAAATCGTGCGGCACCGCGACATAGCGCCGCCACAAGCCAAAGGCGACGGGACCGTCGACCGCGTCGGTCATCACCAGGCGGATCGTCCCGATCGGCTCGAGCGTCACCGCGCCGGTCAGCACCTGACGGCGAAAGCGGTGGTGCGACAGCATCGCGGCGACAAGGACCGCGACCATGCCGGCCGCCCAAGCGGCGAACAGAAAGGGCAACAGGTCGGCGAAGGACCAGACCGGCTCTGCGGCGGCGACCGGAACCGCCGCCGCCGCCGCCGCCGGGGCGGCGTCGGTCGGCGCGATCATCACCATGGCGACCGCCGGCTCGGCGGCGTTCGCCGTCGCCGGCACGGCCTCGGGCCGGGCGAAGGGCAGCGGCGGCAACAACAGGCGCAGCGCGGGCACCGCCCAGAGGGCATAGGCCAGCCCCGGGCCGAAATGGCGCGCAAAGGGCTTGCGGATCAGCAGGATCACCAGGACGAGCGCGGCGGTGGTCACCAGCGTGTCGCCCCAGGCCTGGAACAGCATCGCGGCGCTCATGGCTTGAGCCTCCGCAACAGCGCCTCGATCTCGGCGATGTCGGTATCCGACAGCGCCTCGCGCTCGGCGAGATGCGCGATCAGCGGGCTGACCCGGCCACCGAACAGGCGATCGACGAAGCGCTGCGATTCATCGCCGACGGCATCGGCGCGCGCGACTGCGGGGCTATAGAGAAAGCGTCGCCCCTGCGCTTCGGCGGTCACCGCGCCCTTCTGGACGAGGCGCGCGACGAGCGTCTTCACCGTCGCGAGGGTCCAGCCGTTGGCGACCCCGACATTCTCGGCCAGATCGGTCGCGCTCTGCGGGGCTTCGTCCCACAGCGCGGACAAGATCTGCATTTCGGATTCGCTAGCACGCTCTGCCATCGTGGAACCCCTCCCTTCGACCTCATCTGCGATACGACTACAGATGTAGTCAATAGGCTGAACCGATGATGAATGAAGCGGAACGGAGCCAACCGGGCGATCTGTCGGGATTTTTGACACTCCCGATGCCCGGTAAGGAATCGCTAACCAGCGTCTTCCCCCGAAAACCGCGATTGGGCCAAACTGGCACGCGCCTTGTATAGTATTCGATGTTCCCGAGTGTTCCGCTCAAAGGAGCGGTGGGGGACATCAGTCTGGTCCCTGATGTCCCCTGCCCCCACTCAGGACATCCCCACTTACCCCCGACGCGACGGGGGGCGGAGCGGCCGAAAGGCCCCGCCCCCCGGACGCACTATTCCCCGAAACCTTCCGCACCGAACAGCGCCGCAAACGCCTGGCGTTTGTTCAGCAGGTCAGCGAGGCTGTAGCCGTCGAGCACCGCCAGGAACGCCGCGAGCGCCTCGGCGAGCGCACCGGTCAGCCCGCAGGCCGGCGCCACGATGCAACTGCCGCAATCGACCAGCTCGAACCCTTCCTCGGTGTGGCGGACCACCGCGCCGACATTGATTTCGGCGGCGGGCCGCGCCAGCCGGACGCCGCCGAAGCGGCCGCGCACGCTTTCGAGATAGCCCGCGTTCACCAGGTCGTTGACGACCTTCATCAGATGGTTTTGCGAGATGCCGTAACCGCGCGCGATTTCGGAGATCGGGCACAACCGCTCGGCCGGCTGCGCCCCGACATAGAGGAGCACGCGCATCGCATAGTCGGTGTAGCGCGTCAGGCGCATGACATTCCCCAAAAAACCGGCCCAAACCAGCCTCGAAACCCGGTTGGGCCATAATATGTATTTTTGTTGCATGTTTCAAATAGCGCCAATACATGCGCCCGAAATACATCATTCAACCGAGTCGCGACCGCAGGCGGTGCAACCCAAGACCGCCCTGTCGCCGCTCGCCTTGAACGATCCCGGGCCTTGTCCCACCAACAGGAGAACCGACTATGCGTACCGCTTCCGCCCGCGCGATGGAGATCGTCAAGTCCACCGCGCCGGCGCTCGAAAAACATGGCCTTGCCATCACCAGCGCGATGTACGCGCGGTTGTTCCGGGACGACGAAATCGCGGCGCTGTTCGACCGCGCCGCGCAGGACAGCGGCGAGCAGCCCAAACGCCTCGCCGCCGCGATCCTCGCCTATGCGAAGAATATCGACAAGCTGCAGAATCTGGGCGCCGCCGTATCACGCATGGTCGCGCGTCACGTCGAAACCGGCGTGAAGCCCGAACATTATCCCTATGTCGCCAATGCCCTGCTGCCCGCGATCCGCGACGTGCTGGGCGAAGAGGTCGCGACCGACGAGGTCCTCGCGGCGTGGGGCGAAGCCTATTGGATGCTCGCCGACATCCTCATTTCGGCCGAGGCGCAGGCCTATGAGACAGCCGACGCGGCCTGAACGCGCCGGGGCCGACCGGCATCGGTCGGCCGTCTTTTCCGTACCGTTCGTCGCACGCCAGCCTGTGTTCATCGGCCATTCGGCCGGTGCCCGATACGCTGGCGGCGAAGGAGAACGGAAATGAAGAAGATCATGGCTGCCGTGCTCATCGCCGGCCTCACGGTCCCGGCCGGGACGGCCTATGCCGACCCGCCGCCCTGGGCGCCTGCCCATGGCAAGCGCGCCAAGGAGCGCGCCGCCGCCTATGACGGATATGGGCGCTATTATGAACCGCAGCGCATCGGTCGCAACGATCGCGTCTGGCGCGGCGACGATGGCCGCTATCATTGCCGCCGCGACAATGGCACCACCGGCCTGATCATCGGCGCCGCCGTAGGCGCCCTGGCCGGCCGCGAACTCGATCGCGGTCGCGACCGGACCGTCGGGACGCTGATCGGCGCTGCGGGTGGCGCCCTGCTGGGCCGGGCGATCGATCGCGGCGAGCTGCGCTGCCGCTGACTCCGGTTCCGAGGACGAGCGAAGGGGCGGGCCGCGCCATGCGGCCCGCCCCTTTCGCCTGTTCTTATTCGGGGCGCGCCGGAATGTCGGCGACCAGCGTGTGCAGTTCGCCCGCTTCCCACATTTCCATCATAATGTCGCTGCCGCCGACAAATTCGCCCTTCACATAGAGCTGCGGGATCGTCGGCCAGTCCGAAAATTCCTTGATGCCCTGACGGATCTCCATGTCCTGCAGCACGTCGACGGTGTCATATTCGACCCCGAGCCGGTCGAGCATCGCGATCGCGCGCGACGAAAAGCCGCATTGCGGGAACAGGGGCGTGCCCTTCATAAACAAGAGGACGGGATGGTCGCCAACCAGCTTGGCGATACGATCGTTTACGGATTGGGCGGTGGCTTCGGTCATCGTGCAGTCTCCGGAGGGGCGCGAGTGTGCGCCCGAAAATCATCTGGTTCCTATGAAGGAACGCCGGTGGTCAATTGCAAGGCATGAAGTTCGCCGCCCATGCGTCCGCCGAGCGCGGCGTAGACCGCCTTATGCTGGGCGACGCGGGTCAGCCCTCGAAAACTTTCGCTGACGACATGCGCGGCATAATGGTCGCCGTCGCCCGCGAGGTCGGTGATCACGACCTCGGCATCGGGGAAAGCGGCGGCGATCATCGCCTGCAGGTCGGATTCGCGCATTGCCATCGGACGGTTACTGCTTGTCCATGAACTGGCGGCGCGCCTCGACCGCCATCTCATTGAGCGCGGCGCGGATTTCGGCGTCGCCGATCTCGACCTGCGCGGCGGTGAGGTCGCCCGCGAGCTTGCGGATCACATCCTCGTCGCCGGCTTCCTCGAAATCGGCCTGGACGACCGCCTTGGCATAGGCGTCGGTCTCTTCGGGGGTCAGCCCCATGCGCTCGGCGGCCCATTCGCCGACCAGCCGGTTGCGGCGGGCGGTGATGCGGAACTGCACCTCCTGGTCGCGCGCAAATTGCGCCTCAAATGCTTTTTCGCGATCGTCGAATGCGCTCATCTTATCCTCTTGGGCTGGAAACTGTCGTGTCGCAGATAGGTCGGGGGGGCGGGGCACGCAAGCCGCCTGTGCGGCAGATCACTTCCCTTTTGCATGCGAAGGGGTTAGGGTCCGCGAAAGGGTTATTGGGTCGTACCGCAGTATATAGGAACTGCGCCTTGCCGCCACCGCGTGGGCACGGCGCCCTCGCTTGTGTTTGGGGGATTGGGTACATGGCCGCTCGACGTCCGCTTTTCGTGTCGCTGCTGGGGATGCTGGCGCTCGCCGCGCCCGGCACGACGTCCGCGCAGATGGCCGACCCGACCGTGCGCGACAGCTTTGCCATCGGCGACAAGGGCGGCTCGCTGTGCGAGGTCCAGTCGACGGTGCGCGATTCGGTGATCGACGGCATGTTCGACCGCGCCTGGCTGATCGTCTGCCGCGACGCGAGCCAGCCGGTCGGTTATGTCCGGATGCTGCGCGCAACCCCCGCCGAAGCGCAGGCGCGCGTCGATCGCGCCCGCGCCGGAACGATCAGCTGCACCGCCCCGACCAGTTGTTCGGTCAGGGACAGCAACGTCGCGTGGACGACGCGGATCGAGGGAGACGGCAATGTCACCTACGCGGTCGAAGGCTTCGCCGCCTATCAGGATGCGCTGACCCTTGCGCTCGACTCGATCCGCCAGCGCAAGGTCGCCTCGGGCGTCATCAACGTCGCGACGACCTCGATCGGCGGCAACGACGGTTTTGCCCGCACCCTTGCCGGGACGATCGACGTCGACAAGGCGCTGGCCGAGGGATATCGCCGCAACCACAGCGGCGATTATGCCGAGGCCGCCGAATTTTTCGAGGCCCTGTCGCGCCGCGCGCTCGACGACCAGGCCGCCGCCGACATCGACCCGACCGAATTTACCCTCAACCGCGCGCTCCAGAAATCGAACCTCGGCGAATTTGCCGAGGCCGAGCGGCTGTTCGGCGAAGTCGAGGCGATCCCGACGACCGACCCCGTGCAACTACGCCTGCGCCGCAATTTCCGCGCGATCCACGCGCTCAATCAGCGCGACTATGCCGGCGCCGCCGACCTGCTCAACACCCCGATCCCGCCGCTGACCAGCGCCGTGACGGTCACGGGCAATGCCGTGACACTGACCCCGGAGATCGTCGCGGGCGTCAACAGCGGCAGCAATTCGCGCGCGATCCGCCAGGGGTCCGACGATGAGCGGCTGACCCCGCTCGAACGCGCGCAGATCATCGATGCGCAGGCGGTCCATCTGCTCGGCACCGTCGAACGGCTGCGCGGCGATCCCGCCGCCGCCAAGGCCGCCCAGCTCAAGGGACTCGCCGACGCGATGGCGGTGCGCGAGGGCCGCGTGACCTCGATCGTGCGGCTGCGCTCGCAGATGCTCGGCGAACTCGCGCTGGCCGAAGAGGCGGCGGGCGACGCCGCCGCCGCCGATATGCGCTTCCTCGAATCGATCAACGCGCTCGCGGTCGAATATCCCGAAACCAACGCGCTCGCCTCCGCGCGCGCGCGCTACGCCGCCTTCCTGACCCGCCAGGGCCGCGATGGTGAGGCGATGACGATCTATCACGACGTCGTCGGCGCGCTGGCGAGTTCGCAGCGCTCGACCTCGGGCATGGCGAACATGATGGCGCCCTATTACCGGCTGCTCGCCGCCAAGGCCGCCAGCGAACCCGCCGCCGTCGGCGATTTCTTCGTCGCCAGCCAGTTGCAGGTCCGCCCCGGCGTCGCCGACACCCAGGCGGTGCTGGCGCGCGAATTGTCGAGCGGCAGCGCCGAGGGATCGCGGCTGTTCCGCCAGGCGACGACGCTGGGCCGCGACATCGAACGCGCGCGGATCGAGGACGCACGGCTGGCGCAGATGATCGCAACCCCCGAAATCAACGCCTTGCGCGCCGACCTGAAAACGCGGCTCGACAATCTGGGTTTCCAGCAGGCCGAAACGGTCGCCTCGCTGTCGGCCTATCCGCAATATCGCGTCGTCGCGCCGGGCAAGCTCGACCTCGCCGAATTGCAGGCGGTGCTGCGCCCCGACGCAGCCTATCTGAAGATGCTCGTCGTCGGCGATGCCGTCTATGCGATGCTGATCGACCCGAAGGGCGCGCAATTGTGGCGCTCGGACATCAGCACGCCGGCGCTCGACGCCGCCGTCGACAGCATCCGGTCGACGATCTCGATCGTCGAGAACGGCAAGCGCGTCACCTATCCCTTCGACGCGGCGACCGCGCGCAGCCTCTACACCCGCTTGTTCGGCCCGGTCGCCGACCGCCTGCCGACGATCGCGAACCTGATCTTCGAGCCCGATGGCGCGATGCTGCGGCTGCCGATCAACCTGCTCATCACCGCCGACACCGGGCTGGCCGACTATGAGCAGCGCCTGCTCGATCCCAATGCCGACGCCTTCGACATGCGCCAGATCGCCTGGCTCGGGCGGACGACGCGGCCCAGCACCGCCGTGTCGGCGCTCGCCTTCCGCAACGCGCGCCAGGCCGCGCCGTCCAACGCCGCGAACCAATATTTCGGGCTCGGCCAGAACCAGCCGGTGGGCGCCACCCTGCCCTCGCTCGGCTCGCGCGGCGCGGTCGGCGGCGTCGACGCCAATTGCCTGTGGGACCTGGCGCAGTGGAACCGGCCGATCTCCGCCGACGAACTGGTCACCGCGCGCGGCGCGATGGGCGACAATGCGGCGACCCTGCTCACCGGCGGGGCGTTCACCGATACCGCGATCAAGACGCGCACCGACCTCAATGACTATCGCATCATCCATTTCGCGACCCACGGTCTGGTCACCGCGCCGCGCCCCTCGTGCCCGGCACGGCCGGCGCTCGTCACCTCGTTCGGCGACAGCGATTCGGATGGCCTGCTGACCTTCCAGGAAATCTACGACCTCAAGATCAACGCCGACCTCGTCATCCTCTCGGCCTGCGACACGGCGGGCGCCGCGTCGGTCAGCGCCACCCGCGAGGCCGGCCTGTCGGTCGGCGGCGGCAACGCACTCGACGGGCTGGTGCGCGCCTTCATCGGCGCCGGCGGGCGGTCGGTGATCGCCAGCCACTGGCCCGCACCCGATGATTTCGACGCGACGAAGCGGCTGATCGGCGGCTTGTTCGCGGCGCGGCAGGGCGAAAGCGTCGCCGACGCGCTCTGGTCGACCCAGATGGCGCTGATGAACGAAAAGCAGACTTCGCATCCCTATTATTGGGCGGGTTTCGCGATCATCGGCGACGGCGGCCAGGCGATGCTCCACAGCGGGACCGCGACCGCCGAAGCCGCGCCGATGGGGGAGGCCGCCGGCCGCGCCGCCCGCTGATCCGATGACCGACACGATGACCACCGAAACCATGGCGGCGCCCGAAGCCGCGACCGAGAAGCGCGCGGCGGTGCCGCTGCGCAAACAGCTACGGCGGTTGTTCACGCAGCTCGGCCTGTCGCGGATGATCGCAACCCTGCTGTTCCTGCTGGTCGCGGTCTGCATCGCGCGGTTGAGCTGGCAATTGCCGCTCGCGGGCGACGCCGAACGCGCACTCTATGACAGCCGCGCGGCGGTGATGGCGCCGCATGTCGACCAGGACAAACGCATCGTCCTCGTCACCTACACCGACGAGACATTGTTCCGCACCGGCATCCGCTCGCCGCTCGACCGCACTTTGCTCGCCGCCGCGCTCGCCAATATCGACCAGATGGGCGCGAAAGCGATCGGCATCGATATCGCCTTCGATTCACCGCGTCCCGACGATGAATTGCTGCAAACCCAGTTGCGCGCGATGAAAACGCCGACCTGGCTCGCCTATGCCGAACAGTCGAGCAATCCCAACACCATCTTCTACGAACAGCAGAAATTCCTCGAGGCCTATCTGGCGGCGGTCCGGACGCCGAAGACCCGCCCGACGAGCGTTTTGTTCCGCACCGACGGCGACAGCGTGATCCGCAACTGGCCCGACCGGCCCAAGGGGCTGCCGCCGCTGATGGCCAATGCGCTGGCGCCGGTCGACAAGGCGCATGCCGATTATCAGGGCAATATCCGCTTCCTCGTGCCCGCCCGCGCCGCCGACGGGCAGGAGGAACCGGTGTTCGCCAATATCCCGATCGACAGCTTCGCGCTGCCGATGGACGCCGACATGCGCGCGGGCTTCGCCGACCTGATCAAGGATCGTTATGTCCTGATCGGCGGCGACATCATCGACAACGACCAGTTCAACACCCCGCTGAGCCGCCTGCCCGACCAGACGACCGGCGAGCGCGAGACGATGATCGGTCTCGAAGTGCATGCGCATATGCTGGCGCAGCAACTCGACAAGGCCTGGTCGCGGCCGATTCCGAACCTCGCGCTGTGGGCGCTCGCGGTGCTCGTCGTGCTGGCGGGCGGGCTGACCAGCCTGATCGACGCGCGGGCGCGCTGGGTCTTCCTCGCCTTCGTCGCGCAGATGATCTTCTTCATCGCCTTCCCTTTCTGGCTCCAGGGCCAGGGCGTCGACACGACCAGCCTGCCCGCCTTCGGCTGGGCGCTCGGCTGGTTGTTCGGCTATGCGGCGGTCGGCACGGCGGCGCGCACCATCGGGTCGCGCCAGCGCGCCTTTGCGCAGTCGGCGCTCGGAAAATATCTGCCCGCCGACGTCGCCGCCCAGATCATGCGCGATCCCGACCAGCTGTCGCTGCACGGCGAGCGGCGCAATATCTTTTGCGTTTTCACCGACCTGCAGGGCTTTACCGCGCTCAGCCATGCGACGACGCCGGAAACGGTGGCGCGGCTGCTCAACGCCTATCTCGATCGCCTCTCCGAAGTCGTGCTCGAACATGGCGGCACGATCGACAAGTTCGTCGGCGACGCCGTCGTCGCCTTCTGGGGCGCGCCGCTCAGCCGCCCCAATGACGGGCCGCAAGCCGCCGCCGCCGCGCTCGCCATGTACGAAGCCGGCGAGAAATTCCGCGTCGACCTGGCCGGCGAGGATGTCCCGCCGCTCGGCATGACGCGCGTCGGGCTGCATGTCGGCGACGCGATCGTCGGTAATTTCGGCGGCGAGGGGCGCATCCAATATACCGCGCTCGGCGACAGCATGAACACCGCGTCAAGGCTCGAGGCGGCGAACAAGAGCCTGAAAACGGGGATATTGATTTCGGCCGAAGCGGTGGCGCGCGCCGAGCGCGACGATCTGGTGCCGATGGGCCGGGTCACGCTGCGCGGCCGCGCGCAGCCGGTCGACACCTTCACCCCGCGCCCCTACCTGACCGCCGAGCAACGCGCGCGGATCAGCGACATGGTCGCGGCGCACGCGGCGGGCGATAAAAATCTTTATGTGACCTGCGCCACAGCCGTGGCGCGCGAGTTCAGTCACGATACATCCATCCTGTTCTTGATAGAACGATTGAATGAGACCGAAAGTGGAGAAAGTTATGTCCTGTCCTGAGATCCGCACGCGCCGGCTGGGATTGACCGCCGCAGCCGTCGTCGTCGCGATGGCGCTGACCACCGCCGCCGCCGCGCAGTCGATCGTCGTCCGCTCGACCGGCCCCTCGGCCTCCAAATATCCGGTCGGCACCAAATTGAAGCCCAGCGACCGCGTGACGCTGGTCGAGGGCGACAAGCTGGTGCTGATCCAGGGCGGCAAGACGCGCACGGTCAGCGGCAAAGTCACTTTCACCGCCGGCGCCACCGTGCAGGCGAGCCAGTCGATGGGCACCACGGTGACGCGCATGATGGCCAAGGGCCCGACGGTCCGGTCGCGCGGCGGGTTTTCGCGCGAAGCGATCCAGGCGCAGCCCGACGAGCTGCGCGCGCCCAACCTGTGGCTGCTCGACTATCGCCAGGGCGGGACCTTCTGCGTCGCCGATCCCGCGACGCTGATGCTGTGGCGTCCGGACATGGCGAGCGACACCGCGCTGACCATCGCGCTCGGCGACAAGAGCGAAACGGTAGCGCTGGTGAGCGGGGCACAGTTCCGCAAATGGCCGCTCGACACGGTGCCGGTGGAATATGACGTCGATTATCGCTTGTCGGGTGGCGGGCTCACCGCCCCCGTGACGGTGCGCTTCGCCGCTGTCGCCGCCATGCCCGAAACCCCCGACGCCGCAGGCGAGATGCTGATGGCCAAGGGATGCACGCCGCAGCTCGACCGGCTGGTCGATGCCATGGCCGAAGCCGAAGCGGCAGGCGGTTGAAAGGAACGGGCGGGAGTCATTGAACCCGCCCGATCCATCTGATAACAATGGGATGAAAAGCTGCCGGACGAGCGGCATGTCCTTTCCTTGGGTCGAACATTCGCGCAGCCTTTCGCAGGGCTGGGCATGGTGAATTGGACGGTCGGCAGCGATGCCGGGCGGGTTCGAACGCAAGGGGTGGTAATGACCGGCAAGGGCATACAGGGACAATCGCGCGGGATCGTCGGCAGGCGGCGGACGCTGCGACAGCTTGTCGCCGGGTCGGGTCTGATCTTCGCGGCGCTGCCCGTCGTCGCCCAGGCGCAAAGCGCGACCCCGCAAATCCCGACGCGAGAGGAAATCCAGCGCCCGGCGCTGCCCGACGCGCCGCCGCCGAACGAACAGATCGTCTCCGCCGACGATGCGATCGAACGTGCGCCCTGCCCGCTGGCCAATCCCGAATTTGCGAACGTCCGCATCACGCTGCGCAGCGTCGAATTTTCCAGCGTCGAGGGCATCGACCCGGCGACGCTGGCGTCGACATGGTCCGACCGCGTCGGGCAGGATTTGCCGATTTCGGTGGTCTGCGACATTCGCGACCGTGCCGCGACGGCGCTGCGCAACAAGGGCTATCTGGCCGCCGTGCGCGTGCCGCCGCAGACGATCGACGATGGCGTCGTCAAGCTCGACATCCTCGCCGCGCGGATGAGCCGGATCGAGGTGCGCGGCGACGCCGGCGCCAGCGAAGGTCTGCTCCAGCGCTATCTGTCGCACCTCGACGACCAGCCGGTCTTCAACATCGTTGATGCCGAACGCTATCTGCTCCTCGCGCGCGACATTCCGGGACTGTCGGCGCGGCTGACGCTGCGCCCGGGCGCCGCGCCCGGCGAGGTCGTCGGCGAAGTCACGGTCGAGCGCACCCCGGCGATTTTCGACGCCAATATCCAGAATTTCGGGTCGCATGACGTCGGCCGCTGGGGCGGGATCGTCCGCGCCCGCGTTGCCGGCATCACCGGCATGGGCGACCTGACGACGGTCAGCTTCTATTCGACCCCCGATCTCGACGAACAGAATGTCGCGCAGGTCGCGCATGAATTCCGCGTCGGCGACGAAGGGCTGAAATTCGGCACCAGCTTCACCTATGCCTGGACGCGGCCGAGCGTCGCGGCGCTGCCGATCAAGTCCGAAACGCAGATCATCAGCCTGTTCACCGCTTACCCGCTCGTGCTGACGCAGGCGCGGCGGCTGACCATCGGCGGCGGGCTCGACATCATCGACCAGGACATCGGGCTGGGCGGCGTGCCGATCAACCGCGACCGGCTGCGCGTCTTCAACCTGCGTGCCGACGCCAGCTGGACCGATCCCGCGTCGGTCGGCGGGCGCGGCGGCTATAGCCCGGCCGAACCGCGCTGGTATCTGGGCGGCTCGCTCGAAGCGCGACAGGGGGTCCATTTCCTCGGCGCCAGCGACGATTGCGGCCCGACCGGCGCCATCTGTTTCCTGCCGGGCGCGATCCCGCTGACCCGCGTCGAGGGCAAGCCCGACGCCTTTCTGGTGCGCGCCAACGCGCTCGCCGAATGGCGGCCGGTCCGCAATTTCACGCTGTCGGTCGCGCCGCGCGGCCAATGGGCGAGCGATCCCCTGCTCGCCTATGAGGAATTTTCGGGCGGCAATTTCACCGTCGGGCGCGGCTTCGACCCAGGCACGGTGATCGGCGACAGCGGCGTCGCGGTGTCGGTCGAGGCGCGCTACGGCTCGCTGACCCCCGCCAACACCGAAAGCGGCGCGCTCCAGCCCTTCGTCTTTTTCGACGCCGCCTGGGTGTGGAACAAGGATCTCGCCTTCGCGGGGCTCAATCCCCAGAAACTCTATTCGGCGGGCGGCGGCATCCGCCTTGCCTATGGCGATGTCGGGCGGCTCGACCTGACCGTTGCGGTGCCGCTCAACCGCGCGGGATTCCTGACCCAGAAACCCGACCCGCGCTTCCTGGTCAATTTCACCACCCAGTTCGGCGTGAAAGCGCGCTGACATGAGTTTTTCATCGAGGACATCCGCCATGCGTGCCACCGCTTCGATCCCATCCGCCCGCACGGGCAAGCAGCGCCTGCTGGCCAGCTGCGCGATTGCTGCGGGACTGGCGGCGATCGCCATCGGCGGCCCGGCGCTGGCGCAGGTGCAGGGTTCGGGACAGGTTGTGACCGGCCCCGGACTCGGCGGCGCAACGATCACCAACAATCCCCTTGGCAGCCCCAACACCACGCAGGTCACCACCACCGGCGCACAGACGATCATCAACTGGACCCCGACCGACACGGCGGCGACCGGCGCGCCGATCGATTTCCTGCCGGCGGCGAACACGCTCAACTTCTATGGCACCGGCCAATATACCGTCCTCAACCGCTTCATCGCGGTCAACCCGATCACCGGCGCGCCGATTCCGATCAGCCGCCAGATCGCGCTCAACGGCACCGTCAACAGCTATAACGGATCGCCCGCCGCGACGTCCGGCAACACGCAGGGCGGCAATATCTGGTTCTACAACGCCGGCGGCATCCTGATCGGCCAGCGCGCGGCGATCAACGTCGGCAGCCTGGTGCTGACCGCGAACGATATCGACACCAACGGCGGCCTGTTCGGCCCCGGCGGCGAGATCCGCTTCCGCGGCGCCTCCAACAGCACGGCGTCGATCGATATCAGCCCGCAGAGCTTCATCGGCGCGGCCTACCCCGGCAATCCGGGCAGCAGCTATGTCGCGCTCGTCGCGCCGCGCATCAACCAGGGCGGGCTGATCGACGTCGACGGCTCGGCCGCGCTCGTCGCCGCCGAACGGGCCGACATCACGATCAACAACGGCCTGTTCGACATCAATGTCACCGTCGGCGCAGAGGGTGGCAACGTCATCACCCACACCGGCATCACCGGCGGTCCGGCGCACCAACAGGGCGATACCGACCAGAGCCGCGTCTATATGGTCGCGATCCCGAAAAACGACGCCGTCACGATGCTGATTTCGGGGCAAGTCGGCTATCAGGATGCGGTCGCAGCGCAGACCGATCCCGACGGCGCGGTGGTGCTGTCGGCGGGTTACAACGTCACCAACGGCGTGATCGCCGGAACTCCGGTGGGCGCCGCCGCCGCGAACATGACCGTCAACGACACGATATTCCAGAGCAGCGTCACCGCGCACGCCAGCGGCGCGTTCGTCGGCCAGCCGCTGGCGTCGATCCCTGCGGGCGGCCCCGTCGTCGCCCTGCCGCCGCCGCATCTCGGCCGCCTGATCGTCCAGGGCAATGCGACCTTCATTGGTGACGCCAGCGCGACGGTGTCGGTCGGCAACAACCAGATCGTCGGCGCCACCGGCAATTTTGTCGTCACTTCTAACGGCAGCGGCGGCCAGGCCGGCAACGCGGCGATCAACGTCAATCCCGGCGGCGGGCTGGCGGTGCTCGGCAATCTGTCGCTGCTCGGCGCCGGGCGGCCCGATGCCGTCACCGGTAACAGCACCGGCGGCGGCGCCCAGTTCACGGTCGACGGCGGCACCGTCGTCGCGGGCAATGTCGCGGTCTCGGCGGCCGGAACGGGCGACCTCAGCGCCACCGGCATCGGCGGCACCGGCACCGGCGGCACCGCCGGCCTCACCGTCCGCAACGGCGGCACGCTGACGGCCAACACGATCAATGTCGCGGCCAGCGGGCGCGGCGGCGGCGTCACCAGTTCGCCCTCGGGCGCCCCGGTCATCGCCGACCAGGGCGGCGACGGCCAGGGCGGCACCGCCGAAGTCACCGTCGACAGCGGCGGCACGCTCACCGCGAACACCAGCCTTACCGTCAGCGCGAGCGGCGCCGGCCAGATCGGCAATGTCCAGTCGGGCAATGGCACCGGCGGCACCGCGCGCATCCAGGTGCTCGGCGCGCTCAGCTCGCTGACCTCGCCCACCACGACGCTCGCGGCGGGCGGCACCGGCGGCGGGACCGTGTCCAGCCCCAATATCGGCACCTTCCCCTCGCTGAACGGCGGCGACGGACAGGGCGGGACCATCGAGCTGACCTTCACCGCCGACAATTCATCGACCGCAGCGCTCGGCGACGTGACGGCCAATGCGTCGGGGACCGGCGGCGGCGCCACCGGCGACGGCGCGGCGGGCGGCAATGCGACCGGCGGCACGGTGACGATCACCGCGAACAATGGCATCAACGCCGAACAGAATTCGCTCGCCGTCGATGCCAGCGCGACGAGCGGCGGTGCGACCAGCAACAACGGAACGAGTTCGACGACCGGCAACGCCACCGGCGGCACGATCAACGTCGGCGTCGCCGGCGGCGCGATCCTCGCGTCGGACAGCGCGATCGTCTTCGACGCCAGCGCCCAGACGGCGGCCGGCGAAAATCGCGGCAACGCGCGGGGCGGCACCATCGCCGTCACCGTGATCGGCAGCGGCGGAAACAGCAGCATCACCGCGCTGAACTCGATCACCGCCGACGCCAGCGCCGGCGGGTTCAGCACCAGCATCCCCTCCAGCACCGGCACCGCGACCGGCGGCGATATCGACTTTACCGCCGACGGCGGCACCATCACGACGGGCTCCTTCGCCTTCGGCGCCACCGCCGCGAGCGACAATACGACCGGCACCGGCGGCGCCGCGCAGGGCGGCACGATCGACATCCGCGCCGCCAACACCGGCGTCTTTTCGGCGACCGACAGCGCGGGGTTCAGCTTCTTCACGACCGACGCCGCCGCCGGCGTCTCGCAGGGCGGCGCCCCGGCGACCGGCGGACGCATCGGCGTCGTCGCCGACGGGGGCACCGTCAGCTTCGGCCACACCGCGCAGTTCAGCGCGACCGGCATCGCCGGCGGCGATGCGAGCGGTGCGGGCAATGTCGTGACCGGGCGCGGCGGTTCGATCCTGTTCCAGCTGCTCGCCAACAACCTCAACCCCAGCGTGTTGACCTTCCAGGACGTCTTCGCCAGCGCCGACGGACGTGCGCAACAGGCGTTCGAGGGGGCGAACAACCTGCGCGGCGCCGCTGCGGGCAATGGCGGCGACATCAGCTTCGACGTCCAGGGTGGCCAGCTCACGGGCAATGCGCTCCAGCTGTCGGCCAGCGGCTTTTCGGGCGCGGTCGCCGACACCGATGGCGTGGGCAGCGGCGGCCAGGCCGCGTATGTCCAGACCGGCGGCACCGTCACGCTCGGCAATCTCGTCGTCTCGGCGAACGGCTTCGGCGGCGTCGGCCGCACGGGCGCCGGCGGCGGGTCGGGCTTTGGCGGCACGGCGACGATCGACCTCAACAGCGGAACGTTCAACGCGACCGACGTCACCGCACAGGCCGTCGGTTCGGGCGGCAACGGCCAGACCGGCGACGACAATGATCCCGCGAACCCGGTCGATGGCCAGGATGGCGGCTTTGGCCAGGGCGGCACCGCGACGGTCAACCTCAATGGCGACGCGGTCGTCACCACCACCACGCTGAGCGCCTTTGCGTCGGGCATCGGCGGCGACGGCGGCGATTTCATCAGCGGGACGGGCATCGGCGGCAACGCCGGCGATGGCGGCAACGGGCTCGGCGGCACCGCCGCGATCAACCTGACGGCGGGAACGCTGACGACCGGCGACATCACCGCCGACGCCGGCGGTTTCGGCGGCAGCGGCGGCGGACTGCTCAACTTCGGTTCGGGTCCGGTGGCGGGCGCCGTGCGCGGCGGCAATGGCGGCAACGGCCAGGGCGGCACCGCGACGATCGACCTCGCGACCTTGGTCACCGCGACGGGAACCGTCGGCAGCTTCTCGCTCGGCGTCGGCGGCATCGGCGGCGCCAACAATATCGGCGGCGACGGCGGCTTCGGGCAAGGCGGCACGGCGGAGCTGATCGTCGACAACATCGCTGCCGGCAGGGTGGACGTGATCCTCGACTCCAGCGCCGAGGGCGGTGACGGCGGCGACGGGCTCGACGGCGCGGGCGGCTTCGGCGGCTCGGCCTTTGGCGGCATATCGCGCGTGCGCGTGGCCGGCGCGAATGGCAGCGCCACCATCTCGCAGGACAATTTCACCGCCGGCGCGCTCGGCGGTCAGGGCGGCAACGCGGCACTCGCGACGGGCAACAATCCCCGCGTCGGCCCGGCCGGCGGCGGCGGCGGCAACGGCACCGGCGGCACGGTCGAAGTCATCGCCGACGACGGCGCGGTGACGCTGACCTTCGGGCGGACCAGCACGGTCGCGCTCGGCAGCTTCGGGGTCGGCGGCGACGGCGGGACCGGCGCCGACAATCCCGGCACCATCACCCTGCCCGGCCCCGACGGCATCCCCGGCACGCCCGACGATGTGGTCATGGGGCTGAGCGGCGGCGATGGCGGCCTCGGCGGCGCCGGTTTCGGCGGCACCGTGCATCTGGTCGCCAATGGCAGCGGCAGCATTTCGTCGAGCGGCGCGGCTGTCGACATCGCGGTCGGCGGCATTTCGGGCGCGGGCGGCGCGGGCGGCGTCGGCTCGGGGGGCAACGGCGCCGGAAACGCCTTCACCGGCACGATCGGCGGCCGGGTCCTGATCGAAACCTTCGGCAACGGGACCACGGCTGGGACCATCAACTTCGGCGACACGACGATCGACGCCAATGGCGATGTCGCGGGACGGATCGAGCTGCGGAGCGCAGGGACGATCCAGATGGCCAGCCTGACCGCCAATGCGGTCGGCGGCGCCTCTCTCACGAACAACGACACCGACGTCGCGCCGCAGGGCATCTTCCTCGGCGTCACCAACGGCCTGATCCAGACCGACGGCGCCGTGTCGCTGAACACCGACGGTTCGGTGGGCGTCTATGCGCAGGGCGACGGCCAGCTCAACGCCGGCGGCACGCTCACCGTCAACGCCGGCGACCAGGTCGATATCCGCCACGATTTCCGCACCGGCACCGCGCCGACGATCCAGTCGGGCACCAGCGCCTCCTTTACTGCGGTGAACTCGATCCGCAGCGCGCCGGGCAGCCTGGTCAGCGGCGGCACCAGCCTGTCGATGACCGCGACCGGCACCAACAGCGCGATCGACGTCGATTCGCTCGATGCCCAGACGCTGACCCTGCTGCTCGCTACCGAAGGCCGCATCAACGTCTATGGCACCAGCACCAGCGGCGACGACCTGACCGCCAATGCGCGCGACGAGGTGGCGATCAACGCCGCGACGGTGGGCGACGACATCGACCTGACCGGCGACACCATCGTCGCCGGACGGCTGGTCACCACCGGCACCGGGCTCGATTCCGAAGTCGACGGCAGCAACATCGTCTTTAGCACGGTGAGCGCGGCCAGCGTCGACCATGCCGAGGCCGACAATGATTTCACCGCCAATGTCGGCAGCTTCGCGACCGGCCCCAATTCGATCATCACCGGCGGCGACATCGACATCAATTCGATCGGCGCGGTCGACCTCGGCAATTCGACGGCGGGCGGGTTCGTCGCGGTCGATGGCCAGTCGATCGTCTTCGACACGATCGGCGCCGGGACCACGGTCACCCTCAACGCGACTGGCACCGCGCCGGGGGCCGAGGGCATCCTCGGCAACGGCATCACCGCAGGCGGCAATGTCGCGCTGTTCGGCAACACGATCCGGATCAACGACAGCGTCGTCACCTCGGCCTCGCTGTTCGCCCTTTCGACCGGCGGCAACGCGCGCCTGTCGGCGACCACCGACGGCGACATCATCATCAACAGCGCCGGCGACATCGGCGGCAATTTCGCGGCGGGCGGCAATGTCGGCCTGACCGCCGCCACCAACATCACCGCACAGGCGACCGCCGCCGGCACTTACGTGGGCCCCAACGGCCCGTCCGAAGGCTATGTCTTCATCAACGCCGCAGGCGATGCAAACCTGCTCGCGGGCAGCAGCGCCGCGACGATGATCGGCGTCGCGGCAGGCACCAACGCCAATGTCGACGGCGCGACGGCGGGCGAGGATCTTTATGTCGTCGCGGGCAATACGGCGACCGTGACCAATTCGCTCGCGGGCGACGACCTGATCGTCACCGGCACCTGCTGCGTCATCGTCGACAATGTGTCGACCACCGGCGCGGGCCCCGACACCCGCAGCCTGATCCTCGCGCCGTCGAGCGCGGGCGGACCCGATGTGTGGCAGATCCAGACCGGCCCCACCGACCTGTCGAACATCGTGCTGACCGCCTCGGCGGGCACGATCGACGCGTCGAACGCGGTCGCCTTCGACAATCTGACCGCGACCGCCAGCGACGTCGTCCGCACGACCAACACCATCCGCTCGGGCCTCGTCACCACGATCACCGGCAGCGCGCTCGACCTCGAATCGGTCACGGCAGGCACCGACATCGTCCTGACCTCGACCAGCGGCGGCATCGGCGCGATCGGCGCGCTGTCGGCGGGGCATGACCTGACGGTCACCTCGGCGGCCGGCGGCAGCTTCGCCGACCTTGCGGCGGGCGACGATATCCGCATCACCGCGACCGGCAATGTCTCGGCCGCAACGCTGCTGACGACGGCGGGCGGGCTCGACAATGAGGCCGACAATTCGGGCGCTTATATCACCACCCCGGGCAGCATCGCGATCACCGGCGCGACCAACACCGTCGGCCAGACCCGCCTGACCGCCGGCGGCACGGTCGACACGGGGGCGATCAACGCCGATTATACGTTCATCGACGCGGTCGGCGCGGTCAACATCACCGGCGATGTCACCAGCGGCGGCATGTTCATCGAGGGCAGCAGCGTCGCGCTGCGCAACGCCAACGGCCTCGCCAACCAGATCCTCCTGCGCGCGACCGCCGGTGACGTGACCGCCAACGGCAATGTGACGACGCTCGCCGACCTGCAGGTGCAGGCGACCGGCGCCATCAGCATCACAGGTACGGCCAATGGCGGCAATTTCGTCGAGATGACCGGCGGCTCGATCGCCGTCGCCGACGTCAGTTCGAACAGCTTCGTCACGCTGACCTCGAACAGCGGCGCGATCAACTCGACCGGGACGATCTCGGCGGGCAGCGATGTCTTCATCAACGCCGCGACGGGCGGCGCGTTCAACGCGATCACTGCGGGCGACGACGTGTCGCTCACCGCGGGCGGCGACGTCACCATCGTCTCGATCACCGCTGAGGGCAGCAACCCGCAGGGCGAGGAGATCGGCAGCAATGTCGTCGGCGCGGTCAACGGCCTGCTGACCGTCACCGGCAGCACCTTTGCCAATGACGACGTCAATTTCAACGCGACGAGCATGTCGCTCCAGGACGTCACCGCCGGCGGTTCGTTCACCGCGACCACGACCGGGGGTCCGCTCACCCTGACCAGCGCCGATGTCGCGAACAATATCAACCTGACCTCGGCGCGCGATGTCGTCGCGACCGGCCTGCTGCAATCGGGCGGCAACACCATTGCCACGGGTCGCAACCTCGATCTGCAATCGATCACGGCGGGCGGCGACGTCGGCCTGACCGCGACGGTCGGCACGATCGCGACCGGCGGCAGTGTCAGCGGCTTCAATGTCACCTACGACGCGAACGGCGACATCACCCACGACAGCAACGGCCTGATCAGCGCGACCAACGTCCTGACGCTCACCGCGGGCGGCAATATCGCGGTCGGCAACGCCACGTCGGGCGACAATATGCGCTTCACCGCCGGCGGCACGATCGACGCCAATGCGCTGACCGCCGGACGGATTCTGGCGCTGCAAGCCGACGGCGCGATCACGCTGGGCGGCGACATCTTTGGCGCGCTGCTCGTCTCGGTCACCGGCAGCACCGTCGATCTCGGCGCCAATGATGTCGGCGGCGGCAATATCGCGCTGTTCGCCACCGGCGGCGACATCAGCGGGACCGGCGCGATCACCGCGAATGGCGGCGTCACCGCGCTGGCGGCGGGCGCGGTCGACCTGACCGGCGACATCACCGCCGCGTCGACCGCCGACCTGCGCGGCGCCAGCGTCAACCTCGGCAATGTCTCGGCCAACGGGTTCGTGTCGATCGAGGCGACCAATGGCGCCGTGACCTCGACCGGGCTCATTCGCGCCGGTCAGGACCTCAGCATCGCGACGACGCAGGGCGCAACGCTCAACAATCTGGTCGCCGGCGACGATATCGGCATCACCGGCAGCGGGCCGGTGACGATCACCTCGCTGCGCGCCGAAGGCACCAATCCGCAGGGCGAAGAGGTGGGCAGCAATGCGGTGGTCGACATCACCGGCACGCTGACCGTCACCGGCGACAGCTTCGCCGCCGACGACGCCAGCTTCAACGCCCTCAGCGTCGCGCTCCAGAATGTCCAGACGGGCGGATCGCTGACCGCAACCACCACCGGCGGCCCGATCACGCTCGCCAGCGCCAACGCCGGCACGAATGTCGTGCTGACCTCGGCGCGGACGGTGACGGCGACCGGCCCGATCCAGTCGGGGCTGGCGACGACGATCCGCGGCACCGGGCTCGACCTGCAGTCGGTCACCGCCGGAACCGACCTCAGCCTGACCGCAACGACGGGCAATATCACCACGAACGGCGATGTGCGCGGCGTCAATGTCACCTTCAACGCCGGCGGCGACATCACCCACAACCCCGACCGGTTGCTGAGCGCCGGCGCCGACCTGTTGCTGACGGCGGGCGGCGACATTGCGGTCGGCAACGCCGATGCCGGCGGCAACCTGTTGCTCGACGCCGGCGGGGCGGCTGCGGCGGGCGCGCTGACGGCGGGCAACGCCATGACCGTCGCGGCGGTTGGCGCCATCAACCTGACCGGCGATGTCACCGCGACCAACCAGCTGCGTATCGAGGGCGCCGATGTCGAACTCAACGGCGTCGCGGTCGACGCCGGGACCTTCGGCCTGCTGGCCCGCAACGGCGATGTGCATTCGACCGGCACGATCGACGTCGGCGGCGCCTTTGTGGCCTCGGCGAGCAATGCGGTCGACCTGACCGGCGACATCGCCGCCAGCGGCCTGATCGACATCACCGGCGGCTCGATCACCGTCGGCGACATCACCGGCGGCGACACCGTGGGGCTGGTCGCGATCACCGGCGCGGTCAATTCGGCGGGCACCATCAACGCGGCGCGCGACATCACGATCGTCACCGCAGCGGGCGGCGGTTTCAACCGCCTCGTCGCGGGCGATGACATCAGCCTCTTTGGCCGGGGCGACGTCAACGTCGCCTTCCTGGATGCGACCGGCGCCAATCCCGACAGCGGTGAGATCGGCAGCAATGTCGGCATCGACGTGATCGGCAATGTCGTCGTCGACCATGGTGAAGCGGCGGGCGATTTCATCGTCAACACGACCAGCTTCCGCACCGGGCTCAACTCGATCATCGCCGACGGCAATATCGAGATCAACACCACGGGCGCGTCCGACCTCGGCAATGCGACCGCCGGCGGCAACATCATCGTCATCGCCCAATCGATCGGCTTCAACGCGCTCGACGCGGGCGCCAGCGTCAGCCTGTCCGCGAGCGGTTCGGCGCCGGGGGCCGAGGGCATCACCGGCGCGGCGATCAACGCCGACGGCAATATCGGCCTGTCCGGCAACAGCATCGCGATCAGCGGCGCGATCACCGGTGGCGGCAATTTCGAAGCCTTTGCGACCGGTGGCAATGCCGCGTTCAACAGCGTCGATGCGGTCGAGGAGATCCGGGTCGATGCGGCGGGCGACATCGGCGGGCGCTTCACCTCGACCGGCAACATCCGGCTGTTCGCGGGCGGCGACATCGCCGTCTCCGCCGCCGCGCTGGGCGGCGCGCCCGATCCCGACGGCTTCGCCTATGACGGCGACCTGTTCATCGACGCCGATGGCGATGTGACGCTGACCGACAGCAGCGCGGCGCGCATGGTCGGGGTCAATGCCGGCGGCGCGGCGGCGCTGACCAACGTCACGGCGGGCGAGGACCTGCTGGCGCTGTCCGCCACCACCGCGACGCTGACCAATGTGACCGCGGGCGACGATCTCAGCGTCCGTGCGGTCGGCGCGATCACCGCGAATGGCGCGCGCGCCACCGCGCAGGGCTCCGACGGTTTGCTGCTCGATTATACCGCCAACGGCTTCACCATCGGCCAGGGCGAAGGGGTTTCGACGACCGACGGGTCCGATATCTTCCTGTCGGCGGGCAGCGCGGTCAACGCGACCAACCTGTCGGCCGGCGACGACATCGTCATCGCCGGCGCGACGATCGCGCTCAACGGCGCGACGACGCTCGGCCTCGGCCAGACCGGCGGCGGCAGCAATGTCAGCACGCAGGGCGGCGCCACGACGCTCGCCAATATCGATGCGTTCGACGACCTTCGCGTCCAGTCGAGCGGCGCGGTCGCGGTGACCGGCCCGGCGACGGCCGGGCGCGATATCGCGATCACCGCCGCGTCGGCCGATGTCGCCGCGCTGACGACGCCAAACAACAATGCGATCGACACCCTCGATGCGGGCCGCAACCTGACGATCGGCACCAGCGGCGCGATCACCGGCGGCGCGATCCGCGCCGGCGGCAACCTCGATCTGACGGCGGGAACCACGATCGCCCTGGGCCGCGCCGTCACCGGCACCGGCGGCGCGATGACGCTCGAGGGCAACGACGGGGTCCAGGTCTCGGCGCTGATTTCGGGCGGCACGACCAGCGCCAACAGCAGCGCCGGCGATATCCGCATCGGCTCGCTGGGCTCGCAAGGCCCGATCACGCTGGTCGGCGACAATATCTTCGTCGACGGCGTCAACGGCGATGCCGTCTTCGCCAATATCCAGACCGATGTCGGCGACGCCTATATCCTCGGCGGCAACAATGTCGCGGTCACCGCCGGAACGGTCGCCGGGCTGGCGCTGATCCGCAGCGACAATAATCTCGACGTCACCCAGCTCAGCGCGAACCAGGTCGAACTCAGCGCCGACAATGACATGACGCTGGCCAGCGTCACCGCGACCACCGGCCTGGCGGCGCAGGCCGGCGACATGCTGACGGTGAGCGGCGCGGTCGTCGGGCGCGACATGCTGATCGCATCGGGCGACATCACGATCGGCTCGAACGGCCGCATCGGCACGCAAGGGACGACCCAGGCACTCGAAGTTCGCAACATCGATCCCGACAGCGTGACCTATGTCGGCGGCACCGGCACCCGCACCGGCTATCATATCGACGCGACCGAAATGACGCGCCTGTTCGGCAACGACATCACGATCCTCGCGCCCGACCTCGGCGGCAACAACGGCGGCTTCGTCGCGGCGGCGCCGGGCGGCCTGCCGATCGGCAGCGTCGGCAGCAGCACCCCGCCGGCGGTGATCATCGACGATTTCACCATCACGGCGGGCGGCCCGACCTCGAACCTCGGCGCCAGCGGCTCGCTGACCATCGCGACGCAGGGCAAGGCGCGGGTGATCGGCGACGCGGCGCTGACCGGCATGGGCGACGCCAACAGCTTCTGGATCAGCGCCAATGATTCGATCGAGGTGATCCTGGGCGAAGGCACGATCCGCCTGACCGGCGGCGGCAGCAGCACCGGCGGCGCTTCGACCCCGGGCGGAAGGCTCATCCTCGAATCCGACGACGTCATCGTCGCGACCGCCGCCGCCATCGCCGACGTCGGCGCGGCGACGGCGACCGATGCGATCGACGACCGGCTGGCCGAGAATGACGGCATCCTGCTCAATGACGGCGCGCTCTACGCCGGCGGCATCGACGTCAGCGTGGTCGGCGGCTTCTATGTCCAGAACAGCGGCGCCGGCACCCGCTTCGCGCAGCGCCGCGGCCTCACCTTCGGCCCGCTCGGGCTCAATGTGAACGTCGAGGGATCGGACAGCCGGATCGTCATCAACGGCGTCCATCTCGGCCCGTCGGGGCAGGTGACCGGCCTCGATGCGATCCCGCTCTTGTCGATCAACGGCTTTGTGCTCGGCAGCGGTCCGCTGACCGGCAGCGGCCTGGCCTTTGACTCGGCGTCGACGATGAACGGCTGCCTGATCGTCAGTTCGACGACCTGCGCCTTCCTCGAATTCGAAAGCTCCTTCCCGGTCCAGGACGTCATCAACGACAAGGACGATGACGAGGGCGAAGGCGACGACGCCGAGGGCATGAGCCTGCCGGTCCCGCTGATCACGATGCGCAGCCTCGATCCGCTCACCGGCCAGCCGCTCCTCGACGATCCGGTGACCGGCGCGGGCAACGACGACCTGTGGACCCCGCCCAGCGAATAGGACTTTCGTTCCTGAACCGTAGCCCTGAGCCTGTCGAAGGGCGCCTATCCGAGAAGCGCCCTTCGACAAGCTCAGGGCTACGGCAATTCAATCCGGTTGACGCGCCCCGACAACGCGGGGCATGGGCGCGGACATGACCGACGCCCCTGCCCTGCCGCTGAAGCTGTTCAACAGCCTGACGCGCTCCCTCGAGGAGTTCGTCCCCGTCCATCCCGGCGAGGCGCGGGTCTACAGCTGCGGGCCGACGGTCTATAACTACCCGCACATCGGCAATATGCGCGCCTATGTCTTCGCCGACACGCTGGGCCGCACCCTGTCGTTCAAGGGCTACAAGCTCACCCATGTCATCAATATCACCGACGTCGGCCATCTGACCGACGACGCCGATGCGGGCGAGGACAAGCTGGAAAAGGCGGCGGCGGAGAAAGCCCAGTCGATCTGGGACATCGCGCGCCATTATACCGAGGCCTATTGGGACGACATCAAGGCGCTCAATATCCGCCAGCCCGCGCATTGGTCGATCGCCACCGACTATGTCCCCGCGATGATCGACTTCGCAAAGGCGATCGCCGACAGGCATTGCTACGAACTCGAAGGCGGCCTCTATTTCGACACCACCACGGTGGCGCATTACGGCAGCCTCGCGCGCGCCGGGACCGACGAGGGCGAAAGCCGCATCGACCCGGTCGAGGGCAAGCGCCACGCCGCCGATTTCGCGATCTGGCGCAAGACCCCGGCGGGCGAGACGCGCCAGATGGAATGGGATTCGCCCTGGGGCAAAGGCGCGCCGGGCTGGCACCTCGAATGCTCGGTGATGTCGGAGGCCTTGCTCGGCTTCCCCTTCGACATCCACACCGGCGGCATCGACCACCGCGAGATCCACCATCCGAACGAAATCGCGCAGAACCAGGCGCACAGCTGCTCCGACGCGAGCGGCGCCCGCTTCTGGATGCACAATAATTTCCTCGTCGAACGCTCGGGCAAGATGTCGAAGTCGAGCGGCGAGTTTTTGCGCGTGCAGCTCCTGATCGACAAGGGCTACCACCCGCTCGCCTATCGGCTGATGTGCCTGCAAGCGCATTATCGCAGCGAGCTGGAGTTTTCGTGGGAGGGGCTTGGCGCGGCGCTGACGCGGTTGAAGCGGCTGGTGATGGGCGTCGAGAAACTCAAGGCTCAGACCGACTTAGCCGTGTCGGGAGAACCCGTCACCGATTTTCTGGATGAAGCGATCTCGAATGATCTGAACACATCCGTCGTGCTGACAACTTTGGAGGCCATTCTCACCATGAAGAAGGTGAGCCCCGCCGAAAGAATCCGTACGATTGAGAAAATCGACGACGTACTGGGGCTCCAGCTTCTTTCGCTGTCGCGAGCCGATCTGCGCCTACGGCCGAAAAACGCGACGATCACGGAAGCCGTAATCGAAGCCACCCTGACCCGCCGCAAGGAAGCGCGGGCGAACAAAGACTTCTCCACTTCGGACGCGCTACGCGACGAACTTGTCGCCGCCGGTGTAGAGGTGATGGACGGCGACCCGCTCGGCTGGGACTGGCGGCTGGAGGCGTAGCCGACGCAGTCGCGGCGAGGTCCGGTTTCGACCGATGGCGGCCCTTTCTTCTCCCCTCCCGCAGGCGGGAGGGGTTGGGGGTGGGCGCGAGCGCAGCGAGCTTCCGGCAGCGCAAAGGCCCACCCCGCTGCGACTAACGAACAAGTTCGTAAGTCTCGCTGCCCCTCCCGCAGGCGGGAGGGGAGGCCTTCACAAAACAGCCGCTTCCCACCCCAACTCCGACACGACACCCCCCTTGCTTACACTCCTGTAAGCGCTACACTCCCGCCATGCTCGACCGCATCGCCTGGCTCATCCTCGCGCTCATCCACCTCGCCCCGGCGCTCGCCTTCGTCCGCCCGGCGATGCTGACACGCCTCTACGCCGTCGACGCCCGAAGCCCCACCTTCCTGCTGCTCCACCACCGCGCCGCCTTGTTCCTCGTCGTCCTCACCCTCTGCGTCTGGGCGGCGTTCGACCCGGCCACGGGCCGCGTCGCCAGCGTCGCCGCCGCGATCAGCATGATCTCCTTCCTTGCACTCTACTGGCGGGCCGGGTCGCCGCCGTCGCTGCGGACGATCGCGCGCGCCGACCTTGCCGGGCTGCCCTTTTTGGCCATAGTGGCCTGGCGGGCCTTCTCCCCCGCCTGAAACACGGGATCGCCAACCAATGACCAAGACCGTCACCGTCCTCTCGGGCCTCGTCCGTCCGCTCGTCGAAAGCCGTCTGCCCGAGTGGGTCGAACCGCGTTTCTTCCAGTCGAAGGAGGAGGCGATGGCGCTCGCGCCCGAGGCCGAAATCGGCTGGTTCGACATGTACGACAAGCGCGACATGGCCGCCGCGATCGGCGCCGCGACCCGGATGAAATGGCTGAACTCGATCTACGCCGGGGTCGACGGCATTCCGCTCGACCTGCTCGCAGAGCGCGGCACGGTGCTGACCAACGGCGTCGGCATCAATGCGATCACCATCGCCGAATATGTGGTGATGGGCATGCTCACCGTCGCCAAGGGCTATCGCGAGGTTGTGCGTGCGCAGGAGCGCCACGAATGGCTGATCGATTCGCCCGGCAAGGTCGAGCTTTACGGGTCGAAGGCGCTGCTGCTCGGCTATGGGGCGATCGGCAAGCTGGTCGAGGAACGGCTGCAGGCCTTCGCGGTCGACGTCACCGTCGTGCGCCGAACCCCCGGCCCCAACACCCTCACCCCCGACCAATGGCGCGACCGCCTCGGCGATTTCGACTGGGTGATCCTCGCCGTCCCCGCGACCTCCGAAACCGACGGCATGATCGGCGCCGCCGAACTCGCCGCGATGAAGCCGTCCGCGACCCTCATCAACATCGCGCGCGGCAGCGTCGTCGACCAGGCGGCGCTGGTGAGCGCGCTCGACAGCAAGCAGATCGCGTCGGCCTTCCTCGACGTCACCAGCCCCGAACCGCTTCCCGCCGACGATGTCCTGTGGACGCTCGACAACGCGCATATCACCATGCACCTGTCGGGCCGCGCGCAAGACAAGATGTTCGTGCGCGCCGCGACCCGCTTCCTCGAAAACCTCGACCGCTGGCACCAGGGCGAGCCGGTCGAGCCACGAGTCGATCTGTCGCTCGGCTATTGATCCGCCTTCGCGGCCGGCGCGCAGCATGATCGGAACCGATGCCGGCCTGTTCGCGCAAATGCGCTTCTCGGGCCGGTGGCGCGACTATCAACAGCGCGTCATCGCAGAATATGACGCGCATTTCGCCGATGAGCGGCTGCACCTTGTCGCGGCCCCCGGATCGGGCAAGACGGTGCTCGGGCTCGAACTGGTGCGCCGGCTCGGGCGGCAGACGATCGTCCTCGCGCCGACGCGCATCATCCGCGACCAATGGTCGCAGCGGCTGGTCCCGCTGTTTCTGACCGATCCGCCGCCGGCGGGGGCGCTGTCCTTCGACCTTGAAACGCCCGCGACGCTGACCGCCGCGACCTATCAGGCGCTCCACGCGATCTGGGCGAACGAAGGCGGCACGCGCTTCGCCGCGCTATGTGCGGCGCTCGGCTCCGACGGCCCGGTGACGCTGGTGCTCGACGAGGCGCATCACCTCCGCCGCGAATGGTGGCTCGCGCTCCAGGCGCTCGTCGATGCGCTGCCGGGGGCGCGGATCGTCGCGCTGACCGCGACCCCGCCCTATGACGCGCCGCTCGCCGAATGGCAGCGGTATGAGGCGATGTGCGGTCCGATCGACCTCGAGATCGGGGTGCCCGAACTGGTGCGCCGCGGCGACCTTTGCCCGCATCAGGACCATGTCCTCTTTTCCGAACCCGATGCCGAGGCGCTCGACCTGCTCGATGCCCGCCGCCGCGCCGTCGCGGCGCTGGTGCAGGATCTGCGTGGCGATGCGCTACTCCTCGACACGATCGCGCGCCATCCATGGATCGCCGAGCCGCTGGCGCATGTCGAGGCGATCCTCGACGCGCCCGAAATCCTGTCGGCGATGCTCGTCCATCTCGCCGCCAGCGGCCGCCCCCTGCCCGCGCCGCCGCTCGGCCTGCTCGGCATCCGGGGTCGCGACGTGCCCCCGCAAACCCCCTCCTGGCTCGAACGCCTGCTCGATGCGATGCTGTTCCGCACCCCCGAACCCTTTGCCGCTGCGCGCGAGCGGCTGCGCGACCTGCGCGCGGCGCTGCACGAACAGGGGCTGATCGAGGGCGGCGCGGTCCGCCTCGGCGAAACGCGGCGCATCTTCGCGCTGATGGCGGGCAGCCGCGCCAAGCTTCGCAGCATCGCCGACATCGCCGCCGCCGAGGCCGCGCAGATGGGCGGCGCGCTGCGCCTGCTGATCCTGTCCGACCATGTGCGCGGCGCCGAACTCGATCGCGCGCTGCGCCACGATTATGCCCCGGCCAAGCTCGGTGTCGTGCCGATCTTCGGCGCCTTGCGCCGTCTCGCCCCCGCCGGACAGCGGATCGGCGTGCTCACCGGCACGCTGATGCTGATCCCCGCCGCCGCCGCCGACGCACTCCATGCCATCGGGCGACGCCACGGCCTGTCGCCCGCCGACCTTGCGCTGTCCGCCCTCCCCGGCAGCACCGACTATCTGCGCCTGACCCCGTCGGGGCCGGGCGTCGGCGGCGCGGTGGCGGTGATGACGACGCTCTTTTGCGAAGGCCATGTCACCATGCTCGTCGGGACGCAGGCGCTGCTCGGCGAGGGGTGGGACGCGCCCGCGATCAACAGCCTGATCCTCGCCAGCAATTCGGCGGCCTTCATGCTGTCGAACCAGATGCGCGGCCGCGCGATCCGCATCGACCCGGCGCAGCCCGGCAAGGTCGCGAACATCTGGCACCTCGCGACGATCGACCCGGGCCCCGGCGGCATCGCCGAGGCCTGGGGCGAACATTTCGACTGGGGCCGGATCGCCGAGGGCGATGCGATCACCTCCGACCTCGACCTGCTCGAGCGCCGCTTTCGCGCCTTCGAGGGGATCGCCAATTCGGCCTCGACCGCGATCGAAAGCGGGGTGCGGCGGCTCGACCTGCATCCCTGGGCCGGCATCGACGCGTGCAACGCCGCCACGCTGGCGCTGGCGCGCGACCGCGCCGGCATCGCGGCGCGCTGGCAGCATTCGTTCGGCGACGCCGACGCGCGCGCGCATGTCCGCGAAACCGCCGCCCCCAATTATCTGCCGCGGCGGCTGGCCTCGACCGATACGCTGCAGTGGCTTGCCGCCTCGGCGCTGTCGAGCGGCGCCGGCGCCGCGATGTTCGAGCTGCGCGCGATCGCCGGCAAGGGCCTCGCGGCGGCGGGCATCGGCCTCGCCAGCGCCGCAACGATCGCGATGCTGCCGAAGCTGGCCCGCGCCGCGCGGCTATGGCTGCGCAACGGCTCGCTCGAACGCAGCCTCGGGCAGGTCGGGCGCGTCCTGCTCGACGGCCTGCACGCGGCGGGGGCGCTCGGCGACGCCGATCATGTCGCCGCCAGCCTGCGCATCGTGCACGACGCATCGGGGCAGGTCGAGCTCACCGTCGACGGTATCTCGCGCGCCGGTGAGCGGATGGTGATGGCGGCGCTGGCCGAGCTGCTCGGCCCGGTCCAGAACCCGCGCTACCTGCTCGAACGGCGGAGCTGGATCGGGCTGGTCACCCGGCGCGACTATCACGCCGTGCCCGCGCTCATCGCCCGCCACAAGGACAGCGCCGAGGCCTTTCATCGCCTGTGGAACGCGGAGGTCGGATCGTCGCGCCTCGTCTTCACGCGCACCACCGAAGGCCGCCTGATCCTGCTGCGCGCCCGCGCCCGGTCGTTCGCGGCGGGATTCCAGCGCCGCGTCGACCGCCGCTCGGCCTGGCTTTAGCGGCGCGGCCGTTCGGCCTTCAGCTCGCGCACCAGCGGCTGCAACCGTTCGTCATATTTGGCCAGCATCGTGTGCGATCCGGCGTGGTCATAGAAGCTCACCAGTTCGCGCCCGTTCCAGCGGTGCAGCGCATAGGCGGGGTCCTCGGCGACGATCATCGGGCGGTCGTCGGGGTGGTTCTCGTCGATCGGGCGGAGGTCGAGCGACACCTGTGGCGCGGTCGACGAACAGATGGCGACGGTGCGCCCCTCCCACGACACGGTGACGCTGCGATGGAGATGGCCGCAAATCAGCCCGCGCACCTGCGGGTGCCGCCGCACCACGTCGGTGAAGGTCGCCACCCAGGGTTCGTCGGGGTCGGTGTTCATCCACTCGATGCCGCTTTCGACCGGCGGGTGATGCATCACGATATAGGTCGGCTTGGCCGGCTCCTTCGCCAGCTCGGCGTCGAGCCACGCCGCGCGATCGGCGCAAAAGGCCCCGCCGTGGCGCCCTTCCTCGAGCGTGTCGGCGGTGACCAGCCGCAGGTCGGGCAGGTCGATGCTATATTGGATGAAGCCTTGGCCGTCGTCGAAGCCCGGGAATTGCGCATGGAAATTGTCGCGCAGGTCGTGATTGCCGACGCTCGGCCACACCGGAAAGGGACAGCGCGAGAAAGCGGTCGCCAGGCGGCGATAGCTGTCGGCATCGCCGCGGTCGGTGATGTCGCCGGTGGCGAGCAACAGGTCGGGCCGGTTCGGCCCTTCGATCAGCAGGTCGAGAACATCGTCGAGCCGCTTGCGATTATATTCGGCCGGATTGTCCGGATCGAACCCGATATGGATATCGGTGATCTGGGCGATCAGCATATCCGTCCCCTGCCACAGGGCCTAAACCCATGGCCTGCGCGTTCGAGGCGCCGAAATGGCGAAGATATCGCCTTCGCGTGGCCGCCGCAGATGGTGGTTCCATCTGCCAGGCCGCGCGAAGGCGAGATCGAAGCCATTTCGGCGTCCCTTCGGGATTTGATCGATTTTGTCCATGGCGGCGTCAGCGAGTGTTGAAATATCGACATATTCCCGCCCCTCGCTTCCTAGCCCTGAACAAAATCGCTTCAAACCTCGAACGCGCAGACCATGGGTTTAGGCCCTCTCGATCGGCTGGTCCGACCGCCCTGTTATCATCCACCCTGGTCGGTGAGTCTTAGCGCGGGCATGCGCCATGTCACATTATAAAGGCCGGACCGTTTAGAAGCTGTGATCGCGGTCACAGCATAGGTCCCCTGCCGCGGATGGTCGGTGATCGCGGCGGTTTTCTTCTTGCGCTGCGTCGGCGGCATCCACGGCTTGCCGCCGTCGCTATGATATTCGTGGCACATCGCGCAGGGCGATTCGGTCGCGGTCTCGACCTTGACCAGCCGCGCCCCGCCCTCGCCGACATGGCAGTCGCGGCATTGACGCAGACCCGGCACGAGCAGGTCGGCCGACTGTTTCGATCCCGGCGCGGCGGTATGGCAATCGGCGCAGTCGGTTTCCTTGTGCGCGTCATGGTCGAACCAGCCCTTTTGCAGGAAGCGCGGCGTCTGGTTGACCGCCATCACGCGCCAGTTGTTGCCCGACGTCGGCGCAAAGATCGTATGGCAGTCGTAACAGGCCCCGCCTTTCGAGAAGACCGCGCGCACCGCATCCGCCGCGCGGCTCGGGCGCACCGCGACCTCGCGGAAATAGATATTGTAAACCTGCCCCTCGGCATAGGCGCCCGGGCGCCGTCGTTCCATGCCGCCCAGCTGCAACGGCCGCGCCGGCGGGGTCGAGCGATAATAGGCGGTGAGATCGGCGACGACCTGTCCCGGCTCGCCATGGCGCAAGGTGCGCGTCACGCCGCCGACGGTCTCGAAGGCGAGGCTGTGGCACATCGCGCAATCGCGCTCCATCTCGACCGGCTTGATCCGCACCCCGTCGGCGTCGGGCTGGTGGCAATTCTTGCACTCGAGCTTCTTGCCGAAATCGTAGCGGCCCCGGAAACTCGCCGCCATGCGCGCGACCCCGCCGGTCGCCTGCAAATGCATGTCGTGCGGGAATTTCAGGCCGTTATAATCGACGATCCCCTTGGTCATCAGCGTCGCCACCGGCTTGGCGCCCGGCGCGGCGCGGACCAGCGGGCGGAAATCGGGGTGGCTGGTGCCGAAATCGCCGGCATCGGCAAGCTGGGTCGGATGCCCCGCCGCCTTCAGCCGGCCGTTCATGCCGTCGTGGCAATCGGCGCAGAATTTCTGCGGCGTCGCGGCCATCGGCCCCGCGCCCTCATGTTCGGTATGGCATTCGACGCAGCGCCCCTGCGGCCGGTTGAACGCGCTGGCGAAGCTCGCGAGAATCTTCTCGCCGGTGCCCGGCGGCGCGCGCGCGGCGAGCAGCATCGCGGTCGGCGCATTGGCGTGCGCCGCGCTCATCGCCTTATGCTCGCCGGTGTGACAGCCGACGCACGCCTTGTCGGTCACCGCTACGAACGGCTCGACATGGCACGACTGGCAGTCGTTCTTCAGGTTGGCGTGGGCGCTCGACAACGGACCCGACATCCACGCGGTGTCGGCATGATAGCCTTCGGGACGCTCGTCGACATTCTTGTAGCTCTGCCAGGCCCAGATCGGCCCGACGAGGAAGGCGAGCAGCATCAGGATCGCAAAGGTCCAGGCGCCGACGCGCTTGCCCGGCATCACCCCCTGCAGCGAAAAGGCCTTGGCCTCGTCGACGTCCTTCGACGATTGCGACAGCTCGTCAATCCGTTCGACGAGCAGGATGATGGAATCGCCCTCGCGCGCGATCGTCAGGCGGTGGCCGCCGAAACGCAGTTCGGCGCCCGATGCGCTGTCGATGTCGGCGGCGTCGACGCTGCGGCCGTTGAAGTCGAACCCCAGGCCTTCGCTCGCCTGCACCCGGACATGGCGGCCATCGGCGCTGGTGATCGTCGCATGGTGCGGGTTCACCGCCAGGTCGGCGATGTGGATGATGTTGCTGCCCTCGCGGCCCAGCGTGATCGCGTCGCCGGGCAGCGGCTGGTCGCGGATGATCTGCTTGCCTGTCTTGGTCGTCGAGATCCGGCGCAGGATGAAGCTCATGATTCCCCCTCCCCCGCCTTACCAGTAAAAGAAAACGCTGATGATATGCGCCGACAGCGCCGCGATCAGCGCGAAGGTCAGCGGCACATGCACATAAAGCCAGATTTCGAGCAACGCGCGGATGCGCAGATGCTGGCGCAGCCGCCCAAGCGCCGCCTGTTTCTGGGTCAGCAGCCCGACGACCTTTTCGCGCGCCTCGGCATCGCTGCTCCGCGATCCCGCGAGCGCGCGCAGCGCGGCGGCGGTGGCGCATCTGGGATAGCGCCCCGACAGCCGCGCGCCGATGCCCCCCGCGAACGGGTCCTCATCGAGCGCCGCGAGTACCGGCGCGGTGTCCTGCGGCGTCAGCGGCTGCGCGGCGCTGTGCAACTGGCGGTCGAAGGCGCGGATCGCCTCGAGCATCTGCATCTGCGTCATTTCGTCGCGGTTGTTCGACAGCGCGGCGGGCAGCGTCGCGTATACGACAATGCCATAGAGCCCCGACAGGATGACGAGCATCATCAAGGCCCAGGCCAGCGTATGCACGTTCCAGCCGAGCTGGAATCCGGTGTGCCAGGTGCCGATGACCATCAGGCTGAGCCCGAGATAGACATGCGCCGAGGTCCAGGCCTTGAGCGACCAATAGTCGCTCGTCATCTTGCGCTTGCGATAGCCCAATGCGGTGAGCCACAGGATCAGTCCGGCGCCGAGCGTGCCGAGCGTATAACCGTACCAGCTGCCGCCATTGTGGCGCGGGGTGACGTCGACCAGCGCATAGCTGACGATGATGAGCAGGCAGAGCCCGCCCGAAATCTTGGCCCAGCGGAAATTGGCGTAGCGCAGGAAACCCTCGTGCCGCCGCTCGCGCACACGCTCGGTCTGCGTCGCCTTGCTGCGGCGGCGTCCGCCGAACAGGTTCGAAAAGATACTCGCCATCAGCCGGCGTCCTCTTCGAGCCGCGCGATCGACAGGAACTCCTCGGGCGAGACGCGGATCGCGGCGCCGGTCGGACAGGCGCGCACGCAGGCGGGACCGCCCGCGATGCCCTTGCACATGTCGCATTTGACCGCGATCTTCTTGGGCTTCTCCTCGCCCAGCTTCTTCTTGGTCCATTTGGGCGAGGGTTCGCCGGGACCGGGTCCGAAACCGGTGAGCAGCCAGCGGATCAGGCTCGGCTTTTCGGGCGGCGCCGCCTCCATGCGGATCACCCCATAGGGACAGTTGCGCATGCAGTTGCCACAGCCGATGCAGCCCGGCTCCATGAACACTTCGCCGTCGGGGCCGCGGTGGATGACGTTGGGCGGGCAGTCAGCCATGCAGTGCGGATGCTCGCAGTGGCGGCAGCTCGTCGGGACGTGCAGATGGGCAAAGGTCTTGCCCGCCTCGCGGTCGAGCCGCGACAGGCCCTCATGGCTGTCGGCGCACGCCTTTTCGCAATTGTCGCAGCCAACGCACAGATTCTCGTCGATCAGCAGCGCGTCGGTCGCCTCGCCCAGCCCTTCCTTCATAATGAAGCTGGCGGTGTCCGAATAAAGATCGACCGCGCTCGAATAGCTCGCCTTGCGCGATTCGATGAAGTCGTTCATCGCCGCGCGCTCGGCCACCGCCGCCTCGGTCGCTTCGCGCACCTGCGGCCGCCTGGCGAGCATCGTCTTGAACTCTTCGCCCTTGAGCCGGATCACCTCGCTGGCGACCGCCGCCTTCACCGTCGCGTTGCGCGGGGCGCCGCTGAGCACCGCCATTTCGCCGAAGAAACTGCCGGCGGGCAGGTAGCGCAGGAAGATCGGCTTGCCGCCGATATCCTTTTCGACGACCATCGACCCCGACCGGATGACATAGACGTCGTCGCCCTCATCGCCCTCGGCAAGCACCACCTTGCCGGCGGGCACGCGCTGGATGGCGGGGTCCTCGACGATCGGCGCCAGATCCTCGGCGGTCAGGCCGCCCTTGAAGATCTGCATCAGCTGGCGCTCGAGCGAGATGCGTTCGATCACGCGCTTCGCGCCCGGAACCGAACCCATCAGCTTGAGCGCGGCGGTGCGCGACACTTCGACGAAGATGCTGTCCTCGCCGGCGCGGATCGTCGCGCCGCGCTTGCGGCCCGAGATCAGGCCGACTTCACCGAAGATCGATCCCTGTTCGATCGGGACGGTGATGCCGGGGCCGATCTCGACCAGCGCGTTGCCGTCGGCGATCGCGAACAAGGACGATCCGGGTTCGTTCGCCTCGAACACCACCTCGCCCTTGCGATAATAGCCAACCTTGGAATCGAGCATGAATTCGCGCATCTGCAGCGGCGACACATCGGCGAAGATGCGGATGCGGGTGCGCAGATATTCCAGCCACTCGCTGACCGATTTCTTTTGCGGCAGCTTTTCGAAGATCGCCGCCAGATCCTTTTCATCGGCGGGGGTCAGGCTGGTGTTGCCATTGATGAACTCAACGACGTCATGGCCCTGGTTCATGCAATGCTTGATCAGCGGATAACCCGCGAGCGCGCCGATCACGAAAATGCCGGGCACCGTCGATTCAAAGGTCGGCGACAATTTGGGAAAGGCTTCGCGGTCGGGGCCGGTGAACTCGATCCCCATCGATTCGACGAAGCCGCGCGGCGCGACCGATCCCAGCCGCGCGACGATCACATCGCACTCGATCTTCTCGTCGCCGGTCGGGGTTTCGAGCGTCAGCCAGCCCGGTTCGACCAGCTTGGGCTGGGTCTCGGTGCGGATCGACATGAACCCGTTCTCGCCGGCCTCCATCATGTCGGAGACATTCTTGGCCTTGGCGCGGGCGAAATCCTTCGACCGGTTGAGGATGGTGACGGTGTTTTCCAGCGCTTCCTCGGCGACGCCGAGCGCATTTTCGATGCCCGCGTCGCCCGATCCGACGACGGTGATGTGCTTGTCCTTGAAATCCTCGGGATCGTCGACGGTATAGATGATGTGCGGCAGGTCGTTGCCGGGGCAGCGCATCCGGTTCGGGTTGCCCTGGGTCCCGATCGCCAGGACGATATTCTCGGCCGTGATCACGCCCTTGGCGGTCTTGATCTCGAACGCGCCCTTTTGCCCCGTCACCTCGGCGACTTCGGCCTCCGTCACCACATAGGCCTTGTTGTTGTTCGCATCCTCGTCCCAATTGCCGAGGATATATTCGCGCGCACCTTCGGCAAAGCGACAGTCGGAGCGCAGGTCGAGCCGATCGGGGGTCGCGAGGACGCGCTTGCCCTTCTGATATTTATAGATGGTGTCCGAGAGGTGATCGGTCTTTTCGATCAGCACATGCGTCATGCCGAGCTGCCCTGCGCGCGACGCCGCGCTCAGCCCCGCAGGCCCCGATCCGATAATCGCGACCTTGACCGTATCGGCCGGCATCGGCTGCGAGGGGAATTTGTCGCTCATGCGCGCATCCGCCCGCGACGCACGCCGCCGCGTGGTGCCGTTGCCGCGATGATCACAAACCTGCGCACGGGCATCCCTGTCCCCCTATCGCCAGCCCCCCGGCGAGTACAATTTGGATGCGACCCGGACTAATGTCCTAGGCCCCAAGCTATGCCCTTGAAAGCGGGGAAAGGTCAACCGGTGCCGGGCGGAAATCCGTTGTTGCGAGTTGTTCTCAACTACCTGTCGATCATCGGCTCGCGCCGCGACATTTGGCCGGCAGACCAGCGCCCAAATCCTCGTCACCCTGAACTTGTTTCAGGGTCCATGGCCCGCCCTCACCCCAGGCGCCGCGCCGGACGAGAACGCAGACCATGGATGCTGAAACAAGTTCAGCATGACGAATTTGCGGGAAGCCTTCGGTCCGCGACGGACGCCGCCGTGTCAGGCGAGCTCGAACTGCGCCGCCGCCCGGTCGGCATCGGCCGGTTCGAACCGCGACCAGCCGTCGGGGCCCAGCTTTTCGAGCGGGCGGAAACGCGCCTTATACGCCATGCGCGCCGACCCCTCGATCCAGTAGCCGAGATAGACATAGGGCAGTCCCGCCTGCGCGGCGCGCTGGACATGGTCGAGGATGATATAGGTGCCGAGCCCCTCGCGCAGCGGATGCGCGGCGTCGAAAAAGCTGTAGATCATCGACAGGCCGTCGCTCTGCCGGTCGGTCAGGCAACAGCCGATCAGGCGGCCGCGGACACCATCGACGCTCGGTTCGCGATATTCGATCAGATAGGAATCGACCGGGGTCTGTTCGACCATGTCGGCGAAATCCTGTTCGTCCATGTCGGCCATGCCGCCATTGGGATGGCGCGAGCCGAGATAGGATCGCAGCAGCGCATATTGCTCCTCGGTCGCCCAGGGCTTGCACGCGGTGGCGACGATGTCGCCGTTGCGGCGCAGGTTGCGCTTCTGCGACTGGCGCGGCGCGAAGTCCGCCGTGCAGACGCGCACCGACACGCAGGCGGCGCAATCGGCGCAGCTCGGGCGATAGGCGACCGACTGGCTGCGGCGGAAACCGATGCGACCGAGCGCGTCGTTAAGCTCGCCCGCGCTATGGCCGCTGAGTTCGGTGAACACCTTGCGTTCGGTCTTGCCCGCCAGATAGGGGCAAGGCGCCGGGCTGGTGACGAAAAAGCGCGGGAAACGGAAGGGTGCGGACACGCGGGGCAAATCTCCGAAGCGGCGCAGCAGGCCCCGACGCAAGGCCCCCCGACGCGTTGATGGAGAGGGTTATGCCGCGCCGCGCCGATGGTGCAAAGAGGATTTACCAATATTGCCCGTCCCGCCTGGCAACGAGCGGCAAATTTTTAACGCCGCGCCGGACATCTGTGCCGGACTGAATCAATCATCCGCCATAACCGCGCAATTCGTCGCCGGTCAGCGTCGCGACATGCAGCACATTGGTCGACCCCGGGGTCCCGAACGGCACCCCCGCCATCATCACCAGCTTCGCGCCGGGGCGGCCGATGCCGTGGCGCAGCGCCATGCGCTTGCCCTTGGCGATCATCTCCTCGAAACTGCCGATATCCTTGGTCGGCACCGCATGCGCGCCCCACAGCAGTCCGAGCCGCCGCGCCGCCTCTTTCCTGGGGGTCAGCACCAGCAGCGGCGCGTTCGGCCGCTCGCGCGCGACGCGGCGCGCGGTCGATCCCGACGCGGTGAAACAGATGATCGCATCGGCGGCGATCGTCCCGATGATGCTCCCCGCCGCCTCGGCCAGCGCGTCGGCGGTCGTCGCGTCGGGCAGCGTCTCGGTGAAATGCAGGCGGCGGAAATAATCGGGATCGCTTTCGACCGAGCGCGCGATGCTGTCCATCATCGTCACCGCCTCGACCGGCCAGGCCCCCGCCGCGGTCTCGGCCGACAGCATGATCGCATCGGCGCCGTCATAGATGGCGGTCGCGACGTCGCTCACCTCGGCGCGCGTCGGCGAGGGTGAGGTGATCATCGATTCGAGCATCTGCGTCGCGACGACCACCGGCTTGCCCATCCGCCGCGCGGTCGCGACGATGCGCTTCTGCAGCGGCGGCACGGCTTCCGGGGGCAATTCGACCCCCAGGTCGCCGCGCGCCACCATCGCCGCATCGGCAAGCTCGAGAATCTCCTCGATCCGCTGCACCCCCGACGGCTTCTCGAACTTCACCAGCAGCGCCGCCTTGCCGCCGATCAGCGTCCGCGCCTCGGCAACATCCTCGGGCCGCTGGACGAAGGACAGCGCGATCCAGTCGACATTCTGTTCGAGCGCGAAGGTCAGGTCCTTCCTGTCCTTCTCGGTCAGCGCCGCGAGCGGCACGACGACATCGGGGACATTCACCCCCTTGCGATCCGAAATCCTGCCGCCGACCTCGACCAGCGTGTCGATCCGCGTCGGCGACACCGCCTGCACGCGCAGCACCAGCTTGCCGTCGTCGATCAGGAGCCGCGTCCCCGCCTCGAGCGCCGCGAACAATTCGGGGTGCGGCAGATGCACCCGCGTCGCGTCGCCCGCCGCGGTGTCGGCATCGAGCGCGAAGGCCGCGCCCTTGACCAGCTCGACCGGCCCCACCGCAAAGGTCCCGACGCGCAATTTCGGCCCCTGCAGGTCGACGAGGATCGTCGTCGGCCGCCCGGTTTCCTTCTCCAGCGCGCGGATCGCCGCGATCACCCTGGCATGGCCTTCATGGTCACCATGGCTCATATTGACGCGGAACGCATCGGCGCCGGCGCGGTGCAGCGCGGCGATCATGTCGGGATTGGCGCTCGCGGGACCCAGCGTCGCGAGGATGCGCACCTTGCGCTGGCGGGGGGTGAAGCTCTGGACCACGAAGGGGCTCCGGTCAAAATGAGGGGATGAAATCTTGGCCGCTTGCCTAGGCGCGTTGCCCGGGCCAAGGCAAGCCGCGTATAGCTATTCATGCCCCCAGCCGAAGGAAATCCGCCATGTCCTGCAGCGACGATGTCACGCCCGGAACCGACGCGCTCGACGCCCTCGACGATGCCGCCGCCGCCGCCGCCTTCCGCCGCCTCGCGCGGCTGCTCCAGCACCGCAGCGACGCCGCGAACATCGACCTGATGGGGCTCGCGGGTTTCTGCCGCAACTGCCTCGGCGACTGGATCGCCGAGGCCGGCGGCATGGACAAGGAGGCCGGCCGCGCGATCGTCCATGGCATGCCGACCGCCGAGTGGAAGGCGCTGCACCACACCCCCGCGACCCCCGAACAGCTCGCCCGCATGGAAGAAAGCATGGCCAAAAATCCCTGAGCCGATTAGGGACGCGCAGCCCGCGATTCTCGCGTCCCAAATCCCAAATCACCGGAGTCAAAAATGAGCGAAGCCACCACCACCGACCAGCAACTGCGCCTGTTCATCGAGCGTATCGAGCGGTTGGAAGAAGAGAAAAAGGGCATCGCAGACGATATCCGCGACACCTATAATGAAGCGAAATCGCAGGGTTTCGATGGCAAAGCCATGCGCCAAGTCATCAAGCTGCGTAAAATGCCCAAGCACGATCGTTTGGAGATGGAAGCCATACTTGAGGTCTATATGGCAGCGCTCGGACTCGAATAGGCGCTATTCTTCTTCGTCTTGAAGGCGGCGATAGAGCGCCAAAGCAGCTTCATCGCCGGCCTTCAGCAACTGCAGGACTTCCCTAAAGCCATCGACGTAGCCGCGAAGGGTATCGGTCGCCCGAGCCATTTCGCTCACCATCAACTCAGCAAACCAATAGAACGCCGATTTTGCTTGCTGAACATCCTCACTTGATACGGATAGATCGTCCTCAGCCTTGGGGTGCGTGATGCGATTTCTTATGCCTATGGTCTTCTTGAGACTTACCCAACCTTCGACACCAAAATCAGGTTGATCGGCCAAGGCGCATTTTGCCGCGATGCGCGAAGTCAGCCTGATCATCGCGGTGGTCGATATAAACCGGCGCTGTTCCGAAACCCTGCCGTCATCACCGACGAAATAGGATATTTCAGAAAGGGCGCCCCGCTCGGCATCGGACAGCAAGCCCATCGTTTCAGCTATTTCTTTCACATGCTCGCGGTAGAGCCACGCCAAGCCTTCGACTGCGGCGATAAGCGCCCGCAATAAACCACGCCGATTGGTTGGCGTATCGGCAGCCTGCTGTCGATCCAACGCATCTTGAACGTCAAGGAACAACGCCCCTACAAGCGTCCGCCAAGCTGCATCTGGCACAGTTGACAATTCCTATTCCTCCCCGCTTTGACTTGCTCAGCCATAACACACAATCCGATCCACTAAACCAAGGACAAAAGACGATGTTCAGCACCACCACCAATGCCGTCGAGGGCCGTCCGGTCCGCGAATATCTGGGCATCGTCACCGGCGAAGTCATCGTCGGCGCGAACCTGTTCCGCGACCTGTTCGCCAGCATCACCGACATCGTCGGCGGCCGTTCGGGCAAATATGAGGATGTCCTCGCCCGCGCGCGCAAGGAAGCGCTCGGCGAAATGGAGGCCGAGGCCGCCAAGCTCGGCGGCAATGCGGTGATCGGCGTCGATCTCGACTATGAAGTGCTCGGCCAGAATGGCTCGATGCTGATGGTCAGCGCATCGGGGACTGCCGTCGTCATTTAGGTTCAGCGCCGAAAAATCACCGTAGCCCTGAGCCTGTCGAAGGGCGCTTCTCGTCGATGGGCGCCCTTCGACAGGCTCAGGGCTACGGCTTGACTGGCAATGCGGCGGTTGTCTCATATTGCCGCCCGCGCTAGGGCGGCGCCCACATCCCAACAGCATCTGGAGGACGGCGATGGCCGGCCATAGCAAATATAAGAATATCATGTACCGCAAGGGTGCGCAGGACAAGAAGCGCAGCTCGCTCTTTTCCAAGCTCTGCCGCGAAATCACCGTCGCCGCGAAAATGGGCCTGCCCGATCCCGACGCCAACGCGCGCCTGCGCGCGGCGATCAACGCCGCCAAGGCGCAGTCGGTGCCCAAGGACAATATCCAGCGCTCGATCGACAAGGCCGCAGGCAACGACGGCGATAATTACGAAGAAATGCGCTACGAAGGCTATGGCCCGGGCGGCGTGTCGCTGATCGTCGAGGCGCTGACCGACAACCGCAACCGCACCGCGACCAACGTCCGCACCGCCTTCTCCAAGAATGGCGGCAACCTCGGCACCTCGGGCAGCGTTTCCCATGGGTTCGACCGTCTCGGCCTGATCAGCTATCCCGCGAGCGCGGGCGACGCCGACACTGTCTTCGAAGCCGCACTCGATGCGGGCGCCAATGATGTCGAATCGTCCGAGGACGGCCATGACATCTGGACCGACGTCGACGGCCTGCACGAAGTCGCCAAGGCGCTCGAAGCCAGGCTCGGCGAGGCCGAGGGCGTCAAGCTCGCCTGGCGTCCGACGCTGAAAAGCGACGTCAGCGACGAAAGCATCGCGCAGAGCCTGTTCAAGCTGATCGACACGCTCGACGACGACGACGACGTCCAGACCGTGTGGGGCAATTACGACATCGCCGACGAGGTGATGGAGAAATTGGGCTAATGCAGATCCTCCCCATCGACTTGCGATGGGGAGGGGGACCGCTCGCGAAGCGA
>NZ_JBOHHU010000018.1:0-55837 GCF_050725615.1 Sphingopyxis sp.
CCCCAAGGTCGCGCTGTTATCGCGGACCGAGGTGACGAGGCGGTCGAGCGCGTCGCGGACCTTGGCGCCATTGGCATGGACCATCGCCGAGCTCTGCGCGATGCGGTCGCTTTGGTCGTCGAGCAACGCCACCAGATGCGTCGCATCGTGCAGCGCGTCGGTGATCGTCTCGAACTGCGCCTCGGCGCGGCTCGATTGCTCGACGCCCGACTGGATTTCGGTGACCAGCCCGCCGGCCTCGGCAGCAAGGCTGCCGATCGAACGGCGGATCTCGTCGGTCGCGCTGCGCGTGTTCTGCGCCAGCTTCTTCACCTCGGCGGCGACGACGGCAAAGGTGCGTCCGGCGTCGCCGGCGCGTTCGGCCTCGATGGCCGCGTTTAATGCCAGCATGTTGGTGGTCTTGGCGATCTGTTCGATCGACTGGCTGACCTGCTGCACCTGCGCCATCACGGCGGCGAAATTGGTGACATGCGTGCCGAGCCGCGCGACGAGATCGATCACCGAGCGGAATTCGCTGACCGCCGCATTGACCCGCTCGGCGCCGGTATCGAGCTGCTCGCAGGCGCGCGCCGACAGCAATTTGGCCTCGTCGGTCGAATCGGCGATCTGGCGCTGGTCGGCCTCCAGGCTGACGACAAACTCCTCGAGCCGTCCCAGTTCGGCGATCTGCCGGTCCATCTGGTCGGTCGAGCGCTTGATCCGCCCCGCCGCCTCGCTGCACCCGACGGCAAGCTCGCCGCAGTCGCCCGCGACCGACTGGTCGAGGATCGGAGCCGCCGGATTTATGGACTCGAATTTCATTGCGCCACCCACTTTGGATTAATCCGCAGGTGATGACCGATAATGGTTAACGGGGGGTCAATGGGTGGCCTCGGCACACCGCTTTCCGTTTACGTAAAGTGATTGCGCCGCACGCCGCGACCGTTTACGCTTTGCCCATGCTGTTCGGCTTCCTCGAAGAACTCCGCACCGCGGGCATTCCCGTGAGCATGAAGGAGCATCTGCTGCTGCTGGAGGCGCTCGACCGCGAGGCGATCGACCGCAGCCCCGAGCAATTCTATTATCTCAGCCGCGCGATCTATGTGAAGGACGAGGGCCTGCTCGACCGCTTCGACCAGGTGTTCAACAAGGTCTTCAAAGGCCTGCTCACCGATTATGGCCAGAATCCCGTCGACGTCCCCGCCGACTGGCTGCGCGCGGTCGCCGAGAAATTCCTGACGCCCGAGGAAATGGCCGCGATCGAATCGCTCGGCGACTGGGACAAGATCATGGAGACGCTGAAGGAGCGGCTCGAGGAACAGCAGAAGCGCCACGAGGGCGGCAACAAGTGGATCGGCACCGGCGGCACCTCGCCCTTCGGCAATTCGGGTTATAATCCCGAGGGCGTGCGCATCGGCGGCGAGAGCAAGCACAAGCGCGCGCTGAAAGTCTGGGAAAAGCGCGAGTTCGCCAATCTCGACAACACCAAGGAACTCGGCACCCGCAACATCAAGATCGCGCTCCGCCGCCTGCGCAAATTCGCGCGCGAGGGCGCCGCCGACGAACTCGACATTCCGGGCACGATCGACGGCACCGCGCGGCAAGGCTGGCTCGATATCCAGATGCGCCCCGAGCGCCGCAATGCGGTCAAGCTGCTGCTGTTCCTCGATGTCGGCGGGTCGATGGATCCGTTCATCAAGCTGTGCGAGGAATTGTTCAGCGCCGCGACGACCGAGTTCAAGAATCTCGAATTCTTCTATTTCCACAATTGCCCGTATGAAGGCGTGTGGAAGGACAATAAGCGCCGCTGGTCCGAACGCCATCAGATGTGGGATATCCTGCACAAATATGGCCATGATTACAAAGTGATATTTGTCGGCGACGCGTCGATGAGCGCCTATGAAATTACCCATCCGGGCGGCAGCGTCGAACATTTCAACGAGGAATCGGGCGCGGTCTGGCTCCAGCGCATCACCCATGTCTATCCCGCTGCCGTATGGCTGAACCCGGTGCCCGAACAGCATTGGGGCTACACCCAGTCGGTCAAGCTGATCAAACAGCTGATGAACGACCGCATGTACCCGCTGACGCTCGAAGGCCTCGACAAGGCGACGCGCGAGTTGACGCGAAAGCATTGACGGCGGCGCAGCGCACGCTAGCAACCTCGATCAGACTTTTCGCCTTTCCCTAACCCCGTTCGTGCTGAGCTTGTCGAAGCGCCGTCCTTCTTCTCAACGCCAGAAGAAAGAACGGTCCTTCGACAAGCTCAGGTCGAACGACACCAGGGTTGGCTCACTAGAAAGATTCGGTCGATGTTCGACCTTCCCCTGCTCACCATCCTGCTGCTCACCGGCTTCATCAACCTGATCGGCGCGCTGGCCTATGCCGCGCGCATCGCCGGCGTCCGCACCCGCCGGATCGCGATGTCCTTCGCGCTGTTCAACATCCTCGTGCTTTTCTCGCGCACCTCGAACAGCTTCCTCGGCCCCTTCCTCGCCAAGCGGATCGAGACGCGCATCCACGACGGCAGCGGCGTCTCGCTCTTCATCGACATGCAGTTCGTGCTCGCCGCCGCCAGTGTCGCGACGCTGATCGGCATATTGCTCGTTCCCACCGGCCAGCGCATGTTCGCCGCGGCGATCGGTTGGTACCAGAACAACCGTTCGACCACGAAGCTCGCGATCAAAGCCGTCAGCCCGACCGGGCTGCGCACGCTCCGCCAGTCGCTGACCATGCCCAGCCTGTCGCACCTCAAGAGCTGGAAAATGCCCAAAGGCATCGGCTGGGGCGTGCTGATCGCCAACTGCCTCGCCCAATCCCTGCTCGCCGTTGGCGTCGTCGCGTCGCTCTACGCCGGCTATCTCGCCCCCGAATTCCGCGTCACCGCCTCGCAGCTCTCGGCGCTCATCAACGGTTTCGCGACGATCCTGCTATTCGCCTTCATCGACCCTCAGCTCTCGGTGATGACCGACGACGCGGTCGAAGGGAAGGTCGACGAGGCCGATTTCCGCCGCGCGATCACCTTCATCTCGCTGAGCCGGCTTGCCGGCACGGTGTTGGCACAAGCGCTACTGCTCCCCGCCGCGATGCTGATCGCCTGGGTCGCGGTGCATGTCTGAGCCCGCGTGGGGCCAAGTGGGGGCGCACAGCCGCTTCCACGCGGTCCGCGCCCGGCTCGAGGCGATGGCGGTCGAGCCGGGGCCGCGCGGCTGGTTCCTCGAATTCTTCGTCTTCGGTTTCAAGCAGGGCTGGGCGTGCCTGTTCGGCGGGCTGATGCTCGCCCTCTTGCTCGGTACCCATTTCTTCTGGCCCGAGGGCGCCGCGATCCATCGCTATGACGCGATCACCATCGGCGCGGTGCTGATCCAGCTCGCCATGCTCGCCTTCCGGCTCGAAACGCCAAGGGAGGCGCTCGTCATCCTGATCTTCCACATCGTCGGCACGGTGATGGAATTGTTCAAGACCGCCGCGGGCTCCTGGCAATATCCCGAGGCGAGCCTACTCCACATCGGCGCCGTGCCGCTCTTCTCGGGCTTCATGTATGCCGCGGTCGGCAGCTATATCGCCCGCGTCTGGCGCATCTTCGACTTCCGCTACACCGGCTATCCGCCGATCTGGGCGACCTATGCGCTGGCAGCGGCGATCTATGTCAATTTCTTCGCGCACCACTGGCTCTACGACATCCGCTGGTTCCTGTTCGCGGCGACCGCCCTGCTCTTCTGGCGTTGCCAGGTCTGGTTCCGTCCGCTGCACGTCCATCGCCGCATGCCCCTGCTCGTCGGCTGGGGCATGGTCGCGCTGTTCATCTGGTTCGCCGAGAATATCGGCACCTTCGCCCGCGCGTGGAGCTATCCCAATCAGGACGATGTGTGGGAAATGGTCGGCATCGAAAAGCTCGGCAGCTGGTACCTGCTGATGATCATTTCATTTGTGCTGGTCAGCCTGGTGCAGCGGCCGAAGGCGCCGGACGTCGGCGAAGACGAAGCCGCGTCCCGCCTCTATCCCGAATCGCTATGGGCGGTGGCGATCGAAGACGATGTGCTGACCGTCACCGACGACAAGGGTGTGAGGCGAGCAATTGCCTTGTCCGCCCTATCGAGCATCGTCATCGCAACCGATGACAGTGGCCCTTGGGGCGCCGACGTCTGGTGGCTATTCTATGACCCGGACGGCCAACTGGGTCCGGCCTATCCCCAAGGCGCGACGGGCGAGCGCTTCCTTCTGGATCGTCTCACCCAACTGCCCGGCTTCGATCATGCCGCTATGATCGCCGCCATGGGGTCGACCGACGTTGCGACTTTCACCGTCTGGCGAGAATAGAGCAGCTCAATCGAACGGGCGATCGATCGACGGCGGCGGGTTGCTGAACCATTGTGGCCCGCTGTCGGTCATATGGAAACAATCCTCGAGCCGGATCCCGAACTCGCCCGGAATATAGATGCCCGGCTCGTTCGAGAAGCACATGCCGGGCGCCAGCGGGGTCGTTTCGCCGTGCACCAGATTGACCGGCTCGTGCCCGTCGAGCCCGATGCCATGGCCGGTGCGATGCGAGGTCCCGGGCAGCTTGTAGCCGGGGCCCCAGCCGAGCCCCTGATAATAGGCGCGCACCGCGTCATCGACCTGGCCCGCCGGCGTGCCGAGCTTCGCGGCGGCGAAGGCGACGTCCTGCCCCTTGCGCATCTGGTCCCACACCTGTCGTTGCCGCGCACTCGCCTTGCCGTAGACGAAGCTGCGCGAGATGTCGGACTGATAGCCGTGGACCGTGGTGCCGCAGTCCATCAGCACGACTTCGCCGTCGCGCACCGCCTGCGGCTTGCCCGAGCCATGCGGATAGGCGCTCGCCTCGCCGAGCAGGATCAGCTCGAATCCGTTCTGTCCGCCGAGCGCCTGTGTAGCCGCCGCCATGATCGCGCCGATGTCCGCCGGCGTCATTCCCGCCTCGATCCGCGGCGCGGTGTGGCGATAGGCAGCGATGGTGATGTCGGCGGCAATCTGCATCAGCGCGATTTCGGCGGCCGACTTGTGCATCCGGCACCCGCGCACGACCGGCGCGCCATTGACGACGGTCGCCTCTGGCATCGCCTTTTCCAGCCCGTCGACCGCGAAATAGCGCACCGTTTCCTCGACGCCGATCCGGCCCTTGGCCAGCCCGCGCTTGCCGAGCCAGGCGGCGACGGCGGCGAGCGGGTTCTCGTCTTCGTTCCAGGTCAGCACCTCGGCCTCGATCCCGAGCGACTCGCGTACCGACGGTTCCTCGAAGAAGGGGGTGACGATCGCGACCTCGCCCTCGCGGGTCAGCACCGCAGCGGTCAGCCGCTCGCTGCGCCACCATTGGACCCCGGTGAAATAGATGAGGCTCGACCCCGGCTCGATCAGCAGCGCGCCGATGTCGTTGGCGACCATCAGCTCCTTGGCCTTGGCGATCCGCGCGAGGCGTTCGTCCTTGCCGATCGGCACCGCCTTGGCCGCGAGGTTGGGCAGGCCCGCCGTATCGGCGGCGAAGGTCGGGACGGGCAACGCCGTCGCCAGTCCCGTCAGCGCCGCCGTTCCCAGAAAATGCCGCCGATGCATCGTCATCCCCCCTTATTGATAGATCAGCAGGTCCGCGATCTCCGCACGCCACGCCGCCTCGTCGGGCAACGCCAGCGCATCGAGGTCGCCCGCCTCGGCTCCCGCATCGTCGACCCATTCGCGCAGGCCCGGCCCGCCGTTGATCACGTCGATCGCGAGCACATCGTCGGTATATTCATATTTGAAGTCGGTGCCGCGCCAGAGCGGATAGTCCGGATAGAGCGAGCGGATCGCCTTGAACCCCAGCGCCTGCACGCGCCAGGGCCGGAACGCCGCATGGTCGTACCACGCGCCCTCCGCATGGATGAACACCCCGCTGTTCAGCGTCCCCCTATGCTTGTGAAAGGTCGGCTCAAACCAGATATCGCGGAGCCGGCACCCCGCGAGCCATTGGGGCGCCAGCCGTTGCATCTCGGCGATCACCGCCTTGGCGTCGATATCGGGCGCGCCGAACAGCTCGAGCGGACGCGTCGTGCCCCTGCCCTCGCTCAAGGTCGCACCCTCGACCATCACCGTGCCGGCGTAGGCGCGCGCCATGTTGAGGTTCGCGGCATTGGGGCTGGGGTTGATCCAGACGCGCGTCGTCGGCCATCCAAAGCCCGGGCCCTCGGGCTGCCACCCGTCCATTTCGATCACCCGATAATCGACGTCGAGCCCGAAGTGACGGATGAACCAGCGCCCCATCTCGCCCATCGTCAGCCCGTGCCGCATCGCCATCGGCCCGGCGCCGACGAAGCTTTCCCAGCCTGCTTGCAGCAAGGTCCCTTCGACCGGACGCCCAGCGGGATTGGGCCGGTCGAGCACCCACACCGCCTTGCCATGCGCCGCAGCCGCTTCGAGGATATAGAGCAGGGTCGTCACATAGGTGTAGATGCGGCACCCCAGATCCTGCAGGTCGACCAGCATCACGTCGAAGGTGTGCATCGACTGTCCCGACGGCCGCCGCACCTCGCCATACAGGCTGAACACCGGCATGCCGTAGACCGGGTCGGTGAAGTCGGGCGACTCCATCATGTTGTCCTGCAGATCGCCGCGCACCCCGTGCTGCGGCCCGAACACCGCAGTGACATTGATCCCGGCGGCGACCAGCGCGTCGAGGCTGTGGACGAGGTCGGCGGTGACCGAAGCGGGATGCGCGAGCAACGCGACGCGCTGGCCTTCGAGCGGTTTGCGAAGCGCGGGGTCGGCGAGCAGGCGGTCGATACCGAAAAGGACTGTCATGGGCTTTCGGGTGCCCCAAGCGTCAGCGCAAAGCAATCGGGATGATGGAAGTCGGGCTTGCCGGGCGGATGCCGCAGCGCCCAGTAGGATTTGGTGCCGTCACTTTCTTCGATGACAGCGGAAAGAGCGGCGATAAACGACGCACTGGCCCACTCTGTCGAAAGCTCAACGGTCGTCTCCAACGCGAAATGCGAAGCGCTGCAATCGAGCAAGATATCCGGCGCCAAGACATCGAAATCCCCCGCACCATCACGATAGCCTGAAAATCGATACGCCGCCCATTGGCTCGACGGACAAAAATTGAACTCCAGATATCCCGGCTCGCCAGGTCGCCTGAGAAAGAGTTCGCAGCAAGTTGTTTCCCAGAGCCCGTCGGCTCGCTCGGGGCCCGCCGGGTCGGGAAGCGCCAGATCATTCTCGGGCACTTCGATATGATAGCGCAGCCACAGAGATCCATCCGGCGACATCTCGAATTGAACCTCGACACTCTCGACCGCGCGCGCAGGCGTGTCAGGGTGCGCAATCAGCATCAGACCGGCAGCGGGCTCTGGCCAATCGGGAACAGGGTCGAGCGGCATCACATTCTCCTCTTTGCCGCGAATTAGAACCAAGGACGACGCGCGCACAAGCTTCGGACCAGCCGATTGATCGGGAACGAACCGAGTTGGGTTTACCCGTTTCCCATGCTAAGCGCCCGCCCGCTATGACCAGTTACAAATCCGATCTGCTCCGCGTGCTCGATGCCCGTGGCTATATCCACCAGACCACCGATGCGGAAGGGCTCGACGCCCTCGCCGCGCAGCAGATCATTCCCGCCTATATCGGCTTCGACGCCACGGCGCCGTCGCTGCATGTCGGCAGCCTCGTCCAGATTATGATGCTGCGCCGCCTGCAACAGGCGGGGCACAAGCCGATCGTGCTGATGGGCGGCGGGACGACGCGCATCGGCGACCCCACCGGGCGCGACGAGAGCCGCAAGATGCTGTCGGACGAGACGATCGCCGCGAACATCGCCTCGATCTTCAGCATCTTCCAGCAGTTTCTGACCTTCGGCGACGGCCCGACCGACGCGGTGATGGTCGACAACCAGGACTGGCTCGGCAAGCTCGGCTACATCGAACTGCTGCAGGAAGTCGGCACCCACTTCACGATCAACCGCATGATGACCTTCGATTCGGTCAAGCTGCGGCTCGAGCGCGAACAGCCGATGACCTTCCTCGAATTCAACTACATGATCCTGCAGGGTTACGACTTCCGCCACTTGTCGAAGGCGATGGGCGTGCGGTTGCAGATGGGCGGGTCCGACCAGTGGGGCAATATCGTCAACGGCATGGAGCTTGGCCGCCGCATGGACGGCGCCGACCTGTTCGGGCTGACGACTCCGCTGCTGACCACCGCCGCGGGCACCAAGATGGGCAAGACCGCCGCCGGCGCGGTGTGGCTCAATCCCGCACAACTGTCCCATTTTGACTATTGGCAGTTCTGGCGCAACACCGACGACCGCGACGTGGGCAAGTTCCTGCGGCTGTTCACCGACCTGCCGATCGACGAGATCGCGCGCCTCGAACAGCTCGAGGGCGCCGAGATCAACGACGCAAAGAAAATCCTCGCCGATGCCGCGACCGCGATGTGCCGCGGCGCAGAGGCGGCGCGGACCGCATCCGAAACTGCCGCGCAAACCTTTGAAAAGGGGCAGATTGGCGGCGACTTGCCGCAGGTTTCGGCGCCCGCCGAAGGCATTCGTATCCTCGACGCGCTGCGCGAGCTCGGCTTCGCGGCGTCGAACAAGGAAGCGCGGCGCAAGCTCGAAGAGGGCGCGGTGAAGGTCGATGGCGCGGTGATCCGCGACCCCAATCATGTCATCCTGCCCGCCGCCGAGCCGGTTCCGGTCAGCCTCGGCGCGAAGAAACACGGCCTCGTCACGGGCTGACACCTTGCCGCCGCGTTTACCTCTTCTTAGCGGAATCTGTCCGATGCTCCCGGCCTGACCAGCAAAGGCATCATCATGCGGAAGATCGACACCAGCAAGGCCCATTATGTCGGGCTCGACCAGCGCCTCGCGGCGCGCAGCGACGTCTATTGTCGCCTGCCGATCATCCTGCCCGACGGTGGTCAGGAAATGTGTACCTGCGTCAATATCAGCGCCGACGGCCTGCTGATGCGCTATGAGCGCGGGCTGGAAATCGGCGACCTGGTGGTGTTCCGCATGCCGATCATCGGCCGCATCGCGGCGCGGGTGATCTGGTCGCTTGCCGGAAAAACCGGGCTGCAGTTTGAAAAGATGATCGCAGTCGAGGATTATCTCCCGATGATCCGCGCCATGGGCGCACGCGGCGACGCCGCCTAAGCGAGACTATCAGAGCGACATCTTCTCCCCTCCCGCAAGCGGGAGGGGTCGGGGGAGGGCATGTCAATCGAGCGCGGGGAGGGGTTGAAACACGCCCTCCCCTAGCCCCTCCCGCAAGCGGGAGGGGGACCTTACCCGCTGCGCAGCAGCGGCACCGCCGCGTCGCGCTCGAACAGATAGAGACAGAGCCGCACCGCATCGCCGCGGACGCCTTCGATCCCGCCGTCGCGCTCGACGAACATCCGCGCGTCATCATGCGCCACCGGTAGCAGGCGCACCAGCTGCTCGGGGCTGGCTATGCGATAATCGGCGTCGCCCGACTGCTTGAGCCCGAGCAGTTCGCCGCCACCGCGCAGTTCCAGATCCTTTTCGGCGATGACGAAGCCATCGTTGGTGTCGCGCATCAGCGCCAGTCGCTCGCGCGCGGTCTCCGACAGATTTTGCGAGCGCAGCAGCAGGCACACCGATTTTGCGGCGCCGCGCCCGACGCGACCGCGTAGCTGGTGGAGCTGCGCCAGCCCGAAATTCTCGGCATGTTCGACGACCATCAGGCTGGCGGCGGGAACATCGACCCCGACCTCGATCACCGTCGTCGCGACGAGCACGCCGATCTCGCCCGCCTGGAAGCGCGCCATCACCGCATCCTTGTCGGGTCCCTTCATCCGGCCATGCACCAGCCCGACGCGATCGTCGCCAAGCCGCAGGCGCAGCAGCGCGGCACGCTCCTCGGCCGCCGCCAATTCGCTCGTCTCGCTTTCGGCGACAAGCGGGCACACCCAATAAGCCTGCGCCCCGCCCGCCAGATGCCGTTCAAGTCCGCCCACCACCTCGTCGAGCCGGTCGATCGAGACGACGCGCGTGTCGACCGGCGTGCGACCCGGCGGCATTTCGTCGATCCGCGACACGTCCATCTCGCCGTGATTGGCGAGCAGCAAGGTGCGCGGGATCGGGGTCGCGGTCATCACCAGCAGATGCGGCGGCCGCGCCGCCTTACCGGTCAGCATCAATCGCTGCGCGACGCCGAAGCGATGCTGTTCATCGACGACGACGAGCGCGAGGTCGCGATAGGTCACCGCCTCCTGGAATATCGCATGGGTGCCGACGAGAATGTCGATGCTGCCGTCGGCGAGCCCCATCAAGGTCGATTCGCGCACCCGCCCCTTGTCGCGCCCGGTCAGGATCGCGAGGTTCACCGGCAGCCCCGCGAGCATCGCCTGCAACGTCGCGAAATGCTGGCGCGCCAATATCTCGGTCGGCGCGAGCAGCGCCGTCTGCGTCCCCGCCTCGACCGCCGCCAGCATCGCGCGCAGCGCCACCAGCGTCTTGCCCGACCCGACATCGCCCTGCAGCATCCGCAGCATCGGCGTGTCGCGGCCCATGTCGGCGGCGATCTCGCGCCCCACCCTCTCCTGTGCGCCGGTCAGGCCGAAGGGCAGGCGCAGCGCCCCGGTCAGCCGCCCGTCGCCGACGATCGCCCGCCCCTTGCGGTTGCGCAGCCCCTGCCGGATCAGCATCAGCGCGACCTGGCTCGCGAAAATCTCGTCATAGGCGAGCCTGTCGCGCGCCGGGGCGTCATGCGGGCTGGCGTGCGCACGGGTCAGCGCCTCGCGCCAGTCGGGCCATTGGCGCAGCGCCAGCAACGGCCCGTCGATCCATTCGGCAAGGTCGGGACGCCGTTCGAGCGCGATCTCGACCAACTGGCTGAGCCGGGCGTTGGTCAGCCCCTCGCTCAGCGGATAGACCGCCTCGCTCGTCGCGATCGCCTCGGCACTGTCGGGCTCCGCGACATGGTCGGGATGGACGATCTGGCGCATGTCGCCATAGGCATCGAGCCGCCCCGACACCTGCCGCGCCTCGCCCAGCGGGAAGAGCTTTTTGGCGAGCCCTGCGGTGCGCCCGAAATAGACGAGCCGGACATGGTCGCCCGCGCTGTCGAACGCCTCGACCCCGAACGGCGCGCGCGGGCTGCGGCCCGAGCGATACTCCTGCGCGGTCAGCGTGACGATGATCTGCTGCCCGACCTGCGCCTGATCGAGCCGGTCGACCGGATAGCGCTGGACCAGCCCGGTCGGCAGGTGGAACAGGACATCGACGACGCGTTCGAGCCCCAGCCGCGTCAGCGGCTTGGCAAGCTGCGGCCCGACGCCCTTGAGGTCGGTCAGCGCGGCAAAGAGCGGATTGAGTATCTCGGGTCGCATGGCTAGTGCATCCCGTCTATCGCTTGCTTGCCCCGTGCGCCACTCCCGGTGTCATGGGCTATCGGGATTCGCGCCATGTCCGCCACCGACCGTCTCAAACGCCTGAAATTCCGCGCCTGGCATCGCGGCACGCGCGAGGCCGACTATATGATCGGTGGTTTTTTCGACCGCTATGCCGCCGAATGGGGCGACGACGACATCGCCTGGTACGAACTGGTGGTCGAAGAGGATGATGTCGACATCATGGCCTGGGCGCTCGGCACCGGCCATCCCCCCGCGCATCTTGACCGTCCCGACATGATCGCCGCAATGCGCCGGCTGGACTATATCCCCCTGCCATGACGCGAAGCGCCGCCGACATTTTCGCCGCCATCGCGTCGGCATCGGCACCGCTGACGCTGGCACGCGCCGCGGACGGTTTCCTGCCGCTGCTGCTCGCCGACCTCGCGCGAGCGAGCGACAAGAGGCTGGTCTATGTCGCGACCGACGATGCGGCGATGCAGGCGATCGCCGACGCCGCGCCCTTCTTCGCGCCCGACCTTGTGGTCCATCGTTTTCCGGCGTGGGACTGCCTGCCCTATGATCGCGCCGGCCCGTCGATGCGGGTCAGCGCCGACCGGCTCGCGACGCTCTCGGCGTTGCAACAGCCCGCCCGGCGCGGCGAACTGATCCTGACCACCGTCGCCGCGATCACCCAGCGCACGCTGACCCCCTTCCGCATCCGCCAGCTCGCGACAACGCTGGCCGCCGGACAAAGGATCGACCGCGATGCGCTCGCCGAGCTGCTCGTCGCCAATGGTTTCAGCCGCGTCGATACCGTCGCCGACCAGGGCGAATTCGCGGTGCGCGGCGGCATCCTCGACCTGTTTCCCGCCGGCGAGGACAACGGGTTGCGCGTCGATTTCTTCGGCGACGAGATCGAAAGCATCCGCCGCTTCGATCCCGCCGACCAGCGCAGCCTCGGTCCCGCCAAGGCGCTGCAACTGCTCCCCGCGTCCGAAACCCTGCTCGACGAGGCCACGATCAAGCGCTTCCGCTCCGCCTATCGCGACCTGTTCGGCGCGCAGGCGACCGGCGACCCGCTCTATCAGGCGGTGAGCGACGGCCGGCGGCAGGCGGGCATGGACCATTGGTTGCCGCTGTTCGAGGAACGGCTGGCGACCCTGTTCGACCATATCGACCCCGCGACCCCCGTGCTGCGCGGTCACCGCACCGAAGCCACCGCCGAAACGCGCTTCGCCGCCATCACCGATTATCATGCCAACCGTGTCGCCGCCGAGCAGGAATCGCCCGGCAGCTATCGTCCGCTGGCGGCTGAAACGCTCTATCTGACCGAGGCGGATTGGGCCGGGGCCGCCGTCAGCCGCCCGATCCATATCGTCACGCCCTTCGATGTCCCGCCGTCGGCGACGATCATCGACCTCGAAACTTTCGCCGCGCGCGACTTCACGCCCGAGCGCGCCGCCGATCTCAACGTCTATCACAAGGTCGCCGATCATCTGTCCGACGAGCGCCGCAAGGGGCGCCGGACGATCATCGCCAGCTATTCGGTCGGCGCGCGTGACCGCCTGTCGGGGCTGCTCCGCGATCATGGCGTGACCTCGCTCGCCCCCGCCGACGGCTGGCAGGAGGCGCTCGGCACCGCCTCGGCCGAGACCGGCGGGGCCACCGCTATGGTCGTGCTGCCGCTCGACCATGGCTTCGCCAGCGACGCGATCAGCCTGCTCACCGAACAGGACATCCTCGGCGAGCGGCTCGTCCGGCGGCAGAAGCGCCGCAAGAGCGCCGATGCCTTCCTCGCCGAACTCGCGACGCTCAGCGTCGGCGACCTCGTCGTCCATCTCGACCATGGCATCGGGCGCTACGAGGGGCTGACCTCGATCCCGGTCGGCAACAGCCCGCACGATTGCGTCGCGCTCACTTACTCGGGCGGCGACAAGCTTTACGTGCCGGTCGAAAATCTCGACGTCCTGTCGCGCTACGGCGGCGAGAGCGACGGCGTCGGCCTCGACAAGCTCGGCGGCGAGGCCTGGCAGCGCCGCAAGGCGCGGATGAAGGAGCGCATCCGCGAGATCGCGGGCGAATTGCTGGCCACGGCGGCGCAGCGTGCGCTGCGCTCGGCCGAGCTGCTCGCACAGGACGCCGCCTACCCCGCCTTCGCCGACCGCTTTCCCTATCAGGAAACCGACGACCAGGATCGCGCGATCGGCGACGTGCTCGCCGACATGGCGTCGGGGCGCCCGATGGACCGCCTCGTCTGCGGCGACGTCGGTTTCGGCAAGACCGAGGTCGCGCTGCGCGCCGCCTTCGTCGCGGCGATGGCCGGGGTCCAGGTCGCGCTCGTCTGTCCGACCACACTTCTGGCGCGCCAGCATTTCACCAACTTTGTCGAGCGTTTCAAAGGCTTTCCGATCGAGATCGGCCGCCTGTCGCGCCTCGTCCCTGCAGGCGAGGCGCAGAGGACGCGCGACGGCCTGTCGAACGGGCAGATCGACATCGTCGTCGGCACCCACGCCGTCATCGCCAAGGCGGTCGAATTCAAGAACCTCGGGCTCGTCATCGTCGACGAGGAACAGCGCTTCGGCGTGGTCCACAAGGAGCGGCTGAAGCAGCTCAAGACCGACGTCCATGTGCTGACGCTGACCGCGACTCCGATTCCGCGCACGCTGCAGATGGCGATGTCGGGGCTGCGCGAACTCAGCGTGATCCAGACCCCGCCGGTCGATCGCCTCGCCGTGCGCACCTATTTCGCGCCCTGGGATCCGGTCGTCATTCGCGAGGCGCTGCTGCGCGAACATGACCGCGGCGGGCAAAGCTTCTTCGTCACCCCGCGCATCAAAGACCTGCCCGACATCGAGGAATTCCTACGCACACGCGTGCCCGAGATCAAATATGTCGTCGCGCACGGCCAGATGGCGCCGGGCGAGGTCGAGGAGCGCATGAGCGCCTTTTACGACCGCAAATATGACGTGCTGGTATCGACCACGATCGTCGAGAGCGGTCTCGACATTCCGAGTGCCAATACCCTGATCGTCCACCGCGCCGACCGCTTCGGCCTCGCCCAGCTATACCAGCTGCGCGGGCGCGTCGGACGGTCGAAGACGCGGGCCTATGCCTATCTCACCACGCCCGACACCGGCGGGATCACCGACACCGCCGAAAAGCGGCTCAAGCTGCTCGGCGACCTCGATACGCTGGGCGCGGGCTTCCAGCTCGCGAGCCACGACCTCGACATCCGCGGCGCGGGCAACCTCGTCGGCGACGAGCAGTCGGGGCATATCCGCGAAGTCGGCTTCGAACTGTACCAGTCGATGCTGGAGGAGGCGATTTTGGTCGCCAAGGCCGAGGGCGCCGGAAAGCTGCCACCGCGCGAAGCCTTGTCGCCGACGATCACCGTCGATGCGCCGATCCTGATTCCCGAGGATTATGTCCCCGACCTGCCGCTGCGCATGGCGCTGTACCGCCGCCTTAACGACGCGCAGGATCGCCCCGCGCTCGACGCCTTCGCGGCCGAGATGATCGACCGGTTCGGGCCGTTGCCGCCCGAGACCGCGAACCTCGTCCAGCTGATGGAGATCAAGGCGAACGCAAAGCTTGCCGGCATCGCCAAGCTCGACGTCGGCACCAAGGGCGCGCTGGTCAGCTTCCATGGCGACCAGTTCGCCAATGTCCCCGGGCTGATCGCCTATGTCGAACGGCTGAAGGGCCGTGCGCGCATCCGCCCCGACAACAAATTGTCGATCAGCGGCGATTGGGTGAGCACCGGCGCGCGCCTCAACGGCGCGCTGCAATTGTCGAAGGGATTGGGGAAGCTGGCGAGGCAGGCGGGCTAAGCCTCCAGCAGCGCCAACAACTCCTCCCCAGGCACCGGCCCCGACTTCAAAAATCCCTGCCAGGTCGCGACCCCGAGTTCGCCGAGCCGCGCGAGTTGCTCTTCCTTCTCGATGCCCTCGGCCACGACCAGCAGGCCCAGCGCGCGCGCCAGATCGACGATCGCGCGCACCACGATGCGGTCGCGGTCGCTGCCGTCGATGGTGCGGGTAAAGCCGCTGTCAATCTTCAGATAGTCGATCGGCAGCCGCGCCAGCAGCGACAGGCTGGAATAGCCGGTCCCGAAATCGTCAATCGCGATCGCACAGCCCAGAGCGCGGATCTGCGCCAGCTGCTCGGCGGCGCTCGCGGGATCGCTGAGCATCGCCTGTTCGGTGAGTTCGAGCGTCAGCCGGTCGGGATCGACGCCGGCCTTTTTTGCCATCGCCGCGAAGCGATCGGCAAAATCGGGATCGCCGAGGTCGGCGGCGGTGATGTTGAGCGACACGCGCAGCTTCGCCAGCGCCTTTGGCCAGGCCGCCATTTCGGCAAGCGCGATCCGGTGCGCCTGTTCGGTCAGCTCGCATTCCATCCGCGCCGCGCGCGCGGCGGTGACCAGCGCGCCCGCGCCGAGCAGGCCGAGTTCGGGGTGCTGCCAGCGCAGCAACGCCTCGACCCCGGTCATTTCGCCGGTCGCGACATCATATTGCGGCTGATAGAAGATGACGACCTCGTCGTGCGACAGCGCCGCTTTGACCATGACGCCGTCGCGCGCCGACGCCGGGCGCGCGAGCTGGTCGCTGGCGGTGCGCAATTGCTCGGCCACCGATTCCGCGCGCAGGATCTGCGCGGCGGCGATGCGGATCGCGAGCCGCCCGTTAGGATCGCCGACCATCGGTTCGGCGAGCGCGACGTGCAGCGCGCGCTCCTGCGCCCGGAGCGCGCCGAGCGACAGCGCGGCGGCGGGAACGATCAGGAAGCGCGGACCGTCGAGCCGGTCGACGTGCGAGCCCTGACCAAATTCGTCGCCGGCGAAATTTTCGAGCCGCCGCCCGATCTCTTCGAGCACCGCATCGCCCGCCGCTGTGCCCGCCGCATTATTGATCCGCGCCAGCTGGTCGACCTGGACGAGGATGACGCCGACATCAGCATCGTGCCGCAAATGCAGCGATTCGAGGTGCCCGACGGCGGCGGCGAAGGTGTCAACTGCGCGATTCATCGGCGTTCCCATAGCAGGCATTGCTTGCCAATCCCCTGCCTTTTGCAGCAATATCGACCGCGATGGCCGATCCGCCGCCCTCGACCCTTGCCCCCCTCACCGATGGTCACGGCCGCCGGATCGATTATCTGCGCCTGTCGGTGACTGACCGCTGTGATCTGCGCTGCCGCTATTGCATGGCCGAGGATATGATTTTCCTGCCCAAATCGGCGGTGCTCAGCATCGAGGAAATGGCCGAACTCGCCGAGCGCTTCGTCGCGCGCGGCATCCGCCGCATCCGCCTGACCGGCGGCGAGCCGCTGGTGCGACGCGGGATCGATACGCTCGCGATGCGGCTCGGCGCGCTGATCGGGCGCGGGCTCGACGAGTTGACGCTCACGACCAACGCGATGCGGCTCGCCGATCATGCGCCGATGCTCGCCGACGCGGGGGTGCGGCGGATCAACGTCAGCCTCGACACGCTCGATCCCGCCGCGTTCCGCCACATCACCCGCGTCGGCGACCTTGGCGTCGCGCTCGACGGCATCGCCGCCGCGCGCGCCGCCGGGCTGGCGGTCAAGATCAACATGGTCGCGCTCGCCGGGCTCAACGAAGACCAGTTGCTGCCGATGCTCGATTATTGCGCGGCGAACGGCTGCGACCTGACGCTCATCGAAACCATGCCGCTCGGCGAGGTCGCGGAAGATCGCAGCGACCACTATATTCCGCTCCATGCCTTTGTCGCACCGCTGCGCAGCGCGCGCGCCATCTACCCCATCGACAAAAGAACCGGGGGGCCGGCGCGCTATTTCGCGGTCGAAGACAGCCCGGTGACGCTCGGGCTGATCACCCCGCTCAGCGACAATTTCTGCACGACCTGCAACCGCATCCGCCTGACGGTCGAGGGGCGCATCTATATGTGCCTGGGACAGGAGGATCATGTCGATCTGCGCACCGCCCTGCGCGACGGCGGCCGCGATGCAGTCGATGGCTTGATTGACAGCGCATTGGCTGGCAAACCCCGCGCCCATGACTTTCATATCGAACGAAAGTCCAAACCGGCGGTCGCGCGTCATATGAGTGCAACGGGCGGCTGAAACGTCGCCCACCAGGGGGACCAACATGCATCGCAAGATCGCGCTCGTCGCGTCGAACGCGCCCGCCGGGCTGGAAGCCGAGGCCGAACTCCGGCCGCTCTACGATTTTGTCGATCTGAACGACGCCGACCTGCTGATCGTGCTCGGTGGCGACGGTTTCCTGCTCCACATGCTGCACCAATTGCTCGACCAGCGCCGGTCGATGCCGGTGTTCGGCATGAACCGCGGCACCATCGGCTTCCTGATGAACGAATTTCGCGTCGAAGGGCTGCTCGACCGGCTCGCCGCCGCGCGCCCCTATCTGATCCACCCGCTGTCGGGCGACATCACGACGATCAGCGGCGAGCGGCACATCTTGCCCGCGATCAACGAAATCTCGCTGCTCCGCGAAACGCGCCAGGCGGCGAAGCTCGAGGTGATGATCAACGAAAAGACGATGCTCGAGGAACTGGCGTGCGACGGGGTGCTGGTATCGACCCCGGCGGGATCGACCGCGTATAACCTCAGCGCCAACGGCCCGATCCTGCCGCTCGAATCGCAAATGCTGGCGCTGACCCCCATCAGCCCCTTCCGCCCGCGCCGCTGGCGCGGCGCGCTCGTCCCCGAATCGACGAGCATCCGCTTCAACGTCCGCGAGGCCGCCAAACGCCCCGTCAGCGCGGTCGCCGACCAGCGCGAAATCCGCGACGTAAAGACGGTTTTGGTGACCACCGACCGCAGCCGTCCGCTGACTTTGCTGTTCGATCCCGACCAGGGCCTCGACGAACGCATCGCGATGGAACAATTTATCGTTTGAGGTCTTGCCAAATGCCGCGCGCGGCGGCAAAGGGGCCGCCTTGTCCGGCTCGCCGGCGTGTTCCTCGGTAGCTCAGCGGTAGAGCAGTCGACTGTTAATCGACCGGTCGTAGGTTCGAATCCTACCCGGGGAGCCACATCTTTAAATCTGCAGTTTTCTCTGATATTTCAGAGCCTCAATGGCGAAGTTCGAACTTCCTCCACGGAGGGAGCGGTCGGGTAATATGCCCGTAAACGTCTAAAACCACTTTGCGATTTTTTCGAAAATGGTTCGAATCCGAACAGGACGCTTCGACATTCTTCGAAAGAATATTGCTTCCGGCCGCCATTTGAAATGCGGAAGCGCGTAAAATGATTGCGAACGGAGCCCATTATCAACCGTGGATACGAGGTGGCCGGTAGCACAGGTTGATCCGCATCCCTGTCCGAACGTTTGTTTGCGGCAATGATCAAGAGACAAATGTTGCACGCATTTGCGAGCAGATCGCGTGCCTCGCAATCGGACAGCAACCGACCATAATGGGGGGTTCCCGGAACGCCTTGGTCTCTTCGACCAAGTTTGCTGAGAACATCCACGGCTCGAACCCTCGAAACGCATCTACGTCCCGGAGTCGCTTGACGCCTTTCCGCTTTCTCTCGCGCTTGGCCACACAGCCCACTCCGACCGCCGGCGCCATAGGATGGAACGGTGACGTTTTGGTCTCGCGCGTGACGAAGGCGGTCAGTAGCCTCCTCTGGCCGATTGCGGACCGTCTGCTTCGGCTCGACAACCGGAGCAACCGGAGCAACCGGACATTTGATCAGCCTGGCGCGACCAGATCGAGCGCGACATCGACGATCATGTCTTCCTGCCCGCCGACCATCTTGCGACGGCCGAGTTCGACGAGAATGGCGCGCGTGTCGAGGCCGTGGTCGGCCGCTGCCTTTTCGGCATGCCGCAGGAAGCTGGAGTAGACCCCGGCATAGCCGAGCGTCAGCGTCTCGCGGTCGACGCGTACCGGGCGGTCCTGCAGCGGCCGCACCAACTCCTCGGCGGCGTCCATCAGCGCGAACAGATCGCAACCATGGTTCCAGCCGTGGACGTCCGCCGCGGCGATAAAGACTTCGAGCGGGGCATTGCCCGCGCCCGCCCCCATTCCCGCGAGACTCGCGTCAACGCGGACCGCGCCGTTCTGCACCGCGACGATGCTGTTCGCGACGCCGAGGCTGAGATTGTGATGCGCATGGACGCCGCGCTGCGTCTCGGGCTTCAGCACCCGGTCATAGGCCTGCAGCCGCGCGGCATATTGATCCATCGTCAGCGCGCCGCCGCTGTCGGTGACATAGACGCAGTGCGCGCCATATTCCTCCATCAGCTTCGCCTGACCTGCGAGCGCGTCGGGCTCGGACATATGGCTCATCATCAGGAAGCCTGAGACATCCATGCCGATACCCCGCGCGAACTCGATATGCTGTTTGGAGACATCGGCCTCGGTGCAATGCGTGGCGATGCGCACCGAACGCACCCCCATCTCATAGGCGTGGCGGAGATCATGGATGGTGCCGATGCCGGGGAGCAGCAGCGTCGTCAGCACGCTATGCTCGAGCACCTCGGCGACCGCACCGATCCAGTCCCAGTCGGTATGAGCGCCGAACCCATAGTTGAAGCTCGATCCCTGGAGGCCGTCGCCGTGCGCGACCTCGATCGCGTCGACCTTCGCCTTGTCGAGCGCGCGCGCGATCGCCTTCACATGGTCGAGGCCATATTGGTGACGGATCGCGTGCATGCCGTCGCGCAGCGTGACGTCCTGGATATAGAGCTTGCTCGTGGCAGGGTCGAAGCTCATGCGGCCATCTCCTGTTTCATGCGCAGCGCGATCTTCTCGGCGGTCTTGAGCGCCGCCGAGGTCATGATGTCGAGATTGCCGGCATAGGCTGGCAGATAATGCGCCGCCCCCTCGACCTCGAGGAAGACGCTGACCTTGAGCCCAGTGAAGCTACCGCCCATTTCGGGGATATGCAGCGGGGCGTTGCCGCCGATGCTCTCGAACTGCACCGCCTGCTTGAGCCGGTAGCCGGGGACATAGCTCTGCACCTCGGCGACCATATCCTCGACGCTCTGCGCGATCGCGGCGCGGTCGCCGTCGTCGCAGAGGCAATAGACGGTGTCGCGCATGATCAGCGGCGGTTCGGCGGGGTTGAGAATGATGATCGCCTTGCCGCGCGTTGCGCCGCCGACATCAACGATCGCCTGGCTCGTCGTCTCGGTAAACTCGTCGATGTTCGCCCGCGTGCCGGGGCCGGCGCTCTTCGAGGCGATCGAGGCGACGATCTCGCCATAATGCACCTTGGCGACGCGGTTCACCGCAGCGACGATCGGGATCGTCGCCTGCCCGCCGCAGGTCACCATATTGACGTTACCGGCATCGAGATGCGCGTCGCCGTTGACCGGCGGGATCGTGTAGGGGCCGATCGCCGCCGGGGTCAGGTCGACGACGCGCTTGCCATAACCGATCAGCACTTCGCTATGCCGCTGGTGCGCGCCCGCCGAGGTCGCGTCGAAGACGATCGCGATATCCGCAAAGCCCGGCATAGCGATCAGGCCATCGAGCCCATCGGCAGTGATCGGCACGCCGAGCCGTTCGGCGCGCTTCAGCCCGTCGCTGTCGGGATCGATCCCGACGAAGGCGCCCATCTCCAGCACGTCCGACAGGCGTATGATCTTGATCATCAGGTCGGTGCCGATGTTGCCCGACCCGATAATCGCCACCTTGGTTTTTGCCATCGTCTTAGTCCTGACAGGTGAAGCTGCAGGCGCCGATGCCGGCAATGCGCGCCTCGACATGATCGCCGGGCGTCAGCGCGACCATCGGTCCGAGCGCCCCTGCAAGCAGGATATCGCCCGCCTTCAGCGGCTCGCCGCGCTCGGCAAGCGTCCGTGCGAGCCACGCCGCGGCGTTGAGCGGATTGCCGAGCGCCGCCGCGCCGACGCCCGTCGAGGCGACCGCGCCGTTCACATGCATCTCCATCGCCGCGCCTTCGAGGTCGAGCCCCGCGAGCGGCAGCCCTCCATCGGCCAGCACGAAGAAGGCCGACGAGCCATTATCGGCCACCGTATCGGCGAAGCTGATCTTCCAGTCCGCAATGCGGCTGTCGACGATTTCGATCGCGGCATGGACGCTGGCAACCGCCGTCGCGACCTGTTCGGCGGTCGTGTCGGCATCGGGAAGGTCGCTGCCTAGGATGAAGGCGATCTCCGCCTCCGCCTTCGGCTGGATCGCCCGCGCCGGATCGAGCCGCCCGCCGTCGGCCACCCGCATATCGTCAAACAGCACGCCGAAATCGGGCTGGTCGACGCCGAGCTGCTGCTGCACCGCCTTCGCGGTCAGCCCCGCCTTGCGGCCGACGATGCAGCGGCCCTGGGCTTCCCAGAAACGCGTGTTGATCGTCTGAACCGCATAGGCGCCTTCGGCGTCGGTCGGGTCGAGCGCATCGCGGAGCGGCGCGACCGCGCCCCCCGCATACGCATCGCGCAGACGGCGCGCGACGGCTTCGTGGGTCACGGTCATCATGCTTTGCCCGGATGGACGGTGCCGCAATGGCCGCAAGTGCGCAGATCCTCTCTGGCGTAAAAGGCCTCGAACAACGGCGGCAGGTCGCGCACGATGCTCTGGAGCTGGACCTCGACGCGGTGGACGATATGGCCGCAATCGTCGCAATACCATTGGAAGGCGTCGATCACGCCGTCGGGCCGCTTGCGTTCAATGACAAGGCCGACGCTGCCCGCGACCGGGCGCTGTGGCGAATGCGGCACGCGCGGCGGCAACAGGAAGATGTCGCCCTCGCGGATCGGCATGTCCTTCGGCCCCTCGTCGGTCCACAGCCGCAGGTTCATGTCGCCCTCGATCTGGTAGAAAAACTCCTCGAGCGGATCGACATGATAGTCGGTGCGCTGGTTGGGGCCGCCGACGACGGTGACGATAAAATCCGCATCCTCCCAGATTTGCGTGTTGCCGACCGGGGGTTTCAGGACGTCGCGGTGCGCCTCGATCCATTCGCGGAAATTGAAGGGCAGTCCATAGGTCAGCATGGTTTCATCCTTTCGAGCCACGCGGGATGAAGGCGGTCGCCTTGATCTCGATCAGCAGATGCGGGTGCGGAAGCTGGTGGACCGCGACGGTCGTCCGCGCGGGGCCCGCTTCGTCGAAATATTCGGCGTAGACAGCGTTATAACCGCCGAAGTCGTTCATGTTGACGAGGAAGCTCGTCACGTCGACGACATCGGCAAGCGAGCCGCCCGCGTCAGCAAGGATCGCACCGATATTCTCGATCACCGCGCGCGTCTGCTCGGTGATGTCGAGGCTGACGGTGCCATATTCGTCGGCCGTGGCGCCCGCGAAGCTGTTGTCGGCGCGTCGCGAGCTGGTGCCCGAGACGAAAACGAAATCACCCGCGCAGCGATAGTGCGGAAAGCGGCCGCGCGGGCGTGCCTTACCCGGGATCACCCTGCCCTCGCCCTTGCTCATGCCACGCCTCCTGCAATCGTGAAGCCGACGCGGCCGAGATGCCCCGCGTCGAGCGACACGGTGCGCGCATCGCCGATCGCTGCCGCAGCGGTCGCACCGCCGAGCATCACCGTCCAGCCCGGCTGAAGCACCAGCCCCGCCGCGCCCGCGAGCCGCGCCGCGGCGACAAGCGAACGGATCGGATCGCCGAGGATCGCCGCGCTGCTCCCCGTCTCGGCGACCGCATCGTCGACGCGCATCGTCATCGACACATCCGATACATCGGTTTCGGCGGCAAGCCAGGGACCAACGACAAAGGCCGAAGAAGACGCATTGTCGGCGATCACGTCGCCGAGCGCGAAGCGGAAATTTTCGTAGCGGCTGTCGATGATCTCGAGTGCCGCGGCGACCGCATCGACCGCGGCAAGCGCTTCCTCGCGCGTCACCTCGCCCGCCAGCGGCGCCTTCAGCCGCACCGCCACCTCGGGCTCGACGCGCGGATGGATGAAGCGCGCGCGGTCGATCGCACCGCCGTTGGTGACGACCATGTCGGAGGTCAGCCGGCCCCAGATCTGGTCCTTGAGCCCCATCTGAACCATCTTGGCCTCGCTGGTGAAGCCCATCTTGACGCCGACGAGCGCCGCACCGCGCGCGAGCCGGTGATCGATCGCGGCGCGCTGGATTTCATAGGCGTCGGCAAGCGGCAAATCGCCCGCCTCGCCGGTGATTTGTGGGATCGCTTTTGCCTCGCTGGCGGCAGTGTCGAGCCTTGCGGCGATGGCGGCAATGTCGGCCATATGATCCTCTTACAGCTTCACGCAGATATTGGTCGGTTCGGAATAGAAGCCCAGCGAATGTTCGCCGCCCTCGCGCCCGATGCCCGACAGCTTCATGCCGCCAAAGGGTGTGCGCAGGTCGCGCAGGAACCATTCGTTGACCCAGACGATGCCGGTTTCCATCTGCGCCGCGACGCGGTGCGCGCGACCGACGTCGCGCGTCCATATCGCGGCGGCGAGACCATAGTCGGTGTCGTTGGCAAGCTCGACCGCTTCCTCGTCGCTGTCGAAGGGCGCGATGTGGCAGACGGGGCCGAAAATCTCCTCGCGCACGCAGCGCGCATCCTGCCCGAGCCCGGTGAGGATCGTCGGCTGAACGAACGCCCCGCCTGCGAGCGCGCCGTCGAGGTCAGGCACCCCGCCGCCGGTGACGACCGTCGCGCCCTCGTCGCGTGCGAGCGCATAATAGGAGAGCACCTTCTCGCGGTGCCCGTGCGAGATCAGCGGCCCTATGTCGGCGCCCGACCAGGGATCACCGACAGTGAGCGCCTTCGCCCGTTCTGCGAGCGCGGCAACGAAACGGTCGAAGATCGGCCGCTCGACATAAATGCGCTCGGTGCACAGGCACACCTGCCCGCAGTTCGAAAAGACCGAGCGCACGGTCCCCGCAATCGCCTCGTCGAAATCACAGTCGGCAAAGACGAGCGCGGCATTCTTGCCGCCGAGTTCGAACGACACGGGTTTCACCCCCGCCGCCGCGACGCGCATGATCGCACCGCCGGTCGCGGACTCGCCGGTGAAGGTGATCGCGTCGATGTCGGGGTTAGCGGTCAGCCATTCACCGGTGGAATCGGCGCCGAAACCATGGACGAGGTTGAAAACCCCCGGCGGTACGCCCGCCGCGTCCATGACCTCGGCGAGCAAAGTCGCGGTCGAGGGGGTTTCCTCACTCGGCTTCACCACTACGACATTGCCGCACGCAAGCGCGGGTGCGACCTTCCACGTCATCAAGAGCAGCGGCAGGTTCCATGGCGAGACAATCGCGACGACGCCCAAGGGCCGCGCGATCGCATAGTTGATCGCGCTACGCCCATCGGGAAGGTCGGTGCGAAAACTCGGCATCGCGCGCGCTTCGGCGATCGCGGCGAAGGCACGGAAATTGGCGGCACCGCGCGGAATGTCGATCGTCCGCGCCTGATGCAGCGACTTGCCGGTATCGGCGATCTCGGCGGCGGCGAATTCGTCGAAGCGCGCCTCGATCCCCTCGGCGATACGGACGAGCAGCTTGCAACGCTCGGCCTGCGACATCTTGCCCCACGGCCCCTTGAGCGCAGCACGCCCCGCGACGACGGCACGATCGACAAGGTCGCGGCTCGCCTGCGACACACGCCCCGCGACGCTCCCATCGACGGGGTTCACATTGTCGAACCAGCGCTCGCCTTCGACGAAAGCGCCGTCCACATAATTCAGGACCGGACGGTCGGCGAACGGATAGGCAGTGCCGGTCATGCCGCACCCCCGACACGGACATAGCCGGCGGCATTACTGTGCGCCGCACCCGCCTTGCCGACATGCCCCGCCATCTGGAGCAGCGACAGGATGGTGTCGTTGAACTGCACCGGCGCTTCGAGGAAGGCCGAATGGCCCGCGTCATTGATCTCGACGAGGAAGGAGCCCGGCACCTCGGCCTGCACCAACCGCACCGCCTCGATCGGGAAGATGATGTCCTCGACTCCGCTGAGAAAGAGGATCGGGAAACCCTTGCCGCCAAGATCGGCGGCGGCGCGCGCCTCGAAGCTGCCGGTCAGGCTGTGACGGTCGGCGGCGTTGAAGCTTGCGATCTGGCGATAGAGCGCGCCGAGTTCGGACGGTGCGCCGGCGCCGAGGACGCGTTCGATCTGACCGAGCGTCGCCGTCTTCGCACGCGCCGCGTCCATGATCGCTTTCACTTCCGCACTTTCGATGATCCCGTGCAGGCTGTCGCAGATCGCGAGCGCGGCAACGCGGTCGGGCGCGCGGTGCGCGAAACCGATGCAGGTGCCCGCCCCCATCGATTGGCCGACGAGCGCGACCTTCGTTTCGCCGAGATGGTCCAGCAACGCGGTCAGATCGTCGACGAAGGCATCGCGTCCGCGCCCGTCGAGGTCACGCGACAGGCCGAAGCCGCGATGGTCGAAGCTGATCACGCGGTTCGAACGCGACAGCGCATCAATTTGCCGATACCATATCGCATGGTTGCCGCCGATGCCATGCGCGAGCACGACGGCGGGCCCTTCTCCATGCGCCTGCCAATAGATTTCGGCACCTGCGGTCGCCAGCACTCCGCTTTCCATCACGATACTCCCATCAATTTGCTCAGCCGCACGACATAATCGCCGAACGCCGGATCCTCGCGCGTCGTGCTGGGATCGCGCGGGCGCGGCAGGTCGATGCGGACATCCTCGATAATCGTCCCCGGCCGCTCGGACATCACGAGCACGCGGTCGGACAGCAGCACCGCCTCCGATATGCTGTGCGTGACGAGCAGCACGGTCTTGCGGTCGCGCTGCCAGATGCGCAGCAATTCCATGTTGAGCCGGTCGCGGGTCAGCGCGTCGAGCGCCCCGAAGGGTTCGTCCATCAACAGCACCTGCGGCCCACGCGCCAGCGCCTGCCCGATCGCGACACGGTGGCGCATCCCGCCTGAAAGCTGGCTGGGATAGCTCGCCTCGAAACCCGTCAGGCCGAGCGTTTCGACGAGCGCGGCAATCGCCGCTTCGTCGGGCCGCTGCGTCTGCGGGTCAAGGTCGACCCCGAGCAGCAGATTGTCGCGCACATTGAGCCACGGCAGCAGGTTCGACGTCTGGAAGACAAAGCCCATCTCCGGCGAAGGTGCGGTCACATCGGCACCGCCAAAGCGGACATGTCCCTGTTCGAAGGGAACGAGCCCCGCGATCAGGCGCAGGAGCGTGCTTTTCCCGCAACCCGAGGGGCCGAGGATCGAAACGAACTCCGCCGCGCCGACTTCGGCACTGATATCTTGCAAGACCTGGCGGCCGTCGAACCGCTTGCCCGCGCCGGAAAGAGAGATCACCGATTTCATGCCGCGCGCCACCAGATGAAGCGCTCCCAATAGGCCACGCCGTAAAAGAGAAGGAGTGACAGCAAAGTCACCGCGATCAGCGCCGCGAAGGTCAGCGTCGTGTGTCCCGATCCCGATGCGGTCAGGATCAGGTTGCCAAGCCCGTCGTTCGACCCGACGAACTCGCCGACCACCGCGCCGATCACCGCGAGCGGCATCGCGACTTTGCAGCCGTCGAGGAAGCTCGGCAGCGCGGCGGGGACGCGGAGGCGCCAGAAGCTCTGCATCGGCGTCGCCCGCAGCGCGCGAAAATGCTCCTCGAGATGCGCGGGTGTGCTCGCGAGCCCGCCGAGCGTCGCGATGATGATCGGGAAGAAGGCGAAGAGGAACGCCATGATCAGCTTCGACGCCAGCCCATAGCCGCACCAGACGACGATCAACGGCGCAAGCCCGATCTTCGGAATGCTCTGCAGCGCGACGAAGAGCGGATAGACGGTGCGCTTCGCGGTGCGCGAGAAATAGATCAGCGCGGCAATCGGCACGCCGAGCGCCACGGCAATGATGAAGCCCCAGAAAACCTCGGTCAACGTGACGAGGCTCTGCGACAGGATCGGTCCGCGCGATTGCCACAGTTCGTCGAGGATCGCGCTCGGTGGCGGCAGCAAATAGGACTGCACCCCCGACCAGCGGACGCCATATTCCCATGCAAGTCCCAGAGCCAGAAAGAAGCCCGCGCTGATCGCGGTGTCGCGATTGAACAAGCTGCTCATGCATCACCGTCCTTTTCCAGCAGCGCCTGAATGCGCGCCGGTGGCGGCACGAGGAAGCGGTCGAGATGCCAGCGATCGAAGGTGTCGAGGTCCTTCCCGTCCCACACCGAGGGCTCATAGGGATGCTCGGCGGTGATCTGCGTCATGTCGGTGTAGAATTCGACATTATTGCCGTCGGGGTCGCGAAAGACGAGAAAGCTGTTCGCCCCCGGCCCGTGCTTGCCGATGCCGCGGTCGATGGGGATACCGCGCGCGACGAGCATCGCCGCGACCTTCTCCATCTCGCCGATCGTTTCGAGGCGGTAGGAGAAATGCTCGACCGCGGGATAATGACCCTCGGGGATCGCGCTGTGTCCCGGCGGAAGCTGGAGCAGCGCGAGGTCGTGATGGTCCTCACCCGCGCGCAGGAAGACCATATGATGGTCGATCCAGTCGGACACCGTGAGCCCGACCACCTCGGTGTAGAAGGCAAGGCTGCGGTCGATGTCGCGCACCTTGAGCACGAGGTGGCCGAGCCGCGTCGGGCGTGGACGGTAGGCAGCGGGATCGGTCATGGCTGATTCCCCATCGGAACAAAGGCGTTGGTAAAGAGCTGCGGGGCCTGGTCGAAACCCTGGAGCTGACCGCTCGCCTGCAGATAGGTGACGGTGCGCTCGACCTTTTCGGGTTTCAGGCGATGCGATCCGCCCTCGGCCACCATCAGTGCCGCGGTCTCGCGGATCTGGCGCTCGGTCACCGCTTCGTCGAGCAAGGGATAGGCCTTGCGGATGATCGCGAGCGCCGCCTTCGGGTCGCGCGCGGCGTCGGCATAGCCGCGATAGGCGGCTTTCAGAAAACCGCGCACCAGTTCGGGGTCCTTCTCGATCAGCGCGTCCTGCGTCGCGAAACCGCTGCCGTAAACGTCGAGCCCGAAATCGGCGTAGCCGATGCGCCCGATCGTCACGCCCTTTGCCTTTGCTGCCTTGTCGAACAGAGCGAGCGAATTGCCGAGCCAGCATTCGGCGGCGTCGATCCGTCCCTCGACGAGCGACGAGACGACGATCGCGGGGTCGAGCTGGATCTGCTCGACGCGCGCGGGGTCGACGCCATTGGCCTTGAGCCAGGCCGGGAGCAAAGCCTGGATCATCGAGCTTTGCCCGGCGCCGAAACGCAGCCCTGCTAGATCGGCGGGCTTTTCGACCCGGTGGCGCTCTTTGACGAAGCAAGCACCGGCGGGAAGCCGCATGTTGATGCCGCCGATCATCCGCACCTTGCCGCCCTTCGAGCGGTTGAGCGCGACCGACAGCGGGTCGATATAGGCAAATTCGAACATGCCTTGATCGAGTTCGTTCGCGGTACGCATCCCGCCGAAACCGCGCACCGGTTCGACATCGATACCGGCATCGGCAAAATAGCCCTTGTCGATCGCGACGAAGATGCCGGCCATGCTGCCCTGCGGCAGCCACGCCATGTTGAACCGCACGGTGCGGGCATTCTCGGCCTGCACAGCGCGCGGTGCATTGCCACCAAACGCGCTCCACAAGGTGAGCGCGGCGATCGCCGCCACCACCAGCAACGGGACGGCAAGCGAGCGGCGATGAAAGGCGACCATCGCTCAGCCCCTCGGCAGGTGCGGCGCAGAGACGGGGTTCACAAGGTTGCCGACTCCCTCGACCCAGGCCGACATAACGTCGCCGTCCTTCAGGAATATGCCGCGGCCCATGCCGACCCCGGCGGGAGTGCCCGACGCGATCAGGTCGCCCGCCTTGAGTTCGAGGATCGTCGAGAGATAGGCGATCTGTTCGTAGATGTTGAAGATCATCTCGGACGTGTTGCCGTCCTGCATCGCCTCGCCATTGACCTTCAGCCCCAGGCGGATGTCGTGCGGATCGCCAAGGCAGTCGCGCGGCACAAAGACCGGACCCAACGGCGTGAAGCTGTCGAAGCTCTTGCCGCGGAACCAGTCGTGCGAGAAGGGAAAGTCGGTTCGCCGCGTGCGGTCGCGCGCCGACACGTCGTTGACGACGGTATAGCCCGCGATCAGGTCCTGCGCCGTATCCACCGCGACATTCTTGCCCGGCTTGCCGAGGACCACGCCCAACTCGACTTCCCAGTCGGGACGCGACACCTGCGGCGGCACGACAACGGCGTCACCGGGGCCGACGACGCTTTCGATGGTCTTGAGGAAGATATAGGGTTCGCTGTCGGCCTTTGCCGCGAGCTTGGTCTGCATTTCCTCGGCATGTTCGATGAAGTTCGAGGCGGCGCCGAAGATGCGGCGCGGCTCGAACGGCGCCATGAGCTTTGGCGCGACGATCGCGCCCGATGCGTTCCCCAGTCCGCGCGCAAGGGAGAACAGCCCTTCGCGCCGTGCATCCCAGTCGCGGATGATCGCGCTGACGTCACCGACAACAGCCGCATGGCCGAGCGCCGCAGCGGCGTCGTATAGGTCGTGGAAGGCATCGCCCACCTGGATCGTCGGGCGCGGGCCTTCGGGGGTGGCGCGGGTGGCAAGTGCAAACCAGGTCATGCGTCGATCTTTCTTTCCGGTGGAACGGGCGAGCGCCGGCGCGGCACAGCCGAGCGCCAAGGCGCCTCCGATCTGCGTAAGCGCGGCGCGGCGATCCAATATGCGTTGCGCATAAGGCGGGCCGATTTTCTTATAGGAGCGGGTCGTGCGGGCACCGGGCATGATCTCACCCGAACGCCCGGATCAGCATCCGAACCGCGACGACGGTCAGGAACAGGCCGAACATCAGGCTGAGCTTGCGCTTCGACAGCGCATGCGCGATCCGTGCGCCCCACGGCGCGGTGAGGTAAGACACGGGCGCGATGATGGTGAAGCCGATCAGATTGACATAGCCAAGGCTGCCCGGCGGCAGGTCTTCGACATTCCAGCCGGCGACGATGAAGGCGACGGTCGCAGGCGCGCTGATCAAAAGCCCGAACAGCGCCGCAGTGCCAACCGCACGATGGATCGGAAAGTTGAAGAGCGTCATCACCGGGACGCTGAGCGTGCCGCCGCCGATCCCCATCATGCTGGAAATGCCGCCGATCGAAAAGGGGATCACTTGCCCCGCCGCGCCGCCAGGGATGGCCTCGGCAATATGCTTGCCTTCGAGCGGCAGCAGCATCTTGATCGCGACGAGCAGCGCGACGCCCCCGAACACCGCCGACAGCACGTCGCCCGATACCCGGCTCGCCAGGATCACCCCGGCGATCGCGCCCAGGAAAATCGCGACGCCCCAGCGGCGGAGCTGCGCATGATCGACCGCCCCCTTCGCTTCATGCGCACGCGACGAGGAGATGGCGGTGGGGATGATCGTCGCCAGCGAGGTGGCGACGGTCACGTGCATCCGCACGTCGGCCTCGACGCCGAGCGCCGACAGAACAAGGTCGAGCACCGGCACGATCACAATGCCGCCGCCGACGCCGAGCATGCCGGCGATCACGCCGCCCGCAGCGCCGGTCAACAGCATCATCGCCGCAAGCGTCAGCATATCTCCGTTCAGCACGTCCGGCATCGGCCTCTCCCCAAGGTTCTCCCTTCCTTGTGGAACGCGCGACATATGTCGTCAAAGATAGAAACATAGGACTTATATAATCAAAAATATATATCTGGTTCAACCTGGCTTCTATATCGATTTCTAGATACAAAACCCGGTAAACGATATTATCCTATATATGACGAACGCCGTAGCGCGGTCGGCATGACACAAGTAGGCATCGCCGGTTTCGGCACCATCGGCCGCGTCGTCGCGCGCCATATCGAAGCAAGCGGATTGCCGCTCACGCTGGCCGCCGTGTCCGCGGGCGACCGCGGGCGCGCCACAGCCGCAATGACGGCCTTGCGACGACCGGTGCCGATCGTCGACACCGCCGAACTCGTCGCCCTGTCCGACGTCGTCGTCGACAGCGCGCCAACTGCGGCGTTCCGCGACATCGCCACCGCGACGCTCGGTGCGGGCAAGGCGCTCATCACGGTCAGCGGCGCAGCATTGATGCAATGGCCCGAGGCGACCGAAATCGCGCGCGCGCATGGCGGGCGCATCGTCCTCGCCACCGGCGCGCTGCTCGGGCTCGATGCCGTGCGCGCCGCCGCGGTCGGCACGATCCATTCGGTGACGATGACGACCCGCAAGCCGGTGAAGTCGCTGGTCAAGGCCGAGCATGTCGTGCGCAACAACATCGACCTCACCGGCCTGACCGAACCGCTCAAGATCTTCGAGGGCAGCGCCCTCGAAGGCGCGATCGCCTTTCCTGCCAACGTCAATGTCGCCGCCGCGCTCGGCATGGCGGGTATCGGCCCGGCGCGGACGCAGCTCGAAATCTGGGCCGACCCGGCGCTCGAACGCAATACCCACCGCATCGTCGTCGATTCCGACAGCGCGCGCTTCGAGCTCGCGATCGAGAACATCCCAACGGTCGAGAATCCCGGCACCGGCCGGATCACCGCGCAGAGCATCATCGCGGCGCTGAACGACCTCGTCAGCCCGATCCGCATCGGCACCTGATTTTCCCGCAACCAGAAAGGCCCGACTTATGACCACCCGCCTGCGCCATGTGGCGATCGCTTCCGCCGACCCCGACAATTCGGTCGGCTTTTTCACCGACGTCCTCGGCTGGACCGTCGCCGGCAAGATCGATAGCCGCAACGCGCGCGGTTATTATGTGACCGACGGCCACATCAATATCGCGCTGCTCTGTTTCAAGAACCGTCCCGCCGCAGGGATGGAATTCCCCGAGGGCTATACCGGGCTGCACCACATCGGCTTTCAGTGCGACGACATCAACGCGGTCGTCGAGCGCTTCGAAAACTCGGGCTATGCACCGCGCCACGACGTCAACCTGGCGCAGGGGCTGGGCAAGAATCCCGCAAAGGATAACGCCGAATACAAGATGGCGGGACCCGAGAATGTGATGATCGACGTGTCCGAACGTGGCTGGGCCGGCACCGACAGCTTCAAAGGCATGCCGCCGGCGGCCTGATCTGGCATCAACGGACCAGAAAAGACCGCCGGAGCATCGCTCCGGCGGTCTTTTCTTGATTATCCCTGATACGTGATCAGAGGTTGAGGAAGGTCCGCGAATTTCCGCTGAGAATCTTCGCCTTTTGCGCCCTCGACAGGCCATCATGCTCACGCACGAGCGCGCCGATGTCCTGCTCCCCGAGCGGAAAGGGGTGGTCCGAGCCGAGCAGGATGCGATCCTCGCCCATCACGTCGATCAGCAGGCTGAGCGCGCGTGGATCGAACACCGCCGAATCGACGAAGAAACGGTCGACATAGGTCGAGGGCGGATTGGGGCAGTCGACCCTTACGATATCGCGATATTTCCACGCATTTTCGACGCGGCCGAGCAGGAAGGCGAAGCTGCCGCCGCCGTGGCCGAAACAGATGCGCAGGTTCCTGGGTAGGCGGTCGAACGCCCCCGACAGGATCAGCGAGAGGATCGAGAGTTGCGTCTCGGCCGGCATCGCGACGAGCCAGGGGAGCATATATTTGGGCATGCGTTCGCGCGCCATCATGTCCCACGGGTGGACGAGTACCGCCGCGCCGACTTCGGCGCAGTGGGTGAGAAAGGTCAAGATCCCTTCGTCGTCGAGATTGCGCAGCCCCATATGGTTGCCGATCTGGACGCCGAGATGACCAGCCTCCATCGCGCGGCTGACCTCGCGGCACGACAGGTCGATATCCTGCAACGGCACCTGTGCAAGCGCCTTCATCCGCTCGGGCGCATGGCCGCAAAATTCGAGCGCCGCATCGTTGAAGCGCTGCGCGCATTCGAGCGCCTGCTCCGCCGGACGGCTGTAACCGAACATGATCGGCGTTGCGCAGATGATCTGCAGATCGATCCCCTGCTCGTCGAGCGCCTCGACGCGCCGCGCGGGATCCCAGAGAATATCGTCGACCGGGCGAAACTCCTTCGCGCCCTGCATGATGAAGCCCCGGCCACATCCGGCATCGCGCAACCAGGGAAGCCCCTCGGCCTCTGCGCGCGTACGATAGGCGTCGTCCATCGCGGGGAAGAAATGGCTGTGCATGTCGATCACGGCCACCTGTTTCGTGCCATTGTCAGTCATGATTGTCGCCGAACCCCTGTCTCGTCACTCGCCCGCCGGTCGCCGATGCGCGCGGGCCATGAGGTTGAGTAACGAGGGTCAGCTATCAACAATAATCCCGAGACTTGCCATCGCTATTACAAAATGGCTATAACCGTTCGAAACGGGGCGGGAGATGCATCATGCCAAAATTTCACGAGAATTTCCTGCTCAGCCGGTTGAAGCTGCGCCAGCTTCGCCTGCTCACCGCGATCGCCGACGAAGGCACGGTGCTCAAGGGATCGCAGGCGCTGAACATCGCCCAGCCGGCGGCAACAAAGAGCATCAAGGAACTCGAGGATGCGCTGGGCGTCCAACTGTTCGACCGCTCGTCACGCGGGGTGACGCCGACCGATTTCGGCCGGGTGATGATCAAACATGCCAAGCTGATCCTGACCCAGCTCCGTCATGCCGGCGAAGAATTGCAATCGCTGGAGGAAGGGCTGTCCGGACGCGTCCATGTCGGCACCCTGCTCGCCGCGTCGACATCGCTGTTGCCGCGCGCGCTCGCGCGGCTGCGCGAACGCCGCCCGGGGATCGCAGTGACCGTGGACGAAGGCACGATCGACCGGTTGATGCCGGGGCTGCGCACGGGCGATATCGACGTGGTGCTCGGCCGCCTGCCCGAATATCGCGAGCGGGAGGGGCTGAGGCAGGAGGTACTCTACCTCGACACGGTGTCGATCATGGTGCGCGACGGGCATCCGCTGACCGATCGGTCGTCGCTGACGCTCGCCGACCTCGTCGAGCAAGCGTGGGTGATGCCGCCGACGCAGACGTCGCTCCGCCGGCAGATCGATCAGGCCTTTCGCCACGAGGATCTGGAACCGCCGCTCGACGTGATCGAATCGGTGTCGATCCTGACCAACCATGCGCTGCTGATGAGCACCGACATGCTCGCCGCGATGCCGCATCAGGTCGGGCTCAGCCAGGCGGGCCTCGTCGCGCTCCCGGTGACGCTCGAGGGCGCAGGGTCGCGGATCGGCGCGACGACGCATGCGAATGTCGAGCTGTCGGCCGCCGCCGCCTATTTCATGAGCGTCGTCCACGAGGTCGCCGCGGAGATCCGCAGCGAATTGGAGCAGGATTAAGCTCTCGCCGAACCCGGCGACACGCGGCGCCAGACGAAATAGGCGATCACGATCGCAACCAGCCAGGGGCCGCCGGCGAACACCGCGACCTGCCAGTCGGCGTGGATCGCCATCGTCACCGTGATCGCCGCGAGCAGCACGAGTCCCAGGATTTGGGCATAGGGGAAGAACGGCATGCGCACCGGCAGGTCGACCGCGCGATGCTTGCGGCGGAAACGCAGGTGGCTGACGAGGATCGCGCTCCACACGAGCAGCCCGCCGAACAGCACGATACCGAAGAGATAATTATAGGCGTAGGGGGTCAGGATCGACAGCGAGGCGGCGGCGAGGATGCCGATGCCGGTAACGAGGGTCGCGCGCATCGGCACATGTTGCGCATTGAGTTCACCGAACCGGCGCGGCGCATAGCCGCCGCGCGCGAGCGAGAAGAGCATGCGCGAGCCCAAGTAGATGCTGGTGTTCATCGCCGACAGCGCCGCCGAGGCGACAACGAAGTTCATAATCCCCGCCGCATAGGGAATGCCCGCACTCGCAAACATCTTCACGAACGGGCTTTCGGTGACGACTTTCGCACCCGACTCGGTCCAGGGAAGGAAGGCAATGATGATGAAGAGCGCGAGGATGTAGAACAGGAACAGGCGCCCCGCCATCGTGCGCAGCGCTGCGGGGATCGCGGTTTTCGGATCCTTCGCCTCGCTGGCCGTGCCGACCACGAATTCGAGCCCCATGAACGAGAAGAGCGCCATCAGCACCGCGAGCCATACGCCCGAAAAACCGTTGGGCAGGAAGCCGCCTGGCAATCCGGTGACGTTGTGGAGGCCGACCGGATCGCCGACGATACCGAAAATACGGCTTAAACCGACAATGATGAACCCAACGATCGCCGACACTTTGATCACGGTCAGCCAATATTCGACCGATCCGAAATTATGCACCGCGCGCGTGTTGACCCAGACGACGGTCACCGCGCTGCCGAGCGCCCACATCCACACAGGCATGCCGGGGAACCACCAGCTCATATAGATGCCGACCGCGACCGCCTCGCTGCCGATCAGCAGCATCTGCTGGATCCAGTAAGTGTAGCGGACGACGAATCCCATCAGCGGGCCGAGATAGATTTCGGCATAGGTGCCGAACGAACCCGCAGTCGGGTGGACAACCGCCATTTCGGACAGGCTGAACACCATGATCACCGCGATCAGCGCGGCGATCAGATAGCTGACGAGCACGCCGGGCCCGGCATAGCCGATCGCGATGCCCGACCCCATGAACAGGCCGGTGCCGATCGCGCCGCCGAGGCCGATCATGATGATCTGCGCCTTGGTCAGCCCGCGTTCGAGCCCCGCCTCACGGTCGAGATAGGCCTGTTCGTCCATTGGTCCCCCTTGCGGCCGTCAGGTGACGGCGTCGCGCGCCTGATATTCGGGCTGTTTCCAGATGTCACCGTCCATGATCGCCACGAGCCGATCGACCGCATCCCACACATCGACAGAGCCGACATAGAGCGGGGTGAAGCCGAAGCGCACCGTGTCAGGCGCGCGGAAATCGCCGATCACGCCGGCAGCGATCAACGCGCGCATGATCGGATAGCCGTCAGCATGCGCGAACGACACCTGGCTGCCGCGCGCCGCCGCATCGCGCGGCGAGGCGAGCGTGAAGCCATGCCCCGCGCAGCGCGCCTCGACGAGACGGATGAAGAGATCGGTGAGCGCCATCGATTTTGCACGGATCGCATCGATGTCGACGGCGAGATGGATGTCGAGCCCGACCTCGACGAGCGCCATCGACACGATCGGCTGGGTGCCGATGAGGAACTGGCGGATGTCGTGCTGCGGCCGGTATACGGGCTCAAAGGCGAAGGGCGCGGCATGCCCCCACCAGCCGGTGACCGGCTGGAGCACCTGCCCCTGATGCCGCTTCGCCGCGAACAGAAAGGCGGGCGAGCCGGGCCCGCCGTTCAGATATTTATAGGTGCAGCCAACCGCAAAATCGGCGCCCGCGCCATTCAGGTCGACGGGCATCGCCCCCGCGCTGTGGCAAAGGTCCCAGATGGCGAGCGCCCCGGCTGCCTGCGCGCGCGCGGTGATCGCCGCCATATCGTGGATATGGCCGGTCTTGTAATGGACGTGGGTGATGGCGAGCGCGATCGTGTCTTCGTCGATCGCATCCGCGATCTCGTCCTTTTCGCAAAGCCGGACCTTGACGCGTCCGCCGGTCGCCGCCGCGACACCCTGTGCGATATAGTTGTTCGTCGGGAAATTGCTGCCTTCGAGGATCAGCACGCTGCGGTCGGGACGTAGCGCGACCGCCGCCGAGAGAACCTTGAACAGATTCTGGCTCGTCGAATCGCAGATCACGGCCTCGCCCGGTGCGGCGCCGATCAGCGGCGCGAGCTTGTCGCCGAGCCGCACCGGCAGATCGAACCAGCCCGCGCTGTTCCAGCTCTTGATGAGGTCGGTGCCCCATTCGCGCGTCACGACCTGATGCGCGCGGGCGGCGGCATCCTTTGGCATCGCGCCGAGCGAATTGCCGTCGAGATAGATCATCCCGTCCGGCAGATCGAAATGCGCGCGCAGAGGCGCGAGCGGGTCGGCGGCATCCATCGCCTCGCAGGCGACCCGGTTCAGGTTGGCGGCATCAAGCGTCATGGAAACATATTACCTTCGTCTGCGACATTTCGCGCGCGGCATAGCGCGCACCCTCGCGCCCCATATTCCCCCGCCCCGCGCCGCCGAACGGCATGGCGTCGAGGCGGTAGTCGGTCGAATCATTGACCATCACCCCGGCGGCGCGCAGCCGGCCCGCCGCGTAGCGTACCGTGCGAAGCGATTCGGAAAACAGCGCGGCGTGGATCGCGTAGTCGGCGCGATTGGCGGCGTCGATCGCCGCATCGAGGTCGGTGAAACGGAACAGGCTCACGACTGGCCCGAACGCCTCGTGGCAGGCAATGCTTGCATCGTCCGGAACATTCGCGAGCAAGGTCGGCCGCACGAGCGTCCCAGCGCGCTCGCCGCCGGCGAGCAGCGTTGCACCGCGCGATACCGCCTCGACGGTCCAGGCGATCATGCGCTCCGCCTCAGCGCCGCCGATCATCGGGCCGATGTCGGTTTCGCTGTCCATCGGGTCACCGACGCGCAGCGCGGCGAGTGCCGCAAGGAGCGCGCCCTGAAACGCCTCAAAAACCGCGTCGTGGACATAAATGCGCTGGACCCCGATGCAATTCTGCCCGGCCGCGCCAAAGGCGCCCGCAGCGCATGCCAAGGCCGCCTTTTCGATATTGGCATCATCCATCACGATGACCGGGCCGTTGCCGCCAAGCTCCATCGCCAGCCGCTTGATCCCCGCCGCGCGGCAGATCGCTTCGCCAACGCGCGCGCCGCCGGTAAAGCTGACCATCGCGACGCCGGCATGCCCCGTCAGCGCATCGCCGAAATGGCTGCCGCGCCCCGTCAGAAGACAAAGCGCCTCCTCCGGCAATCCCGCCGATAGCAGCAAACGTGCGAGCATGATCGCGACGAGCGGCGCCTGCTCGGCGGGCTTCAGCACCACCGCATTGCCCGCGGCGAAAGCGGGACCGAGCTTGTGACAGACGAGGTTGAGCGGGTCGTTGAACGGCGTGATCGCCGCGATCACGCCGACGGGCTCATAGACATAATATCCCGAGCGCGCCTCGCCACCCGGAAAGCTGTCGAAGGCGATCGTCTCGCCCGCGAGCCGCACCGCTTCTTCGGCCGAGAGGCGCAGCGTGTTGACCGCGCGTGCAACCTCGCGCCGTGCCGCACGGATCGGCTTGCCAATCTCCGCAGTGATCGTGGCGGCAAAGCGCTCGCCATCGGTTTCAAGTGCCGTCGCCGTCTTGTGAAGGATGCGCGATCGTTCGCCGGTGGGCAGCGCGCGCATCGCCTCGGCTCCGCGCTTTGCACTCGCCACCGCGCGCTCGACGTGACCCGCATCGGCACAAGCGACCGCGCCGAGCGCCTCACCCGACCAGGGGTTGATCACCGGCATCGTCGCCTCCGCCGCTTCCCAGCGGCCGCCGATCAGCAGCGACCGGCCGGCGTCGAATGCGACGTGCATCATGGCTTGTCCTTGCGCAGCACCAGTTCGTCATATTCGCGGCTATCGAGCAGCGCCTCGACGATCACCGGACCGTCCGCAGCGAATCCCGCCTCAAGCGCGGTGCGGAATTCGGCCGGATCGCGCGCGACCGTCACCGGCACGCCGAACAGTGACGGGCCGCCGATCGTCCCTTCGGCACGCACCGGCGTGCCATAGATCGGATTCTGCTTCCTTTCCTGCTTGATGCGGATCAGCGCGAGGTCGTTGTCGGTGAAGACGACGATCACCAGCGGCAGCTTTTCGCGCACCGCAGTCGCAAGCTCGCCGACGGTCATCAGGAAACCGCCGTCGCCGAGCACGCAGCACACGGGCGTGTCGGGGCGGCAGAGTTTGGCGGCGATCGCGGCGGGAAGCCCGAACCCCATCGCCGACCAGCCGTTGGTCATGATCTGCGTGCCGGGCTCCGGCGTCCGCCAATGCTGGCCGATCAGATGCGTATGCGCCCCCACGTCACAGGCCATGATGCCGTTGTCGGGCAGAACGTCGCGGAGCACGTCGAGCGCCGCACAGGGTCCGAACGCTCCGTCACGCCCGGCCAGCTTCCCGAACATCACCGCCTTGCGCCCGGCGAGCGCGGCGAGGTCCCAGCCCTTCGTCGCCGCGGGCAGCGCGAGCAGGGCATCGAGCGAGGGAGGGATCGCCCCGACGACGTCGGCGGCGACCGGATGCTTGGCGCGGTCGATATCCGCGGGCGCGATGTCGATGCTGGCGAGCGCGAGCCCGTCCTTCATCCAGCTTTCGTAATTGAACTCGATCGGGTCATAGCCGACCGCGACGACCAGATCGGCCTCGGCATGCGTCTTCCCGACCATGTCGGACAACGCGTGAAAGAGCACGCCGGCATAATTGGGGTGATCTTCAGCGACCATGCCCTTGGCCATCGGGGTGAGCAGCACCGGCAGGCCGAAGCGCTCGGCGAGTGCAACGACGCGATCCTGTACTCCGGCACGGACCGCGCCGAGGCCGATTGCGAGCACGGGCTTTTCGGCCGCCACGAAGGCCTGGGCGAGCGCATCGATGTCGGCGGGCGCCGGAGCGGGCACGGGATCGGCTGCGATCGCGCCGATCGTCGCGACCTCGACCGCCTCCGCGCTCATGCCCTGCGGCAGCCCGACATGCACCGCGCCGGGACGCCCCGACAGCGCGATACGCGCCGCGTCGGCGAGCGTCGCAACCACACTGTCAGCCTCGATCCGCGTCGTCGCCTTGGTCAGCGGCGCGAACAGCGCCTGATGGTCGATCGCCATCTGCACCGTGCGGCCGCGCAGCGCCGCGGGCATTTCGTCAGTCAGCGCGATCATCGGCGAGCGGTCGAGCGTCGCGCCGCCGACGCCCGTTGCGAGGTTGGTCGCACCGGGTCCGAAGGTACCGAAGCAGACACCGGGAACCCCGGTCAGCCGCCCGCAAATGTCGGCCATGAATGCCGCGCCGCCCTCGTGGCTCGCGAGCACGAAGTCGATGCCATCGGTGGTGCGGATCGCCTCCATATAATCGACCCAGCCGCCGCTCGGCACGCCGAAGACGTGGCGCACGCCCATGTCGCGGAGCGCCCCCACGACGTTGCGGGCAACATTGGTCGATTTCATGCGCGATCCTTCATGCGAGAGCCGTCCTCTGCCCACCGGCCTAGGCGTCTCCGTCATAAACAAATAATACCGAAAGACCGTCCCGTTATACTTGATACGTTATAGAGAGCGGTCAGACGAAGCAGTTGGCGATCGTGCCGATGCCTTCGATGCCGCCTTCGACGAGATCGCCCGCCGCGATCCGGCCGACGCCGGCGGGCGTGCCGGTGTAGATGAGGTCGCCGGCCTTCAGCTCGACATAGGTCGACAGTTCGGCGACGATGTCGGCGACCGGCCAGATCATGTCGGCGATATCGCCCTCCTGCCGCAATTCGCCGTTGACCGAGAGCCAGATGCGCGCGTTCGCCGGATGACCGATATCCAACGCGGGACGGATCGCCGAGATCGCCGCGCTGTAATCGAAGCCCTTCGCCATGTCCCACGGCCGCCCGGCACCCTTTGCCTCCGCCTGCAGGTCGCGGCGCGTCAGGTCGTTGCCGACCGCATAGCCGAACACCGTCCCGATCGCCGCATCCTGCGCGATGTCGCGGCCGCCGCTGCCGAGCGCAACGACGAGTTCGACCTCGTGATGCAGGTTCGCGGTGCGCGGCGGCATCGCGATATCCGCCGTCCCGCCGACGACCGCATCGGCCGGCTTGGCGAAGAAAAAGGGCGGCTCGCGCTCAGGCGAACCGCCCATCTCGCGCGCATGCTCGGCATAGTTCCGGCCGACGCAGAATATCCGGCGGACCGGGAAGCGCTCGTCGCTTCCAGCAATTTCCACACTCGGCACGGCAACGGAAAATTTCGGGCTCGTCATAGGCATCCTCGGTATCAGGCCGGCGGATAGAGCGCCGCGCGGCACTTGCCGAGGTCGGCGCCATCGAGGCCGCTCTCCCTCACCGCGTTCCACGGGCTGCCCATCCTGTCTTCGGGGCGATACCAGAAGCCATAGAGCTTGCCGTTCGCCGCGACCAGCGTCGCCGAACCGATGCTGCCTTCCTCCTTCGAGAACCAGGCGAGGCGCATGATGCGACCGAAGACCGTACCGCGCAAAGAACCGAGGCCGTCATTGTAGCAGCCGAAGACCTCGTGGCCCTTTTGCCGCAGCAGGATCGGGCCATATTCATGGCTGTAAATGCCGCTCGCCTCGGCATCGGCGACCGCCGCCGCGCCGCGCTGTTCGAGTGTGCCGATGACCGCAAGGTCCGACAGCCGCGTCTGCCCCTTCCCCGCCCAATTGCTGTCGATGCGCAGCCGCAGCCAGCGCGCCGAAGCTTCCTTGGGCAGCTTCACGACCGTCTGCGCGTCGGCCTTGGCCTCACCCTCGACGAGCGTCTGATACGGCCCCTCGGGTCCCTTGGCCGAGCCGAGCAGCGCGAAACGCCGCACCGGCGATCCCTCCGCGGTCTGGGACATTGATCCATCCTCGCGCACCACCGGCTCGAAACGGTTGTCGAGCGCAACCGCCGCGATCTTGCCATTGCCCGCGAGCTCGAAATTCAGCGCGTGCGGCAGGGGCACCCCCTTGTCCGACAGCCAGCCATAGGCCGCCCCGCCATCGACGAGGTTGATCGCCCAGGTCGACCAGTGCCGCTTCGCCTCGCCCGCATCGGCCTCGGCAATCCCGCCCCAGCTGATGTGCAGGATGTTGTCGCCTGCGGGTTCCGCAGGTTTCTCTGCGGTCTTTTCGGCGGGTGCGTTCGAGCATCCGGCGAGGAGCAAGGCTCCCGCCAGCGCGATATGACATGCGCGCATAATCATTCTCCAGTCAGGGGTTCAGCGGCGTGGGGGCCATATCGTCTTTGGAGCGCCAAGGCTCGGCTTGCCGAGCAGCGGGCTCGACAGCGCATAGACGCCGTTCACCGAAAAGGCCCAGATGATGTTGCGGTCATATTCGGTGTAGACCGCGAAGGTCGAATTGCCGAACGTATAGCTTGGCAGTTCCTTTTCGGTCGGGAAGCGTGGGACGAAATAGCCCGCAATCGTCGGCTTCGCCGGATCCTTGACGTCGAAGATCTGGATGCCGGCGTTGTAGAAGGCGTAGATGGCGAGCCCCTGCCGTCCGCGTTCGGGCTGGCCGAGGCCGCCCGACCGTTTCGGCCCGAAACTGCCGCGCCGCTGGCAGAAATCGGTGAAGGATGCGCCCGCCGGCGGTTTCGGACGGGGGAATTTCGCCGCGACCTTCGGATGCGCGGGATCGCGCACGTCGATCGAGAAAATATCCTTATAGGGCTCGAAACAGCTCTCGTTCATCGGATAGCCGTTCGAGAAGACGAAGCCGGTGCGATCATATTGGCTGACGTCGACATTGTCGAACTCGGTCCCGGCGTAGCTCGGCGGGACGCTCAAATGACCTAGCGTCTTCGGCGCGGCCGGGTCGCTGAGGTCGAAGGTGTAGAAGCCCAGCCCGCCCATGCCGCCGAAGCCGACCTTGCCGCCCTGCTCGACCGGCTTCGTCAGCACGATCGGATTGCGCGATCCCATCCAGCTCGTCCGGTTGCCCGCGCGCGGATTGGCCAGATAAGCCGCTTCGCTGTCCTTGTCGCCGAGTTGCTGCCCCGGCACGGTGATCTGCGAGACGAACTTCGGGTTCGCCGGATCGTCCATGTCCCAGACCTGATAACCGGGCGAATAGAGATAGTCGGGATATTCGGTCAGGCTGTAGCTGTCGTCGGGCGCCGCCGAGAGCAGCATATATTTGCCGCCCCACCAGGTCACAGCGTCGAGCGCGCCCGATCCCTGTTGTTCGCCGATAGGGGCGTCGGGATGTTTGGCGTCGGTGGTCCGCGTCGCGATCAGCTTCCATTTGTCGGGGGTCGGGCCTTCCATCACGAAGACCTTGAAGCCCTTCAACGAATTATAGCGGCGTTGCGCCGCGACCTTGTCGGGCTGACGCCTTTTGTCCTCCATCAGCCCGAAGCGCCCGATCTCGTAGGAGGCGACAAGGACATTGCGCTGCAGCTTCTTGTTCCACGCGATCGTGACGCCGCCGAAATAATCGGTGACCGCCGCCGCGTCCCAATCCTCGCTCGACCCTTCCGCGCTCCACACCCCGCCTTTCGACCAGACGGTCTTCGCGTGCTTGGGGTCGGTGACGTCGAGGATGCGGAGGTAATCGCGGTCGTGCGTGTAGAGGTAACGCCGACCATCGAAATCGACGACATTCGCCCAAGCATGCCAGGGCGAGGTCACCGCCGGATAGAAAGCGACGACCTCGACATTCTTCGTGTAACTATTCTGATCCCAATGATCGAGCTGGCCGGGAAAACCCGGAACCTCGGTGGTGAGCCGCGTAGAGGCGGGGTGGCGGAAGCTGCCGTCGGGATTCATACCGTAATCGACCCCGGGCACGGGGTCGGCGGGCGGGTTTTCGGGCGTCGCCTCCTGCCATGCCTTCAGCCAGGGGTCGCGCACGTCGATCGGGTCGGCGCCATGGCCACCAGACCAATCGGCGGCAGCGAGGACTGCGGGACAAAACAGTGCCGCCAACATCGCCGCGCCGCAGGCCCAATGTTTGCTGCCGCCTTTCATCGTCGTCTCCCTGCTTCTCAGAACCGGAACCGCGCCGTCACGCCATAGGTGCGCGGCGGAATATAGGTGCCGTATATTGTGCCGAACAGTTCGAGCTTGCTCGTGTAATTGAGCTCGTTCGTCAGGTTCTTCGCCCACGCCGTCAATTCCCATTTGTCATCGGCATCACGGATGCCGATGCGGGCATTCAGCAGGATTTCGCTGTCGAATTTCAGGATCGGCGTGTTCGGATTGTCGAAGAAATTGGCGCCGGTGTACTGGAAGTCGCTCCCCGCGACGAGCACGAGACTCTCGCTGATCGGCTGGTCGAGATTGGCGGCGACGCCGAACGCATGCTTCGGGGTCCGGCGGCAGCTGTTACCGTCGAGGTCGGTGCCGTCATCGTCGATGATCAGCTCGCCGGTGAAGTTGCAGCGTGAATAGGCATAATTGCCCGAGATGCTGAACGTATCGGTGAGCCGCGCCTGCACATCGAGTTCGAGGCCATAGGCGCGCGTGCCGTTCTTCGCGTTGAACACGAAATTGTCGGGCGGCAGGCCGGGCCCCGGCGACAGGAACTGGTTGGTCTGCAGGTTGTCATAGAGCGTGTAATAGGCTGCGGCGTTGATGAAGAACCGCCGGTCGGCGAGCGCGAGCTTCGCGCCGAGTTCGAAGCTGTCGGCGGTTTCGGGATCGAACGATACCAATGCTTCGGCGGGCGTATTGGCATCCTCGCCGGTCCAGCCGCCGGGCTTGTAGCCCTTCGCATAGCGCGCATAAAGCGTCGCGTTGTCGCTCGGTTCATAGCGCAGCGTCACACTCGGCAACCAGGCGTCCCAGCTCTGCTTGTCCGCAACGGTGAAATTGACCGGCGCGCCCTCGAATGACACGCCCGAGCGGTCGTTCGAATAATTCTTGCGATCATAGGCATAGCGCAGCCCCGCTTCGAGCGTGAGCTGGTCGGTGATGCTGTAGCCGAGTTCGCCGAACACGCCGATATTATCATTCTTCGACGTCGTGACGGTGTGGTTACTGCCCGGGAATGGCGACGCCGGGGTGCCGCCGAACGCCTGGGCAAAGGCGAATTCGGTGATCGCCTGGAAATCGGGGAACAGGAAGTTCACATCCTCGGCGCGGCGGATGTTCTCGCGCATGTAGAAGACGCCGCCTTCGATCTGGAGCGGGCCGCCATTGTTCCAGCGCAGGCGCAACTCCTGAGAGAATTGCCGCACATCTTCCGCCTTGCCACTGTCGAAATAGCTGTCGGGAACGGTCCCGAGATAGGTGTCAAGCCCGGCGAGCATCGCCGGCGTGACGTCGGGCGCGTTCGTCGCGGGATCGATCGCGAAGTTGAAGAACATGCCTGAGCCGTCCTCGCGCGCTGCGAGCGAGGAAACGCGCCATGCGGTCTGCGACACGATGCTGATCGCGTCGCTCGGCTGCCATTCGATTGAGGCGCTGAGGCCGTACATGTCCGAATTCTGGAAACCGGTGAAATTATGCGCACCGCGGCGATGTTCGACGCTCTGGAACGGCGCATTGCGGTTCGGTAGCACAAAGCCCGGCAGACTGGCGATCGGCGGCGCGAAGAAGCTGTTATAGGTCACTTCCTCGCTGTCGCCGGGAACGATAATGTCGACCCAGCGCGCGCCATCGCGGTGGCGTGTATAATCGGCCGCCAGATTGATATCGAGCGTCGCGTCGGGCTGCCAGCGGAGCTGACCGCGAACCGACTGGACATTCTGGTCCTCTTCGTCGCCGCCGCGCGTGTTGACGGCATAGCCGTCATGCTTGCGCGAACTGACGGTGAGGCCGAGCCCGAGCGTGTCGGACACCGGCCCGCGCACCGAGGCGGCGGCATCGAGCTTGTCGTAATTGCCATAGCTCGCCTCGAAGCGACCTTCGAATTCCTTGCCAGGCTTTTTGGTCACATAGTTGATGAGGCCGCCGACCACGCTCTTGCCGAAGCGCAGCGACTGCGGGCCCTTCAGCACCTCGACGCGCTCGAGATCGTACAGATCGAGCAGCGATCCGGTGCCACGCGACAGATAGGCGCCATCGAGGAAGATACCGACCGCGCCGTCGGCGCCCGCCCCCTGGATGTCAGAGCCGATGCCGCGGATGAAAAGTTCGGTATCGACCGCGCGTTCGGCGCTGAGTTTGAGGCCGGGAACGCGATAGGCGATTTCGGAGAAATCCTTGATACCCGATCGTTCGAGCGCGGCGCTGCTGAACGCCTGCACCGAAATCGGCACATCCTGCAGGCTTTCCTCGCGCTTGCGCGCGGTGACGACGATTTCGTCGCCATAGCCCTCGGTGGCGGCGGGCGCCTTGGCGTCGGCCGGCGCCGACTGGGCCGCAGCGATGCCGGGCAGCGCCCCGGCGGCGGCGGTCGCGAGCAGGACGCAGCGCCAGTTTCGGTTCATTCGCATCTTTAACCCTCCCCAGCGGCCGGCGTACCCTGTCCTCTTGCGGGGAGGTTTCGTATCGGCCTGAATGATCGGACAAGCGACACCTAGCCATGTTCATATATCTATATAATAGATAATATGTCGCTCTATATTCTATTTTGATTATATCCAGGCGCAAAGTGCGCGGCAGCGGCCGATGGCCAGCGCTATCCATGAAAGATTATAGCACCCCGGCCATCGAATATTGGATCACCATGGCGTGCGGGCCGACAAACAGGACCGATTTTCATTCTGGGAGGATTGAATGCGGCACCATCTCGTCACGCGCGCGGCAACCGGGGGCGTCCTTGCCCTTCTTCTGGCCGGGCTCGCGGCCCCGTCGCTCGCCGATGAGCCGGCAGAGAATGTGACAAAGCCCGTCCCGCCGCTGACGGCGCACGAAAGCGACATTCCCGATCCCGATATCCGCGCCTGGTGGAACCTCACCTATGACCGCAAACCCGAACCACCGGTGCCGGGCAAGGATTATGGCATGGACGCCGCGACCGGGCGCTTCGTTCATCCCAAGGCGACGCCGCTCGTCCGCTCGGCGCCGAACTTTCCGGGTCAGCTCGATCATTGGGACCAGCAAAGCTATAAAAAGAATGTCGAAGTCCTCGGCTTCACCAACTTCATTCCGTCGACCGGGCACACCTGGCAGTCGATCGCCGACTTCGGCGGCAAACGCTATATGTATACCTATTACCGCGCGGGGGTGGGTGTGTTCGACATCACCGACCCGCGCAAAGCAAAGCTCGTCTATCGACGCGGCCAGCGCATCGGTGCCTATGGCAAGCCCGACATCGTCAATCCCTATGGCAAGGGCGAAGGCTTCGGCGCCGCGAACATCTCGTGGCACAGGGGGCTCGGCAAATATGTGATGGTGCAGGCGTTTGAAGTGCCGCGCTATGGCATCATGGACGAGAAATATCGCGAGCCCCAAGGGGTTGAAACGCTCAAGCACTGGAAGGGCCTGAAAGGTTTTCGCGTCTATGCGATGGACGGGCCGCTGCCCGACCAATGGCGCCTCATCGCCGAACGCACGAGCGACTATCGCCATCCCGACGCGCCGCTCGGCGCGCAGCAAGGGTCAGGTGTGCTCGACATTCCGGCGTGGAACGGAGGCAAATATATGTTCCTGTCGGCGGCTCCTGACGACCGTTTCATGCTGACCGAATTCGCCGACTATATCTATACGCCGGGCTATCAGGTTTGGGACATGAGCGACCCCGCGAACCCGACCTTCGTCAGCCAGTTCGCGGCGCCCGGCCAGATTCTTGGCGATCCCGAGCATGAGGCCGCCTATCTGATGAACCCGCGCGCGGGCAACCGCACCTCATGGTTCGGATCGCGGATGCCGCCCTTTATGACCAAAGCGCCCGACGAGGGCGGCCGGATCGCCTTCGGTGCGATGGCGGGGCTCGGCCTCTATTCGCTCGACATCAGCGATCCCGCGAACATCCGCATCGTCGGGCACGTCAATCAGGTTCCGAAATTCGCCGGCACCGAATTCGATAATGTCGACCTCAGCCAATATGAGCGCACCGGCTATATCTTCACCAACGGCTATCCGATGAACGACGAATGCTACGAACCGTACAAGGACATTCTCGTCGTCGACGCGCGCAATCCGGCGGACCTGAAGATCGCGGCGAAATTCCCGCGGCCGAGCCCGCCCGCCGATGCGGCTTTCACCGATTTCTGCCAGCGGCGCGGCAGCTTCGGGCCCAAACGTTCGGGCTACCTCACCCAGCCCGGTCGCTTCCGCGACGGGGTGGTCGCCTATGCCTTTTACAATGGCGGGGTGCAGATCTTCGACGTGAAGGACCCGACCAAGCCGACGATCGCCGGCTATTTCGTCCCCCGCTTCCCGACCGAAGCCGAAACCGGCGGCCAGTCGCAAGGCAACCTGACCTATGGCATCTTCGCCGAATATGACCGCAATATCCTGTGGGCCTTCACCAACCACGGCTTCTATGCGCTGTCGTCGCCGCTGATCGGCAAACCGTCGTTCAAGGCGCCAGCAAAGCCTTGGCCGCCGCGCGATTAACTCCGCGTCGGCAGGTGGCGGTCGACGAGCAGCATCGCGGCCGCCAGTACGAGAAGCGCCGCCGCGACCAGACCGAAAAACAGCAGCAGTCCGTTCGGCCGCGCGAGCAAAAGCCCCGCGCCGAACGCACTCGCGATCGCACCGAGCCGGCCGATGCTGATCGCATAGCCGATCCCCGCCGACCGGCATTCGACCGGAAAGACATGCGCCGACAGGGTCAGCAACAGCACCTGCAACGACAGCACGCCCGCCCCGGCGAGGGCGACCCCGAACAGGATCGCGCCGCGCGGCACGCCGGGCGTGTGGAGCAGCACGGCCCAGAAGGCCAGCGCCGCGAGCCCCGCGCCGATCGTCCCGATCATCGTGCGCCGCGATCCGATGCGCAGCATCAGCCAGGTCAGCGCGAACGAGGTCGCGACCCCCGACAGGTTGAGGATCATCGCGCCGCGTATCGCACTCGCCATGTCGAAGCCCGCGCCGGTCAGCAGCACGGGAACCCAGCTCAGCAACGCATAGACCGCCATCAACGCCGCGAAGAAGGCGAGGCTCATCCCGATCATCGATCGCCGCAGCGACGGGGCAAGGACATGGCCGCCCTGCGCCACGATCGATGGCGGCGCGAAGGGGCCCGTCGCGGTGCCGCCCGCCTTGGCGACCAGCGCCGCGATCCGTCCATCGGCACCTCCGCGCCGCGCGAGCAACATCGGGGATTCGGGGAGTGCGCCGATCATCACGGCGCCGAGCAACAGCGGCAGGCCGCCTCCGACCAGAAAGGCCGTCGGCCAGCCATAGGCCGGGATCAGCCACGACGCGAGCGCGGCGCCGACGATCCCGCCGCACGGCACGCCGACCGAAATCACGGAAAGCGCATAGCTGCGCGTTCTTGCGGGCATCCATTCGGCGACGAGCGCGGTCGCGTTCGGGACTGCAGCACCAAGCCCGAGACCGGTGATGAAGCGCAGCACCGAAAAGCTGGTCACGTCGCTGCACAGCGCAGTGAACAGTGCGGTCGCGCCAAACCAGAAAGCGGCGCCGATCAGCGCCGCACGCCGTCCGTAGCGATCACCGATCCGTCCGCCGATGGCGGTTCCCACGGCCATGCCGAGCAGTGATGCCGCCATGACCGGAGCGAGCGCGGCCGATCCGATCTGCCAATCGGCGATGATCGCAGGCGCCGCGAAGGCGGCAAGCTGGATATCGAAACCGTCGAGCAGAATCACCCCCGCGACGAGCGCGAGCACGCGGGCGTGAAAGACCGTAAAGGCCAAGCCGTCGACGACCTGCTGGACCGGAACGGGCGCGCCTTCCTTCATACGAATGCCATCGCGTCCGACAATCCGCCGACGCGGCGGATCGAGCTGTAGACCGCCGCCGCCATTTCGCTGCCCGACACGCCGCGCGCGGGCTGGCGGCGGCGGATCGATATCTGCGAGCCATCGCGCCCATGCGCCTCGACCGCGAGTTCGAGATGGTCGATCGCCGGATCGGCGACCAGCCGCGCGCGGCAGCGATCGAGCCCGACGGTCGCGAGCGCGCAGGCGACCATCGCGTTGACATTGTGCGGATAGTGCGCGGCGATGTCGCGCACGCTGCCGTCAAACAGCAGCTTTTCCCGCGTGGCTTCGACGCCCGATATTCCGAGGCTCGCGGGCGGCTTGCGGAAACTAATCACAACCTCGTCCCACATGCCCTGCCATTCGACGAGGCTGTCGAGGCCAACGAGCGCCCCATGCGCGACGAGCAACGAGCGGCGCGATCGCGCCGCCGCGAGAATAAGCCGGTCACACAGCGCCGCGTCGGCGAGCGCGGTCAGCGACAGCGGCATATAGTCGGCGAACGAGAGGAGCGTTTCGCCGTGCTGGTGACTGATCTCCGGCCCTGCGACTTCGACGACCAGGTCAGGCGCGAGGTCGGGCGCTTTCGACAGATCATCAAGGATCAGCTCGCCGGGCAAGCCCGCCAGTCGCTCACGCGAACGACCGTGGACGAAAATGATTTCGCCCGGACCGTCGCCTGCGGCGACGCGCCGGTAAAGCTCGGCCCCGATGAACCCGAAGCCGACCAGCCCGATACGCATCGCCGCTCGCCCCCACGCGGTCAATATTTCCAGCGGAGCGTCGCGCCATAGGTGCGCGGCGGATTGTAGGAGACGAGGACCGAGCCGATGACGTCGCTCTTCCCCGATTCATAAAGCTCGTTGGTCAGATTCTTGGCCCAGACACGCAATTCCCATTTGTCGTCCTCGGTCGCGATGCCGATCGATCCGTTGAGCACCCCGACCGATTTCTGCCGCGTGCGCGGGCTGTTCTCGTTGTCGAAGAAGAAATCGTCGGTCCAGTTGTAGTCGGCGCGCACAAAGCCGTTGAACCGGCTGCTGAGCGGAACCGTCAGATCGCCGCCGATGCTGAACGAATTTTCTGGCGAACGACGCAGCACATTGCCCTTCAAATTGGTCGGGACAGGGATGTTGCAGAAACAGCCGAAATCGAAACGCAGTTCGGTGCTGATCAGGTCGCCGGTGATCTTCGCGTCCATATAGGTGTAGTTGGCAAATAGCGTCAGCCCGTCGACGGGGACGACTGCGGTTTCGATCTCGACGCCCTTGACGCGTGCCTTGCCCGCATTGGCGATCACATTGTCGGCCGGCAGATTGGGATCGAAGATCACGAACTGCTGCGTCTGGAGATCCTTATACTCGGTCCAGAAGCCCGTCGCGTTGAACCGCAGCCGGTTGTCGAGCCACGTCGTCTTGGCGCCCACCTCATAGTTCCAGGCAAATTCGGGGTTGTACGACGCGCGCGCTTCGCCCGGGTTCGTCGCATTTTCGCCATTCCACCCGCCCGATTTATAGCCTTTGGAAACGAGCGCGTAGAGGTAGATATCCTCGGCCGGTTTCCAGTGCAGGTTGACGCTCGGTGTCCACGCATCCCAGCTCTGCTTGTCCGACGCGGTGAAGGCGCGGGTGAAATTGCCGTTTTCGTCCTCGAAATCGGCGCCGAGGAAATCGCCGATCGTCTCGCGATCGACCGAAAAGCGCTTGCTGTCCTTGGTATAGCGAATCCCGGCGGTCAGCCCGAGCGTGTCGGTGAAGTCATAGGTGCCCTCGAGGAACGCCGCCCAGGTGTCCGACTTCAGACGCGTCTCGGCGATCTCGCGGCCCTGCGCGAAGAAGCGCATGAAGATATAGTCCGAATCCTCGACACGGTCGACTTTCTCATGCTGGTAATAGACACCCGCGAGCAGGTTGAACGCGCCGTCCCAGTCAGAACGATAACGGAATTCCTGCGAGAAGCTTTCGACCTTCTCCATCTTGTTGTTGATGAAATAGTCGTCGTTGAATTGGGTGCGATCGATCGCGAAGAAATCGATTCGGCCATTGCCGTCATAAACGAGCCTGGTGAAATCGATGAAGCTGCCGGCATCGTTGTTGAGCGCGGCAAATTTGCCCTCGCGATACGCGCTGATCGAGGTCAGCGTGCCCGAGCCCGTGTCCCAATTGGCGCTCAAGTGTACGCCGCCCAGATCGGCATCCTGCTTGCCGTCGATATTGTTGGGGCCACGCCGCGGATCGGGGTTCACAAAGGGGATATTGTGCGTGGACGGCGTCTGGATATCGACCCATTTGCCGCCGCCGCGCCGCCGCGTGAGATCACCCGAAAGCAGGATGTCGAGGCTGTTACCCGCCTGGTAGCGGAGCTGGCCCATCACGCCGAACGCCGAAAGATCCTCGACGTCGTTGCCGGTGAAACTGTTGAAGGCGAAGCCGTCGCGCCGCCGCGCGGACGCTGCGAGGCTCCCCGACAGCCCCTCGCCGATGCCGCCGGCGACATTGGCCTTCACATCGAACGAACCATAGTTGCCGATCCCGGCTTCGACGCCGGCGCGAAATTCGTCGGTCGGCTTACGCGTGATAAAATTGATCGCACCGCCGACGACGTTCTTGCCGTAAAGCGTTCCCTGCGGGCCGCGCACGATCTCGACGCGCTCGAGGTCGAAAAGCTCGATCGCCGTACCCGATGCGCGCGGCAGATAAACGTCGTTGAGGAAGAAACCGATCGCTGCGCTCGACGCCGCGCTCTCGATATCGGTGCCGATGCCGCGCAGGAAAATATTGGGCTCGGACACGTTGTCGGGGTTGAGCGTGAAGCCCGGCACCCGGCTCGCAATCTCCGAAAAATCGTCGATCCCCGCCTTTTCCAGCGCGTCGCCGCTGAACGCGGCAATCGAAAGCGGCGCCGACTGGAGCTTCTCCTCGCGTTTGCGCGCGGTGACGACAATCTCCTCGAGCCCGTCTGCCGTGACGGCTCCATCCTGCGCAAACGCCACCTGGGGCGCCGTCAGCGCCGACATCGCGCCCAGCAACAAAAACGCCCGGCTTCCAACTGAAAATTTTCTCATCGCGTCACCCCTCCTCCAGCCCGGATCGCTGCACGGTGTTTCGCGCGCAATTGCGACCTGGTCCCAGCAGAAGGTGCGGACTCGGTGCTTCCGATAAAAATAATAATGCGGAGCCCCTCTATATCGAATCGATATATCGAGGTTGTAGAAACGAGCCGGTTAGCGGCCAAGTCTTTGGACGAAGTCGACTTTGCCCGGCGCGCGCCGCACACAGGGGCCCGAGTATGGACGCCCGAATGCGTTCCCAATTCTTCAAGGTGCCTGAACCGCGATGCCCACCCTGCCGTCAAGCTCTCACAGTCGCGTCGGACTTGCATGACGAAGTGGCACCGACGGCACATATCAGCCCAAGGCTTCAAGATCACCACGCCCTGGGGACCTATAACCCCGCTGGGCGATCGTGCGCCAACATGACGACCGCGAAAATGTCTACGAGCGCAAGGGGGACCTGAACACGCTGCGCGAGGCGGAGAAGGCTCGGATCGCGTGCGGCAAAGCGATCATGGCGGCTGCGGGGGCATCGAGCTTCCACCTTGGCCAGCCGATCCAGCGCTACTGGCGCGACCTCAACACCGTCTGCTCCCACGCCTTCTGGGATTGGGACATCACCCGCGAACTCGTCGGCCGGAAACAATTCGGTCTTGATCCGAACCACCCCCTCGTCTGACCTTGCCGCGACGGCGTGAGGGACCGGCGGCCGGCAGCGGCCCGTCGACGGCCCGATGCACGCTCAGCGGAGTCCGATCGGCAACGCCTTCATCGCCCCGACGAAGTTCGACAGGATATAGTCGGGCTCGCCGATGACCTGATAATCGGGGTAGCGGCGGAGGAACGCCTCGAGAATCAGCCCGAGTTGCATCGTCGCGAGGCGCGAGCCGAGGCAGTGGTGGACGCCATAGCCGAAGGTGACGTGGCGGTTGGCGTTCGGGCGGTCGAAATCGAGCCGGTGCGGATCGGCAAAGACCGCCGGATCGTGGTTGCCTGCGCCATAGAGCATCGCGACCCGTTCGCCGGCGCGCACCATCGTGCCGCCAACCATGACATCCTTTTTCGCGGTGCGCGCCATCTGGAACACCGGGCTGAACCAACGCAGCAATTCCTGCACTGCGGCGCCCGTCCGTTCCGGATTTTCGACCAGCAGGCGGCGCTGGTCGGGAAACAGCGACAAGGCCCAGAGCGCACCCGCGAGCGAACTGCGCGTCGTTTCATTGCCCGCCGCGATCATGTTCGAGAAAAAGCTCTTCTGCTCGGTCTCGTCGAGCGGCCGCCCGTCGACCGTCCCGTTCGCGATCACCGTCAGCATGTCGTCCTGCGGCGCGCGCCGCCGCTCGTCGAGCAGACTGAGGCCATAGTCGAAAATGGCCAGATAACGCGCGTTCGCGACGTCTACCGACGGCGCGAACGCGGGATCGTCGGTGCCGAAGACGGCATTGGTGAATTCGAACACCCGCCATTCGTCCTCGGGCGGGACCCCCATGATCGCGCAGATCGTCTGGATCGGCACGATCGCCCCGACCTCGGTGACGAATTCGACCGCGTCGCGGCCGTCGAGACTGTCGATCAGCCGGTCGACCGCCGCGCGGACCCGCGGCTCGACCTTTGCCAACGACGAGGGGAGGAAGGCCGAGCTGACCAGCGAGCGAAACCCCTGATGTTCGGGATTGTCCATCGCTAGCATGAATCGACTCAGCGTCCGGCCTATCTCGGAATCCATCGCGCCGCGATTGTCGGTGGGCACCCGAAAACCGGCGGCCGAGGTGAAATTCTCGCCATCGAGCGACACCGCGCGGATGTCGTCGTAGCGGGTCAACACCCAGAAGGGATCCTGCTTGTCCGAACCCGGGTGGCGATAGACGGGCGCGGTGGCGCGCAATTCATCATAAGCCGCGTGCGGATGCCCGTGCCGGAAGGTCTCGACGTCCAGAAGATTGAAACCGGTCATAAGCTCGGGACGACCTTTTCCTGCCTGCCGCGCGTATGACGGCGCGCTTACCCCATTGCACCGCGTTCAGAAATTCAGCGCCAGCTGCACCGCGATCGTGCGCGGCGGCTGGATGAATTTCGAGATGATCCCGGCCGCGAGCGGCGTGTTGAAGGCGTGGCTCGCGGTCAGTTCGTCGGTCAGATTCTTACCCACGATCGCGAGTTCCCATTTCTTGTTCGACGCACGAATGCCGAGCCGAAGGTCGAATTTGGCATAGCTGTCCTGCGCCGCCGCCGGATTATAGCTTTCTTCGAGGAACGCGCTGCTGCGATAGGTCATGCCGCCGTTGGCGACGAAGTCGACCGAATCGCTGAGCGGCATGACAATATCGGCGAACAGCGTCCCGCTCCATTTGGGCGAGCGGGGCAGCGGCCGTCCGGCGGCATTGTTGTTCGCCGGCACACACGTCGGGTTGGTGAAGGGGCACGGCGCGCCGGGGAAATCGATGAACTTGGCGTCGAGATAGGCGAGCGATCCGTTGAGCGATACGCCGTCGGCGATCTGCCAGCTGAAATCACTCTCGACACCCTGGCTGCGCGCCTCGCCGGCATTGGTCGTGATGAAGCTGTTGCTCACCGCGTCGAAGGACGACACCTGCAAATTGGTGAAATCGGTCCGGAACGCGGCGATGTTGAAGCGCAGGCGGCGATCGAAGAGCGCGAGCTTGGCCCCGACTTCGAAGGTCTCGGCCGCCTCGGGCTCGATCTCGAACTGCGCCTGCGTCGTCGTCGCCTGGGCGCCGATGAAGCCGCCTGCCTTTGAGCCTTGGCCATAGGAGGCGTAGAGCATCGCGTCGGAGGTCGCGTCCCACTGCACCGCGACCGACGGATCCCATTCGCGCTCGACGCGGTGCCCCGACAGCGGGGTCGCGAGCCAGGTCGGCTGAACCACCCCCATGTTGACGCGCGTCTGGTCGGCGGTCTTGCGGTCATAGGTGTAACGCAGGCTGCCGATCACGCGCACGCTATCGGTGACGTGCCAGGTCGCGCTGCCGAAACCCGAAAGCGCGACATTCTCCTGCCGGAAACTGCGGCTCGAGCGCCCGTTGAACGGTCCGAACCGGATCAGTGTCGTCTGGAACAGGTCATAGTCGTTCACATGGAAATAGCCGCCCAATATATATTCGATGCGACCCGTTGTCGGCGAGGCGAGGCGGACTTCCTGCGACATCTGGCTGAACTTCTCGGCAAAGCTCGACGCGAAGGACGGGTTCGGCCCGAAATCGGCATCGACCTTCTTTTCGAAATCATAGGAGGAAAAGCCGGTGACCGAGGTCAGCAC
>NZ_JBOHHU010000019.1:0-53546 GCF_050725615.1 Sphingopyxis sp.
GATCGGCGCGCCCCAGCCGGCGGGCACGCCGCTCGCCGCACATTCGATCACCGCGCCCAGCGACGACCCCGATTTGCGCGCGGCGTCCATCAGCCCTTCCCAGCGCTGCGCGGCGGCGGGGTCGGGACAGAAAAACGGGTTGCGGTCGATTTCCTCGAGGTCGAAGTTCGCCGGGTCGATCGCATCGCCGCCGATTTCGGCGACCCAGGCGTGGATCTGCACTTCGGGGATCACGAGCCGGGCGACGCCGCCTGCGGCAACGCGCGCCGCGGTCTCGCGCGCGCTCGACCGGCCGCCGCCGCGATAGTCGCGGATGCCATACTTCGCGTCATAGGCATAGTCGGCGTGGCCGGGGCGATAGGCCTGCGCGATCTCGCCATAATCCTTCGATCGCTGGTCGACATTCTCGATCATCAGACTGATCGGCGTGCCGGTGGTCTTGCCCTCGAACACCCCCGACAGGATGCGCACCTGGTCGGGTTCCTGCCGCTGCGTCGTGTGGCGCGACTGGCCGGGGCGGCGCTTGTCGAGATAGGGCTGGATGTCGGCCTCGCTGAGCGAAAGACGCGGCGGGCAGCCATCGACGACGGCGCCGAGCGCGGGGCCATGGCTTTCCCCCCAGGTCGTGAAGCGAAAGACGCGTCCGAAGCTGTTGAAACTCATAGCCTACCCCAAGCGACCGAATGCGGGTGCATAGTCCGCCCGTCCGCCTAGCGGCCAAGCCGCGTCCGAGTCCAGCATCATCGCCATGAAATGCGGCCCTGCAAAGGGCGACGCGAAGCGCGCGGCGAGGTCGGGCGAATAGCCGAAACGCGGGTAATAATCGGCATGGCCCAGCACGAAGCTGATCGCGACGCCCTGTTTCCGCAGCGCATCGAGACCGGCGCGGATCAGCGTGTCGCCGATACCCTGCCCCTGCAGGCCGGGCAGGACCGACACGGGCGCGAGACCGGCGCCCGATCGCGCAGCGCCATCGGCCTCGACGTCCATCCGGCTGAACAGCACATGCCCGACGACCGCGCCGCCCCGCTCGGCAATCAGCGACACCAGCGTGTCGCCGTCCTCGCCCACCATCCGCACCAGTTCGGCTTCACCCTGATGACCGAAATCGGTGCCGGCGAAGGCGGCGCGAATGACGGTGTCGATCGCGTCGGCATCGTTTGCGGTCGCGGGCCTTATCGTGGTGGTCATAGCCTCACCCTCCCATCGCTTCGCGACGGGCCCCTCCCTCTCCCTCAAGGGGAGAGGGGTTTAAGCCAAAGCGATGTCGGGCGCATCTTCCTGCTTCATGCCGATCGTGTGATAGCCCGCGTCGACGTGGTGGGTTTCGCCGGTGACGCCGCTCGCAAGGTCGCTGAGCAGGTAGAGCGCCGAACCGCCGACATCGTCGATGGTGACGTTGCGGCGCAGCGGAGCGTTATACTCGTTCCATTTCAGGATCAGGCGGAAATCGCCGATGCCGCTCGCGGCCAGCGTCTTGATCGGGCCGGCCGAGATCGCGTTCACGCGCACCCCCTGCGGGCCATAATCATTGGCGAGATATTTGACGCTGGTCTCGAGCGCCGACTTGGCGACGCCCATGACGTTGTAATGCGGGATCACCTTTTCGGCGCCATAATAGCTCAAGGTCAGCAGCGAGCCGCCGCCCTTGCCGGTTTCGGGATCGAACGGCGTCATCATCGCCTGGGCGCGCTTCGCGACCGCCGTGAAGCTGTAGACGCTGATGTTCATCGTCATCAGGAAATCGTCGAGCGTGACATCGGCATAGGCCCCGCGCAGCGCTTCCTTGTTGGTATAGCCGATCGCATGGACGACGAAGTCGATCGTCGGCCAGCGCGCCGACAGCGTCGCGAAGGCGGCGTCGAGATTGTCCATGTCGGACACGTCGCAATCGATCAGGAAATCGCAGCCCAGTTCGTCGGCGAGCGGCTTCACCCGCTTGAGCATCACATCGCCCTGATAGCTGAACGCCAGTTCGGCGCCCGCGCCGTGGAGCGCCTTGGCAATACCCCAGGCGAGCGATTTGTCGTTGGCGAGCCCCATGATCAGCCCGCGTTTGCCCTGCATCAGACCCGTCATTTTGTGTCTCCGGTCTTTTCAATAATGATATCGTCGACGCGCCCAATAGCGTCGTGGCCCAAATCCTCAACCTCGACGAGCGCGGCGTTGAGTTCGGCGCCCATCACCATACCCAATCCGACGAGGTAGAAAAAGAACAGCGCGACCATCACACCCGCGAGGCTGCCATAGGTTGCGTCATAGCTGAGCAGGCTGGCAAGCAAGGGCGGCAGCGCCAGCGTCACCCCGATCCACCACAGGGTGGTGAACAGGGCGCCGGGCCATTTGGGGAACTGCCTCCGCCGATATTTCGACGGGGTCAGGCTGTAGAACAGCATATAGATGGCGACGAACAACCCCAAACCCGACACCCCGCGCGAGATCGCGACGACACCGACCGATTGGAAACGTTCGGGCAGGACGCGGGTGACGAATTGTTCGATGCCGACGATGAGCACCTGCATGCTGAACGACAGCAGCATGAGCACGACCGCGCCGGTGATGATGCCGATCGACAGCAGCCGGTAGTGGAAAAAACCCTTGGAAAAATGGGTGCCATAGGCGCGGCGCAATATGTCGCGCACGGTCTCGATCAGGCTGCCCACCGTCCACAAGGCGACCAGCGCGCCGAGCCACAGAAAAATGCCGGTGCGCGCGGTCATCACCTCGCGAATCGGTCCCGACAGCGCCTTGGCGACGGTCGGCGGCATCGTCGAGAAGACCGCCTCGATCGCCGCTTCACCGCCGACGCTGCCGCCGAAAATCGAAAAGGCCGCAGCGAGCAGGATGAAGAAGGGGAAAAGCGCGATCAGCGCCAGATAGGCGAGATTGCCGGCGTGGATGAAGCCGTCGGTATAGGTGCCGACGACGACACGGCGCAAAATCCGGAAGACGCGCGTCCCGGGACCCAGCGTCTCGCGGCCGCGATCGATGACGCCCTGCGCCCGCGCGCGCAATTTGATCCGCTTGGCGCGTTCGGCGCGGGCCTCGGGCGAGTGCGGCGAATGGCCTTCGGCAACGAACTGCTGGGTAACCTCTTCGGCAACCTCGCGCTCGATCGCGGCGACGGCCGCCTTGTCGCCGGATTCAGCCACGCATCACACGCCCAGGTCCGCGCGCACCGCACGGGTATCGGTCCATTCGCCGACGAATTGCGTCAGCGCCGCATCGCCCGCCGGCAAGTCGACGACGAGCCGTACCAGCTGATCGCCGCGTCCGCCGCTCTTCTGGCTGAAGCCCTTGCCCTTCAGGCGCATGACCTTGCCCGAGGTCGATCCTGCGGGGATCGACAGCATCACGGGGCCGTCGACGGTCGGCACCTTGATCTTCGCGCCCGCGACCGCCTCGTTCAACGTCACCGGCAGGTCGAGGCGGATGTTCGCGCCCTCGCGGACATAGAAGGGATGGTCCTTGACGCCGATCGTCACGATGCCGTCGCCGGCGCCGCCGGGTCCGGGCTGGCCCTTGCCAGCGAGGCGCATCTGCGTGCCGGTTTCGACCCCGGCGGGCAATTTCAGGTCGATCGTTCCTCCATCCGCAAGCGTGATCCGCTGCGGCGCCTGCGTCGCGGCATCGACGAAAGAGACCGAAAGGCGGTAGGCGACATTGGCGCCCTTTTGCGGCGGCGCGCTGCGCCCGCCGAAACCGCCGAAGGGACCGGCGCCCGCGCCGCCGCCGCCGCGACCGCCGAACAACTCGTCAAAAATGCCGCCGAAGTCACTGCTTTCGTTGCCGAAGCCGCTGAAACCGCCCGGGCCCGTCCGCTGATCGCCGCGAAATCCGCCGCCGCCGCCGTAACCGAAGGGCATCGCCGGATTGCCCTCGGCGTCGATCTCGCCGCGGTCGAACTGGCCGCGCTTGGTCTTGTCCGACAATATGTCATAGGCCTTGGTGACGTCGGAGAATTTCTCCGACGCCTTGGGATTGTCCTTGTTCTTGTCGGGGTGCAATTCCTTGGCGAGCTTGCGGTACGCGGATTTGATCTCCGCTTCGTCCGCGTTCTTTGCGACGCCGAGGGTGGAATAGGGATCTGCCATGCTGCTCCAATAGCCCGATAAGATGTTGGCCGGGAAGGCCCGATTGTGCGTCGATGTGGGAACGGTGCAAAAGGCGGTCAAGTTCCAGCCTCGACCGGCGTAGCACTTCGGATTAGAAGCCCGCGCATGACGCACGATCCCTTTCCCCAATTCGACGCCTGGTTTGCCGAAGCGCGGGGCAGCGAGCCCAATGACGCCAATGCGATGGCGCTCGCCACCACCACCGCCGACGGCCATCCGTCGCTACGCATGGTGCTGCTCAAGGGACACGGCCCCGACGGCTTCATCTTCTACACCAATCTCGACAGCCGCAAGGGGGGCGAGCTTGCGGCGAACCCGCATGTCGCGCTGCTTTTCCACTGGAAATCGCTGCGCCGCCAGATCCGCATCGAAGGGCCGGTGGCGCCGGTCGATGACGCCACCGCCGACGCCTATTTCGCGACGCGCAGCCGCGACAGCCAGCTTGGCGCCTGGGCCAGCGACCAGTCGCGCCCGCTCGATGCCCGCGAAACCTTCGAGGCGCGTTTCGCCGAGATGCAGGCGCGGTTCGAGGGGCAGGACGTGCCGCGCCCGCCGCGCTGGTCGGGCTGGCGGGTCACGCCCGAGCGTATCGAATATTGGCAGGATCGCGAACATCGCCTGCACGAACGCACCCTGTTCGTGCGCGAGGGCGACGGCTGGTCGAAAGGATTTCTCTACCCATGAGCTGGCGCCGTTTTCCGATCACCCAGGTCGATGCCTTTGCCGACCGCCCGTTCGCGGGCAATCCCGCCGCCGTGATGCCGCTCGACGAATGGCTGGCCGACGAGGTGCTGCAGGCGATCGCCGCCGAGAATAATCTCGCCGAAACCGCCTTCCTGATCCCCGACGAGAGCGGCGACGCCGATTATGAGCTGCGCTGGTTTACGCCCGGAGTCGAAGTGGCGCTGTGCGGTCATGCGACGCTGGCGAGCGGGCATGTGCTGCTCAGCGCCGCACCCTGGCGCGACGATATGCGCTTTCGCACACGCAAGGCCGGCATCTTGCGCGTCGCGCGCGACGGCGACGAGGGGTACAGGATGGCGCTGCCCGCCTATCCAGCGGCGCCCAAATCGATGCCCGATATCGTCAAGGCGATGGGCGGCGCGCCGATCGAAACGCTGTGGCACGAAGGCGGCTATGCGCTGATCGTCTATGCCGACGCCGCAAGCGTCCGCGCGCTCGATCCCGACCTGCGCACGCTCAAAGAGGGCGGCGACCTGCTCTACATCGCGACGGCGCGCGGCGACGGTGACGCGTCGGGCGCCGATGTCGTCAGCCGCTGCTTCGCCCCCGGCGCCGGGATCGACGAAGACCCGGTGACCGGGTCGGCGCATAGCGTGCTGACCCCCTATTGGGCGGCGACGCTCGGCCGCGACCGTTTCGCCGCCTATCAGGCGAGCCAGCGTGGCGGCCATGTCGGGTGCCGGATGGATGGCGATATGGTCGAGCTCAGCGGGACGTGCGTCACGACGCTGGTGGGTGAGTTCCTGCTATAACGCCTCTGTCAGATCGGCGAGGCGTCGCCGCAGTTCGGGAAACTGGTCGTCCTTGGTGACCCCGAGCCGCACGATCGTCACCCGCTGCGACGGCGAGACGATGATATATTGCCCCTGGTGGCCGATGCAGGCGAACAGGTCATTCGGGCCGCGGTCGGGCCATAGCGCCGCATCCGCCCCCGCCGGGCGCGGGCGGTTGAGCCAGATATGGCCGCCATAGCCCGGATCCTTCGGCGACGGCGCGAGCATGAAGCTCATCCAGCTTTCGGGAAGCAGCCGCTGGCCGTTCACGACCCCGTGATTGCGCAGAAATTCGCCGAACTTCGCATAGTCGCGCGCGGTCGCGTGCATCACCGACCCGCCGATCATCGTCCCCGCCGCGTCGAACTCGGGGGTCAGGCTGGTCATGCCGAGCGGCTCGGTCAGACGCCCCGATATGAAGTCGCGCATTGCGTCGCGCCGCGCATCGGGGCTTTTCGACGGGGTCAGCGTGTCGGCCAGGATATCGGCAAGGATGACGCTGGTCGCCGAGCTGTAGTTGAAGATTTCGTCGGGCTGCGCCGCCGCCGGCTTGGCCTCCGCGAACCCCGCCATGTCGGGGGCGCCGGCGCCGAACAGCATGGTCACCGTGTCGCCGTCCCACACCGGGTCGCCATTTTCGACATGCTCGAGCCCCGAGGACATGTGGAGCAGATGTTTCAGCGTGATCGCACCGCGCGGGTCGCCGCTGCGTTGCCAGGCCGCGACCGGCGCCGGACCATCGAGCGACAATTGCCCGTCGGCAACGAGGAAGCCGGTCAGCACCGCCGTGATGCTTTTCGCCATCGACCAGCTGATCAGCTTGCTGTCGGGTCCGAACCCTTCGCCATAACGTTCGTAGATCGGCTGGCCATCGCGCAGCACATAGAGGGCGCGGGTTTCGCCGACGGTGTCGGCATCGTCGAACAGCGCGTCGGCCCTGGCCTTGATCGCGGGCGCCAGCGCCGGGAGCGGCGGCAGGGTTTCGACCGCCTCGGTCGGCGCCGACAATCCCATCGTCGGGCCGGGAGCCGGCGGCGCCATATGGCCCTGCCCCGCCGCATGGGTGAGCGACCAGGCCCCGAGCAGCGCGAGCGCGGCACTTGCCAGCATGGCTTTTTTCGTGATCATGGGTGCAGTGACTAACACCGATCCGCCCACAGCCGCAACGCCCGACCCGGGCCCGCCCCCTGCGTCGCCGACGCCGACGCCGATCGTCCCCGACCATCTCCGCAAGCCGCGCCGCCCGAGCCGCTGGGGCGGATGCCTGCCCTGGGTACTGATCCTCGCGGTGATCGCGGCGATCCTGCTGATCTGGAAATTCCCCTCGTTCAAGGCGCAGGCCGAACTGGGGTCGGCCTATGCCGCGCGCGTCGGCTGTTCGTGCCGCTATGTGCAGGGGCGCAGCCTGGAAAGCTGCCAGAGCGATTTCGAGCCCGGCATGGAGCTGGTGTCGGTCACCGAGGACCCGGCGACCAAGACGATCACCGGCAGCGTGCCGTTGCTGGCGTCGCGGAGTGCGCGTTATGCCGGGGCCAGCGGCTGCCTGCTCAGGCCCGAGGACTAGGGACGAAAATCGCCGCCCCGACGGCGACCGCGGCGGGCGTGCCGAAGACGAGAATCCAGATCGCCGCTTCCTCGCCCCAGCCGTAACCGGCGGAGAGGACGCCAAAGAGCAAATTGCCGATCGAGACGGCAAGCCACAACAGGATGAACAGCCGCGTCGCGCGGCGCACATCGCGGATCGTCAGTCGCAGGACGATCAGCAGCGCGACACCTGCGATCAGCATGATGGCCGTATGAGACATGATCATTCCTCCTCCGCGCGTGCATCGCCCACATGCCGTCGTCGCCATTCGCCCGGTGACAGGCCAAGCTTGTCGCGAAACGCCGCGCACAGATGCGCGTGGCTCGAAAAGCCGGTGGCAAAGGCGATTTCGGCGACCGACAGCGGCCGGTTCATCAGATACCAGCAGGCGCGCCGCAACCGCTGGCGCAACAGATATTGCCGCGGCGTGCGCCCCGTCGTGCGGGCGAAATGGGTGATCAGGCTGTTGACCGACATGCCCGCTTCCGCTGCCATCTCTTCGACGGTCAGCGGCGTCTCGATCCGCGCCTCGATCAAGGGCAGCAGCGCGTCGATCCGGTGCACCGTTCGCGCCGAGACGCGTGCCGCCGGGGCACCGTCGACCGCGGCCGCGAGCAGCGCCAACAGCGGCTCGGCCGCCGTCGCATCATCGTCGGCCAGCGCGCGGACCAGCGTCGCCATCGCGGGGTCGCCATGGCCGGCGATCGGGCGCCCCAACGCGCCGATCGGCAACAGGTCGGGATCGATGGCGACGCGGACATAGCGCACCGCCCCGCCCTCGGCGCGGCCGCGATAATGACGGCCGGCGGGTGCGAGCCACAGTTCGCCGGGCAAGGGATCGCCGAGCGACGTGCGCTGCCCGTCGAGCCAGGTCTCCAGCCGGTGATAACTGCCCGCTTCGTGCAGCATCAGCGCGTGAACGTCGGTTTCGATCGCCCAGCTTTCGGGGCCGTCGATCCGGTCGACGATGCGGGCCGCGCTGATCCCCACCCCATTCATGCGCGCATCATGCCAATGTTGGGAGAATCTGAAAGCCTCGTTTTTTCGGCACGCCTAGGTTCGAATCCCGAGCCCTCATATTCTTCGGAAAAAAACAGTCGATGGTCGACCATAGTCTCAACGGAAAAACCGTCCTTATCGCCGGCGGCGCGAAGAATCTCGGTGGCCTGATCGCGCGTGACTTTGCCGCCCATGGCGCCGCCGCCGTCGCCGTCCATTACAACAGCCACAGTGCCAGCGCCGAAGCCGACGACACCGTCGCCGCGATCGAGGCGGCCGGGGCAAAGGGATTCGCCTTTCAGGCCGACCTGACCACCGCCGCTGCGGTCGAAAAGCTCTTCGCTGAGGCCGGGGCCGCCATGGGCGGCATCGACATCGCGATCAACACGGTCGGCAAGGTGCTCAAGAAACCGATGGCCGAGACCAGCGAAGCCGAATTCGACGAAATGAGCGCGGTGAACAGCAAATCGGCCTTCTTCTTCCTGAAGGAAGCGGGAAAACAGGTCCGCGACCATGGCAGGGTCTGCACGCTCGTCACCTCGCTGCTCGGCGCCTATACGCCCTTTTATGCGAGCTATGCCGGCACCAAGGCGCCGGTCGAACATTATACCCGTGCCGCGTCGAAGGAATTCGGGGCCCGCGGCATTTCGGTGACCGCGATCGGACCTGGTCCGATGGACACGCCCTTCTTCTACCCCGCCGAGGGGCCGGAGGCGGTCGCCTATCACAAGACGGCGGCGGCGCTGTCGCCGTTCAGCCCGACCGGGCTGACGCATATCGAAGATATCGTACCGTGGATCCGCTTTATGGTGACCGAGGGTTGGTGGATGACCGGCCAGACGATCCTCGTCAACGGGGGCTATACGACCAAATAGAGCCCCCGCGGCGGGCGGCCCCACCCCCCTCCCGGGGCCGCCCGCTGCTTCCTTCAACGCTGATCAGACGAGGAACGCATCCATCGCCGCGTTGACGGCTTCGGGCGCTTCCCAGGTCACGAAATGGCCGCAGCCCGGCACCTTGACGATCGTCGCGTCGGGGACGAGTTCGTCCATGCCATCGAGGTTGCTGACCGGCAGGGCGACGTCATCGGTCGCCCAGATGACGAGCGTCGGAATTTCGAGCTTCGGAAAGGGGATCGCGGGCGGTTCGGCAAAAGGCGCATCCATCGGCGGCACCTCGATCGGCGAGGCGCGGTACCAGTTGAGCATCCCGAAACAGGCGTCGCGATCCTCCCACCACGCCAGCGAGCGGGCGATTTCCTCGGGCGGGGTCGGCGCGCCTTCGAGCCGCCCCTCGAACGCCTTGGCCAGCACCCCGGCCAGGCCTTGCTCGCGGACCAGCGCATCGGTGGCGGGATCACGGAACAGCCGGATATATTGGCTGGCGGCGCGCTGCGCGGGGTCGGCCTGAAGCAGCCGGCCGAAGATGCCCGGGTGCGGCGCATTGGCGATCACCGCGCGGGTGACGCGTCCCGCCCAGCCCGGATGCAGCCCGCCCGGCTGGCCGCCGAGCGCGACCCCCCAGCTGATCGCCCCGCCCCAATCGTGACCGACGATGGTGAAAGTCTGGACGTCCAACGCATCGGCGAGCGCAAAGACATCGGCGATCAGCTTGTCGGGCGTGTAGTCGGCGACATCCTGCGGCTTCGACGATCCGCAATAGCCGCGCTGGTCGGGGGCGATGCAGCGAAAACGGGTCGCGAAATGCGGCAGTTGATTGCGCCAGGTGCGGTGCGATTCGGGAAAGCCGTGGAGGAAAATCAGCGCCGGCGCATCGCGCGGGCCGATATCGACGACGTCGAGTTCGACGCCGGTCGCAAGCTTCACCCGCTGCTGCTCGAAATCGCCGATCATATCCGCTCCATAGGTTGCTTTTCGCTACCCGATTGGCGCGGATCGCGGCGGCTGGCAAGCCATGTTTCGATGAAGCGGGGTCGAAGGTCCGATATCCCGCTTAAGAATACAAAAGCCCCGCATGGACGCATGGAGAATGTGACCTTTGTGGCTTTAAGCGGGTCCGGCGGATCAAGGACGACATAGTCCGCGAGGCAAGCGACATGGCCATCCGGCAGGATAGATCATGCCGATCCTTTTTTAGGAAAGCCTTTTCTCAGACGATATCGGCTTCGGGCGAAACGCGCTGTTCCACTTCCCGTCACCCCGGGCTTGACCCGGGGCCTGCCTTGTCTTTGATCCGACGGCGACAGAAGGAAGGCGGGTCCCGGGTCAAGCCCGGGATGACGATGGAATAGGCGTCCGCTCTCCACCCCAAAAACCGCGGCGACGCGAGCCAGCAGCAGGGTCACGGATAGCTGACCGTCTTCGGTACCTCGGGGATCGGGATGAATTCGTCGCTGTCGCCGGGGACGAGCGGGAATTTGCCGTCTTTCCAGTCCTGCTTCGCCTGGTCGATCCGGTCGCGCGACGAGCTGACGAAATTCCACCAGACATGGCGCGGCGTCGAAAAGGCCTCGCCGCCGAGCAGCATCACCCGCGCATCGCTGTCGGCGCGCAGCGTCATCGCCTGCCCGGGTTTGAGAATATAGAGGCTGTAGCGGTCGAGCCGTTCGCCACCGAGGCTCGCATCGCCGAGCGCCACCAGCACCGCGCGTTCGTCAGCCTCGGCGTCGATCGGGATCGTCGCGCCCGCGAGCATCGATATGTCGGCATAGATGGTCGCGGCATGCTGGGTGATCGGCGACGTCTTGCCCCACAGGCTGCCCATGATGATCCGCGCCGACACCCCGCTGCCCTCGATCAGCGGCAGGTCTTGCTGCGCGACATGTTCGAACGCCGCGTCGATCTCTTCCTTGCCGTCGGGCAGCGCCAGCCAGGTCTGCATCCCCGAGATCGGCGAGCCGGCAGCGCGCTCGGCGGCGGGGGTGCGCTCCGAATGGACGATGCCGCGCCCGGCGGTCATCAGGTTGCACGCACCGGGACGGATCGTCGCCAGCGTGCCGAGGCTGTCGCGATGCTCGATCGCGCCCTCGAACAAATAGGTCACGGTCGCGAGGTTGATATGCGGGTGCGGGCGCACGTCCATGCCCTTGCCGATGTCGAAATGCGCCGGGCCGAACTGATCGACGAAGATGAAGGGACCGACCATCGTCCGCGCCTTGCTGGGCAGCGTGCGCCGTACCTCGAACGCGCCGAGGTCGTGGGTCGAGGGGGTAATGATGTCCATGGGTCAGTCCAGCCTTTCAAGCGTCTTTCGCGTCTTTTCGGTTTCGACATTGCCGGTGTTCAGCGTCGAACCCGGTTCGAGCAGCATCACATGGCACTCGCCGTCCAGCGCCTCGGGGCAATGTTCGGTGCCATGCGGCACGATGATGAACTCGCCGGGTTCGACGATCACGTCACCGGTCCTGAGCCCTATCTTCATCCGCCCCGCGACGACGAGGAAGAGCTCGTCCTCGGCGTCGTGATGATGCCAGTCGAACTTGCCTGCAAACTTCACCAGCTTGACCTGGAAATTGTTGATGTCGCCCGCGACGCGCGGGTTCCAGTGATCGTCGAAGCGCGCGAACGCCTCCGCCAGGTTGACCTTGTCCGTCATCGCCCCTCCCCCATCGCCTTGCGATCGAGCGCCTCGCGCCAGATGTCGACCAGATTGTCGGGGAACCAGACTTCATCCTGCGCCTGCAGTTCGTCCGCTGTCCACCAGCGATGATCCAGCATCACCCGCCGTTCGAGTTCGGTATGCCCGCCGGTGTCGATCTCGGCCCGCACGATCGCGACCTCGAAATATTGTTCCTCGGCATCGACATCGACGCCTTCGAGCGTGACGAAACGCACATGGCGAACCGCGACCGCCGATCCGGGGTCGGCGTCGATCCCGGTTTCTTCGCGAAGCTCGCGCCGCGCCGCCTGTTCAAAGCTTTCGCCGGGATCGACCGCGCCGCCGGGTGTGCACCAGAAAGGCGCGCGTCCTTCGGGGGTGAAGCGGAACAGCAGCAACCGGCCGGCCGGGTCGGTGACCAGCAGCCGGGCGGCGGGACGCTTGGGCCGCACCTTATTCGCCCGGCGCCGTCGCGCGGATCGCGAGCGCATGGACGCGCTGGCCGGGCAGGTCGCCGAGCGCCTTGTTCACCGCGCGCTGGCGCGCGACGCGATTGAGGCCGGCGAAGCCCGCCCATTCGATGCTCAGGCTGAAATGCGACTCGCCGCTGCCGTCGTCGCCGCTATGGCCATGATGCTTGGCGCTGTCGTTGCTGAGGGTGAAATCGGCGCCGGGAAAAGCGGCGGCGAGCAGCTCTTCCATCTCTTTTTGTACGGGTCCGGGGGTGCTCATGGGGTTGACCATAAGCGCTTCGTCGCCAAATGATAAGACCTCCCCCAACGCTTCAAACGACCCGAGAGCCTGTCTTGCCGTCCCCGACCCGTCCCACAAGATTCCAAGGCCGCGTTCCCCGCGACGAGCGCTGCGCCGCGCCCGGATGCCGCGAATGCGGCGAGTTTCGCGCCCCAATTTCGAGCACCCGATCGCCCGACGGGCCGCCGCAATATCGCTGGCTGTGCCTCGACCATGTCCGCGAGTTCAACAGCGGCTATAATTATTTCGAGGGGATGAGCGCCGACCAGATCATGGCCGCGCAGGCGCCGACCGCGGGCTGGGAAACCGAAAGCCGCAGCTTCCGCCCCGCCGGCAGCGCCGACCTGCCCCCGCGCTGGGCCGATTTTCGCGATCCGATCGATGCGCTCGGCGCGCGCTTCCGCCAGCGGATGGACGAGGCGCGGCGCGAGGCCGCCGATCCACGCTTCACCCGCGACGAGCATCGCGCGTTGCAGGTGCTGGGCCTCGAGGGCGGCACCGACCGCTCGGCGCTGCGCCGCCGCTACAGCGAGCTGGTGCGCAAATATCATCCCGACCGCAACGGCGGCGACCGCAGCCATGAAGCGAGACTCGGCGAGGTTGTTGCGGCATATCAGCTGCTGAGAAAGGCCAAGGCCTTCGCCTAAGGGGCCTTCACATAGGGGAGAGCGGCGATGAGCGATCTGGACGACCGGCGCATCGAAATGGTCCGCCGCCATATGGCGCTGGAGATCACCCACGACTGGGACGGGGTGATCGCGACCTTCGACCATCCGCGCTACGAACTGCTCGGCCCCGGCACGATATTCGACGGCGAGGCGGCGGTGCGATCCTATTTTGCGGCATCGCGCGAGCCATTTCCCGACCAGGCCAATGAAGTCATCGCGATCGCCGCCGACGCCGCGACCGACACCGTACTGGTCGAATTCTGGCTCACCGGCACCCACCTCGGCCCGCTCAAGCTCGGCCTGCGCACGATCGAGCCGACCGGCAAGGCGTTCCGCATCCGCATCGCCGCAAGCTTCCTGTTCGCACCGGGCAGCGACAAGATCATCTGCGAACGCCCCTATTACGACCAGTCGGCGGTGATGCGGGCGATCGGTCTCGTCTGAAAAGGCGTTGCAAGGCGAAACCCTTGACGATACCGCGCTCGGACAGTCGGCGGAAACGCGCCGACTCCTCTTCCCCGTCACCCTGAACTTGTTTCAGGGTCCATGGCCCGACCTTTCCGCCGACGCGGCGTCGAACGAGAGCCAGGGCCATGGATGCTGAAACAAGTTCAGCATGGCGAGCATGAAACAATGGACGCGACAATGACCGATATCCCCAACAGCCTCCCCGACCACCACGGCTCGACGCTGCTCGCGGCGCCCGATGTCGAGGTCAGCGCGCGCGAGATGTTCGGGGTCGATATCGACATGATGGTCCCGGCGTTCAGCGAGGCCGATGCGCGGGTGCCCGACCTCGATCCCGCCTATGTCTTCGACGGCGACACGACGCTCGCGATCCTCGCGGGGTTCAAATATAACCGCCGCGTCATGGTGCAGGGCTATCACGGCACCGGCAAGTCGACGCATATCGAACAGGTCGCCGCCCGCCTGAAATGGCCGTGCATCCGCGTCAACCTCGACGCGCATATCAGCCGCATCGACCTGGTCGGTCGCGACGCGATCGTGCTCAAGGACGGCCAGCAGGTCACCGAGTTTCGCGAAGGCCTGCTCCCCTGGGCGCTGCAGACCCCGACCGCGCTCGTCTTCGACGAATATGACGCGGGCCGCCCCGACGTGATGTTCGTGATCCAGCGCGTGCTCGAGACCGAGGGCAAGCTGACCCTGCTCGACCAGAATCGCGTGATCCGCCCCAACCCGCACTTCCGCCTCTTCTCGACCGCGAACACCGTCGGGCTCGGCGACACGAGCGGGCTCTATCATGGCACGCAGCAGATCAACCAGGGCCAGATGGACCGCTGGAACATCGTCGTCACGCTGAACTATCTGCCCGCCGCGACCGAAAGCGCGATCATCCTCGCCAAGGTGCCCGACACCGACGACACGACGGTGGCGAACATGGTCAAGGTCGCGGATCTCACGCGCCAGGGCTTCATCAACGGCGACATCTCGACCGTGATGAGCCCCCGCACCGTGATCAGCTGGGCGCAGAATGCCGCGATCTTCAACAATCTCGGTTTCGCCTTCCGCTTGACCTTCCTCAACAAATGCGACGAAGCCGAGCGGATGATCGTCGCCGAATATTATCAGCGCGTGTTCGGCGAGGATTTGCCCGAGGGGGTTGTCGGCAAGTGAGGCCGATACGCCACCTGACGGTGGCGTCCTTCGCACTGGTGCTTACGGGCTGCGCCGTCGCGGTCGATTATGGCGAGGTGCGGCATGCCGACTATGTCGCCGATGCGCGCTGCACCGCGCAGCCGGGCGCGGTGGTTGACGAGGGGGCGTTGCCGCTGTTCTTCGCGACCAGCCGCCTGCCCGATTGCCGCACGCCCGCCATTCGCCTGCTTACGCACCGCGGCGATCACCTGCGCTACGGGCGCTTCAACGCGCCGCAAGAAACCGAAATCGCCGGCAAGGAGACCTTGCTGACCCCGATGGCCTTTCAGGCGCCCGGCGACTGGTGGCGGAGTTTGCAGGCCGAGACCGACCGACGGCAGGGTCGCGTCCTGCTCTATGTCCATGGCTATCGCGAGAGTTTCGAGACGACTTCGAAGGATGCGGCGCAGATCGCGCGCATGACGGGCTTCGACGGGCCGGTGATCGAATATAGCTGGCCGTCGCAGCACAAGATCTTGAGCTACGCCGTCGACGAAACCAACATGTATCACGACGTCCGCAATTTCCGCGATTTCCTGAAGACGCTGGCCGAGCAGACCTGGGTCAAGGAAATCGTCATCGTCTCGCACTCGCTCGGCGCACGGCTCGTCATCCCGGCGATTTCCTATGTCGATCGCACGTCGAGCAGCGCCGACAGCAGCAATATCTCGAACATCATCCTCGCCTCGCCCGACATCGACCGCGAGACCTTTGAGCGCGATATCGAGGAAGAGGTGCTCGCCGCCCGCCGCGTGGCGCGCGACCGGCGGATCACCGTCTATGTCTCGGCCAGCGACAAGGCGCTCGCGGCGTCGCGGACGCTGCACGGCTATCCCCGGCTCGGTTCGCCCTATTGCTTCGACCCGTTCGAGGCGGCCGATCTGAAAGCGAAGGGCCTGCCGGTGCGCTGCTATGCCAATGCGGTGCCGGGGCTGACCATCGTCGACACCACCGACGTGTCGCGCGGGTCGACGGGGCACAGCAATTTCCTGCGCAGCGCGGTGGCGTGCCGCGATTTCGTCGATGTCGTGGCGGGCAAAAGGACGCGCCCCGAGCGCGTTGCGACCTCATCGGCGCATGTGTTCCGCCTGATGCCCGATCCGGCCGCTCCGAAGGAGCAGGACGAGGCGATCTGCAACCGCACCCCGCTGGAATTGCTTCGCTGAACGATCAGCCGAAGCCGCACATGATCGCGAAGTTGGTGAGCCAGACGACCGGCCCCTCGCCCGTCCACAGCCACAGCCCGCCCACGGCGATGACCGCAAAGGCGGCCAGCGCGATGCCGTCTTGCCGCTGCAGTTTCATGCGGTTTGCAACCGTTTGACCGGCGCATCGGCGATCGGCAAGTGGACGAGCCCGGCGAAGATCCCGAGCGCGATCGCAATGCCCCACGCGATATTGTAACTGCCGGTCGTATCGAAAATCGGCCCCGCCAGCCACGCGCCGAAGAAGCTGCCGACCTGATGGCTGAGGAACACGATGCCATAGAGCATCGACAGGTAACGGATGCCGAAAATGCGCCCGACGATGCCGCTGGTCAGCGGCACGGTGCCGAGCCACAGGAAACCCATCGCCCCCGCAAAAACGAGCGCGCTGGCGTGGGTGAGTGGGAGTAAGAGAAAAAGTGCGATCACCACAGAGCGGGCGACATAAAGCCCCGACAGTACATATTTCTGGCGCAGCATATCGCCCGCACGGCCAAAGACATAAGAACCAAAAATGTTGAACAATCCCACTAGCGCGAGCACGTTCCCACCGATTTCGATGCCCAGCCCCTTGTCGTTGAGATAGGCCGGCAGGTGCGTCGCGATGAAGGCGATGTGGAAACCGCAGACGAAGAACCCAGCGTTGAGCAGCCAGAATCCGCGATGGACCGACGCCTCGCGCAGCGCCTCGCGCGCACTTTGTTCGACCTCCTCGACCAGGCTGGGGCCGTCGGTCCGCCCCGCAACCCCGATCGCCAGCAGCCCGCACAGCGCGACGAGCCCCGCCATGATCCACAACGTCTCGTGATAACCGATGTCGCGGAGCAGCATCGACGCAAGCGGCACCATCAGGCATTGTCCAAGCGAACCGCCCGCGGTGACGATGCCGAACGCGCTGCTGCGCTTTTCGGGACTGACGACGCGCCCGACCGCGCCCAGCACGACGACAAAGGTCGTCGCCGACTGCGCCATGCCGATGAAGATGCCGAAACTGATGTGCAGCCCGATCGCGTCGGTCGCGAAGGCCGCGCCGATCAACCCGAGCGCATAGAGCAACGCGCCCGCGAGCACGACGCGCCCCGCGCCATGCTTGTCGGCCAACGCCCCGACAAAGGGCTGGACCAGTCCGAACAGCAGATTCTGCAGCGCCATCGCCAGCCCGAAGTCCGACCGGCTGATCCCGATATCGACGCTCATCTGCGGCAGGAACAGGCCGAACGACTGGCGCACGCCCATCGCCAGCGTGACGATGAACGCGGCGCAGAGGATGACGATCCAGGGCTTTTTCATGGGAGAGGTCATGCCGGGCGGATGCTCTTGCCGTTGGCACGCGTCAAGCAAGCATCGCTATATATCCGTCATCCCGGGCTTGACCCGGGACCCACCTTTTTCTTCAAGACAGGCAGGCCCCGGATCAAGTCCGGGGTGACGATGGATTGTCGTCGCCACCGCCCATTTTTCCTTCGCGGTCTCTCTTTCTTCGAGCGCCAAAGCTGGTTACAGCCTCGAGTCACCATGACCGCCTCCTCTCCCCTCGACGATTTCAAGGCCGCACTGTCGAGCGTCGCGCGCGCGGTGACGCGCGATGGCGAGGTCGAGGTCGGCTTTACCGCCGACGCCCCCGCGCAGATCGGCAAGACGATCAAGGTGCCCACCCCGTCGCGCACCCTGCCCGCCGATCAGGTCGCCGAAGCGCGCGGGTTCGCCGACGGCTATGCCCTGCGCATGAAGCATCACAGCGAAAAGCTGCACGCCGCCGCGCGTCCCGGCGAACCGCTCGCCGCCGCCGCGTTCGACGCGATGGAGCGCGCGCGGATCGAAGCGCTGGGCGCGCGCCACATGGACGGGATGCGCGCCAATTTGTCGGCAAGCCTCGCGATGCGGATGCGCTCGGACCCGATCGCGCGTGCGCAGAGCCGCGACGATGTGCCGGTGTCCTCGGCGCTCGAACTGATGCTGCGCGAGGCGCTGACCGGCGAGGCGCCGCCACCGGGAACCGAAACCGGCCTCGGCCTGATCAGCGACTGGATCGCGCAGCAGGCCGGCGGCGACATCACCGCGCTGGCGATGCAGATCGACGATCAGGCGGCGTTCGCCGAAACCGCGAAACTCGCGCTGCGCCATCTCGACCTGATCTATGGCGACGAGCCAATGGACGAAGGCGCCGAGGACGGCGGCGACGAGGACCAGAGCGAGCCCGAGGAGTCGCCCGACGAGCAGGACAGCGAAGACGGCGGCACCGGCGAGAGCCAGGTCGATGCGCGCGCCGAGACCGCCGGCGACCAGGCCGACGACGGCGACAGCGATCCCGACGCGCAGGAGATGGAGGCCGACGGCGAGCCCGAAATGGGCGGCGAAGGCGACGAGGGCATGCTGCCGGTGCGCCCCAACCGCCTGCCGACCGACGTCCCCGATTTCAACTATCTGCGCTTCACCGAAAAGCATGACGAGATCATCGCCGCGACCGACCTGTGCGACGCCGACGAACTGACCCGGCTGCGCGCCTATCTCGACCAGCAGATGCAGCATCTGCAGGGCGCGGTGACCAAGCTCGCCAACCGACTCCAACGCCGGTTGATGGCGCAGCAGAACCGCGCCTGGGATTTCGACCAGGAGGAAGGCCAGCTCGACGCCGCGCGCCTCGCCCGCGTCATCGTCTCGCCGGGCCAGTCGCTGTCCTACAAGATCGAGCGCGATACCGATTTTCGCGATACCGTCGTCACTTTGCTCATCGACAATTCGGGTTCGATGCGCGGCCGTCCGATCAGCATCGCCGCGATCAGCGCCGACATCCTCGCGCGCACGCTCGAACGCTGCGGCGTCAAGACCGAGATCCTCGGCTTCACGACGCGGACGTGGAAGGGCGGGCAGAGCCGCGAGGATTGGCTCGCCGCGGGGCGTCCCGCGCATCCCGGACGCCTCAACGACCTGCGCCACATCATCTACAAGCCCGCCGACGAACCCTATCGCCGCGCGCGCAAGTCGCTCGGGCTGATGATGCGCGAAGGGCTGCTCAAGGAAAATATCGACGGCGAGGCGCTGATCTGGGCGCACAGCCGCATCGTCAACCGCCCCGAGGAACGCCGCATATTGATGGTGATCTCCGACGGCGCCCCCGTCGACGACAGCACGCTGTCGGTCAATCATGGCGCGTACCTGGATCAGCATCTGCGCCAGGTGATCGAATGGATCGAGAATCGCTCGCCGGTCGAGCTGTGCGCGATCGGCATCGGGCATGACGTGACGCGCTACTACAGCCGCGCGGTGACGATCATGGACGCGGAACAGCTCGGCGGCACGATGGTCGAACAGCTCGCGGGGTTGTTCGATATCGATTGAGCGGAACAGCAAAGGGGGAACGGCTTGCACCGCTCCCCCTTTATGTCGGTCCGAAAGACACCCCGGCCGAAGCCGGGCGTCGCTTACATCTTCTTGCCGGCCCAGGTTTCGGGGTTGAAGCCCTCGAGCGTGTCGCCCTTGGCGCCTGCGGCGATTTCTTCGGCGGTCAGGAATTTGATCGCGACGCCGCCGGCCTTGGTGCTGCCCCAGCTCATCGCGGTCATGTGGCTGTCGCCATATTTCGCGCCGATCACGGCGTCAGCGCCCAGCTTCTCGCCGCGCTCCCACAGCTCGTTGTAGATTTTCTGCTGCGACGGTTCCTTGCTGAAGATCGTCGCCTTGCGCACGCCGGCGGTGACGACGCCGACGATCTTGTACGGCTTGTCGGTGATGTCATAGGGGAAAACGGGAACGCCCATCTCCTCGTTGACCATCACATAGGTCTTGTCCTTCTTCGCCAAAACCGGCGTCGAAACCAGCATGGCCGCGATCGCCACGCCCGCGAGAATCTTGATTCGGCTCATTTTCTGCTCCCCCAAATGATCCGGCTAATTTGCGCTCCGGCCGCATGGCGTCAACCATATTCTCTCTTCAATTCACCGCATGGATCGCGTAGCCTCAAAAGGGGTTGCAGGGGGATTTTATGCTTTCGAACCATATGGCTGCGGCGGCGCTCATGCTCGCAGCGGCGGCGCAGGCGGCACCCGCCGACGACGCGGCGCCAGCCGCCGCGACCGCCGACTTGATCGTCGCCGAACCGGTGGCTGCGCCCGCCGCGCCCAGTGCCTCCGCGCTGGTGCTGCGGCGCGACACGCCGATCCATTTCATGGTGGTGTCGGAGGTGACGACAAAGACGCACACCGCAGGCCACCGTTTCAAGCTGCGCGTCGACAAGCCGGTGTCGATCGACGGCGTGATGGTGATCCCGGTCGGGACGACGGCCTGGGGCGAAGTGCTGGAGGCCGAGAAGAGCGGCAATGCCGGCAAGTCGGGAACGCTCAGCGCCAAATTGCTCTATGTCGATATCGGCGGCATCCAGGTGCCGATCAGCGGCAACAACGACGCCAAGGGATCGAGCGGCACGGGCGAGACGGTGCTCGGCGTCCTCGCGCTCGGCCCGCTCGGCCTGTTCGCCAAGGGCAATAACGCCAAGATCAAGGCGGGCGAGTTGATGACCGGCTTCGTCGAACAGGACACCGCTTTGCCGGCGCCGGCGGGGCTGTGACGCTGCGCGGCGCGCTCGCGCTGAGTCTTTGCGCGGCGCTGGCGATGCCGACGGCCGCGCAGGACGTCATCGTCGCGACGCCGATGGCGACATCGTCCGCAACGCGGACCCTGGTCCCCGCCGGGACGGTCATCGAGCTGGTGACCACCAACGCGATTTCGAGCAAGAAAAGCGCCAAGGGCGACCTCCTGTACCTGAAGGTCGCGGCGCCGGTTATGATCGACGGGGTCATCGCCATCGCGACCGACACCGTCGTCGTCGCCCAGTTGACCCGCGCCGATCCGCGCGGCGCCTTTGGCAAATCGGGCAAGCTCGACATCCAACTGCTCTATGCCGAATTGCCGGGCGGCAGCCTGCGCGTCAGCGGCGCGTTGGAGGCGCGCGGCAAGGGCGACGCCGGCGATGGCGTGGCGACCGCCGCCGCCTTTCTGTTCATGCCCTTCATCGCGACGGGCCGCAGCGCCGAAATCCCCGCCGGATCCGAAGTCGCAGGCCGCCTCGACCGCGACCTGTGGATCGACCGGCGCTGATCGGGCCGCGCCGCCCGCGCCAGGGTCCGGGCTCCATTACAGCGCCGTCGAGGCGCCCAAATGGCGAACATATCGGGCCGAAAGACGCGCCGGGAGGGCGGGTGGCCCTTCCAAGCGTCTTTCGGCCCGAGATGGAAGCCATTTGGACGTCCGAAGGGATTTGAAGCAAAATGGCCCATTGCTTCGTCGAGAAGTCTCGAAATATCGACATATGTCTTCGCCTTCTCTCCTCGCACTGGGCCATTTTGCTTCAAACCTCGACGGCGCTGTAATTGAGTCCGGACCCTAGGGTGACAAGCCCTTATCCCCTCGTTACAACCTCTTCCCGATGCAGCAGGGACTCGCGGCCTGACGACGAGAGCCGCTGTATCGATCATTGTGCTGAGGGTCGCCGGCACGGACGTAGGGCCGCACCCAGTAGGTGCGTGGCTGAGGGGGCGACTGTCACATGAAAAAAGCATCCGACCTGTTCATCGAATGCCTGGAGGAAGAAGGCGTCGAATATATTTTCGGCGTTCCGGGTGAAGAAAATCTCGACTTCCTCGACAGCCTGTCGCGGTCGACCAAGATCAAGCTGATCCTGACCCGGCACGAACAGGGCGCGGGTTTCATGGCCGCCACCTATGGCCGCCACACCGGCAAGACCGGCGTCTGCCTCGCGACGCTCGGCCCCGGCGCGACCAATTTCGTGACCGCCGCCGCCTATGCGCAATTGGGCGGCATGCCGATGATGATGATCACCGGACAGAAACCGATCAAGAAATCGAAGCAGGGCCGCTTCCAGATCCTCGACGTCTGCTCGATGATGGGGCCGATCACCAAATATACGCACCAGATGGCCTCGTCGGACAATATCCCGAGCCGCGTGCGCGAAGCGATCCGCCTCGCCGAAGAGGAAAAGCCCGGCGCGGTGCATATCGAACTGCCCGAGGATATCGCCGACGAACATACCGACAGCCACCCGATCAAGCGCAGCCATAGCCGCCGCCCGACCGCCGACGTCAAATCGGTCCGCGAAGCGGTGAAGGCGCTGGAAGAGGCCAAGTCCCCCGTCCTCGTCATCGGCGCCGGCGCCAACCGCACGATGACCAGCCGCATGTTGCTGCAATTCATCGAAAAGACCGGCATCCCCTTCCTCACCACCCAGCTCGGCAAGGGCGTGATCGACGAGCGGCACCCGAAATTCCTCGGCTGCGCGGCGCTGTCGGCCGGCGACTTCGTCCACCGCGCGGTCGAGGCCTCCGATTGTATCGTCAACCTTGGCCATGACGTGATCGAAAAACCGCCCTTCTTTATGAAGGAAGACGGCCCGACGGTGATCCATATCTCGAGCAAGACCGCCGAGGTCGATCCGGTCTATTTCCCGCATATCGAGGTCATCGGCGACATCGCCAATGCGGTATGGCAGATGAAGGAAGACATCGTCCCCAGCGGCAGCTGGAAATTCGACCATATGCTGAAGTTCCGCCAGGGCGAAGTCGACCATACCGCGCCGCTCGCCAAGGACGAACGCTTCCCGATCTTCCCGCCGCACCTGGTGCAGTCGATTCGCGACGCGATGCCCGACGACGGCATCATCTGCCTCGACAATGGCGTCTACAAAATCTGGTTCGCGCGCGGCTACACCGCCTATCGTCCGAACACCGTGTTGCTCGACAATGCGCTGGCGACGATGGGCGCCGGCCTGCCGAGCGCGATGATGTCGTCGATGATCTATCCCGACCGCAAGGTGATGGCGATCTGCGGCGACGGCGGCTTTATGATGAACAGCCAGGAAATGGAGACCGCGGTCCGCCTCGGCCTCAACATGACGGTGCTGATCCTCAACGACTCGAGCTACGGCATGATCCGCTGGAAACAGGCGAACATGGGCTTCAAGGACTGGGGCCTGACCTATGGCAACCCCGATTTCGTCAAATATGCCGAAGCCTATGGCGCCCACGGCCACCGCGTCGAAAGCGCGGCGCACCTGAAGGAACTGCTGGCGCTCACGCGCGACACGCCGGGCGTGCACCTCATCGACTGCCCGGTCGACTACACCGAGAACGACCAGATTTTGAACATCGACATCAAGAAGATATCGAAGGAAATGTAATTCTGGCCCCCTCCCGCAAGCGGGAGGGGCAGCGAGGCTTGGCAGCTTGCTGCCTAGCCGCAGCGGGGTGGGCATCTGCACCGCTGCTGGCCCACCCGCTTTCAGAGTCACGCGCCTCTGAAAGCCCCCTCCCGCCTGCGGGGGGACGGAGAAGCTGAATGAAACTCAAGGACGTCTACCCGCTCTACCTCAACAACAAGGCGGTGCAGCCGAACACCGACCTCGAGGTGATCGACAAATATACCGGCGAAGTCGCGTTCCGCACCGCGCTCGCGACCCCCGACGTCATCGACGAGGCGATCGCTGGCGCCGTGCGCGCTGCCGAGCCGATGGCCCGGCTCGCGAGTTTCGAGAAGCGCGACGTGCTCAGTCATTGCGTCGCGCGCTTCCAGGAGCGGTTCGACGAGCTCGCTTTTGCGCTGTGTGTCGAGGCGGGCAAGCCGATCGCCGATGCCGAGGGCGAGGTCAGCCGCCTGATCGACACCTTCCGCATCGCCGCCGAGGAAGCGGTGCGCAACTATGGCGAGATCCAGCCGCTCGACATTTCTGCCCGCGCCAAGGGTTATATGGGGATGTGGAAGCGCGTGCCGATCGGCCCGTGCAGCTTTATTTCGCCGTTCAACTTCCCGCTCAACCTCGCGGCGCACAAGATCGCCCCGGCGATCGCGATCGGCTGTCCCTTCGTGATGAAGCCCGCATCGATGACGCCACTCGGCGCGATCATCATGGGCGAGGTGCTCGCCGAATGCGACATCCTGCCCGAGGGTGCATTCAGCATCCTGCCCGCGAGCCGCGCCGGCGCCGATCTGTTCACCACCGACGAGCGCCTCAAACTGCTGAGCTTTACCGGATCGCCCGGCGTCGGTTGGGATCTGAAGGCCAAGGCCGGCAAGAAGAAGGTCGTGCTCGAACTCGGCGGCAATGCGGCGGTCGTCGTCGACAAGGACGCCGACCTCGACCATGCGCTCGCGCGGATCATCTTCGGCGGCTATTACCAGTCGGGGCAGAGCTGCATCCACGTCCAGCGCGTGATCATCCATGAGGATATCTACGAGACCTTCCGCGACATGCTCACCGCGAAGGTGAAGACGCTGAAATCGGGCGACCCGAAACTTCACGACACGTTCATCGGGCCGATGATTTCGGTCAAGGAAGCGCAGCGCCTGAAAGGCTGGATCGATGACGCGGTCGCGGCGGGCGCGACCCTGCTCGCGGGCGGGGGCTGCGCGGGCAATATGCTCGAAGCCGCGCTGCTGGAAAATGTCCCGCGCGACGCCGATGTCGTGGTCGAGGAAGCCTTTGGCCCCGTGGTCGTGCTGTCGAAATTCGCCAAATGGGACGAGGCGCTGGCCGAGGTCAACGACAGCAAGTTCGGGCTCCAGGCGGGGCTGTTCACCAGCGACCTGCATAAGGTCCTCGAGGCGTGGGACCATCTCGACGTCGGCGGCATCGTCGTCAACGACGTGTCGTCCTACCGCGTCGACAATATGCCCTATGGCGGGGTCAAGGACAGCGGGCTGGGCCGCGAGGGTGTGCGTTTCGCGATCGAGGATATGAGCGAGATCCGGAATCTGGTGATCCGGCGGGTCTAGCCCTCCAATAAATCTCGTCATTGCGAGCGTAGCGAAGCAATCCAGGGCGGTTTACGCACGCTCTGGATTGCCGCGTCGCCCCGGATCAAGTCCGGGACTCCTCGCAATGACGAGGATTGAAACCGCCAAGGCCGTCACACAACCGCCCCGAAACTTTCTCCAAATTGTCGCGGCTTCGATTCCCGCCGTGTAACAAAACTCCTGTCTAGGCCGATGGCAGCAAAAGCTGCTTTCGGAGCATGACATGGCATCGATTTCCACCCTGCCGATCCCCGCGCGCTTTCCCGACCCCTTTACCACCGACCCGCATGTTCCCGAACGGCTGATCGGCGAACGGCGGAGCTATCGGACGGTGTGGGTCAGCGACATCCACCTCGGCACCCGCGGCTGCAACGCCGCGATGCTCATCGATTTTTTCGACCATGTCGATTGCGAAACGCTCTACCTCGTCGGCGACATCATCGACGGCTGGCGGCTCAAGAAGCGCCACTTCTGGCCGCCCGAGCATAATGACGTCGTGTGGCGGGTGCTCAAGCGCGCTAAGCGCGGCACCCGCGTCGTCTATGTCCCCGGCAACCATGACGAGATGATCAAGCCGTTCGACGGCTTCGATTTCGGCGGGGTCGAAATCCGCCGCGAGGCGATCCACGAGACCGCGACCGGCAAGAAATTGCTCGTCGTCCATGGCGACGATTTCGATGCGGTGATGCTCGCGCATCGCTGGCTCGCCTTCGTCGGCGACGCCGCCTACACCGCGCTGATGAAGTGCAATGTGGTGGTCAACCGCATCCGCAGCAAACTCGGCCTGCCCTATTGGTCGCTGTCGATGGTCGCCAAGCACAAGGTCAAGAACGCCGTCCAGTTCATCGGGCGCTACGAGGAAGTCGTCGCCCATGCCGCGCGCGCGCGCGGGGTCGACGGGGTGGTGTGCGGCCATATCCACAGTGCCGAGATGCGCGCCATAGACGGCGTCGATTATTATAACGACGGCGACTGGGTCGAGGGCTGCACCGCGCTGGTCGAGCATCACGACGGCACGATGGAGATTCTGCACTGGGCCGACGAAGTCGCAAACCGCGCCGCGCCGACCCCGCTTGCGCTGCCCGCACCGGCGCGGGCGGCCTGATGCGCATCCTGATCGTCAGCGACGCCTGGGAGCCGCAGGTCAATGGCGTCGTCCGCACGCTGCAGGCGACGATCGCCGAATTGCGCCGCGAGGGGCATGAGGTCGGGGTGATCTCGCCGGACCTGTTCCGCTCGATCCCCTGCCCTTCCTATCCCGAAATCCGCCTCGCCTTCGCCGGCTGGCGCAAGGTCGGGCGGCATATCCGCGCCTTTGCCCCGCAGGCGATCCATATTTCGACCGAGGGGCCGCTCGGCATGGCGGCGCGGCGCTGGTGCCTCCGCAACCGCTTTCCGTTCACCACCGCCTATCACACGCGCTTTCCCGACTATGTCGCGGCGCGGCTGCCGCTGTCGCCCGCCTTTGTCTGGCGCTTCATCCGCTGGTTCCATCGTCCGGCGCGCCACATCATGGTCGCGACGCGCAGCCTGGCGCGCGAACTCGCCGACGAGGGGCTGGGCCAAACGATGCTGTGGGAACGCGGGGTCGACCATGACCTGTTCCGTCCCGACCGCGCCCCGCATCCGGCACTGGTCGGGCTGGCGCGCCCGATCCAGCTCTATGTCGGCCGCGTCGCGGTCGAGAAGAATATCGAGGCGTTCCTCGATACCGACCGGCCCGGCACCAAGGTAATCGTCGGCGACGGTCCCGCGCTCGCCGAACTCCAAAGCCGCTATCCGGGCGCGGCCTTCCTCGGCAAACAGACCGGCGAGGCGCTCGCTTCGGTCTATTCAGGCGCCGACGTCTTCGTCTTCCCGAGCAGGACCGACACCTTCGGGCTGGTGATCATCGAGGCGCTGAGCGCCGGAACGCCGGTCGCCGCCTATCCGGTGCCGGGTCCGGGCGATATCCTGCGCGATGGCGCGGGCGCGCTCGACGAGGATCTGGGCAAGGCGATCGCCGCCGCGCTGGGGTGTGACCGCAGCGATGCGGCCGCGTTAGGCGCGCGCTACAACTGGCCCGCCTGCACCGCGCAGTTCCTCACCGCGCTGACCTTCATTCCCGCCGATGCCACCCCGCAAAGCGCCGCGCGCGGCCCGACGGTCCTCTCCGCCTAAAAGGCCTTGCGCCACTCCAGCTCGATATAGCGGCCCAGCGGGTCGATATAGCCGGGCTGGTAATTGAGCGGCACGATGCCGTTGCCGTCGGTGATCTTGCGCTGGGCATCGAAGATATTGTCGACCGCAAGGCGCAGACGCGATCCCTTGAGGAAGGGCATCTTCTCAATCAGCTTCGGTTTCTGGCTGAAGTCCAGGAAGACGCGCAGGTTGAAGGTCGCGAGGTCGCCGAAGTTGAGGTCGCCCGCAGTGCCGCCCGTTACCGTGCTCCCGCTGTCGTACTTCGCGCTGAGCCGTACCCCGAGCCCCTTGTTGAAGACGCCGCCGTCGAGTTCGAGCAAATGGCGGTTGCTGCCGCCGCCATTGCCCGTCGCCGACCCGTCCAGCAGGTCGAGCTCGGGCACACCGGGGCGGATCAGCACCGTGTCGGTCAATTTGATCGTGTGATAGAGGGACACCTGCCAACGCCCGCCCTGCGGACCGCCGAACATGCCGCCGGGCCCGCCCGGACCGCGACCACCGCCGCCCATGCGCGGGCCGCCGCCACCCGGACCGCGCGCACCCGGTCCGCCTTCGCCGCCGGGCGGACGTCCGCCGGCGCCTTCGGGCCTTGCGCCGCCGCGACCGCCGCCCGCGCCGGGCCCACCCTGCGCCGGCTGGCCAAAGCTCTTGCCGAAATTGAAGCCCCAGCGGATCTGCGAATTTTCGGTGCGGTCGAAATTGACCGGCCGCTGGTCGAGCGCGATCAGCACGCCATTGGCGTCGCGCGTCACGCGGTCGGGAAAGGCCGCCTCGATTTCGGGGGTCAGCAGCGGAAAGCTGTTCGCCGTGTCATAGCTTTTGTTCTTGTTGTAATTGACCGAAAAATTCAGTCCCTCGAGCATCGGCGGCGACCAGTTGACGCCCAGCTTCAAATCGCGGCGCTGTTCGGCAAGCAGGAAGGGATTGCCCCCCGTCGTCGTCGTGATCTGCACCGTCTGGCCGGTCGCGAAATCATAATAGGTGACCGCGGGCGTCACCAGCGGCGCGGCGCCGAGTTGCTGGATGCCCGGCGCCGCCTCGTCATTGTTGAAGCTTGCGACCAGCGACAGATTGTCGGTCAAACCCCAATTGACGTTGGCGCCCCAGCTTTTGAGCGCGGCGAAATCGCTCGGATCCTGATATTGCCCGCTCAGCGTCAGCGACACGCGGCCGATCTTGCCCACGCCATATTCGGGGTCGAGCAGCGGGATGGTGAGCGAGCCGAGCACGCCCGGCAGGTCGCGCGCCAGATCGGTCGTCGTGATCCCCTGCGCGGTTTCCGACCGGCTGTCGAAGCGTAGCCCCGCATAGCTCGCGGTGGCCGACAGGCGGATCGGCCCGGCCCAGCCGTCGCCGAGCCCGCCCGAGATATTGGCGTTGCCGCCGAAACTCTGCTGGCTGCTGTCGAAGCGGTCGCGCACGCCGCTGATGCGGTCGGTGAAGATCAGCGAATCGGCGTCGGCATAGTTGGCGCCCGCCGACCAGCGCCAGTTGCCGATCATGCCGTTGATGCTGGCGGTCGACGCGAGGTTGCGGCTGCGGCTGTCGCGCCGCAGCGGATCGGCCACCCCCCCGACGCCGGGGCCGAGCAACGACAGCGCATCGGTCTGGTCGAACCGGACGTTGAGCGACGCGTCGGTCAGCTTGTTCAGGCTGCGCTGGATCGTGCCGTCGATCTTGTAGGCATCGCTGGCGCCGAGCAGGCTGCGCGCGGGCGCCTCGGCCGCCTGCAGCGGATCGTCATAGACCAGGTTGCGCTCGCTTTCGCGCAGCATCGTCTGATGCTCCCAGCCCGCATTGAGGTTGAAGCGGCCATTTTTGCCGATCATCAAGAAGCTGGGTTCGATTTCGCTCTGGAACCGGCCGCCCTGCGTCGGGATACCGCCCTCAGCCTCGACCGCGACCTGGCGGAAATTGGGCTTGAGCACGAAATTGACGACGCGCTCGTCGGCCGCATAGCCATATTGCAGCGCGACTTCCTCGGGGAAAATCTCGACCTTGGCGATCGCTTCGGGCGGCAGGTTGCGCACCTCGCCAAAGCCGCCGATACGACGGCCGTTGACGAGGATGATCGGCCGCCCGCTGCCGCGGCCGCGGCCCGAGCGCGTCTGCGGCCCGAGCGCGGTCAGCAGTTCCTCGACATTCGAGACGCCATAGCTGGCGATCGCCGCCTCATCGAGTTCGGCCTCGGCGCTGAAATCGGTCTCGAGCTGGCCCGCGAGGCGCGGCGCGGTGACGATGATCTCTTCGTCGTCATAGTCGTCGGCGCCGTCCGCCGGACCCGCCGCCCCCGTATCGGCCGGCTGATCGGCCGCCGCGACGGCGGTCACCGCAACGGGGTTGTCGATCACCTCGGCCATGGCCGGGGTGCCGAGCGAAGCGCCCGCCGCGAGCAGCGCGGCCTTGACCGATAGCGGGGAAGCAAATGTATTCATGGGAGAGGAGAGCCTTTTTCTTTTATCTTTGCATTTGTTTAGCGACGCGGACTGAACGCCCCCTGACGTCCGTGAAGCCGAGCGTTCAGCTAGGCGGCGTTTGTCGCAACAATATGGCAGGGCAACAAATGTTCCACGAACGGGGGCCAGGCGCCGTTGAGCGACCGCGCCCGGTTCCCCGGCCGCCCGCCGGGATCGCGACCTAGAAATACTGGACAGGAACCGGACGCCTCCTTAGGTGGCGCCATGTCCATCCAACCGACCGAATCCATCCTGATCGTCGACTTCGGGTCGCAGGTCACCCAGCTCATCGCCCGCCGCGTCCGCGAGGCCGGGGTGTATAGCGAAATCGTCCCCTTCAACAACGCGGCGGAGGGTTTTGCGCGGATGAAGCCGCAGGGCGTCATCCTGTCGGGCGGCCCCGCCTCGGTCACCGACGCGGGCAGCCCGCGCGCGCCGCAGGTCATCCTCGACAGCGGCCTGCCGATCCTCGCCATCTGCTATGGCCAGCAGACCTTGGCCGTCCAGCTCGGCGGCACGGTCGAGGGCGGCCACGCCGCCGAATTCGGCCGCGCCGACGTCGAAATCCTGAAACCCAGCCCCCTGTTCGACGGCTTCTGGGAGGTCGGCAACCAATATCCGGTGTGGATGAGCCATGGCGATCGCGTCACCGAAGCGCCCGAAGGCTTCGAGATCGTCGGCACCTCGCCCAACGCGCCCTTCGCGATCTGCGTCAACGAGGCGAAGCGTTATTACACCACGATGTTCCACCCCGAGGTGGTGCACACCCCCGACGGCGCGAAGCTGCTGTCGAACTTCGTCCACAAGATCTGCGGGCTCGCGGGCGATTGGACGATGGCCGAATTCCGCGCCACCAAGATCGCCGAAATCCGGGCGCAGGTCGGCGACCAGCGCGTGCTGTGCGGCCTGTCGGGCGGCGTCGACAGCGCGGTCGCTGCGGTGCTGATCCACGAAGCGATCGGCGAGCAGCTGACCTGCGTCTTCGTCGATCACGGCCTCCTCCGCCTCAACGAGCGGACGCAGGTCGAGGAATTGTTCCGCAACCATTATAATATCCCGCTCGTCGTCGTCGATGCCGAGGAACGCTTCATGGCCGGCCTCGCGGGGCTCACCGACCCCGAAGCGAAGCGCAAATTCATCGGCGGCGAATTCATCAATGTCTTCGAGGAAGAAGCGAAGAAGATCGGCGGCGCCGATTTCCTCGCGCAGGGCACGCTCTATCCCGATGTGATCGAGTCCGTCAGCTTCACCGGCGGGCCGAGCGTGACGATCAAGAGCCACCACAATGTCGGCGGCCTGCCCGAACGCATGAACATGAAGCTCGTCGAACCGCTGCGCGAATTGTTCAAGGATGAAGTCCGCCTGCTCGGCAAGGAACTCGGCCTGCCCGACGTCTTCGTCGGCCGCCACCCCTTCCCCGGCCCCGGCCTCGCGATCCGCATTCCGGGCGAAGTGTCGAAGGATCGTTGCGATATCCTGCGCAAGGCCGACGCGGTGTATCTTGAGGAAATCCGCAACGCCGGGCTCTATGACGAGATCTGGCAGGCCTTCGCGGTGCTGCTGCCGGTCAAGACCGTCGGCGTGATGGGCGACTACCGCACCTACGACCATGTCTGCGCACTACGCGCGGTGACCTCGACCGACGGCATGACCGCCGACATCTATCCCTTTGAGGCGAGCTTCCTGAGCCGCTGCGCGACGCGGATCATCAACGAGGTGCAGGGGATCAACCGTGTGGTCTATGACTATACGTCGAAGCCGCCGGGCACGATCGAGTGGGAGTAAAAAGCAGCGGAATGTCGGTGAATTACCTTTATTTTTAGGTAGTTACATATCGAACCATGTTGATGCATTCTGCATCATCACCGAGCTGTATCTCGCTGAATTTGATGGCCTGCTCAAGATGGACGGCAATTGGCGGTTTGCCGGCAGTCGGCTTTCTGGCAGGAGGCGGAGAGAGCGGACGACCGCAGTCCGTAGACTTGGCCGCGATCGACGACGATGCCCTGCCCGGTCACATATCCGCCCGCAACGCTGCATCTGCCAGCCTTCAGGTCAGGACCGGTCGGCGGCCGGTCCAGGGCGCGGCGCGCTCGAGCTGGCCGGCGAGGCGGAACAATGTCGCTTCGTCGCCATAGCGCGCGCTGAACATCACGCCGATCGGCAGGCCCGATTTCGACATCGCGAGCGGCACCGACATGCTCGGCTGGCCGGTCTGGTTGAATAGCGCGCTGAACGGGCCGAATTCGGTGACCGCCTTGTAATAGCTGTTCAGATCGGCGGGCGAGAGACCGAGGATGCCGAGCTTGACCGGCGGCGACGCCAGCGTCGGCGACAGCAGCAGGTCGTAATGGTCCATGAAGTTGGCGACGGTCGTCGCGGCAACCTGCAGATCGCTGTTCGCCTGCGCAAAATCGACCCCGCTGGTCTTCATCCCCATGTCGTAAAAGGCGCGGGTCACCGTCTCGATCATCTCGGGCCCTGCGACGATGCCGGTCGCCGCTTCGCGTGCGCGCAGATCGGCGGCGATCGACGCCGAGATCATCGTGAAGACCGCGCGGCCGAGCGCGGCATTGTCGACCTTGGGCGCGGCTTCCTCAACATGATGGCCCAGGCTTTCGCATAGCTTGGCGGCGTCGCGGACGGCCGCCACGCATTCGGGATCGACCGGGGTGCCCATTGGCGTCGCGACGTTGAGCGCGATGCGCAGGCGGCCGGGCTTGCGCAACACTTCCTCCAGAAAGCTGCGCTCGGGGGTCGGCGCGCCATAGCGCGACCCGCGCTCGATCCCATGGGTCGCATCGAGCAGCGCGGCGCTGTCGCGCACGCTCCACGTCACGGCGTGATGCGTCGACATGCCTCCCCAGCCTTCGGTTCTGGGCGGCCCCATCGGCACGCGGCCGCGGCTCGGTTTCAGCCCGAACAGCCCGCAGCACGAGGCGGGGACGCGGATCGATCCGCCACCGTCGGTGGCGTGCGCGCCGGGAACGACGCCTGCCGCGACGGCGGCCGAGGCGCCGCCGCTCGACCCGCCCGACGTATGTTCGGGGTTCCAGGGATTGCGGGTCAGCCCGGTCGCGCGCGATTCGGTGGTGCCCGACAGCCCGAATTCGGGGACGGTGGTTTTGCCGAAAATGACGAGGCCCGCGCGTTCGTGGCGGCGGACCAGTTCCGAGGTGACGGTCGCGCGGTTGCCCTTGTAATAACGGCTGCCCTGTTCGGTCAGTTCGCCGGCAATATAGGTGTTGAGATCCTTGAGCAGCCAGGGCACGCCGGTGAAATGCCCCTTGGGCAAGCCCCTGGCTATCGCGGCGCGGGCATAGTCATAATGTTTCTGCGCCATGAAATTGAAGCGCGGATTGAGCGCTTCCGCCCGCGCGATCGCGGCTTCGAGCAACTCGGTCGGCGACGCCTTGCGGCGCTGGACCAGTTCGGCGAGCGCGGTCATGTCGTGCGTCGCCAGGACGTCGTCCTTCGGCGCCGCCGCGCGTAGCGGATCGGCGACGAGCGCGGTCGCGGACAGCGCCGCGCCCGCCTGGATCATTTTGCGCCGCGACAGAGGCGATTGCAGCATGGCGCTGGAAATATGGTCGGTCATGGCAATCGCCTCCGAGTGATCGGGCCTTGTCAGAATTTCGCGCGAACCTCGGCGCCGATCTGGCGCGGCGCGGCCCAGGTCACATAGCGCGCGCCGAACTGGTCGGACGATTGCAACTGGCCGATAACGGCCTTGTCGGTGACATTATTGGCATAGAGGCGGACGCGATAATTGTCGTCGGGGCTGTCCCAGATCAGCGCCAGGTTGAGCAGCGCATAGCCCGGCTGCGAATCGAGCGCGGTGTTGAATTCGCGGAAATATTGGGTCGAGCGATAGCTGAGGTCGACGCGCCCGGTGATGCGGCCGAACGACATCTCGTCGGTGCGATAAGCGACCCCGAGGTTGCCCGAAAATTTCGGCGCATTGTTGAGCCGGTTGCCGCGCAGATTCTGGAGACCGGCAGCGGTGTTCAGCGAATCGACGTTGCTGAAATTGCTATATTCGGCGTCGAGCAGCGACATATTGCCGTTGATCGTCCAGTTGTCGTCGGGCCGCAGCGCCGCTTCGAGTTCGAAGCCCTTCACCTTCGCACCGGCCGCATTGGTGATGATGCGCGACAGGCCGATGACCTGCGAAATCTGCAGATTGGTGTAATCGTAATAGAAGGCCGAGGCGTTGAGCGTCAGCATATTGTCGAACAGCCGGCTCTTCACACCGCCTTCATAGGCGGTCACCTTTTCCGGATTGAAGACATTGTTGCACGCGAAGGCGTTGAACCCGCCCGCCTTGAAGCCCTTCGAGAAGGTCGCGTAGAGATTGGCGTTCGATGCGAGGTCGAACTGCGCGCCGACGCGCGGCGTCGTCGACGACCAAGACACTTCGTTCGACGGCACCGGGCAGGTCGAGGTTCGCGGCAAGGCATTGCCGCCGATATTGAGCTGGAAATAATTGTCCTGCTCGATCCGCTGCGTGTCCTTCGACAGACGGATGCCGCCGATCAAGCGGAACCGCTCGGTCAGATCGACGGTCAGGTCGGCGAACGCCGCTTTGCTGCGCGTATTATTGTTGTTCGCGGTGAAGTGCAGGATCGTCCCCGGCGGCAACGGAAAGATACCGAGCTTGAAATTATATTCCTGCAAATAGAAGTTGTTGTCGGCCAGATAGAAGAGCCCGCCGACCGCGCGCACCGGTCCGATCTCGCCACTGACGTTCAGTTCCTGCGTGAAGGTCTTGGACCGGAAATGCCGGAAGACCGGAAAGGCGTCGAGCTGCGTCGCGTCGTCGTCGCCGACATATTTGCCGTCGTTGCGCGCATAGCCGGTGATCGATTTCACCGTCACGTCGCCGACGTTCCAGGTCAGCGTCGCGCCGCCGGAAACATAGTCGCGGTCCGACGTGATCGGTCCGTTGGCGCTGGTGCGCCAGGGATCGAGCGGGACGACCGCGTTCACCAGATACGGGTTCTTGGCGATCGCGTCGGCCGACGGCTTGTTGTGCAACGTGAAGTAGAGGCTGGGCCCCGAACCGTGTAGCGCCGCACCGCTGAGGTCGAGGGTCAGATTGTCGGCCAGGTCGATCGCGACGCGCAGCCGCCCCGAGACCGTCTCGCCCTTGTCGAGATCGGGACCGCCGGGCGTCACATTCTTGACGAACCCATCGCCGCGCCGCGTCCAGTCGGCAACAAGCCGCGCCCGGACCCGGTCGCCGAGCGGGACGTTGATCATCCCTTGCAGCTTCGTTTCATCATATTCGGCATAGCCGGCGAGCGCATAGCCCTCGAACCGGTCGGTCGGCGCCTTGGTGATGAAATTGACGGCGCCGCCCGTTGCGTTGCGGCCATAGAGTGTCCCCTGCGGCCCGCGCAGCACTTCGACGCGCTCGATATCGGCCTGTGCGAGGTCGCCCATCGTCGGCTGCGCCTGATAGACGCCGTCGATATGGATCGCGACGCCCGGCGCCCCCTGGTTGAGTCCGACCCCGCGGATGTTGATCGCGGTATTGCCGAGAATCTTGCCTGCCTGCATGCTGGGCACGGCAAATTGCAGGTCCGCCGCGCTGGTGATGCCGCGCTGGGTCAGCACCTCGCCGCCGATCGCGGTGATCGAGGCGGCAACCTTCTGGACGCTTTCCGAGCGTTTCTGGGCGGTGACGACGATTTCTCCGCTGTCGGCGGGCGCTTCCGCCGCCGCCGTTTCGCTGTCCGCCGAAGCGGCATCCGCCGCGTCGGCTGCGTGGGCCAGCGCCGCGGGCGAAAGCGCCAGTGCCATCGTGGCAACCGCGCCGCTCAACATGATTTTGGATTTGTGCCGCATGACATCCCTCTCCTGATTCGCCTCTACAGGGCTTTTGACATTTCGGGACCTTCATAACTCAAAATGTCAGCCTTGAGTCAATAATTTTTTACGAATGAGTGCAATTAGACCCTGATCCGTTCTTCTCCCCGGTCGCCGTTCTGTCGCTTATTGGCTGACTTCCCACGATATTCTGAAGGATGGTCACCTGGTTGAGGAGAGAAAATCCATCCTTGCCGACGTCCTCACGCAAAGCTCTTGACGAAATTATATACATAAGGGATCATATGCACTCATATGTAGAAATGGACACAGCGACGCAATGCGCGGCAATGAGGAGAGTAGAATGACGCACATGGACAAGGACGGCGACACCGCCGAACCGGCTTTCGACCCCGCTGCGCTGCGGGCGAAATATCGCGAAGAGCGCGACCGGCGGCTGCGCACCGAGGGCACATCGCAATATGTCGCGGTCGATGGCGCCTTCGCGCACTTCCTCGATGACCCCTATGTCGCACCGGGCTTCACGCGCGCCCCCCTGACCGACGACGTCGAGGCGGTGGTCGTCGGCGGCGGCTTTGGCGGGCTGATGGCGGCGGCGCGGCTGCGCGAAGCGGGGGTGGACGATGTCCGGATCATCGAACGCGGCGGCGACTTTGGCGGCACCTGGTATTGGAATCGCTATCCCGGCGCGGCGTGCGACATCGAATCCTATGTCTATATGCCGCTGCTCGAGGAACTGAACGCGATCCCGACCGAAAAATACGCCCGCGCGCCCGAAATTTTCGCGCACAGCCAGGCGATCGGTCGCCATTTCGGTCTTTATGACAAGGCCTGCTTCCAGACTGCGGTGACCGAATTGCGCTGGGACGAGGACATCGCCCGCTGGATTGTCTCGACCGATCGCGGCGACGCGATCAAGGCGCGCTTCGTGATCCTGTCGACCGGCCCGCTCCAGCGCCCCAAACTGCCGGGCATCCCCGGGGTCGAAAGCTTCAAGGGGCATATGTTCCACACCAGCCGCTGGGACTATGCCTATACCGGCGGCGATGCGACAGGCGGCATGACCGGCCTCGCCGGCAAACGCGTCGGGATCATCGGCACTGGCGCCACCTCGATCCAGGCGGTGCCGCACCTCGGCGAGGCCGCCGGGCATCTCTATGTCTTCCAGCGCACCCCGTCGTCGGTCGATGCGCGCCATAACCAGCCGACCGACCCCGACTGGGCGCGGAGCCTCACGCCGGGCTGGCAGCAGCGGCGGATGGACAATTTCAACGCGCTGGTCAGCGGCGGGGTCGCCGACGAGGATCTGGTCGCCGATGGCTGGACCGAGATTTTGGGCGGCGTCGGGGTCGAGTTGCTCGCGCAGGGCGACGCACTCGCGCGCATCCAGATGAACGACTTCAAACGGATGGAGCGGATTCGCGCCCGCGTCGACGCGATCGTCGCCGATCCCGCGACCGCCGAGGCGCTGAAGCCCTATTATGACCAGATGTGCAAGCGGCCGTGCTTCAACGACAGCTACCTGGAGACCTTCAACCGCGCCAATGTCACGCTGGTCGACACCAGGGGACAGGGCGTCGACCGGATCACCGAGCGCGGCGTGGTCGTCGATGGCGTCGAATATGAACTCGACTGCCTGATTTACAGCACCGGCTTTGAATTCCAGACCGACTATGCGCGGCGGACGGGGTTCCAGACCTATGGTCGCGGCGGGTTGACCCTGACCGAGAAATGGGCGGACGGGATTTCGACGCTGCACGGCTTCACCACGCACGGCTTCCCCAATCTGTTCGTGCTCGGCAATGCGCAGACCGCGAACACGCCGAACTTCACCCACATGCTCAACATCTCCAGCCGCCATGTCGCCTATATTGTGCGCCATTGCGCCGACCGGAAACTGGCGTCGGTCGAACCCAGCGAGGAAGCCGAGCAGGCGTGGGTCGCCGATGTCCTCTCCTTCGCGGGCATGCGCCGCTCCTTCGATGAGGAATGCACGCCGGGCTATTATAACAATGAAGGCATGCCGTCGGACCAGACCGCGCGCGCCGGTTTCTATGGCGGCGGGCCGATCCTGTTCACGCACAAGATCGACGCATGGCGCGCTGCGGGCGACCTCCCGGGGATGATCTGCGTGCCGCAATAGGCGCCAGTTTCTGACATATGGGTGTCATGGGACGTGTTGACGTAAGGGAATATGCGTGGTGAGACGCGTCCCATGACAGCATCCAAAAGCAAGGCGCGCGCGACGCGAGGCAGCAAGCGCGCGCTGTTCCTGGAAGAGGCGGCGCGCGCGCTCAACAGTCGCGGCATTTCACAGACCTCGCTCGCCGATCTGGCGCAGACGATTGGCGTGTCGCGCGCCGCGCTCTATTACTATTTCGAGGACCAGCAGGATCTGGTGTTCCAAAGCTATCGCCGTTCGTGCGAGATGATGGCGCGGCGACTGAGCGAGGCGGTGCATCGCGGCGGCGGCGCGTTGACGATCCTCAATGATTTCATCGACGGGATGCTCGGCGTCGACGAACCCGACTTCGCTTCGCTCAGCGAAGCGGCGTTTCTGCACCCCGACCAGCGCAACACGATCCTCGGTCTCTATGAAGCGATCCTCGCGACCATCGTCGAGATATTGAACAGCGGGGCGCGCAGCGGTGAGTTGCGTTCCTGTGCGCCCGGCATCGCGGCGCAGGCGATCATCGGCCTGGTGTCGTGGATTTCGATGGCGAAGCGCTGGGGTTCCAATACCGAATTGACGCAGGCCGACATGGTCGCCGCGATCAAGGCGTTGCTCGACGGCGGCATCGCCGCCGATCGCAAGGCGCTGGTCGCCTATCGCCCGATCGACATGTCGCGCAGCGCGATGCGCGCCGACAATGTCTTCAACGCCGAAGCGATGGCGGCGGCGAAGCAGGAGGCATTGCTCGCGTCGGCGTCATGGCTGTTCAACCTCAAAGGGGTCGATGCGACCTCGCTTGAGGAGATCGCGATGCGCGTCGGGGTGACCAAAAAGGTCATCTATCACAATGTCGGCGACAAGGAGACATTGCTCGTCGCCTGCAATCGCCGCGCGTTCCGTATCTGGGAGGATATCGCGCAGGCGGCATTATCTTATGACGGGTCACGGCTCGAGGCGATGTGCATGGCTATGTACGCCAACACCGAAGCCAGCCTGCGCGAGGATTGGGCGCCGCTATCGTCGCTCGCGGGTTTCGAGGCGCTGCCCGTGGAAGCCCGTACCGAAGTCGATGAATCGGCCATCCGGTTGATGAACGCCTATCTGCAAATACACACGACCGGGCAGAAGGAAGGTTCGATCGCGGTGCCCAACGCGCGCGCGTTCATGGCGATGGCGCCCGGGACTTTTCAGTGGTTGCCCAAGTGGCACGACAGCTTCTCCCCCGCCGAGCGGGAGATTGCGCCGCGCGAGATTGCCGACCTGATCCGGCTGGGCCTCCGCGCGATCTGATCTCACACGCCAAGAACCGATCTTTTCCTATCCGCGCCAGCATATCGCCGGCGCGGATAGCCGGGCTGCGTCTATTCGCTTGACACGAAATATCGAATAGGAGACTGTTTGCACTCAATTGTAAAAAACATATATGAGGGTGAGATGATCGGACGTGATCCAGACATAGCCGCGTTCAAGGAACAAATGGCCGCGATGACCGCATTTCGCGCGGCGGAGCCCGTGAGTGTCGAAGAAGAACGGGCGCAGTTCGACGCCTTCCATGGCGCGATGCCGCTCGCAGAGGATTGCGTGATCGAGCCGATCGTCGCCGACGGCGTGCGCGGCGAGCGCATCACCCCGCACGGCGCCGACACGAGCCGCGCCTTGCTCTATCATCATGGCGGCGGCCACATTTTCGGCAGCGCGCTCAGCCACCGGCATCTGGTGTCGCGCCTCGCCGTCGCAGCCGGGGTCGTTGCGTTCAACATGGATTATCGGCTGGCGCCAGAGCATCCCTATCCGGCGGGACTCGACGATGCGGTCGCGACCTATCGCTATGTGCTGGGTCAGGGGTTCGCCGCCGACCAGCTGGTTGTCGGCGGCGAGTCCGCGGGGGGCAATCTGACCGTCGCGCTGCTGCTGAAGCTTCGGGAACTCGGCCTGCCGCTGCCCGCCGGGGCCTATCTGCTCAGCCCGTGGCTCGACCTGACCCTCGCAGGCGAATCCTATGAAGCCCGCGCGCCGCACGACCCGATGATCACGCGCGCGGCGCTCGACCGATGCGTCACCGCCTATCTGGGCGATGGCGCTTCGGCGGACGATCCGTTGGTGTCGCCGGTGAAGGCCGATCTTGCCGGGCTGCCGCCGCTGCTCATCCAGGTCGGGACCGACGAGCTGTTCCTCAGCGATTCCACCGCCTTCGCCGAGCGCGCCGCGCTCGCGGGGCTCGACGTCGAGCTGCATGTCTGGGCCGAGATGGTCCACGCCTGGCCGCTCTTCCACCTCGCGCTGCCCACATCAGGCCCCGCCGCGATCGCCGAAGCCGGCGCGTGGATCGCGCGCCGCCTCGCCCACTGACATAAAGATACGGAGAGATTCATGCGATTAGACGCCCCCCGCATCGCGCCGCTGCGCGAAGACGAACTGACCGAAGAACAACGTGCGATCCTCGCGCCGCTGCTCGCTCAAATGCCGCTGCTCAACATTTTCGCGACCCTTGTTCGCACCCCCGCAGCGCTGAAGGCGTTCCTCGCCTGGGGCAATTATATCCTCGCCCCGAACGGCAGTTTGACCCCGCGCCAGCGTGAGATCGTTATCCTGCGCGTCGGTTTCTTGTGCAAATCAGGCTATGAATTCGCCCAGCATGAGCAGATCGGACTCCATTCGGGGCTGTCGGCCGACGAGATCGCACGCATCAAGCAAGGCGCGGAGGCGGGATGGGAACCGGGCGAAGCCGCGCTGATCCATATGGCCGACGAGCTGATCGCCGATCATTTCGTCAGCGGCGCGACCTGGGCGCAGCTGCGCGCGCAGTTCGACGAAACCCAGTGCATGGACGCAGTCTATACGGCGGGTCAGTACACACAGGTGTCGATGTTCCTGAACAGCTTCGGGGTCCAGCTCGACCCTGGCCTGACGCTCGATCCCGATCTGAAAGGTTAAGTATGATGGCAAGACTGGAAGGCAAGACCGCGATCATCATCGGCGCCGGGCAAACCCCGGGCGATACGATCGGTAATGGCCGCGCGATGGCAATGCTGTTCGCGCGCGAAGGCGCCGACGTCCTGTGCGTCGACCGCGACCTTGCGCGCGCCGACGACACCGTCGCGGCGATCGCCGCCGAGGGCGGCACGGCGTGGAGCCACGCCGCCGACATCGTCCGCGCCGATGATGTCGCGGGTATCTTCGACGCTGCGCTGGCGCGGTGGCGCGAGATCGACATTCTCGTCAACAATGTCGGGATCGGCATCACCGGCGCCGAAGCCGACGGCCCGCCGCACATGGCGTCTGAGGCGGCATTCGACACGACGCTCGACGTCAACCTCAAGGGCATGTGGCTGACGATCAAGGCGGCGATCCCGATCATGCGCGCGCGCGGCGGCGGATCGATCGTCAACATCTCCTCGCTCGCGTCGGTCGCGGGCGATACCGCGATCGCCTACATGGTCTCGAAAGCGGCGGTGAACCGCCTGACGCTCGCGGTCGCGAGCTCGAACGCCGCGCATGGCGTGCGCTGCAACGCGATTTTGCCGGGGCTGATGGACACGCCGATGGCGATTTCGGCGACGGCGGCCGCGACCTCCGCATCCGCTGCCCAGGCGCGGGCGGCGCGCGACGCGCGCGTGCCGCTAAAGGGCGGCATGGGCGACGCATGGGACACGGCCTATGCCGCGCTGTTCCTGGCGTCGGACGAGGCCAAATATATCACCGGCGCGCTGCTGCCGGTCGATGGCGGCTTCACGACGCGGGTCGGCAATGCGGACGGATAGATGCAGGACCGTGCGATGACCTATTCGACGACCTTCCAGGGCGACCAATTCGGCGGATAGACGGTCAACGCGCCGGACTCGCCGCTCAAGACCGCAAGGGGCATTGGCGTCGGATCGACTGAGTGGCGGCGCGCTATCCTTCCAGTTCGAGCAGATATTTCTTCGCCTCCAGCCCGCCCGCAAAACCGGTGAGCTGCCCGCCCGACCCGATGACGCGGTGGCACGGCGCGATGATCGAGATGGGATTGCGGCCGTTGGCGGCGCCGACCGCGCGCGAGGCGCTCGGCTTGCCCAGCTGGGTCGCGATCTCGCCATAGCTGCGCGTTTCGCCGAACGGGATGGTCAGCAGCGCCGCCCAGACGCGCTTCTGGAAATCGGTCCCGGCAAAGGACAGTGGCACATCGAAGCGGCGGCGAGCCCCCGCGAAATATTCGCCAAGCTGGCGTTCGGTCTCGACGAGGACGGGATGGTCGCCCCCTTCCCGCAGCGGCCCGAGCGGCACCCGGCCCGGCCGATCATTCTCCCACAGAATGGCGGCGAGCCCCGCGGCGTCGGCGACGAGGGTCAATTCGCCCACCGGCGACCAGATGGTTTTGGCAATATGCGTCATGCTCTCGATCCTTGAACGGCGTTGCCCGGCTTATGGCAAGGTCCGACGCCCATGGCGTCCCGTATCTTGCGTCCAATCCTGTGGCCGATTTTTCTGGCCTCGGCGTGCCGCTGTGATAGCCATGGCCCCGGGCAGGGGACAAATATGGCAACGACCATCGACGGCACTCGCCATAGCAATGCGCGGCTGACCTGGGTCGTCGTGCTCATCGCGCTGTCGGTCCTGCTTAACTATGTCGATCGCGGCGCGATCGGGGTCGCGGCGCCGCTGATGAAGGAAGAGCTGAAGCTGTCGGCGACCGGTTTCGGCGTCGCGGTGTCGGCCTTTTTCTGGGTCTATGCGCCCGCCTGCCTGCTCGTCGGCTGGCTCTGCGACCGCTTCTGCGTCTACCGCGTTTTTGCCTTTGGCGTCGCCATCTGGGCGATCAGCACCGCGCTCACCGGTTTTGTCGGCGGGCTTGCTTCGCTGATCCTGCTCCGCCTGTTCCTCGGCCTCGGCGAGAGCATCGCCTTTCCCGGCAGCAGCAAGATCTTCGCCGCCGAAGTTCCGGCCGAGCGCCGCGGCATCGCCAACGCCTCGGTCTCCGCCGCGCTCGCCTTTGGCCCCGCGGTGGGGGTGCTGTTCGGCGGTGCGATCCTCGGCGAATGGGGATGGCGGCCGGTTTTCTGGATCTTCGGCCTCGGCACCCTGTTCTGGCTGATCCCCTGGCAGATCGCCTCGGCGCCGCTGCGCGCCAGGAGCATCGCCGCGCCCGCCACCGAACGCGTTCCCCTCGCGCACCTGCTCCGCATCGGTACGCTGTGGAAAATGGGGGCGGTGCATTTCCTCTCCAACTATGGCTTCTACTTCCTCCTCGCCTGGTTGCCGCTCTATCTCATCAACACCGAAGGCTATTCGATTCCCGAGATGACGGCGCTGACGACGCTCGGCTTCACGACGCAGGGCATCGTGGCGCTGGGCGCGGGATGGCTGTCGGACCGCATGGTCGCGCGCGGCGCCGAAGAGGGCGAATTGCGCCGCAAGCTGATGATCGCGGGCCATCTGTCGACCGCAGCGGCGATCGCCGGGATCGGCGCCAGCGACGGCGCTTTCGCCCTCGCCGCCTGGCTCGCGCTCGCCGGGGTCGGCACCGGGCTGATCGCAACCAACCTGTTCGCCATCGGCCAGATCTTCGCCGGCCCGCGCGCCGCAGGCAGCTGGATCGGGGTGCAAAATGCGCTGGGCAATGTGTCGGGCATCGTCGGACCGATCGTCACCGGACTGATCATCGACTATCTCGGCGGCTATGGCTGGGCCTTTGCATCGGCCGCCGCGCTCGCCGCGCTGGGCGCGTTGCTGTGGTGGAAACTCATTCCCGACATTCGCGCCGTCGCGCTGTGACGCATCGGCTGGCCAATCGTCCCGCGCCTCAGTAGAGCGCGGGCATGTCCTTTGCTTCGGAGCGCGCCATGACCCCCACCGCCACCATATTGCTGCTCGGCTCGGGCGAACTCGGGCGCGAATTCGTGATCTCGGCGAAGCGCCTCGGCTGCCGCGTCATCGCCTGCGACAGCTATGAAGGCGCGCCCGCGATGCAGGTCGCCGATGGCTTCGAAGTCTTCTCGATGCTCGACGGCGAGGCGCTGCGCGCCACGATCGAAAAGCACCGCCCCGACCATATCGTCCCCGAGGTCGAGGCGATCCGCACCGAAATCCTCGCCGAGGTCGAGGCCGAGGGCTTTCATGTCGTCCCCAGCGCCCGCGCCGCGCAACTGACGATGAACCGCGACGCGATCCGCGACCTCGCCGCAAGCGAACTGGGCCTCACCACCTCGACCTTCGAATATGCCGAAACGCGCGAAGAACTGGTCGCCGCCGCACACCGCATCGGCTTTCCGCTCGTGGTCAAACCGGTGATGTCCTCGTCGGGCAAGGGCCAGAGTACGGTCAAGACAGCGGCCGACATCGATGCGGCGTGGGACTATGCCGCCGCCGGCATGCGCGGCGACCGGCTGCGCGTGATTGCCGAGGCCTTCATCGACTTCGATTATGAGATCACCCTGCTGACCGTGCGCCACACGCAGGGCGTCGCCTTCTGTCCGCCGATCGGCCACCGCCAGGAACGCGGCGACTATCGCGAAAGCTGGCAGCCCGCGGCGATGTCGACCGCCGCGCTGCAATCGGCGCAGGACATGGCGACCAAGGTCGTCGACGCGCTCGGCGGGCATGGCATCTTCGGGGTCGAGTTTTTCGTGAAGGGCGACGCGGTGATCTTTTCCGAACTTTCGCCCCGCCCGCACGACACCGGCATGGTGACGCTGATCTCGCAGTCGCTGACGCAATTCGACCTCCACGCCCGCGCGATCCTCGGCCTGCCGATCCCCGCGATCGCGGTTCCCGCCGCCAGCGCCAGTGCTGTCCTGCTCGCCGACCGCGACGCGAGCGATTTCGCGATCACCGGCCTCGCCGAGGCGCTCACCCCGCCCGATGCCGAAACCTCGGTCGACGCCCGCATCTTCGGCAAGCCGGTGACGCGGCCGTACCGCCGCATGGGCGTCACCCTCGCCAAGGTCGCGGGCGGCACCACCGACGCCGCGCGCGCCGCAGCGGTCGTAGCGGCGGCAAAGTTGCGGATCGACTATCGCTAGGCCGCATCGCCCCTGCTACATCCCGCGCCATGCCCGAAAAGAATCATCTCTATCTGGTCGATGGCTCCGGCTATATCTTCCGCGCCTATCACCGCCTGCCGCCGCTCACCAACCCGCAGGGGACGCCGGTCGGCGCGGTTTATGGCTATACGACGATGCTGTGGAAGCTGGCGAAGGACCTGCACGACGCCGACGGGCCGACGCATCTCGCGGTGATCCTCGACCACTCGAGCAAGTCGTTCCGCAACGACATCTACGACCAGTATAAGGCGAACCGGCCCGAGCCGCCCGAGGATCTGCGCCCGCAATTCCCGCTGATCCGCGACGCAACGCGCGCTTTCTCGCTGCCGTGTATCGAGCTCGAGGGATTCGAAGCGGATGATCTCATCGCGAGCTATACCGAGGCCGCCGTCGCGGCGGGCTGGGACGTCACCATCGTGTCGTCCGACAAGGATTTGATGCAGCTCGTGCGTGAACCCACCGACGGCTCGCCGCACGTCGACATGCTCGACACGATGAAGAATGTCCGCATCGGGCTGGACGGGGTCAACGAGAAGTTCGGGGTCACCCCCGACCGCGTCGGCGACGTGCTGGCGCTGATGGGCGACAGCGTCGACAATGTTCCCGGCGTACGCGGGGTCGGCCCGAAAACCGCAACCAAGCTGATCGTCGAATATGGCGATCTTGAAAGCGCTCTCGCCGGCGCCGAGACGATGAAGGCGTCGAAGCTGCGCGACAATCTGATCGAACATGCCGATATGGCGCGACTGTCGCGGGTGCTGGTCGAGCTGAAACGCGACACGCCGCTGCCCGACACGCTCGACCAGCTCAAGCTCGGCGCGATCCCGCCCGCGCCGCTCAAGGCCTTTCTCGACGAACATGGCTTCCGCTCGCTGTCGGCCAAGATCGATGTCGGCGCGACCCCGGGTGGCCCACCGACCCTGCCGCGCGCAAGCGCCGCGCCGGTCGCCGCATCGGGTGCGCCCTCGACCCCGACGCTGCCACCGATGCCCGCGATCGACCGCTCGCTCTATGAATGCGTGACGACAGTGGAAGCGCTCGACCGCTGGATCGCCGACGCCCGCGCCGCGCATGTCGTCGCGGTCGATACCGAAACCGCGACGCTCGACAGCGTCACCGGCGACCTCGTCGGGGTCAGCCTGTCGACCGGCGCCGGCAAGGCCTGTTACATCCCGCTCGGTCATGGCGGCACCGACATGTTCGCGGAGAAGCCCGAGCAGATTCCGATGCGCGACGCGCTCGATCGGCTGCGCGTCCTGTTCGCCGACGATGCGGTGCTCAAGGTCGGTCATAATCTGAAATATGACATCGGCGTGCTCGCGCAGCACGACATCACCGTCGCGCCCTATGACGACACGCTGGTGATGAGCTTCGCGCTCGACGCGGGCAAGCATCAACACGGGCTCGACGAATTGGCGAAGCTTCATCTCGATCATAGCTGCATCGCGTTCAAGGACGTCTGCGGGACCGGCAAGTCGCAGATCAGCTTCGCCGAAGTCCAGCTCGACCGCGCCACCGAATATGCCGCCGAGGATGCCGAGGTCGCGTGGCGGCTGTGGAAATTGCTCAAGCTGCGCCTGCCTCTCGAAGGCGGGACGCGCGTCTATGAGATGGTCGACCGGCCGCTGGCCGCCATCGTCGAGACGATGGAACGCGCGGGCATCATGGTGAACCGCGATTACCTGGCGAAGCTGTCGGGCGAGTTCGCAACCGAAATGCTGCGCATCGAGGGCGAGATCCACGAGCTGGCGGGCCAGCCCTTCGCGATCGGCAGCCCCAAGCAGCTCGGCGAAATCCTCTTCGACAAGCTCGGCCTGAAGGGCGGGCGCAAGGGCAAGTCGGGCGACTGGTCGACCGATCAGAATGAGCTCGAACGGTTGGAGCGCGACGGCGTGCCGATCGCGCGCAAGATCCTCGAATGGCGCCAGCTGGCAAAGCTCAAATCGACCTATACCGACGCGTTGCAGCAACAGATCAACGCGAAAACCGGCCGCGTCCACACCAGCTACAGCCTCGTCGGCGCGCAGACCGGACGCCTGTCCTCGACCGACCCGAACCTTCAGAATATTCCGATCCGCACCGAGACCGGGCGCCAGATCCGCGACGCCTTTGTCGCGGCGCCCGGCCATGTCCTGATCGCCGCCGACTATAGCCAGATCGAACTGCGGCTCGCCGCGCATATGGCCGATGTTCCCGAGCTGAAGGAAGCCTTTGCCCAAGGGCAGGATATTCACGCCGCGACCGCGATCGAGCTGTTCGGCGAAAGCAACCGCGACACCCGCGGCAAGGCCAAGACGGTCAATTTCTCGATCCTCTACGGCATTTCGCGCTGGGGCCTCGCGGCCCGGCTCGAAGTCACCCCCGACGAGGCACAGGCGCTGATCGCGCGCTATTTCGAGCGTTTCCCCGGCATTTCGGACTATATCACCGACACGCTCGAAAGCGCCCGCGCCAAGGGATACACCGAGACTTTGTTCGGCCGCAAAACCTGGTTCCCGCGCATCAAGGCGCCCAACCAGAATGAGCGTGCGGGCAGCGAGCGCGCCGCGATCAACGCCCCGATCCAGGGCACCAGCGCCGACCTGATCAAGCGCGCGATGGCGCGTATGCCGGCGGCGCTGGCCGAAGCGGGCCTCGCCGACGTCAAGATGCTGCTGCAGGTCCACGACGAACTCGTCTTCGAAGCGCCCGAGGACAAGGCAGACGCGGCGGGCGCGGTGATCCGCCGCGTGATGATGGGCGCCGCCGAACCCGTGCTGACGCTGTCGGTCCCGCTCGAGGTCGAGATCGGCACCGGCAAAAGCTGGGGCGAAGCGCATTGATTTCGCCGCCAACTTTGCATTGATTGCCGCCACCACATATTGCAGGTCGCAAGGCATGACCGCGCCATGGCGCGGCTATGCCGGTTTGCGGCGCAGCGCTTGAGGGATATTGCGGGGGTAGAATGATCGTCGGCATCGATTTGGGAACGACCAACAGCGCAGCAGCAGTTTTCGACGATGGCGAGGCCCGACTGATCCCCAACGCGCTCGGCGACCTGCTCACCCCGTCGGCGGTGGCGATCCTGCCCGACGGGACGACGCTCGTCGGCAAACCCGCACTCAACCATTGGGCCGTCAAGCCGAGCGAAGCGGTGACCAGCTTCAAACGCTTCATCGGCACCAACCGCACCATCAAGATCGGCCGCTTTTCCTTCCGCGCCGAGGATCTGTCGGCGATCGTGCTGCGCAGCCTGAAGGAAGATATCGAGGCCGCGACGGGCGAAGAGGTGACCGAGGCGATCATCACCGTCCCCGCCTATTTCAACGACAAGCAGCGCAAGGCGACGCGCCGCGCCGGTGAGCTCGCCGGATTGAAGGTCGCGCGCCTGCTCAACGAACCGACCGCCGCGGCGCTGGCCTTCGGCATCGCCGACCGCGAGGATCGCGAACCCTTCCTCGTCTTCGACCTTGGCGGCGGCACCTTCGACGTCTCGATCGTCGAGATGTTCGATTCGATCGTCGAGGTCCGCGCCTCGTCGGGCGACAACCGGCTGGGCGGCGACGATTTCACCAATGCGATCGTCACCCACTGGACCGACGCCTATCAATTCCCCGCCGACATCCGCAGCAATTTGCTGCAGGCGCGGCTGTTCCAGGCCGCCGATGCGGCGCGGCGCACGCTGACCGACCATGACGCGGCGAATGTCACGCTGACCCTGGGTGACCGGCAGTTCGAGCTGGCGATCGACGCCGCGACCTTCGAGAAACTCGCCGAGCCCTTGCTCGTCCGGCTGCGCGATCCGATCCTGCGTTCGCTGCGCGACAGCAATTTGCGCATCGAGGCGCTGAGCGACATCGTCCTCGTCGGCGGCGCGACGCGCATGCCGATCGTGCGCAAGGCGATCACCAAGATGTTCGGGCGATTCCCGAACCATGTCGTCCATCCCGACCATGCCGTCGCGATCGGCGCGGCGGTCCAGGCCGGGCTGGTCGAACGCAATGTCGCGCTCGAAGAGGTGCGGCTGACCGACATCTGCCCCTTCACTTTGGGGGTCGAGGTCACCGAATATGACAGCCACGGACGGCTGCGCGGCGGGCTGTTTTCGCCGATCATCAGCCGCAACAGCCCGACGCCGATCAGCCGCACGAACAATTATTCGTCGATGTCGGACAATCAGACGCACATCAAACTCAACGTCTATCAGGGCGAATCGCGCGAGGTCGCGAACAATATCCTGCTCGGCACGATGGAGTTCCCGATCCCGAAGAAGCCCGCCGGGCATGTCTCGATCGATTGCCGTTTCACCTACGACACCTCGGGGCTGCTCGATGTCGATGTCACGATCCCGGAGACCGGCGAGACCCGGTCGATGCTGATCACCGACGACAGCGATGCGCTGAGCCCCGAACAGCTCGAGGCGCGGCGCGGCCAGCTCGCCGCGCTCAAGACCCACCCGCGCGACGCGGCGGAAAATCAATATGTGCTCGGCTGGGCCGCGCGGCTTTACGAGGAATTCATCGACGAGCGGCGCGAGCATATCGGCCGTATGCTGCTCGATTTCGAAGGGGCGATCGAAACGCAGGACCCGCGCACGATCGAACAGGCGCGCACCGCCTTCTCCGCCGCGCTGGAGGAGCTCGAAAAGGATTTCCGGCTGTGACCGCGCCGCACTGGCCATGGACCATCCTCGAGATCGAACCGACCGAGGATCGCAAGGCAATCCGCGAAACCTATTCGCGCAAGCTCAAGGCGCTCGACCACGAGGCCGAGACCGAGGCCTATATGGCGCTGCGCGACGCCCGCGACGCGGCGCTGTCGGGGCAATTTCTGCTGCCCCCCGGCGATGGCGCCGAGGAGGATGATTTCGGGCTCGGCACGCCGCTGCCCGACGGCGAAAGCGACGCGCCGCGCGCCGCCGAACCGATTCCCCAACCCGAGCCCGCCGAAAAACCGGTCTTCACGGTCGAATATAGCGACGAGGACGACAAGAGGTTCAACCGCGTTGTCGCGCTGTTTCTCGGCGATGGCGAGCTTACGCGCGACGAATCGCTCGAACTCCGGCAGCATCTCGACGCCCTGCTCGCCGACGACCGACTGGGCGACCTCGGTCATTATGCGCGCGTCGAAGTCTGGCTCGCGCAACTGCTGGCCGACCGCTATCCGCGCGGCGCCGACCTGTTCCCGCGCATTGCCGCCCATTTCGATTGGGGCGAACGCGCGCACGAACTCGGCATCCATCCCGCCATCCCCTGGCTGTTCAACGCGCATGAGGGCCAGAGCCTGGTGCGCGAGCTCAGCACCCCCGGTCACACCTATCACCGCGAATGGGTCGAACTCACGCGCGGCAAGCCGCAGGGCCCGTTGTGGACGCGCGCGGTCGACAAGTCGCGCATGGCCAATCTGATCGGGACGATCCGCCGCGACTATCCCTGGCTCGAACAGGAGCATTGGCAGCCCGAACTGGTCGCGCGCTGGGAAAAGAAGGTGGCGGGCGGCACGCCCAGCGGCCCGAACCCATGGGTTTGGCTGGTCTTCGTCGCGCTTTTCCTCTCGGCGGTCGGCCGCATGATCGGCAGCGAGGACGCGGCAACGCGCTCGCAGGAAATGGCCGCGTCGAGCCTCGCGAAGACCGCTGCGGCGGAGGCCAATGTCCTGCAATTCCTGCAAAGCCGGTTTCCGCAGGCCGCCGAAGATGGGCGCACCATCGTCACGCTGCAGAAAAACAGTCCACAGAGCTATGAAAAGCTGGCGGAGGCCGGGGCCCGGTTCGACGCGATGGGCGACGAACGCGATCGTTTGATGATGAAGGAAATCCAGGAGATCTATTTCTACATCATCGATAAGCTGCCGTATAAATTGCAGGTCGCCGATGCCAAATTCCGCGCCGCCACGCTCAAGGGACTGCAGAGCGACCCGCAAGCCTGCGCCGCTTTCCTCGCCAATCCGCGCTCCTATTTGCGGCAGGTCAACAATGATGCCGGCATCTCGCCCGACTATGATTATCAGATGTTCTCGGTCGTCCACGACGAATATGGCGCGCGCGAATGGCCGCTGGTGCACAAGAATTTCAGCATTCCGGGAGAGGTCGTCGGCAAGATCATCGATCGTTCGGGCCTGTCCGAAGCGCGGCTGCGCGCGGCGATCGGGACGGACACCGCGCCCGACGCCGACGTCTGCATCGCGAAGCGCAGCCTGTACGAGATATTGACCGAAATACCGGAGGCGCAGGCAAGCAAGATCTTGCCGGCGCTCATGTAAGCCGCGACAAGGCCCGTTCCATGATCGCCCTGCTTCTCGCCATGCTGTCGCCCGCCGACCCCGCGCCCGTACCGCCGCCGGTGGTCGAGACCGTATCGCAGCCTGTCGCGATCCCCGCGATCGCCGAGGAAGATATGCGCCTGTTCGCGGCGCTCAACGGGCGCAAGGTCGCGGGGCGTCCGGTCGGCGGCCCCTATCCCACCGCCGACAAGATCCTGATCCTGTCGCGCGACGGTCGCGGCAATCCCGAAATCGGCGGCAGCCTGGCGATGCCGGTGCGCCAGTCGCTGCCCGCGCCGCCTGCGGGCACATTGGCGATCGTCCGGCTGCACCAAAGGTCCGAAACGGTCGTGCCCGGGCCGACCGCCGACGATCTCGCTTTCGTCGCCGCCAACCGGATTCCACTGTTCGTCATCGGCGAATGGGCGCGCCCGGCGCCGATGTGGGAGGTGGCCTGGCAGGGCGACGGCGTGCGCTACCGCGTCATCGGCGACGTCGGCGAAATCGGCCCCTGGCAGGATTGAGCGGCGCCATTCGGTCTCTGGCCCGAAACGGCTGACGCCGGGCGTGCTGGCGCGTCCGCGCATCGGCTATTCCCCCGAAACCCCCGTCATCCGCGCCCGACCGGGACGATGCGGCGACGAAGCCGCCCGCGCTGCCCTTCCCCTGCCCCAGGATTGCGCCTATGACAGGGGCGTGACGTCTGGCTGACACAGATGTGACAGTCCCGACGAAAGGCCGACATGAGCAGCATCCCCCCGCAGGCGGCGACCCCCACTGTCCGCATCCAGCAGAATATTCTCGCACGCGGCGAACGCCGCGTCCTCAACTGGATCTGCCCGCGCCTTCCCGCCTGGGTCACCCCCGACCAGCTGACCACGCTGGGCTTCCTCGGCGCAGTGATGGTCGCGATGGGCTATATGCTCAGCTGGCTGAGTCCCGCGTGGCTCTCGCTTTCGATCGGCGGCTATTTTGTTCATTGGTTCGGCGATTCGCTCGACGGCAGCCTCGCCCGCTGGCGCCGCATCGAACGGCCCTCCTATGGCTATTTCGTCGATCATAGCGTCGACGGCCTCGCCATCTTCATCATGGTCGGCAGCATCGGGCTCAGCCCCTATATGCGCTTCGACGTCGCGCTGATCGCGGTGATCGGATATCTGCTGCTTGCCATCCACAGCTTCCTCGCCGCGAAGGTCGTTGGCGAATTCCGCCTGTCCTACATGGCGGGCGGGCCCACCGAACTCCGGCTGATGCTGATGACGATGACTGCATTGATGCCGGTCATCGGCGGCGCCGACGTCGGCGGCACCAATTTTTCGCCCTTCGACCTGTTCGGCCTTGTCATCTCGAGCATCCTGGTCACCCTGTTCGTGACGCAGAGCTTCGCCACCGCACGCTCGCTCGCGCATCGCCGCGACTGACACGCCCCGCTTTTCGCTTGACTGTATTGCTATAACAATACAGTTTGGCAAAAACAGGAGCGCGGCATGACAATTTGGAAATCCGCATTCGCCGCCGTGCTGGTCGCGGCGCTGCCCCTTGCCTCGCTCGCCGCCGCCGATCCCGCCCCGGCCGAGCCCGTCGAGATCCTGCCGATCGCCTTTTCCGCAGACGGCCTGTCGGGGCCGGGTGGCGAGCGCCTGCGCGCCGAATTGGCCAATGCGCAATTCATCGCGCTCGGCGAGGATCATGGCTTTGCGGGGTCGCCCGAACTCGGCATGGCGCTGGCGCATGATGCCGCCGCGCTGCCGGGTGCCAGCCCGCTCTATCATGTCGTCGAGGTCGGACCGGTCACCACCCGCTGGGCCGCGCACAGGTTGCGCGACGGCGGGCTTGACGCGCTCGGCCGATCGCTCGCCGGACGCCCCTATGCCATGCCCTTCCTGTCGAACGCCGACGATGCGGCGCTCGCGCTGCCTTTCGCGCGCGCGGGGCGGCTATGGGGCATCGACCAGGAATTTGTCGGCGGACCCGCCATCCTGCTCGACCTGCTCGCCGAACACACGAAGGACCGGGCGACGTTGGATCTGTTGGCCGCTTGGCGCGACAAGGACAAGGCGGCGCTGGGCGCTGGCCAGTTCGACACGATCCTGCTCCAGACCGCGACGCCGGCCGACTTCGCCGACCTGCGCCGGCGCTTCACCGGCGATGTCGAGGCGCTGGCGATCATCGACGCGCTCGCGAACAGCGCCACCATCTACCAGCTCAACGACAGCGGCCGCTATCTGGAGAATAATGAGGTGCGCGCGGCGCTGATGCGCGACATTTTCCTCCGCGCTTTTCGCGATGCAGCGCCGAACCGGCCGGCCGTGCTGTTCAAGATGGGCGCCTATCATATGGGGCGCGGCACGACGCCGACGTCGATCTATGACATCGGATCTTTGCTCCCCGGCCTCGCCGCCGCCAATGGCAAGACCTCGCTCCACATCGCCTATGTGCCGATGGCGGGCCGCGTCCGCACGGTGAAGCCGTCGCCGACCGCCTTTACCGCCGTCGCGCCCTATGAGGACGAAGCGATCGGCCCGATCCTCGATGCCGCCGGCATCGCGCGCGACAGCCTGCCCGCGACCGGCCATGTACTGATCCCGCTCGCGCCGCTGCGCCACAAATTGCAGGGCAAGGCGCTGCGCGAGCTGGCAAGCTTCCCGCGCTTCCTGCTGCTCGGCTTCGATTATCTGGTCACGACGCGCGACGCCAAACCGGCGACGCATTTCGAGGCGCGCTAGTCTAAAAACACCGTAGCCCTGAGCTTGTCGAAGGGCGCCTATCCGAGAAGCGCCCTTCGAC
>NZ_JBOHHU010000020.1:0-53153 GCF_050725615.1 Sphingopyxis sp.
GTCCTTGACTCAGCCCGCCCGCCGCCGGGCGAAGCCTCATCTTTCGCAAGATGAGGAGCAAAATCATGTCGATCGAACAGCAAATCGAGGAGTTGCGCGCCGAACTTTCATGGTGCGATGATGCGGCCGAACGGCGCCAGATCGAGGCCGAATTGCGCGCGGCTGAAAGAAAGGGGAAGCGTTGCGACCGGGCGCAGCGCCAAGCCGAACGGGCGTGCTGGCAGAGGTGATCCGGTGGTCGTTGGAGCGATTTTCGGGAGTGGCGCCGACGGGCGTCGCTCCCCTTTTTTGGTCGCGGGATGGGGCAGAAATGGCGGGCGGGGGCGGGAGGAAGCTAGGGCAAGATATAAAGCAACGGCACCGTCCGCTTATGCGGACGATACCTAAGCTGTTGTCTGCACATCGTTTTTAAGGGGAAGAAAAACAGTGCTACCCTGCTGGCGACAGTGCCAGTGCGCCGAAAATCGGTGGTTTTCCGCCACATTCGGCGGCACCGATTTTCATGTTACCGGGCCGCGCGCATGATCGGGCTTTCTCTCCACCGAAGGCGCCGATCATGCCCACCAGCGATGATTTTGAACCGCGGCTCGGCCGCATCCGCGACAAGGGTCAGAAGCCGCGTCCGCGCAAATTCCTCTCGCGTGTTATCGCCGCCGCCAATCTCGCGCGCGGCGGCGCACCCGGTCGCGCCCGGCAGTCGGCTTTCACCGGCAGCCGTATCGGGCGCGGCGCCGGCGTCGGTCGCGTCCTGTCATCGCGCGACCGTTTCGCGGCGGTTCGCCAGCGCCGCGTCATCGTCAAAGTCCGCACCGTCAAACTCGGCGGCAACGGGTTCGACGTTGCCAAGGCGCATCTGCGCTACGTCGAGCGCGACGGCACGACCCGCGAGGGCGGACGCGGGCAACTCTATAGCGCCGACGGTGACGCGGTGGACCGTAATGTCTGGCTCGAACCGGCGAAGAGCGATCGCCACCAATTCCGTATCATCGTCAGCGCCGAGGACGGCATGGAATATGACGACCTCAAGCCGCTGACCCGCAGGCTCATGCGGCGCGTCGAAGACGATCTGGGGACCAAGCTCGATTGGGTGGCGGTCGATCACTACAACACCGGCCACCCGCATACCCATATCATCGTGCGCGGGAAGGACGAGCGCGGCGCCGATCTTGTCATCGCGCGCGACTATATCAGCCACGGGCTGCGCGAACGCGCCTGCGAATTGGTCGACCTCGACCTTGGCCCGCGCACCGATTATGCGATCGAGCAGCGGCTTCGCGCCGAGGTCGAACAGGAACGGTTGACCAGCATCGACCGCGCGATGCTGGGCGAGGCCGACAAGGATATATTAGTCAGTTCCAATGCGCGTGGCGCTTTCGATCAGGCTATCCGCATAGGGCGGCTCAAGAAGCTCGAACGTCTCGGGCTGGCGACCCGCCACGGCGCGGCGCATTGGCGTCTCGCCCCTGACCTTGCCGACACGCTGCGCCGCATGGGCCAGCGGGGCGACATTATCCGCACCATGCAACGCGCATACGCAGCGCGCGGGAACGCGCCCGCGCTGGCCGATCAGGTCATCTATGACCCGACCGCCGCCGATGCCCGCCCCCTTGTCGGCCGAGTCGTCGAGCGCGGGCTGTCGGACGAATATGCCGACCGCCACTATGTCATCGTCGAGGCGATCGACGGTCGCAGCCATTACGCCGAGATCGGCAAGGGCGAGGCCGTCAGCCTGATACCGAAAGATGCCATCGTGCAGATCGAACCGCGCAGCAGCGGCGTTCGCCCCGCCGATCGCACCATAGCCGAGGTCGCCGCCGCCAATGGCGGGCGCTATACGATCGACGCGCATTTGCGGCACGACCCAACCGCCAGCGAACGCTTTGCCGAAACCCATGTCCGACGTCTCGAAGCGATGCGGCGCGTAGCCCGCAGCGTCGAGCGCGAACCCGATGGAAGCTGGATCATCACGCCCGACCATCTCGACAAGACGGAAGCGTTCGAGGCGCGCGAGCTTCGCGACCGTCCCGTCACCGTCAAAACGCTATCGGCACTGCCTCTCGACAAACTGCCGGGGGCCGAGGCCGCGACGTGGCTCGACCGGGAATTGGTTGCCGATGCCCCGGTGCCGCTTCGCGATGCCGGTTTCGGGCGCGAGGTTAGCACTGCACAGGCCATGCGGCGGCAATGGCTGGTTGCCGAGGGGCTGGCCGAGGAACAGGATGGGCGAACCGTATATCGCCGCAATATGCTCACGTCCCTCCAGCGCCGCGAATTGATTCGCGTCGCGAGCCAGCTATCGGATGAAGTCGGCAAGCCCTTTACCGAAACCCGACCGCAGGAACTGATACAGGGCCGGTTGGTCCGCGCAGTCGATATGACGAGCGGGCGGCAAGCCCTGGTCGAGCGGTCGCGCGATTTTGTTCTGGTTCCGTGGCGTCCGGTGATGGAGCGGCATATCGGCAAGAGCGTGTCGGGCATCATGCGCGATGGCGGCGTAAACTGGGCGTTCGGGCGGCAGCGTGGCGGGCCGAGCATTTCCTGAGCCAATGCGGAAGATGAGACGCAGGGCCCTTCATCGAGAGGCCTTTCATCTGACAGGGTAGGTTAGATCGGTATTGATGCCGAGCACGAGATGAGGGTTTAATTCCGTTGCAACATCTAGGTGAATAAATAGACATCGCTTGCTAAATCGTTTCGATTTGTTGGTTCGGGGGGATGCGTGTTTAACGAACTTAACCGCCTTCATGGCGCTCTTTCTGCGTACATCGAAGCAACGTACCATATTTCGCACCCTGCTCTCGTAGATCTCCGTCGGGCAATTCTCGACGAATCCGGTACAATTTCGCAGCGTGCTTTCATTGAAAGCACGCCGATTTACAAAGGTGACCGAAAATTTGCCGACCTTGCGATTCCGGCCCCTTCGGCGGAGTTGATGACGCATCTGGGGACTAAGGAGGGTGGGCGCCTATTGTTTGACCCGCCTTATCCTCATCAAGCTGATGCGCTCGAGATCGCGTGTCGCGTTGACGGGCGTTCGCTACTCGCGACGACCGGCACAGGTTCTGGCAAAACCGAAACCTTTCTCCTACCGATCCTGATGAAACTGGCGGCGGAGGCCGCAGAGAAGCCGACGCAGTTCGCCGAGCGCGCCGTCAGAGCCATCATCCTTTATCCGATGAACGCCTTGGTCAACGATCAACTTGGCCGCCTCCGCACATTGTTCGGAGCAGAACCAGTCCGCCGGTGGTTCACCGAACGAGGCGGAAGGCCCGCAAAGTTCGCTCGTTATACTGGGCGATCACTTTATCCCGGGCTCAGATCGCAAGCGCGAAACCAAAGTCGTCTCACCAGCCTCAATTTCTACCGCGATCTCGAGCGGGATGCGCAGACCAATTCTGATAGCGAAGCGCTCATCAAGGAATTGCGTGATCGCGGACGCTGGCCTTCGAAGCCGTCCGAGCCGGGCGCGGAGAACGGGATGACCGGATGGCTCGGTAGCGGAAAACGTTGGCTCGACGCCAACGGCAACTTTCAGCGCGCTATCGAAAGGCCAGAAGATGCCGAACTTCTACTGCGGCACGAGGTTCAGGATCAGGCTCCGGATCTTCTGATTACCAACTATTCAATGCTGGAATATATGCTGCTGCGGCCGATCGAGCGGCCAATCTTCGAGGAAGCGCGCGCGTTTTTCGCACGCCACCCCGACGAGAAGTTGCTGTTCGTGCTCGATGAAGCCCATCTCTATCGTGGCGCAAGCGGGACCGAGGTTGCCCTTCTGATTCGCCGCCTGCGCAACCGGCTGGGACTCAGTCCCGATCGTTTTCAGGTTATCGCAACCAGCGCGTCCTTTTCCGATGGCGAGGCGGCGCAGCGCTTTATCGGCGGACTGGTTGGACGCGATGTCGATACGATCGAGGTTCTTCGTGGGAAGAAGCATCCGCGCACGCCCTCTGGACAGGGCGATACCGCTCTCGCAGAAGCGCTCGCAGCATGTCGTCCGCAGATTCTTCGCGACGCACGCGCGAAAGAACGTATCGAAGCTTTGCTCCCGCTTTTGGCGCACCGCGTCGATGCGCTCGCCGCCTCACATATTGCACTTCGATCGACGCGGGCGATGAAGGGCGAGGCAAGGCTGCTGGGACTCACCCCGGGGCTGGCCTTTGTCGAAGAACGGGTTGAACTCGTCGGCCGCGAAACACTCAGCAAGGGAGAGTATCTTGCGCTCGTGGAAATCGATGCGCCAGGCGGTGTTCGCGCGGGCCGCATTGAGGGTCCGCCAGATTTTGCGCTTACCGAGAGCGAAACCGAAGTGCTTGCCGACCCGCTGCAACGCCTAGTTTATACTGCGCTCGATAAGCTTCCGGTGACCGGGCGGCTCGTGAATCTGACCGGCGGCGCCATTTGCGATTTCGATCCGGAAACCAGGGATCCGATCGCGCCGATCGCCCTTGACGATTTAGGTGCCAAGCTGTTCGCGGGTGACCTTGATCTCGATTTGCGACAGCGCGCGACCGACGCGCTCCTCGAGTTGGCCTCTTACGCCAAGGCGGAGGTCGACGGTCAACCTTTGCTCGCTGCGCGCGTCCACAGTTTGTTTCGAGGTCTTCCAGGGCTTTGGGCTTGCGCCGATACGGCATGTACTGAACTGCCGCCCGGTAGTCCCGAAGGCCCGACTGGTGCGCTCTATCCGCAGTCGAACCGGGAATGCCGCTGCGGCGCCCGCGCATTCGAACTCCACACCTGCCGTGATTGCGGAGTGGCCTATTTTCGCGGCTATGCGCTCAACCCCTCGTCACCCGACTTTCTTTGGGCCGAAGATGTCGGCGATATCGAGGATGTCGACGGCATCGTGCGCCCCGTTCATATTTTGCTCCAAGATCCGGGCTACAATGCCGATAGCTATTGCGTTGCCGACTATCTCGACCCGGCGACGGGACGGGTTGGCTCACAGTCTCCCGATGCACGACAAATATGGTTGCCGCGCCCCGCGAAGGGCGTCGAGCCTGGCCAGTTCGAAAAATGCCCGCACTGCGAGGGGCGTGGTACGCAGATCATGGACCATCAAACCAAGGGTGATGAGCCCTTCCAGGAACTGATCAGCGCCCAGCTTCTCGATCAACCGGCACGTCCTGAGGCCAAGTCGCCGTTGCAGGGACGCAAATCGCTAATTTTCTCGGATGGACGTCAGGCTGCGTCACGCTTGTCAGGAAAGCTCAAGGATTATTCGCTCCAGGACTCGATCCGTCCGCTGCTGCTCGCCGGGCTGAAACTTCTCGAAGATCGGTTCGATAAGCCGATCCCGCTCGGGCATGCCTATCCTGCGATCCTGTTCGCCTGCGCGCATCACGGGGTGAATTTCCGTCTACCCGGTGCCGAGCATGGAGAGTTTGCGCGCGACCTCGCTCGAGTCGAACGATTCCTTCGCGATGGCGGCAACCATGCCGACTATATCGATCTGGCCGCGACGCTGAATCAGACGCGATCAAAATCGGTGCGCGCACCGCTCGCGCGCGTTATCGCCAATCGCCACACCGGCCTCTTGCCGCTTGCGCTCGCCGCGCCGAGTGCGCTCCTTACCGAAAACCAGCGCAAGCGTTTGCAGACCCTTTCACCGCCACCAGGGGATGTTGGTAGCGACGCGGAGCGGCGAGAGGCGTTGCTGGAACTCTGGGTGACGCTTGCGCTCGCCAGCGGGTCGGTTCTGCTTGAAGGTACGCCAAGCGAGTGGATCGATTCCAAAGATGGCCCGAGCTTCTCGCGGACCAATGGGCGCTTTACCGGCGTTCTCGAGGAGTGTTTCGGGCAGAAGTGGCATCGGCAGGAGTTCGGATCGAAAGCCGGGCAAGATAGCTGGGCGCGCTTCCTCACCGATACTTTCGCACAGAACCACAATGCCGAAGGCTTCTTCTTAAGCGCAGCGAAGCTCAGGCTCCGTTCGGAAGCCGACGTCTCTTGGCGTCGATGCGGGCATTGCACGCTGGCGCAGCCGGAAAGCACGATCCTGGGCTTGGCCTGCGTCAAATGCGGCGAAGACACGGCCCCGCTCGATCCGCGAGCCGACACGGTGTTCCGGACGCGCAAATATCTCTATCGTAAACTTGTTGAGCGGCTTGAGGCCGATGGCAGCGTTCCCTATCCCTTCGTTGCCGAGGAACACACTGCCCAACTCAACGATGCGGGGCAGGATCAGGCATTCTCGCGGGCGGAGTGGTACGAACTGCGCTTTCAGGATTTGGACGTGCCGGGACCGCGTGGCGAACGAGCTGGTGCGGTCGACATCCTGAGTTGCACCACCACCATGGAGGTAGGCATCGACATCGGCAGCCTGACTGCCGTCGCGCTGCGCAATGTCCCGCCCGGTCGCGCCAATTATCAGCAGCGTGCTGGTCGCGCCGGTCGTCGCGGTTCCTCGCTTTCGACGGTCCTGACCTTTGCAGGCTCCGACAGCCATGATCAGCGTTTCTTTGCCAATCCGGCGGCGATGGTGGGAGGGCCCGTGCCTGATCCCGTCCTCAATCTCGAGAACCAGCAGATCACAAAACGCCACGCATTCGCTTTGATGCTCTCGCTCTTCCAACAGGAACGGATTGGGGTGCCGCCGCCCGACGCCAATGCGCGGGCCTCGAATATCTTTGAATCGCTTGGCACATTGCCGGAATTCCGAAGGCCCGATCCCGCAGGCTTCACCTTCTCCGGGCTCCAGCAATGGCTGAAGGACAAGAGCGATGCGGTCGATATGGCGCTGCGCGATGTAATTCCCGATAAGGCAATTGAGGGTGAGAAGGATGCCTATTTCGCAAGCCTTCCCAGCGCTCTGCTCGCGGCGCTTAAGCGCGCTGGGGCTGGAACCGATGAAAAGGAACTCATCGAAGTCACTGCTGAAATTGCGGTCGAGGAGGGGCCGGTCTTCGATCTTGGCGTCGACGATTTTGGCGCGGATAGCGACCATTTTGACGGCGGTGATTGCGAAGATGGTGGCGGAGCGTTGGAAGCGGCGCCAGAGACAAATCCCGAGGCTCCCCTCAAACCGCTCAATCTGCTTGACCAGTTGTTCGCAAGCGCGGTTCTTCCTCGCTATGCTTTCCCGACCGATGTCGTCTCGTTCACGGTGTTCGATGAGTCGAGCACGCCGTATCGCGCCGATGTCGCCTATTCACCCCAAGCGGGCCTGAGCCAGGCTCTTAGCCAATATGCGCCTGGTCGTGAGGTCTGGGTCGATGGCCAGAAGTTCCGATCAATGGCGATCTACTCACCCTTCCATAAAGATCGGGTGAACGCCTATCGTCGGCACCGTCTCTATTATGAATGTGGACGTTGCGGTCATGCCAAGCTCGAAGACAATGATGGGGTTAACCATTTTCGGGGCAAGACCGAAGACTGCCCTGCCTGTAAAATGAAGGCTGGAATGGGGCCGGCCGAACGCTGGGTCGTGCCCGTAGGCTTCGCCCATCCCTATGACGATCCGCGCGAGCTTCCCGGCGATGAAACGCCCCTCCCGACGCGCACGACGCGCGCAAAGCTCACCGCACCCCACTTCAATGCCGATCACAAGCTCGGCGAACTCAAGCAAGAGAGCGGTGCGGGCTTTACTGCCTGGGCATCGAAGGAAGAACTTGTCGTCACCAATTTGGGGGTTCGAAAGCAAGGACAAGCCGATACTGGCTTCTATTACTGTCCGGTCTGCGGCCGAACCGAGCCGACTGGCTGGCCGGGTGGGCAACTTGTCCCCGGTAAATCGCACAGGCGTCCCTATCCCAATCATGGGAAGCACCCCGAATTCTGCGATGGGGGTCGCCGACCGATCGTGCTCGGTCACCAGTTCCTGACCGACATCGCACTCTTCTCGTTCCAACTCGGACCCGAGCTTCATATTCCGGCGGGATCGACCGCCGGACGGATCGTCCTCACCACGATCGCTGAAGCGCTCAGCATCGCTGCAGCGAACAAGCTCGACGTCGATGCCGCTGATATTGGAGGCGGCCACCGTGCAGCCCTCAACGAAGCGGGTGCCCGGGGAAGCGAAGTCGAGATATTTCTCTATGACAATGCGCCGGGCGGCGCCGGCTTTGTGCAAAGTGCTGCCGCTGATCCGGTTGCGCTCCTTCGCGACGCGCTCGCGCTGCTCGAAGGCTGCAAATGCCAATCGTCCTGTTACGAGTGTTTGAGGTCGCACAAGAATCGTTGGGATCATGCCGATCTTGATCGCCATCTGGGTGCGTCATTTCTCAAGCACGTCCTGGATGACAAGCGTCCATGGATACCCGAGGAGGTTGAAGACAAACTCCTTCACCGGCTGAAAACCGAACTCAACGATTTTCAGCAGGCCGCGACACTCAGCGACGACGGTGCACTCACGCTTCCCGATCACGCGAACCGCACGCTGATCCTCAGTCATCCGCTGATCCGTGAGAAGGCGGGCTCGCAACGCGCGCACGCGCGCGGGGCTAAAGCGGGGGACCGCTTTCTGGATCAATTGCTCGTCGACCGCGCATTGCCTGCTGCGGTTCAGCGCGCGCTTGATGTCGAAGTGAGCGCGAACGATGTGCCGCCGCCTTTCGCTCTCGCGACCGCAGGAGTGCCCGTTTACCGCTCGCTCGGCGCGCTGGCCGGGGACGGCGAGGCCCTGCCGCCGACCGCTATATTCGCCGATCTGCCCGACGCACCCGAGGGCGCCTTCATTGTCCAACTCAACGTGGACACGCTCGAACTTGCACGGCTCGGCGAAGCGCGCCCCTACAAGCGCCATAGTTGGCACCTGTTCGTCAGAAGTCGTGAGATTGCGAACCTCCCGACGATCGTTCGGCGGACCGACGATCATGCGTTTCAGGCCACTGGAGTTCCGGTGACCCTAGCGGTCGTTCGCGGTCAGACCGGAGGCGACCGGATGCGCGTTGTCTACGCCTCGGCGCGGCCGACTTGCCGACCCGAAGAAATCCTCGCGGCTGGATCACAGATCCTGGGCCACCACGCCAAAGTCCTCGGAGCCTGACATGGCCATCATGATACCCAACGTCCCCGCTGACCAGATCGTTCACGGCTCCGAACGCGAGGTCTATATCCAACTACGCGATCAACTCTCCGACGAATATCGCGTCGTCCATTCTTTGCCTTGGCTCCGTCCCGACCGCGACGATGCCGACAAGCCGCTTCGTGAAGGCGAAGCAGATTTCGTCATTTTTCATCCCGGTTATGGGCTGCTTGTCCTTGAGGTGAAGGGCGGCGAAGAAATGTATGCCCAAGGGCATCAATGGTATCGCAAAATCCCGAGTGGTTCGCGCAGGATCAACAATCCCTTCGAGCAGGCACGTCGCAACATGCACGCACTGACCGACGCGATCGAGGAACGAACCGGGAAACGGATTATGCCATGGTCGTACTGCTACAGCTATGCGGTCGTCTTTCCACATGGGCGCGCCACGGGCATGCTTCCGCTCGATGTTGCAGACAAGATCTTGATCGATGTCGACCGCATGGCCGACCTTGAGCACATGATTCTCAAGGCTTTTAATGCATTTCCCGATAAAGCCGGCAAGCTGAGCCGACAGCATTTTGTCGAAATGCTCGATGTGCTGATGCCACGTTTCAAGATCATGCGACCGCTGTCGCCCGAGATCGAAACCGCTAGCGAAAAGCTCCTCGAACTCACCGACAATCAGGCGCTCGCGTTCACCGGCCTCTTCACGAATCGCCAATTGCTCGTCGAGGGTGTGGCCGGCTCTGGCAAGACATTATTGGCGGTCGAACGGGCTCTCGCTTTCGCTCGCGAAGGAAAACGTTGTCTTCTCGTCTGCTACAACAAGGAATTGGCGGCGTGGATACGCGAGACGCTGGATCTCGATCCCGATCGCGCCGAACTCGCGAAACTCATTCATGTCCGGCACTTCCACGCGCTGGCAGCCGAACTCGCGGTCGAGGCCGGATTGCCCTTCGAGATTCCGGGAGGCGTTGGGGAAGCGCGTCGTTTCTGGGATGCGGAAGCCGCCCAGATATTGGAAACAGCGACCGCCAGCCTGTACGTCGCCGAGGAGCCGCCATTCGATGCGCTCGTCGTCGATGAGGCCCAGGACTTCGCCGAACTCTGGTGGCTCGGTCTCTTCCCGCTGATCAAAGATGGCGACAAGGGATCGCTCTTCGTCTTCATGGACCTGGCGCAAAGCCTCCGCGAAACGTCGAGCCCGCCGCCTTTCGACTTCCCCGCACGCTATTCGCTCAAGGTGAACTGCCGCAATACGCGCCGGATCGCGCGGTTGAGCGCGAAGCTTGTGCCCATCGAAACCCTCTCGCCGGCAGGGGCGCCCGTCGGCGCCGACATCCGCATGTTGCGGGCAGTCTCGCCTGCCGCCCAAGCGGGCCTCGTCGCGCAAGAACTGCGCACGCTCCTCGAAACCGAAAAGCTCGATCCGCAGCAGATTGTGCTGCTCGGGCCTGCGGCGAAGGACAATGGCAGTTTGGCCAAGACGTCCGAAGTCGCTGGCGTAAAACTCATTACCTCCGCAGCCGATTGGCGCGCCGGTCGGGGCCTCCTCTGTTCGACGGCCCGTTCGTTCAAGGGTCTCGAGGCGGATGTTGTCATTCTCTATGATCTCGCCGTCATCAGCCCCGGATTTTCGCTAGCCGATCTCTATGTTGCGTGCAGTCGGGCGCGGCATCTGCTGATCCTGGTCACTCACGATGAGCGCATTCGTTCGGTACTCGAGGCGGCGGATGCGGCGGCGCGTGTCGATGCTTGAAGCACTGTCTCCAGCCGAGCTTCGCCTCAGATTGGGCTTTGACGCTGGTGGTGAAACGCCGAACTCGGGATCGATCGCGAGTTCGGCGCGGGGCTGCGTCAGGGCTTGGCGGACTCCGCCGCGTCAGCGCGTCACCACCTATCTTCTGCGGCAACTCGCGGCGATGGGCTATGATGAGGGAATTGCGCGGGACGCTGTTCGCGATGTCCTCGATCGGCTGATTGCGATAGGGGACTTCGTGCCGGTGCGGCTCGATGGCAAGGCGTCAATTGTCCTCGCGATGCCAGCGGCCGTCGAAGTCGCGCCCGGACATATCGTTCTGCTCGGCGAGCATGATGATGATGATCTTGTATCGGACGGATTGCTCGCCCGCCATCGGCCGGATGAGGGCGACCGGGAGGTAATGTCCTTCGGTGACTGGATCGGGCGTCCAGCGTTTGAAGCACATCATTTGCGGCGCGGCGGGATGAGCATGGGGGGCTCGCTCGCTGATTATTGGGCGCTCCTAGCTTCGGCCGTTCGTCACGAGGGTTTACCCATCTCCGTCGATGCCGCTCGTATCGTCAGCGCGCCACCGAATGCAGCGAACGCCTATTTTGGTCGCCATTCCGATGCGATGCCTTCGGGCCGCTGGTCGAACGCCACGCTCGACGGTACATATTGCGGCGTGCGCCCAGGGCGCAACGAGCATCATTGGAACCCGATTATTCTCCTCCGTGCGGGCGGTCAGGACTATGCGCTTGATCTTCATGATTGGGACGAATGGAATTGGGCGCTGCTCGCGCGTGGGATCGCCCAAGGCGCGCCAGAACGGCATCGAGCGGACAGCAACGCTATCGCCTTTGAACATCCAATTCCCATGCAATATCAGCGCGCCCTCACGCTTCTCGGAACCGACGGAGGGTCCGCCTGGACCTGGGTGATGACGCCCGAGGCTTCCGCTTGCTTCCAAAGCTGGATCGGGAGTTTCGGCTAACGTCAGATAATGAGGATGGCGTGCTTGTAATCCTTGAGGCGCAGTTCGTGAAGCTCGGTGCCAAGACTATTGAGCCGTGCCAGCCTGATATCGCGCCCAAGCGCGGCCATGTCGCGTGCGTGCCGGAACGTGCGAAAGCGGCTTCGGGTGAACCCCTGCTCGCTCGTTTCCATTCCCTGCGCCGCGGCATCATCAAGGATCGCTTGCCGATAACCGAGTGCTTCGTTCGCCTCGGCTTCAAACTGATATCGGCGCTCAGCGATCTTGGCCGCGAAATTGCTGCACTCGGCCAGCGTCTTTTGATGCCGCGCATAATACTCGGCGATCAGGATATCGGAACCCTTCTGTGCCGAGGCTTTGGCGTCGGGAGGGATGGCGGCGGCTCCGCCTGACGCAAGCTTCACATCTTGGCCGCGCGCCTCGATGTTCCATGGCGTCAACAACGCGTCGGCGACCGACTGGTCGACGAGCGACCATTCGCCATCGCTATATCGTGCTGCGATCACATCGAGCCGCGAGGTAAAAAGGCTGTTGAGCCAGCGCCTGTCGGCCCGATGCTCTTCTTCCATGCCGAGCGCTGCATCCCAGAAAATCTTGCGCTCGGTGTCGGTCCTGGCTTCGGCGAGCCGCGCATAGACGGGCTGCGGGTCGAACTCGGCTATGTGCAGATCGCCCGGCACCCATTGCATGACAAGCAACTGATAGACGCCCGCCGCTTCGGGAACTGCAAGCGGATGCCCGGGCGGGAAGCTGATTTTCAGGCGTCTGGGGCTGGCATTCCCAATCTCCTGCCAGGCTTCGAGCAAGGTGTCGTGAACAGCATTACCATGATCGAGAAAGTGAAGCGGCGTCGCCGGATCATTGTCAATATCGACAATCGCAACCGGCGGCGTCTCCAGATCACGGCGCTGATCGAGATAGGCGTAACGCTCGCCAGCCTGCGGATCGAGGCCAGGGAGCAGAAAGCGCGGTTCGATCGGCCCGGTGGAATAGGGCGGTCGGAAATAATGAAGAAGCCGGAACGATCCCTCCTGTTCAGAACTTTCCCTCTTCTTCCAAAGCCTTAAACCGTCGCTGCGCTGGATGAGCCTCATCCATCCGCGCAGCCCTGCCTCAACGCGAACGATCGCCCGTTTGGCCTGAGTGCGCTCGATCATCGGACCGAGGCAGCCGACCTTGTCATAGCGCGCAGCCAGGCTTCGGGCGCGTTCAGCAGTCCAAGGCAGAAAGGCCGATAGCGGTGTTGCGAGCGGATCGTCCTCGTCGCCCGAGCATTGCCGCGCCTCGACCGAAAGCCCCGCCCAATCGCCCGTGCGCGGCGCGAGCGCAGCAACCTCGATATGCTCGGTCACGCGCTTCATTTCATCGCTGTCGAGCCGAATGCTGCGCCGGAACACGGCAAATTCGTCGAGCACATTGACGACACGTTCATCGACCTGCCCGGTCTGATAAATCACATAGATGTCGATCGTCGGATCGCGGCTGTCATCGCTAAGCGCGGCGCTCCCGAGCCGGTCGAGGCGACCGATCCATTGTTCGACCGCCATCGGTGACCAGGGCATCGAGAAGAAGATGAGCTTGCGCGCATGCTGGAGATTGAGTCCGACCTGGGCTACATCAGCTGCAACGAGCAATTGATCGTCGCCATCGACGAAACCGCCGAGACTTTCCTCATATTCCTCGAACAGATCGACGAAATTGGCGGTCGCGGACGCGTCGCGGTTGCGCTTGACCGCGACCGAGATGCGGCGACGGTTTCCGCGCGGGCCGATCTCGGGCAAGTATTGCGGTATCACGCGCTCCAGATAGTCGACGGTGGGATTATCCTCGGCGACGACGAGCACCCCTTCGCGCGGATTTGCGCGCCAGATACCGGCGAGAACATCGATCAGCGCCTCAAGGCGGCTGTCGCCGTTCTGCGCGCCAAGATGTTGGGTCGCCTGCTGGAGATAGCCATGCGGATCGCGCTGGTCGCGGCGGCCCAGTACGTTGATGCGTTCGGCGAGCGCCCGCGGACTGCGAAGCGCGACTTGCCCCAATCGCGCCAGATCGGTCGGCCCGTCGTTCGTCCGGGCGAAATTGATGTAGCGCCAGACTTCGCGTTGCCGTGCGACTTCGTCATCGGTCGGTTCGACCGCGACGCGCTTGAGTTCGCGCTGCGGCAACAGATCGGGATAATCGCGGCGCCGGGCGTTCGTAACGCGGCGGACGCAGCAATAGGTGGCCGCCACCGAGCGCGAGCGCTCGCGCTCAGGAGGCGGCGCCATACCGGCAGCGATCCATTCTTCGCTCTTGCCGCCGTCCAGCAACTCGGCGGCCCGCTTTTCTCGTGCGAGCAAGATGGCTTCAGGCTCATCACTTTCCACGGCGGCGAGCGCCATGCGGTCGGGCTCGAGGATATGGAACAATTGGCGAAGTGCGTCGCGCTCTTCGAGCTTCGGCGTTGCGGACAACAGCAACAATTGCCGGAAATCCCCCGCGACATTCTCGATCCGCTGACGCATGTCGCTCTGAAGCCGCTGAATTTCGTCAACGATGAGCAGATCATAGATGCTGGGGTCGATCTCGGTGACCGAGCCCAATTGCTCATAATAGGCGAGGCGCACATGCGGTCCGCGCTCCTCGAGCGGAGGATCCGATCCGGGGACAATATGGCCTCGCGCACTGCATTCGAGCATCCACTGCGGCGCGAGATTTTCCGGCACGAGGATCAGAGCGCGGTGGTTCGGATTGCGGAGCTTCAAGGCATTGAGCACCATGAGCGCCTGCACGGTCTTTCCGAGGCCCACTTCGTCGGCGATCAAATGCCGAATGCGCGTATCTGTCAGGATGCGCTGCACATTGGCGAGTTGGTGTGGATAGGGGGCAGCGGCGACGCCGAGTGCACCGCCAAGGCCCAATATCTCGCGCTCGACCGATCGCCGAACAGCCTGCACGCCGAGGCACAGGTCGATGAATGGATCGCTCATAGGCCGCCCGCGCCCCCGGCACCCGAACGCAGCACGGCATAGCGAATGGCCCGCGCCGAGAAGCTGTCGGCGAGCAGCCGCTGCGTTGCCGACCGCCATGGCAGTCGCGCCGCCACGCCGGGTTTCGCAAAGAGCCAGAAGCTCGCCTCGACCAGTTCGCGTGACCAAGCGCGGGAATGATGATCGGGCCGATGATTCTCGATCCACGCGGTGAGCAGGTCAATCGACTCATCGGGGGTCATCGTCGCGAAGTCGGCGAGGCTGAGGTTCTCGCCGGCCTCAAGCGGACGCAGGAGTTCGACGAGGTCTCCGAGCGCGGACTGATCGGCGGCGCGTCGCAGCGCCCGGTCCCAGTCATCGCTTGCCTCACCCACGTCGATATCGTCATCGAGATTAAAGGGGGCCTCATCGCCGACGGCCTCAATCGCTTCAGCCATGCCGGCATAAGCGTCGTTGAAAAGCTCATCGAGACTGGCGGCGAAATCCTCATCGATCGGTTGCAGCGCGCGGGTCGGCGTCAAGTCGAGCGAGCGCACCCGGATGAGACGAAGCAGTGTCCGGCGCAGGAGGCCGCGCTGTTCGCCGGTCAAATCGAGATCCACGAAACCGATGCCCAACTCGCCGCATGCGTCCAGAAAATCTGACGCGAAGCGTTGACCCTGCTTGCCGGTCAAGCTCGCTTCGGTTTTCGACCAGGCCTCGCCGCAAAGCTGGGCAACCGCCCAGCGTTCGAGCAGCCTGATCGTCTGTCCGCGCCGATATTGGGTGATCGGATGGTCGACGCTCGCTGCCGACCAGGCGACCAAGGAATCGATCGATGTCCGGGCATCGAGACTTTCGCCAAGCCCGTCAAAGCGGCGAAGTAGCCGCTCGGGCCGGCGGGGCAGCGGTGCTTCATTCGCGTTCCACGATTTGGGGCCGAGACAATAACCCCCGCTCGCCATTGGGCCGTCGCGCCCCGCACGAACAAGAACGACGTCGTTTGTTCCGAGGTTTGGACCGCCCTCTGAAATGGAGAATGGGTAGGCAGCTTCGACCGAGAATAGAGGAAGGAGCCCGGTTTCGTCCTCGGCCACCAATCCTTCGGCGGTCCGCTGCCACGAAAAGGGCGCCTGGAGCGCCTCGAACGAAAAGCGCGTTTCGGCAATCCGAGTCACGTTGACAATAAGGTCGGCAGACGACGCTTCGAGCAATCGCTCCACGACGTCGGCGGTGAGCAGGCGATCCCAGATCAGGTGGCTGGCGCTCAGCCGGCACGGGGTATCGGGAAGGACATCGACCGCGCGGCCGATGTTCTGGCCGCCTACCCGCACGATCAGTTCGATCTCTGCTTCCTGCAGCGATGCGATGCTGTCGAAGCGCAAGGTGATGCCGCGGGTTGCGAGGTCGGTGATGGCGCCCGTTCCGGCATCTGCATCAATCGTGACCAACGGCGCCGTGTCGGCGCGTTCGACGACATCGAACTCGACCCGTTCGCTCTCGCCGTAGGTGAGTGTATAGACACCGGGGATGGCCGGGACGATCATCCCGATGAGCGGCGACGCACCCTCAATGGCCAAGGTTTCGCCGCCAGGTACGGACAGCTTAGCCCGGCACGCGCCAGTTCCGGCGACGATTTCGAAGCCGATTTGCGTACCCGAGGCGAACCGGCGGCGCGGGCGGTGCTGTTCCAACTCGGGTGCCCCTATCCAGCGGAGCCGTGCGGGTGCTGACAGACTTAGTCCCATGCCCGCAAGCCACGGAGCGACATCGTCTGCGCCTGCATCGACGCGCAAGATCTGATAGCCAACGATCCGGCCTTCGCTGACGACCGAGGGCGGAGCAGGAAGGTGCTCGGGAGCGGCGAGGACGAGATAGACATTGTTGGCCGACAGCGTGTCGGTCTGGATCTGGCAATAATCGCCGGCGGCATCGGCATCAGAGAATATGAGGCGCGGCCCAGACGCTATGCGCAGGCTTTCAAGGAATTGGCGCGCTTCGGCGGCTAATTGCAGATTGGCGAGATCAGGAAAAATCGGCGCGTCAGACGACGGGAGTTCCTCGATATAAAGCGCAATCGGATAGTCCGAGAACAGATTGCGGCTCGGGATCGCGCGGCCTTCGCCCCACAATGAGGCGCGCCATCGCATGCTGTCGAGCGTTTCGCGGGCCGTGACACGCTCCGTCTCCTCCATCTGCGGCAGCTTGAGCGCGAGCGACCAGCTTTGATCGGTCCGCCGAAGTATGAGCGGCGCAATCCGGATCTCGGCGGCCGCGCGGCGCCGTGGCGCGCGCTTCTCGCCCATTTCAGCGAGGGCTCTTTGCCGACGCCGCGCATCGCGAAGCGACGCGCTCGCACTGGCGTCACGCGAAAGATCACGCTGAATTCGCGCCATCGCGGTTGCTTCGATCAACGGCGGTGCCGACGGATCGAGAAAGGCGCGGATGATCGCCGCGGCCGTCGTTTCATTTTCGAGCCACGCGGAAAGCCGGAGGCTGCTGAACAGGCGGGCTCGGCTACGGATCGGCGCGAGCAAGTCGACATCGCTGGCTGAGAGATCGAGCCGGGCGCGGACTTCCTTTAGACACCGTGTCAGTGGTTGCAACAGTTCGGCCGGAAGGATCGCGTGCAGGACGGGCCAGGCGATATGGCAGAACGCGAGGTTCCACGCGGTCTCGGGCGGGCGCGAGAGGTTGTACCGGATCGCTGCCTGCTCGAAGAGCCGGGACAAAACGGCGCGATCGAAAGCGCGCGTCACCGCAAATCGCCCGGAGAACATCGGCCAGAAATCGGTGCCGGTTCCGGCATAGCTGTACCCGATATCGGTTGCGCCAACGAGAAGCGGTAAGGGGCGCGTGTTCCACCAGCCACCATCGATCGTATGACGATCAAGCGCGCCGCGAACATTGGTCAGCAGATTGGCGAGCGCGCCATCGTCGAAGCCATGTTCGAGCAAGTAAAGCGGAGCCCCGGCACGATTGGACCGGAGGGTCTGGAAATGCGTAGCAAGTCGAACTTGCAGCGCGTCGATTGACGCTTCGTTGCTAATCTATCCCCCCATACCCGCGTGCGGTTTCTTCTCTGCCGCATTCTAGCGCCTGCCAGATAAAGAACATCAGTTAAAGAATGCGCTTGTCCGAAACGGCATAAAAAGAGGCCAGGGTATGAACCCCGGCCTTTTTTGCCCCCAATCAGTTGAGGATAATCGAGTATCGCAGAATTCGGAGACGGCGGACCCCAATTTCGCGCATCTGACCGATGCGCTTGCTGATCGTGGGTTCGCTAACGCCGAGATGGCGAGCAATCGCTGCTTGGGTCATCCCCCGCATCAGCAATTTTGCCACTGCGGCGAGCGGCGGCGGCAGATCGCCGAGCCAGTGGTGCAGTCGATCGTGATCGAGCTTGCGGCTTAGGCTTTCTTCCGGCGACTCGCCGGGGTCAGGGTAGTCGTGAAGGTTGCTGTCGGGATCCGACAACAGCGCATCGAGCGACTGAACGGGAAGGAAGGGCGAACAATAGATATAGTCGTGCGCATACAAGGCCATAACGGACCTCCACCTTGGTTTTACCAGTGAGGAGGTTCAGGCGCCATCGGCCGGTAAGAAGTCCGCTGACTTTAAGGCAACGACGTTTGCGTCACCCGGGGCGAACCTCGCTCATTACTCAGAATAGCTCAGGTTACACCGAATCTTAACCGCGAATTGGCCACGACCGCTCGGTGGCTGATTTTTCTCCTGGCGCGAAGGACTTCGCGCCTGTCGCTAAGGGACCGCCGGTCCCTGGCGCCCGCAAGGGACGCTGTGCTCGCGCGCGGCGGTATCCCCGATCTTCCTCCGTCCGGGCGGTGCCCGATCTCCGTGCAGACCGGGTGATCCCCCTCCGCCGCGCCCGCCCTTGCGCTTGCCTCCCCCTGCTCTCGCCGAGGGGCAGCCGTGCAGCCTGCTGCTGCACGGCGCAAAGGAGCAATTGATCATGGCGTATCGGATCGAGCCGCCGCTCACCCATAAACCCGCGGAGGTTTTGCGGCAAAGTTTTCACGATATTTTTGGCCGGGGCGTGGCCGAGGGCGATGGGCAAGGCGATCCATCGCGTTGCTACCGGATGGCGGTGATGATCGCCCTGAAGGTCAAATATGGCACCCCGATGCCGCCGAGCCTGTTCGCCCTCATCGATGAGGCGGGCTTTGTCGGCGTCCATCCCGACGATGTTGCAGATTTCATTGGCTGGCAGTTCAATCTAACCCCGGTGCGCCGCTACCGCGAAAGCCTGAGCACTTAGATTTCGTCGAACAACTCCAACTGATCCGCCTCACCCTCGGCCAAGTCGGGATGCAAGGTCGCGCGAATGCTCGCGGCACCGAGATGTCGAATGCGACCGATGACGTCGATCTCGCGATTGGTGATGCGGCCCAATAGCCAGCGCCGCCGCCACGCCTCGCCGATCGCGGCTTGGCTCGGCGCGCGTTTGCGTGCCCGGTCGCGCGGTTCGAGCAGACCCGCCGATGCACCCGGATCGAGTTCGCAGCCAACGAATATGCGCGGGGTCGCATGATGCAGAATCTGGTCGCTCTGGATGCCAAGCACATCGAGCCCCTCGCGCACCTGTCGTAGTCTTGGACTGGTTCCTTCGCCGAAGCGGTTGTTGATCCGCCGCGCATCGTGCCGCCGCTCGGAAAGATGTCGCAACGCGTGCAGTGTATCAGCGCCGAGATGGAGCGTGCCATAGCCGTTGCTCGTGGCGATCGCCTTCCATTTGATATCGTACGGAATTCCCCAATGCTCGGCGGCTTTCAGCCTCAGCCTGTTATACTGGCTGCTGCCGAGGCCATAGAGGCTTGTTGTCGTTAGGATACGAAGCTCGGCTGGCTTGGTGATAGGGCGCCCCGCCATCTGTGAGGCTATGAGACTGACCTGGCCTCCATAGCGTTTGGCATAAGCGTCGCGCATTTCGCGCGTGGTCAGCATCAACGCAACGAGTTTACCGCCGAGCAAGTCATTATAAGGATGAACCGCACCGCAGACGCTAACATCGGCGATCTGGCTCGAAAGCCCGACCTTGCGATATTCGGCGAGCGCGATGTCGATCGCGCGCTGGCCGCGCTTTGCTGCGAATACGGGAGCAATCCCTTCCTTTGTCAGCGCGGCTGGGCCGAGTTCGCTGAAGATCATCTTCGCGAAGAGAAGCTCTGCCAAGCCCTCGGCGCGTTTGCGCACGAACAGCAGATCCTCCGAGGCCCTCTTCCAGTCGATCTCGGCGTTCTTCGGCCGGGGCGGGTCGCGCGGCGACTGCGCATCGTCGCCAGCGCCATATTTCGCCTTGAGTTCAAGTTCGCGCTTATAGGCGGCGCCATAGGCCTGTTGCTGAAGGCGAAACACGACCTGCTCGGTCGGCTTCGCAATCTCGCTCGCGACGGCCAGATCGTCCCAACGGATATTGGCAATCGACGTGTCGAGTTGCGCCGTCATCGCGCTCACGAACCGGCGGGCGTCGAGTTCGCCCGCGGCAATTCTCGCCTCGACCGCGGGACGAAGCCAACCGATCCACATGTCGCGTGCATGCAGACGCATCACCGGGCTCGCCAACATCGCAATCCCGATCACGGGCCGGTTCGGCCGCGCCGCGTTGCGGACGAGTATCATCATCTGCCGCCCAGGGATCGAGCGATATTCATGGCTCCATGTGTGACGGAAATAGCGCCAGATATCGATTAGTGGCAGACCCGTGTCGGCGCAGCGCGCCTTCGCGTCGCAAACCTCAATGACCGGATCGACCACGCGCTTCAAAGCTGCGGCCTGCTTTTCGGCCGGCAAGGCGCGAACGCGCGCGAGCGCATCGGCGAGGTCATTGCCGTCGTCGATCACATCGGCAATCGATGTGGGCCGTCCTTCGACGCGCGGTGTCGAGCGTTCCATTCGTCGGATGAAGGCGCGGACCGAAGGTTCCTGAAGCTGCCGGTTGCGTGGGATCTGGAGCGACTTCTGGACTCGGGCCTTCACCGTGGCAATGTCGCCGTCGCCCCTTGCAAGGCCGGGCGGCTCGAACACGAAGCGGTCGCCGGCAGGCCGGATCCTCCATCCCTGGTCGGCCAGATCGGCGACGAGGAGGAGCAGGGCGCGCAGATCGAGACTATCGCTGTCGTCGATCCATTCACGCGCGAGTTGGCGAAAGGCATTCGCAAAGCTGGGTTCCGCCCCCGAATAGAGGCGCACGACATTGCTGAAGATATTTTGATCGTCGGGTCCGAGGGTAGGCATGAACGAACGCTGGCGGCCCGCGCGTCCGAACAATTTATCTTCCTCGTCCATCAAGTCATTCCAAAATCAGCCGAGCCCAAGAATCAATCGGGCCGCTTGTCGCGGCCCGATCTTCCTAGACTAGAAAGGCGCCGCCCGGCTAGGCGGCTTGATCTTCGTCCTCATCGCCGCCATCGGCGGGCTCATCGCTCTCGCGATCGTTGCTGAGGCCGACGTTTTCCGCCAGCCGTTCGAGCGCCAGATCGATCTTTGCCGACCAGGTCGGTAGCTCGACCCGGTACATGCGCGCGGTCTCGGGTGCGGCGTCGAGGATCGAGTCGCCAATCGCGAGCAGCAGCACTTCGAGCGCCGCCCGGACCTCGGGCGAACTTTTCGGTCCGTCGTAAATGTCCTGATAGAAGCGGTGATTGCGGTTGATGTAGAGTACTTTGGTCGCGCTCAGCATCTCGCAGCGCATGAACTGACCGCCGGGCAGATTTTCGAGTTCGACCTTGAACTTGCGGCCGCCAAGTTCGAGGAGCAGTTGTTCCTCTTCCTCCGCCGCGCTCCGTCCGCTCTTTTGCGAGCGCGCCTCCGCATTCTGCTTCAGCCGCGCCGCGCCTTCGGATTCCTGCTTCGCTTGTGTCTCGACCGAAGCGCCGCGCATCAGCCCCTTGGCGTCGGTCATGGCCTCCTCGGAGGGGCGCTCCTCGCCGGGTGGAGGGTTTTCAGCCTCTTCCTTGCGCAACTGCTTCAACTCTGCAACGCGCTTGCGCATCTGCTCGATTGCCTTGGGGACACCGTGCTGCTTCAAAATATCCCAGATGCGCTCAGAGATCGTGACCTGCTGCTTCGCCGTCGTAATCCCGAACAATTCGTCGAGCGAAGCCGGGAATTCCACCTCGACCTTCACATAGCGGTCGTTGTTCTGGAAAGTGAACCAAGGTGTACGCGATTCGACGTCGATCAGTCGGCCCATGCGACTGAACAGCACGCCATGATAATCCTTCATCACCGCGAAGCGCGGATTCGCGTTCTTGCTCGTAGCGCCCGTTTCGCGCCTCTTGTCAATTGAACCGAAGGTCGGAGGGAAATAAGCGAGGCGCACGGTAATCTGACCAACCTCTTCGCGCGAGCGTTGATCCTTGATGCCGATCACGATCGGATCGAGCGCGACGGCGCGGTCGCTGTCGCCGTCGAGTTCGTAGAAGCGAAAGCCAGGGGTCAGGAACAGGGGATCGATCGGCTCCACATAGACGCCGTCGACATAGATCGACACTTGGCTGCGCAGCTTCTGATAGGTCACGCCGAAGTTGCGCAGCAGATTTTCGCGGAGGCCGTTAGCGGTGGTCCATTCGATCCGGTCAAGTTTGTCGATGACGACGACAGTGCCCTGCCACTCGCCTTCATGAGTCGTGGCGATCTGGTCGGCGATGAACTTAGGCAGCTTGGCCGGCTTGGGCACCGGGACAACGATTTCGCCAGTTGCGTCATTATAGGCGCCCGAACTGATTGCATCGAGGTCGATCGTGACGCTGTGAACCTCGCCGCCGGCAACCTTCGAATAAACGGTGAAGCGCTTGCCGATGCTGACGGAGGACGAAGGAAGGCCATAACCGTAACGGCCCATGCCTTCGCGATTGCCTTCGCGGTGGGTTCCTCCCCACATGACAGCGAGCCGGACCATTCCGGGCTCCATGCCATGGCCATTATCGAGGATGGCGATCTCGGTCGGTTTCTTATCCGACTTGGTGCCCTCATAACCGAACAGGATGTCGATGCGGCTGCCGCCCGCCTGAATCGCATTGTCGATGAGTTCGGCGAGCGCGTTGGCGTTGTTCTTATAGCCAAGGTCACGGATGCCGCGCACGAAGGCGTCGCCAACAGTCAAGCCGAATTTGAAGCCGCGCTTCTCGAGACCGCCAACATAGTCGCGCTGAGCCGCCAGATTGGGGCTGATAAGTTTTGCCATCTCTCTTCCTTATATTTCCAGCAGCGATTGCGCCGCCAAAGGAAAGGATGGCCGGAAACCATCCACACCTGATCATAGCAAGGGTTCGGTGAAGTCTTAACTAGAATTTGTAGCCGTTCTAGTCGACGAGATCGCCAACCTCGCTGCGTCGCGCTGCGTCATAGGGATGCGACGACGGAATAGGCGCGTCGCCCTAGCATTTCCCTTTCAAAGAGACCGATTGCTACCAGGATGATGCCCGTTCTCCTTTCCACTGAGCCTTCCAGCGATCGAATTGTGGAAGAAGGGCGGCGGGCAGGCTGGAGACAAACGCCTTGTCCATTGGATAGTGAGGCATCGCCTCCGCAACGGCGTCGAGCAGCAGCATGCCCTGCTTCTCATCCTTAGGCCGCTTGAGCGGATTCCGACCAGCCTTCTCAGCCATCCAGAGCTTGTGCAACGCGAAATACCGTGGGTCGGGGGCCACGATACGCGCCGGCGCGTTGTCACGAGCGATGACGACATGATCAACCTGTCGCCCCAGCAGCAGCCATTCTTGCTCTGGGAGGGGGATTGGTTTGGGCTGATCCTTGCGAAACATCCCATCGATCGTGCTGGGGGCGGCCAGGATCTCGACTTCATAGGCCTTGGCGTTGCGTGCCTGAAATTGGCGTTCGGTGTTGACGGTATAGGTCCGGTCGACAGCCTTCAGCATCATCCAGATCGACGATAGTTCGTCAGCAGGGGGCACGGCCGTCCATGCAAGATCAAAGTCGAGTGTTTCCTCCGGAACATCGCGAATCGCGCCGCCCGCTTCGATATGATAGGCGGGCATTGCGTTCGTGCCGACCACCATGAGGTGGCTGCCGAGAAGGCAGCGTCGATCAGCTTCGCGCAGGATTTTTCCTGCTTCCGGATCGAGCATCGGTAATTGGAGCGAGCGATAGATGCGCGCGCGCTCGGCGAGCATGGTTCGGCTGGACTCTATGCGCGCTTTGACCTCTTCCTTGTCGCTCTTGTAGGCATTGAATCGCGCCTGCTTCTCGTCGTCCAACCGACCGAGGCTCTTCATATTGCCTTCCCGATCGGTGAGTTCATAGAGATAAGCGTTTCCGGACACTTCCTTGATGCGCAGGTTATATGGCATTTCGGCGAGTGCGCGCTCGGCGTCGCGCCATACCTCATATTGCTGGCGAATATTGATCAGGTTTCGCGCCTGTTCATCGCTGAACGGAGTGACAGCTTTCATATTACCCTGCTTTTTCTATTATTCATTATATGCAGGGTAAAACGGCATTTTTCAAGAGATTACCCTGCATTTGCAAATTTGTATCGAAAAGCAGGGTAAATCCGTATTTGTTCACTGGGCTTTCGATCTCGAAAAAAATATGCGGCGGCTTGCAGGGGTATGTTGCACATCGCCTGTCGAGGTTGAGGCGCAAACCAAGCGCTTTAACTCGCTGCGTCGTGCTGCGTTATCGCGCGCCATAACGGTAATATGCGATTTTTCCCGTCGGGCTGATTTTGGGGTCTGGAGGCGCCCCCCGGTGCCGCCGGGAGACTCTCCGTGACCCCTACCAAGCTGCTGATCGGCCAAATCCTTGTCGTTTTCGCGATCGTCATCGCGGGCGTGTGGGCCTCTACCCAATGGTGTGCGGCCCAGCTTGGCTATCAGCCGCAACTTGGATCAGGCTGGTTTGTCCTGTTCGATACACCGATCTATCGGCCGTGGTCCATCTTTCCATGGTGGTATCACTACGACGCCTACGCGCCGGAGATATTCGATCGCGCGGGGATGATCGCCGGGGCGAGTGGGTTTCTGGGTTGCGCATCGGCCATCGTCGGATCGCTCTGGCGGGCGCGGCAATCGCGCCATGTCACCACCTATGGCTCCGCCCGCTGGGCGACCACGCGAGAGATCGGCCGCGCCGGCCTGTTCCACGATGCGGGCGTGTTCCTCGGCCGCAAGCGCGGACGCTATCTGCGCCATGATGGCCCCGAGCATGTCATGGCTTTCGCCCCGACGCGCAGCGGCAAGGGCGTTGGGCTCGTCATCCCGACGCTGCTGAGCTGGACCGGTTCGGCGGTCATCCACGACATCAAGGGTGAGAACTGGCAGCTTACGGCAGGCTGGCGAGCGCAGTTTAGTCATGTGCTGCTGTTCAATCCGACCGATCCTCGGTCCGCCAAATATAACCCCCTGCTGGAAGTCCGTCGCGGCGATAACGAGGTTCGCGACGTTCAGAATATCGCCGATATTTTGGTCGACCCCGAAGGCGCGCTCGAACGTCGAAATCACTGGGAAAAAACCTCCCACAGTCTGCTGGTCGGCGCGATCCTCCACATCCTTTATGCGGAGGAAGAAAAGACACTCGCGCGCGTCGCGACCTTTCTGTCCGATCCCCAGCGCCCGTTCACCGCGACGCTGCGCCGGATGATGACCACCAATCATCTCGGCACCAAGGAGGCGCCGCAGGTTCACCCGGTCGTCGCATCGGCGGCGCGCGAGGTTCTGAACAAATCGGAGAACGAGCGCAGCGGCGTCCTCTCCACCGCGATGTCGTTTCTTGGTCTCTATCGCGACCCGACCGTCGCGGCGGTCACATCGCGCTGCGACTGGCGCATCGCCGACCTGGTCGAGGCCGACCATCCTGCCTCGCTCTATCTGGTCATTCCGCCGTCGGATATTTCGCGGACAAAGCCTCTCGTTCGCCTCGTTCTCAATCAAATCGGGCGTCGGCTGACCGAGAAGCTCGACGCTGACCCAACGCAGGGGCGCAAGCATCAGCTTTTGATGATGCTCGATGAGTTCCCGGCGCTCGGCCGTCTGGACTTCTTCGAGAGTTCGCTTGCCTTCATGGCCGGTTATGGCGTCCGCGCTTTCCTAATCGCTCAGTCGCTCAATCAAATCGAAAAGGCATACGGCGAGCATAATAGCATTCTCGACAACTGCCACGTCCGCATTGCCTTCGCGACCAACGACGAGCGGACCGGCGGCCGCATTTCCAATGCGCTCGGGGTCGCCACCGAACAGCGCGCGATGCGCAACTATGCCGGCCATCGCCTCGCGCCCTGGCTCGCGCATGTCATGGTCAGCCGGCAGGAGACGGCGCGCCCGCTTTTGACGCAGGGCGAGGTGATGCAGCTTCCGCCCGCTGATGAACTGGTGCTGGTGTCGGGCATGGCGCCGATCCGGGCGAAGAAGCTGCAATATTACAAGGATGCCAATTTCCGCTCGCGGCTCGTGCCGCCGCCCGCGCTTGCGATCGGCGACTATCCCGACCGCCCGCAGGGCCGTCCCGACGGCTGGACCGGGCTGGTCAGCGCGCCGGATAACCGGCTCGGCAAGGCCGACGAGGACAGCGGCGCGGACGAGGACGGCGGGTTGCAGCAGCAGCGGCATCCTTCGATCGACGAAACGCCGCCGCAGGCCGAACCCGCGATGCAACTCGAACTGCCAGACCTCGAACGCGACGACTCCGACGCGGCGGCCGACAAGCGTGTCATGGACCGCGTTCGCGCTTCGCTGGTCCGCGGCCATGCGATGAATCAATCGCAATCCCAAGACCTGTTGCCGGGGCTATAGGCGATGAAGGTCCGGCAGAATCTCTATATCGACAGTGACTTGAGCGATGCGCTCGACGCGCTGGTGATCCGGCGCGGCGGCAACAAGTCGCGGATCGTCAACGAGGCGCTGCGAGATTGGCTGGCGCGCCGCGCAACCAAGGAGGTCGATGACCTTCTGAAAGTCCGGCTCGATCGCATATCGCGCGAGGTCGCGGCGGGCCGCCGCGACATGGAGGTGGTGCTTGAGGCGTTGGCGCTGTTCGTGCGCTACCAGCTCACCGTCAACGCGCCGCTCCCCGAAGCCGACGCCGCCGCGCTTGCGACCGGCAATCAGCGTTTCGAGCGATTTATCGCCCAGCTTGGCCGCCAGATCGCGGGCGGCAAGCGGACACTTGACACCCAGAACATCACCGAGGCACTGCCATGACCGACGCGCTTTCCGACGCCAATAATTCCTCTGGGCGCCGCCGCGCGATGCTGCGCACGGCGATGGGGCCAGGCATCGCGGCGGCGCTGTCCGACCCCGCGGTTATCGAGATCATGGTGAACCCCGACGGGGTGCTTCGGCTCGACCGGCTCGGCGAAGGCCGGATCGACACCGGCACGCGCTACGACCCGGCGCAGATCGAGCGCATCATTCGCTTGGTCGCAAGCCACGCGCGCACCGAGGCCCATGCGGCCGCCCCGATCATATCGGCCGAGTTGCCCCCGCACGGCGAAGGCGCGGGCGAACGGTTCGAGGGCGTCTTGCCGCCCGTCAGCCTCGCACCGTGCTTTTCAATCCGCAAACCCGCCGCGCGCATCTACACACTGCTCGACTATGTGAACGACGGCATCATGTCGGCCGACACCGCGCGGTTCTTGACGATGGCGGTCGTCGAGCGCCGCAACATCCTGGTCGCGGGCGGCACGTCGTCGGGCAAGACGACGCTCGCCAACGCGCTACTCGCCGAAATGACCGGCCTCGACGAGCGCGTCATCATCATAGAGGACACGCGCGAACTGCAATGCGCTGCGTCCGATGTGGTCGCGCTTCGCACCCGCACGATCGGCCCGACCGGGGCCGGAGCGGTGACGATGGCCGACCTTGTGCGCTCGACGCTGCGCCTTCGGCCCGACCGCATCATTGTGGGCGAGGTTCGCGGCCGCGAGGCGCTGGACATGCTCAAGGCATGGAACACCGGCCACCCCGGCGGCATCGCCACCGTCCATGCGAATAGCGCGGTCGCCGCGCTCTATCGGCTCGAACAGCTCGTGCAGGAAAGCGTCGTGACCGTCCCGCGCCGGCTGATCGCCGAAGCGATCGACATGATCGTGTTCATATCCGGGCGCGGCCTTGCGCGCCGCGTGGACACGATCGCGCGCGTCGGCGGCCTCGACGCACAGGGCGGTTACGCTGTCCACGATCTCACCCCCGAAACCATAGGAGAATGAATATGCGCCTTTCCCGCGTCCCCGATCGCTCGCCACTCCTGATTGCGGCGACCGCCAGTCTGTTCGGCCTCGCGATCGCGACGGCCGCCCATGCCGCCGGATCGGGGATGCCGTGGGAGGAGCCGTTGCAGCAGGTTTTGGAATCGGTTCAAGGCCCGGTCGCCAAGATCGTCGCTGTCATCATCATTATCGTGACGGGCCTCACCTTGGCTTTCGGCGAGACGGCGGGCGGCTTCCGCCGTCTGATCCAGATCATTTTCGGTCTGTCGATCGCTTTCGCGGCGTCGAGCTTCTTCCTGTCCTTCTTTTCGTTCGGCGGCGGGGCGCTCATCGCATGATCGGCACCGGTAACCAGATCGACGGGTTCGAAGCGCCGATGCACCGCGCGCTCGCTGAACCGATACTGCTCGGCGGCGCGCCGCGCGCCATCGCGATCGTCAACGGCACCGTCGCCGCCGTGCTTGGCCTCGGCTTGCAGCAATGGATTGCGGGGCTGGTGATGTGGGCGGCGGGTCACACGCTCGCGGTATTCGCCGCGAAGCGCGACCCCGATTTTGCGCCCGTCCTCGCCCGGCACCTCCGCCAACGGGGGTATCTGACATGCTGAATTTGCGCGAATATCGCAGCACCGCCGACCGGCTCGCCGATCATCTGCCGTGGGCGGCGTTGATCGCCCCCGGCGTGGTGCTGAACAAGGACGGCAGCTTTCAGCGCACCTTGCGCTTTCGCGGGCCGGACCTGGAATCGGCGACGCAGGCCGAATTGATCGCGGCCTGCGCGCGGGCGAACAATGTCCTCAAGCGTTTCGGGTCCGGCTGGGCGATCCACTTCGAGGCCGAACGCCGCGAGGCGCTGGGTTATCCCGACAGCGACTTTCCCGATGCCGCGTCATGGCTGGTCGATCAGGAGCGCGCGGCGACCTTCGAGAGCGCGGGCGCGCATTTCGAGAGCCTTTATTATGCGACGCTCACTTTCCTGCCGCCGCCCGATCAGGCGGACACCGCGGGCCGTGCGCTGGTCGAGCGCAGCGACGATGTGAAGGGTCGCGACTGGCGGCAGGCACTCGCCAGCTTCATCGCCGAGACCGATAGGGCACTCGACCTATTTTCCGGTTTCATGCCCGAGGTCCGGGCGCTGACCGACGCCGAGACGCTGACTTATCTGCACGGCACCATCTCGACGCGTCGCCATGCCGTCGCCGTCCCTGAAACCCCGATGTATCTCGATGCGCTGCTCGTCGATACGCCGCTCACGGGCGGGCTCGAACCGATGCTCGGCGACCAGCATGTGCGGACGCTGACCATATTCGGATTTCCGAACGTCAGCCGTCCCGGCATCCTCGACGCGCTCAACCATGAAGATTTTTCATATCGTTGGGTCACGCGCTTCATAGCTCTCGACAAGACCGAGGCGACCAAGGCGCTGACGAAGCTGCGCCGCCAATGGTTCAACAAGCGCAAGTCGGTGACGGCGATGCTGCGCGAGGTGATTTACAACCAGCCGGCGCAGCTTCTCGATAGCGACGCCGACAACAAGGTGGTCGATGCCGACCTGGCGTTGCAGGCGCTCGGCGGCGATCATGTCGCCTTCGGTTATCTGACGACCACGATCACCGTAGCGGACGAGGACCGAGCGAGGGTCGAAGAAAAAGTCAGGGCGGTCGAGCGCATCGTCAACGGCTTGGGCTTCACTTGCATCCGTGAAACCGTCAACGCTGTGGAGGCGTGGCTGAGTTCGCTGCCCGGTCATGTTTACGCCAACGTCCGGCAACCGATCGTCCACACGCTCAATCTCGCGCACTTGATGCCGCTGTCCAGCGTTTGGGCGGGACCGGCGCGCAACACACACCTCGATGGCCCACCGCTTCTCTATGCCGAAACCAGCGGATCGACGCCGTTCCGGCTGTCCACCCATGTCGGCGATGTCGGCCACATGCTCATTGTTGGCCCGACCGGTGCTGGGAAATCGGTGCTGCTCGCATTGCTGGCGCTCCAATTTCGGCGCTACTCGGATTCCCAAGTCTATATCTTCGACAAGGGCTTTTCGGCGCGCGCCGCGGTGCTGGCGATGGGCGGCGCGCATCATGCGCTCGGCCTTGGCGGTGAGGACGACGCGGGCGGTAGCGGGGGTGGCCGTGCTATCGCCTTCCAGCCCTTGCACCATATCGACCGCGCCGACGAACGGGCGTGGGCGGCCGAATGGATTGGCGCCTTGCTGGCCCATGAAATGATCGTGGTCACGCCGGAGGTCAAGGAAGCGGTCTGGTCGGCGCTGACCAATCTCGCCGCCGCGCCGGTCGAGGAACGAACGCTGACCGGATTGTCGCTGCTCTTGCAGTCGGCGCCGCTGCGTGTCGCCCTCGCGCCCTATACGCTCGAAGGGCCATTCGGGCGACTGCTCGATGCCGCTGAGGACGACCTTGCGATTGCCGATGTTCAGTGCTTCGAGACCGAGGCGTTGATGGGGCAAGCGGGCGTCGTCGCGCCGGTGCTGACCTATTTGTTCCATAGGCTCGAAGAGAGGTTCACCGGGCGGCCGACGCTGCTCATTCTCGATGAAGCCTGGGTGTTTCTCGACCATCCCCTGTTCGCGGCGCGTATCCGCGAATGGCTGAAGGTTCTTCGCAAGAAGAATGTCGCCGTGGTGTTCGCGACGCAATCGCTAACCGACATCGCGGATTCGACGATTGCGCCCGCGATCATCGAATCCTGCCCGCAGCGGATATTGCTTCCCAATGACCGCGCCATCGAGCCGCAGAGCCAAGCCGCCTATGTGCGCTTCGGCCTCAACGTGCGGCAAATAGAGCTTGTCAGCCGCGCCGTGCCCAAGCGGCAATATTATCTGCAATCGGCGCGCGGCAATCGGCTGTTCGAGCTGGGGCTAGGTCCGGTCGCGCTCGCGCTGTGCGGCGCGTCCGATCCTGACACACAGAAGCGCATCGACGCGATCCTCTCGAAAATCGACCCGCTCGATCTGGGGTGGCGCGACCCGACCGCGTTCGCGCGGGCCTTTCTCGCCGACGCCGGTCTCGAGTGGGCCGCGGACCTGCTCGCCGATTTTTCCAACCCCCAAGCCCCCCTGAAGGAGACAAGTGATGCGCATTCCCCTCAATGACCACATCGTCACCGGCCTGCTCGGCCTCGGTGCCATCGGCTCATTTGCAATCGCCATCGCCATTCCGGTCCCGCCGGCATCGGCTCAGATCAGCGTATTCGACCCGACCAATTATTCGCAGAACCTGCTCACCGCCGCGCGCACGCTCCAGCAGATCAATCAGCAAATCCAGTCGCTCCAGAACGAGGCCCAGATGCTCGTCAATCAGGGGAAGAATCTGGCGCGTATCGACTTCCCGCAGCTCGACCGGCTTCGTCAGACCCTCGGCGAGATCGACAAGCTCATGGGGCAAGCGCAGGGCATCGACTTCCGCGTCGATCAACTGGGCGAGCAGTTTATGCGGCAGTTCCCGAGCAGCGTTGGCGAAGTGATGAAACGCGACCAACGCATCGCGGCGGCGAAGCAACGGCTCGACAACGAGATGGCCGCGTTCCGGCATACGATGGAAGTGCAAAGCGGTATCGTCGAAAATGTCCGCGACGACGCTCAGGCGCTCAGCGAGATCGTCGCCAAAAGCCAGGGCGCCGAAGGATCGTTGCAGGCCCAGCAGGCGACGAACCAGCTTCTCGCGCTCGCGACCAAGCAGCAATTCCAGCTCCAGACCCTGATGGCGGCGCAGTTCCGCAGCCAATCGCTCGAAGCGGCGCGGCGCGGACAGAGCGCGCGCGAGGCGCGGGAGCGGACGACCCGCTTCCTCGGCGACGGCAAGGCTTACACCCCGCGCCCGTGAGTTAGGGCGGCGCTGCGCCCCAGCTCCCCGGCGAGCGCCGTTCCGTCGCGGGGACCGCATGGCTCCCCCCTCTCGCGGCCAGCGGTTCCCGCGACCCCAATCCATTGCCTTTCAGGAGTCCCGCGCGTGCAGGATCTCAATGTCATCGACCAGTTCATGCAGGCGTTCATCGCCTATATCGACAGCGGTTTCGGGATGCTGGGCGGCGATGTCGGATTCCTGACCACCATCCTGATCGGCATCGACATCACGCTCGCCGGCCTCTTCTGGGCGCTCGGCGGCGACGACGATGTTATCGGCAAGTTCCTCAAGAAGATTCTCTATGTCGGCGCCTTCGCACTGATCCTGAACAGCTTTCCGACGCTCACCGACATTATCTTTCGCAGCTTCGCCGGGCTCGGCCTGACCGCTGGCGGCAGCGCGATCGGCGCGCAGGACTTGCTGATGCCGGGCCGGCTCGCGGGAACCGGATTCGAGGCGGCCTTTCCGCTCCTGGTGCAAGCGAAAGAGCTCGTCGGCCCGATCGACTTCTTCGACAACTTCGTCGAGATCGCGGTGCTGGTCATCGCATGGGTCATCGTCATCGCGGCCTTCTTCATTCTCGCGATCCAGCTTTTCATTACGATCTTGGAGTTCAAGCTGACCAGCCTCGCCGGGTTTGTGCTGGTTCCCTTCGCACTCTGGAATCGCACATCCTTCCTCGCCGAGCGTGTGCTGGGCAATGTCGTCAGTTCGGGCATTAAAGTCATGGTATTGGCGGTCATCGTTGGCATCGGCTCCAACTATTTTGCCGACTTCACCGGCGCGATTGCCGGCAAGGAGGTGTCGATCGAGCAGGCGGTATCGCTGATGCTCGCGAGTCTTGCCCTGTTCGGCCTCGCTATCTTCGGCCCCGGCATCGCGTCCGGCCTGGTCGCGGGCGCCCCGCAACTCGGCGCCGGTTCCGTCGTCGCGACAACCGCATTGGCCGCAGGCGGCTTCGCGATGGGCGGCGGTGCTGCCGTCGCTGCTACGCGCGGCGTCGCTGGCGCCGGTCTCGGCGCGCTTCGCGCCGGAACGGCGATGGGGAGCGCGGCATCGACCGCCTACAAACTCGGCCAGGAAACTTCTGGTTCATCCACGGTCGGCGCCGGCATCGGCGGCATGGCGAGCGCCGCCAAAGGGGCTGCCGCCAACCGGATGCACAATGCCCTCGGCCTTCGCGCTGCCGCCGCGCGCGGTCAGCAAGCCGCCTGGGCCGCAGGGACCAGCGGTGCATCGAGCGCAGCCAGCACCAGCGCCGCAGGTGGCGACGCATCGCCGCCCGCATGGGCGCAAAAGCTCCACGCCACCCAGGCCAGCCGGCACCGCCGTCAGATGGCGATCCACGCCGTTCAATCGGGCGACCGCGGCGGCGCCGGGATTACACCGGACATCAAGGAAAGGGATTAAACTATGAGATTCAAACGATCCATGCAGCGCTACGGACGGACGCCAGTGCCCGAAACACCCTATCAGCGCGCCGGACAGCTGTGGGACGAGCGCATCGGTGCCGCCCGCGTGCAGGCAAAGAACTGGCGGCTGATGGCGTTCGGTGGCCTGTTCCTCACCATCGGCCTGTCGTCCGCGCTGGTCTGGCAGTCGATGCAAAGCCGGGTCGTCCCCTATGTCGTCGAGGTCGATAATCTCGGTGAGGCGCAGGCGGTCGCGCCGGCAGCCACGGAGTATCAGGCGACCGACCCGCAGATCGCCTGGCACCTTGGCAAATTCATCGCGAACGTCCGCTCGCGCTCCCTCGACCCCGTGTTGATGCGCGAAAATTGGCTGTCGGCATACGACTTCGCCACGGAACGCGCGTCGCTCTTCCTTGGCGAATATGCGCGATCCGATAATCCGTTCGCGGATGTAGGCCGCCGCACCGTGTCGGTGCAGGTGACGAGCGTCGTCCGCGCATCGGATAGCAGCTTTCAGGTCAAATGGACCGAGCAGGGTTATGAACGCGGCAGCCTGTCGGGCACCTCGCGCTGGACGGCCATGTTGACCGTGAAGGTGCAGCCGCCACGCTCGGCCGAGGTGCTGCGCAAGAACCCGCTCGGCCTCTATGTCGATGCGATCGACTGGAGCCGGGAACTCGATACGAACGTCCTGAAGCCGCTCGAGCCTTTTCCGTCGCCCGAAGATCTGCTCGCGCCGCCATCCGCGGAGGCGCCGTCGGCTGAGCCGTCCGACCTCCCGCTCGGCCCGCAGCTCAATCCCGAACCGTACCATACTCCCGAAAGGAGCGATCCATGATCCGCGCCGTCATTCTGTCGGTGAGCGTCCTTGCGCTCGCCGTTCCCGCTGCCGCCCAGCCGACCACGAAGGTCGCCGCCGCGAACAAGGCCGCGCTGCGCGAGCCGGCGAGCGCCGGATTCGTCGGCGCCGTGCAAGTCTATCCCTATAATGACGGTAGCCTCTATCGGCTCTATGCTGCGCCTGAGCGCATCACCGATATTGCATTGCAGCCTGGCGAAACCATTACGTCGGTTGCCGCGGGAGATACCGTGCGCTGGGCCGTGGGCGACACGACCAGCGGCAGTGGCGCGAGCCAGCGCACGCATATCTTCGTGAAGCCCTTTGCGGCGGGGCTGCGCACTAATCTGGTCATCACGACTGACAAGCGGGTGTATCACATCGAATTGGCGAGCCGGACGACCGCTGCGATGGCTGCCTTATCGTGGACCTACCCGCAGGATGAGTTGATCGCGCTGCGCCGTGAGCACGATGCAGCCGCCGCGGCAGCGCCGGTCGCATCTGGCCTCGCCGTCGAACGGCTCAATTTCCATTATGCGATCAGCGGCGACAAACCGGCATGGCGTCCGCTGCGCGCCTTCGACGACGGGCGGCAGACCTTCATCGAGTTTCCGCCGTCGATCGCGGTGGGTGAGGCGCCGCCGCTGTTCGTCATCGGCGAGGATGGCGAAGCCCAACTCGTCAACTATCGCATGGCCGGGCGCTATTATGTCGTCGATCGCCTGTTCGGCGCCGCCGAACTGCGTCTTGGCGGCAAGAAGCAGCAGATCGTGCGGATCGAGACGGCACAGCCGAAGCGGAGGCGCGGTCGTGACTGAATCCACCCAATCGCCCGCAAAGGCGGCGACGCCCACGCCGCCCAAGGCCGACCCAGAAACGCTCGTGCTGCGCGCGGTGCCAGGGCGCGTCGCTCGTTTCCGTCGCGGAGCGATCGTCGCCATAGCCGCCGCAGGATCGACCGCGATTGTCGGCGTGGCGTGGCTGGCGCTGAAACCGGCGAACATCGCCATCGCCGTGCCCACCGACCAGAAGGTTCATGGCGCGAAAGCACCGTCCGATGCGCTCGCGGGCGCGCCGACCAGCTATGGCGACGTGCCCCAGCTCGGCGCACCGCTGCCTGGAGATTTGGGACGCCCGATCCTCAATCACCAACGCGAAATCGGAATGGCGGATTCGAGTGACGAGGCCGCGCGGCGCGTAGCGCAGGAAGCGGAGGCCGAACGCCAACGTATTGCGGCCGAACAGCGCGCGGCGCGGGAGTCGGGCGTGATGCTGCAAGTCCCAGGGAATGTCGCATCTGCTCGCCCCGTCGCGGTTGAACCAGAACAAGTGCCCGAATTGCCAGCGCCCGCACAGACTGCCGACGATCCGAACGGTCAGCAGCGCAAGAATGCGATGATCGACAAGGCAAACGATAGCAGCGACGTAAACCCGCATCGTCTCACCGCGCCCATCTCGCACTGGACCGTGCAGGCCGGGAGCGTCATCGCGGCCAGCCTGATTACCGGGCTTAATTCCGACTTGCCGGGCCTGGTAACGGCGCAGATCACCGAGAACGTCTATGACAGCGTGACTGGGCGCTCGCTTCTCATTCCGCAAGGGGCGCGGCTGATTGGCAGTTACGATAGCGTCGTCGCCTTCGGCCAGAGCCGCGCGCTCGTCGTCTGGCAGCGCATCATCCTCCCGGATGGGTCGTCGATCCGCATCGACAATGTGCCGGCGACCGATACGCAGGGCTACGTGGGGCTGTCCGACAAGATCGACCGCCACACCTGGCAGCTTTTGAAGGGTGTCGCGCTTTCGACCTTGCTCGGTGTCAGCACGGAACTCGGATGGGGAAATGGCGAAAGCGACCTTGTGCGCGCTTTTCGCGAATCCACGCAGCAGAACGGAACGCGGGCTGGCGATCAGCTCGTTACCCGCAATCTCGATATTCAGCCGACCTTGCGCGTCCGCCCCGGCTGGCCGCTTCGCGTCATCGTCCACAAGGATATTGTCGTCGGGAAGCCGTGGGGAGGCGGGCGTGGCTGATCTCAGATTACCGAAACTGCCCGAGCGAACGCCGGTCAAGATTACGATCAGTGTCATGCCGGACCTGCTCGAAGCGCTGAATGCCTATGCTGACACTTACGAAGCCGCATATGGCCAGCGGGAGTCGGTTCCAGACCTTATTCCCGCGATGCTTTCGGCCTTCATCGAAGCCGATCGCCGCTTCAACCGAGGGCGGCGGAAGCGATGAGCAGGGAGCAGAATAGGCAACGGCCGCAAATCCGATCGGACGATCGCGACAATGTCGAGCCCATTTGCGTCCGCATAGCTGTGGCGGTGAAACTCACCGGCATTGGTCGATCGACGCTCTATGAACTCATAAAAGCGGGCGAACTCGAAACAATAAAGGTGGGTCGATCGACCTTCATCCGATACGCCAGTCTCAAGCGCCTATTCGAGAAAAGCTAGGAGACTATGACCGGCTATGCCGCGCAAGTCACAAAGGCTGATTCGGCCTTTTCGATTCCCTCTTTCGCTCGCCCCCATTCGGTTCCCACATTTTGGAACCATTGAAATTTGTATCAGAAATATATTCACGGCATGTTCTGGAAAGAACTTTCGCAGTTTCTCTTGAGATACATTGAAAATTATGCCATAAATATACGATGAACATATCACGATCAAGAAAATTGAGGACGCTGCTCGACGCTTGGAAGCCGCACAGCGTCGCGACCACCGCCCATCTCAAGACCCTCGGAATAACGCCGCAGGATCTTCAGAATTACACCTCGTCACGCTGGCTAGCGTCGCTTGGTCGTGGTGCTTTCAAGCGTCCGATGGAGACGGTGACCTGGCAGGGCGCGCTATACAGCATGCAGACCCAACTGCGATTGCCCGTCCATGTCGGGGCACTGACCGCGCTCGAGATGTCGGGCAACAGCCACTATGTCCGTTTCGCTAACACCAAGGCTTATCTGTTCTCGCCGCTCAACGTCGCGCTACCGCTCTGGTTCAAAACCCATTGGGGCGATGACGTGCGGCATGTCCAGACCAAGCTCTTACCTCCCGAACTTGGTCTGACAGAGCAGCAAGCACCCGAGGGCTTTGCGTTGAAGGCATCCGGTGTTGAACGCGCCGCCTTGGAACTGTTGCATCTCGCGCCGAAAGAATTCGACCTCGTCGAGATCGGGATGATCATTGAGGGCATGACTTCGATACGGCCAACGCTCATGCAGGGCTTGCTGGAGCAATGCACCTCAATCAAGGTACGAAGACTGTTCCTTTACCTTGCGGAGCGCGCCAACCTGCCGGTCGTGCGCCATCTCGATCTTGACCGGATTGATCTTGGAACGGGAGACCGCAGCCTCGTGCCGAATGGGCGCTATGTCGCAAAATATCAGCTTCTGCTTCCGAAAGAGCTGGTCGATCATGGCTGAACCATATCGCGACCAGGTCCGGTTGCTCCTCGACATCCTGCCGCTGGTAATGACGGAGCCGGTCTTTGCGCTCAAGGGCGGCACCGCCATCAATCTGTTCGAATGGAATCTACCGCGCCTGTCGGTCGATATCGATCTTACCTATCTGCCGAACCATGATCGCAAGGATTCACTTGCTGCGATTGGCGAAGCGTTGGCGCGAATAGGGGCAGAGATCGAGCGGCGATTGCCGCCGACCCGTGTCACTCAGGCGCGACAGGGCGGCGAGGGCATGGAGGTGAAACTCAATTGCCAGCGCGCCCGCACCCAGGTGAAGATCGAGGTCAATCCCTCTCTTCGCGGCCACCTGCTGCCTGTGCGCGACCTGGCCTGCTCCGATCAGGTGCAGGAACAGTTCGAGGCCTTCGTGGAGGCGCGGTGCGTGTCACACGGCGAACTGTTCGGCGGAAAGATCTGCGCCGCGCTCGACCGCCAGCACCCTCGCGACCTCTTCGACATCAGGCGCCTGCTCAATCAGGAAGGCCTGGTGGACGAGGTCCGCCTTGGCGCGATCGCTGGCTTTGTCAGCCACGGTCGCCCGATCGCCGAACTCGTCGATCCTGCCCGCAAAGATCAGCGTGAGACCTTTCTGTCGCAGTTTGAAGGGATGCCGTTCGAACCCTTCAGCTATGACGACCATCAGGCAACGCTCGAGCGCTTAGTGGGCGCGTTGCGCGGATCGTTGACCGATGACGATCGAGCCTTCCTTCTATCCTTCGAAGCCGGTGATCCGGACTGGAGCCGCTTTCCAATCGCGGCGCTCGCCGGGTTGCCCGCGCCGCAGTTCAAATTGATGAACGTCCGCAAATTTCGAGAAGCTAGCCCGATACGCCATAAGGCGGTTTTGGATGCGCTGGAGAAGTCGCTGGGATAAGGGCTCACGATGCTGCTGTCCGAAATTTGTACTCAGAGCGAAACCGATCGTCGATTCAACCGGGACGGCGGAAACCATGAGCAGGGTGCAGAATATGCCCCGCAAGTCGCAAAGGTTGATTCGGCCTTTTCGATTCCCACTTTCCGCCTTTAGAATCCCTCAATTCGATTCCATTTTTTCATGATAGATGAGTGATGGTAGGGGTGTTGGTAAGGGCAATTTTGCGAGAAGAAATATTCAATATTAACAATTGCTTAAATTGATCCTGTGGCTCCCGCTACCGCTCCAACTGGATCATACCTCACTTGCGGCGCCATGAACGGCGCGCGGCTTCTGCGACAATTTGCGACAATGTTTCGCCAAACCGGCACGCTGCTGGGACAAGTCGCGCCTAGACCATGCTCATCGAGAGCCGGCCCCCTTCGGCTCCGCGACCCGAGGAGTTCGTTTACGTGATGAAGAAATATTCCCTTTTGACGCTGGGCGCCGCGTTGATCGCCGTCCCCGTTCTCGCCGCCCCCGGCATCGGCGCCAAGGCCGACGCCGACGGCAACGGCACGGTCAGCCGCGCCGAGGCGCAGGCCCGCGCCACCGCGACCTTCGCGAAGATGGACGCGAACAAGGATGGCAAGCTCGACGCCACCGACCGCGCCGCGAAGCGCGCCGAAATGCAGGCGGCGGCCTTTGAACGCTTCGACGCCAACAAGGACGGCAGCATCAGCAAGGCCGAATGGGACCAGGCATCGGCCGATCGCGCGGCGAAGCGCGGCGAACGCGGCGAGAGGCGCGCCGAGGCCGGCGAACCCGGCCAGCATGGCGGGCACCGCATGGGCGGTCGTCATGGCAAGCGCGGCGGTCCTCATGGCGGTCCCGGCGGCCGCGACGGCATGATGATGAAGGCCGACACCAATGGCGACAAGGCGATCAGCCAGGCCGAGTTCCAGACCGCCGCGCTCGCGCGCTTCGACGCCGCCGACGCCAACAAGGACGGTCAGGTGACCGCCGAGGAACGGCAGGCCCAGCGCGCCGCCTGGAAGGCGAAGCGCACCGCGCCGCCGGCGGCCCCCGCCGGCGAGTGATCGGCAGCGGACCTGCGGGCACTGGATAGCCGGGGGCAGGCTCTTCCCCCCCTCCCTGGCATTGCCTTTGCCGCTGGTCCCTGCCAGCTATCGCCCACCGGTCCCCGCGACCGGTGGGCGAACTATTGGCAGGATCGATATTCCGATGAGTGACAGCGACGCCCCCCGCATCCTGCTGATCGACGACGAGCCGTCGATCCGCGAACCGCTGACCGACTATCTGTCGGCGCAGGGGTTCGTGGTGACCGATGCCGCGAACGCCGCCGAGGCGCGGTCGGTGCTGCGCGCGCAGAGCATCGACCTCGTCGTCAGCGACATTATGATGCCGGGCGAGGACGGCCTGTCGCTGACTCGCCATCTGCGCGAGACGAGCAGCATCCCCGTCATCCTGCTCACCGCGCGCGCCGAGGATACCGAACGGATCATCGGGCTGGAGATCGGCGCCGACGATTATGTCGTCAAACCCTTCAACCCCCGCGAGCTGGTCGCGCGCATCCGCACCGTGCTGCGCCGGACGCAGGCGGGCGGGCGGGCGCTCGATCCGGGCGGGGCGAGCTATGCCTTCGGTCCCTGGGTGCTGCGTGACGTCGAGCGCATCCTCGTCGACGCCGACGGCGCCGAAGTCGCGCTGTCGTCGGGCGAATATCATCTGCTCCAGGCGCTCGTCCGGCATCCGCGGCAGGTGATGAGCCGCGACCGGCTGCTCGACTTGGTGCGCGGGCGCGAGGCCGATATCTTCGATCGGGCGATCGACAATCTGATCAGCCGGCTGCGCAAGAAGATCGAGGAGGACCCTGCGCATCCCCAGCTCGTCAAGACCGTGTGGGGCGGGGGCTATACGCTCGCCTGCGAGGTCAAGCGGCTCGGCGGCGCGGCGTGACCGTGCGGCTCTGGCCCCGCAGTCTGGTCGGCCAGCTCGTGCTCGCCGTTGCCGTGGCGCTGTTCGTCGCGCAGGCGATCAACTTCGTGCTGCTCGTGCGCGGCCAGCGCGAACAGGCCTATGCCAATGGCGGCGGCATGGCGGTGGCGCGCATCATCGACGCGCTCGACCGCGACCGGCGCGGTCTGGCCGAGCCCGGCGAGGAACCGCCCGATCACCCCCGGCTGCGAAAACTTCCGCGTGCCCAGATTCTCGACCGGCAATTTTCTCCTCGAACCGGCCAAGCCCATAGCGACCCCGATCTCGCCGCGCATATCTCGGACCGGCTGGAGGATGCGGGCCTTCACCCGCAAAGCGTCAGCGTCTGGATCCTGCCGCAACGGCGCGAGGCGGCCGGGGTGCGCGGGCCCGGACGGACGGTCGCCGTATCGGCGAAGATCGACGGGCGCTTCATCGTGGTGCGGACCTGGCTTCCCGCCGACGGCAAACGGCTGAAAGGTTTCCTGATCTGGCAGACGCTGTCGCTCTATCTGCTGATCCTCGCGCCGGTGCTGTTGATCGCCTGGCGCGCGGCGCGGCCGCTGCGCACGTTGACGCAGGCGGTGCGGCGCGACCCGATGGGCGACGGGCCGCCGCTGGTCGAGGAGGGGCCGTCCGACGTGCGCGACGTGATCGGCGCCTTCAACGCCTCGCGCGCCCGGATCGGGACGATGCTCGCCGACAAGGACCGGATGCTCGGTGCGGTCGGTCACGACCTGCGCACCCCGCTCGCCAGCCTGCGGGTGCGGGTCGAGGCGGTCGCCGACGAGACGCTGCGCGACAAGATGATCGCGACGATCGACGAAATGACCGCGATGCTCGCCGACATCCTCGCCGTCGCGCGCAGCGGCGCGGGCAAGGAGGCGGCCGAAAGCTATGACGTCGCGACCCTGCTCGCGCAGATGGGCGAGGAATATCGCACGATGGGTAAGCCGGTGACGGGCCCCGACGCGTTGCCGCCGCTGCCCGCGCTCAGCGGCCGGCCGCTGCTCGTGCGCCGCGCGCTGCGCAATCTGATCGACAATGCGCTGGCCTATGCGGGCAGCGCAACCTTGCTCGTCGAGCGGGCCGGCGGCGCATTGCGGCTGGTCGTGCGCGACGATGGTCCGGGGATCGACCCGGCGCTGATCGCCGATCTCGTCGAGCCCTTTGCGCGCGGCGAGGCGTCGCGCAACCGCGCCACCGGAGGCGCGGGGCTGGGCCTCGCGATCGCCAATGCGCTGGCCGAGGGCGAGGGCGGGCGGCTGGTGATCGCCAACCGCAGCGATGTGCCGGGGCTGGACGCGGCGATCATCTTGCCGACCACGGCTCAGGCGTAAATCGCGATCCCCTGGCTGCCGCTCATCACCGGTTCGCCGGCGCGGTTCCAGATCATCATGTCCTGCACCGAAAAACCGCCGCGCGCGAAGCCGGTCTTCGCGGACAACAGCCACCAACCGTCGTCGGTCTCGGGCTTGCCGGTCAGCATGTTGACCGTCCAGTTCATCGAGCTGATCGGACCGAATTCGGTGAACAGCGCCATCGCGGCGGGGGGCAGGGCGTCGCCCATCGCGAGCAAGGCGACCGCAGGGTGGCAGGCGGGTTCCTCGACGAAGCGCACCCAGGTCAGATAGTCGCCGACGTCGCTTTTCCAGTTGAAGCGCGGGCCGGTCGTCGGGCGCATGTCGAAATGGCGCACGAAGCTGGGGCGCGCCTTGTGGTCGGGCACCGGCTGCAGACTCTCGGGCGCGGACGCATCGGGCATCGTCAGGCTGTTGTGGTCGAGATGGCTTTGCCGGTCGCCCGAAAAGGCGAAGGTCGCGGCGGTGCCGAAACCCATGTCGCTCGACACCCCGGCATCGACGAACAGCGAGGATTTCGACTGGCGCAGCACGCGGGTGTCGACGGTGCAATCGCCGCCGACCGGACCGACGAAGCTGATCTGCGCATAGCGCAGCGGCGTCTCGGTCGGGTGCAGCGCCATCGCGCCCGCAAGCGCGACCGCCGAGCTGATCCCGCCATAGGCGGTGCGGCCCTGCATCCAGCCGTCGTCGATATGCGCCTTGGCTACGCCCTCTTCGGTGCGCAACGTCGAAAGCAGCGCGTCGAGCGCGCTGGGGGAGGTCGTCATTCTGGTCTTATTCCTCTAGTCGGAAGGTCAGTCCGGCGTTGGCGGTCAGTCGGTCGATCAGTGCCTCGCCGAGCAAGGCGCCGGGCGTCCACACCCCGCCATCGCCCTTGTTCGCGAGGAGTGCGATGCCGGTCTCCGCCAGCATCTTCGACGTCGAGCCATAGCCCGGATCGCGGTCGCCCTGCACGCTGGCGCGGATCGCCGTGCCGTCGGGATATTCGCCGATGAAGAGAATGTCGTAAAAACCGTTCTCGCGCTCTTCCTTGCTCGGCCCTTCGCCGGGCTGCAGCTTGGATTCGCCGAACGGGTTCGCCTTGGCGATCGCTTCGGCCATCGCTTTGCCGGCGTCGCCGATCGTCGTCATCATCATCTCGTCATAGACGAGGTCGGCGCCCCAGGCATGGCCGAGCAGGAAGTTGGTGCGGTGCACGTTCTTGGTGTTGATCGTCGCCATCACGAAGGGGGCGGTCCAGGTGCCGGTCGCGCCGTCATATTCGGGAATCAAGCCGCTCGGCTGCGACGGCCCGTCGAAACCGGGGGTGAGTGCGAAGGAGGATTTGAGCAGCAGCGCCAGCGATGGCTTTTTCGCCACCGCCTTGATCGTTTCGGTCAGGCTGGCGATCGTGCCGCCCGATGCGCCGCCCGCCATCTTGCGGACGCGGCCCTTCACGCGCGGCGCGGGTTTGCCGTGGCGCTTCACCGCTTCGGCCTGCAGGAACAATACGCCGAGGTCGAAGGGGATCGAATCGAAACCACAGCTGAAGGTGATGCGCGCGCCCGACGCCTTGGCGGCGTCCTGATGCTCGTCGATCATCTCGCGCATCCAGCCGGGTTCGCCGCACAGGTCGGCATAGGCGGTGCCCGCCTTGACGCACGCCGCGACGACGTCGCTGCCGTAAAGCTGGTAGGGGCCGACGGTGGTGAGCACGACCTGCGTGCGCGCCGCCATCGCGTCGAGACTGGCCAGGTCGCTGGCATCGGCAACGACAAGCGGGGTGTCTTTGGGCGCGCCGATCAGGTCGCGCACCTCGGCCAGCTTGTCGGCGCTGCGGCCCGCCATCGCCCATCGGGGCGCGTCGGCGCGGTCGCCATAATGCTGGACCAGATATTCGGCGACGAGGCGACCGGTGAAGCCGGTCGCGCCATAAACGATGATGTCGAACTCGCGTTCGCCGGCCATGACACCCTCCCTTTACGTAAACGTTAAGTGAAGGCTAGCGCAGGCTGGCGGCCTTGCCAAGCGAAAGGCGTCAGCGGCGCCAGAAGGGACGCTTCGCCACCGCGACCGGCGCATCGACCGCCTCGGCGCGCCCTTCGGCGCGGGCGGCGCGCAGCTCGGCTTCGGTCAGGCGGCGTTTGGCATCGTGCTTCGCCAGTTCGTCGCGTCGCCGCTGGCGCAGCGCGTCATAGCTCCAGCGCGTGTGGCCATAGCCGAACAGGCAGAGCAGCCCGCCCGCGATCGCCAGATTCTTCATCGCCGCCATCGCCTGCATCGGGTCGGTGAAATCGCGATGGAAGAACAATATGGTGAGCAGGACGAACCCGGCCAGCAGGATAGCGATCAACCGCGTTGCGATGCCGAGCGCGATGCACACGCCCGCGATCAGTTCGAACAGCCCGGTCGGGATCGCCAGCCCGGCGGGCAGGCCGACGGCCGAAATCATCGCATTGGTGTCGGCAACATGGATCAGTTTGTTGATCCCCGACACGATAAAAATCACGGCGATAAACAGGCGGCCGATAAAGACGGCAATCATGGACATGGGTCATCCTCCACTCAGCGCCCCGTCCGCTTGTGCAGACAGGACGCGCGGGAGGCGGGGAGGTTCCGGGATCAGGTCCGGGCGTCAGGACAGGTCGTAGATGACGTCGTCGACATCGCCATTCTTCTCGCCGCTGCCGCCGCCGGTGCGGCGGACGGGAATGATGTTGCGCAACTGCGGTGCCGACCAGCTTTTGCGCGGGTGGCCTGCGTCGTCGATATCGCGTCGATCCATCATGTCACCAACCCCTCCAGGACCCCGGAAATATGCGGGATCGGCGCGCTTTGGTCAAGAAACCGCAACGAGCGTCAGGTCGTTGATTCTGTGGTCGTCGCAAGCGACGATGCGCCGTGACAGCGTTATGACGTCTTGCTCCCATCGCAAGGTCGAGATGGCGGTCACGCTCCGCAATCTGCCCGCCGTCAGGGCAATTCCTGCCAGGCCCCGGCGGCTCCAGCACCGTCGACCACGCGAAAGCGCCTCGGGGTGCTATGGACATCGACCTGCCAGATTTGCGCGGGTTTCTTCCACGCGCCGGCGATGAAGACGGGCGCGGTCTGCTGGGCGGCGAATTGTATATCCTCGGCGTCGGGCGCCGCCTTCTTGGCGGCATTTTTGGTGCGGGCGCGCACGATCGCCAGCGCATTGCTGTCGAGCGGCATCCGCGCGTCCTGGCTCGCGACGGCTGCGAAGCCGGTGAGCACCACCGCTCCGCTGGCGTTGCGACCCAGGATGATCACCATGTCGGTTCCGCCGCCCGGCGCGCCGCGCATCAGCGTGATGTCGGCAAAGCTGCGCACGCTCTTGATCAGTACAGCGTCGGATTCGGCGATTGACGGTTGGGCGGCGTCCTGTGCCACGGCCGCACCGCCCAGCAGCGCCAGTCCGGCCCATGCGAGATGACGGATCATCTATTCCTCCCCAATCCCTGTTTGCCTCAGCCTGACGGGTCTGGGCGGCGAAGGGAAGACCCTATAGCTTCGGCAGCGTCACGCCCTTCTGCCCCATATATTTGCCCGCGCGGTCGGCATAGCTGATCTCGCACGGCTCATTGCCCTGCAGGAACAGGAACTGGCACGCGCCCTCATTGGCATAGATTTTGGCGGGCAGGGGGGTGGTGTTCGAAAACTCCAGCGTCACATGCCCTTCCCAACCGGGCTCGAGCGGGGTGACGTTGACGATGATGCCGCAGCGCGCATAGGTCGATTTGCCGAGGCAGATCACCAGCACATCGCGCGGAATGCGGAAATATTCGACCGTGCGCGCGAGCGCGAAGCTGTTCGGCGGAATGATGCAGACGTCGGTTTCGCGGTCGACGAAATTCTTGGGGTCGAAATCCTTGGGGTCGACGATCGTGCTGTCGACATTGGTGAAGATCTTGAATTCGGGCGCGACCCGCGCGTCATAGCCGTAAGAGGAGAGGCCATAACTGATGCACCCGTCGCGGCGCTGCGCCTCGACGAACGGTTCGATCATGCCCTGCGTTTGGGCGGCTTCGCGAATCCAGCGGTCGGAAAGAATGGCCATGCCGCCGTCATGTCGGCGCGCCGCGTTTTGCGCAAGCGTCAGTCGCGAACGAAGCCCAGATCCTTCGGACCAAAGCTGTGCGGCAGCAATTCGCTGAGCTTGTAGCTCGCCACCGCGCTGCCGTCGCCCGACGCGCAATGGACGGCGATATCGGTCGACGATTGTTCGGCGGCTTCGTTCAGGATCTGGCGGCACCGCCCGCATGGATGCACCGGATCGCTGCCGAGCAGCGTATCGCCCTCGGGCCGTCCGCCGACAATCGCCACCGCGACAAGCTGGTCGATCCACCCCTCGTTGGCGATCTTGGCGACCGCCGATGTTTCGGCGCAGAGCGTCAGCCCATAGCTCGCATTCTCGACATTGGCGCCGGTCACCACGCTGCCGTCCTTGAGCAGCAGCGCCGCACCGACATGAAAACCCGAATAAGGCGCATAGGCCCGGCTTGCGGCGTCGCGCGCGGCGTCGATCAGGCCATCGACAATCTCGTCGCTCATTTTATGTCTCCGTCAGGGCGCACGACGTTCCAGCCGACGGTGCCGTCGGCGCCCGATATGCGCATATAGTCGTTCGCCTGCCACATCGCCCAGGGGTGGGCGCCATAATCGGGCGCGAAGAAGTCGCGGCGCAGCCAGGCGGTGCGGGCGATGCCGTTCGTCACATGATAATCGGCTTCGAAGGCCGGGCTGGGGGCGACCAGGCTCGGCTTGCCCATATGCGCCTCGATCTGTGCGAGGAAGGTCGCCAGTTCGGACAGCAGCAGCGCGCGGGTCGGCCGGTCGGGGCAGCGGTCGTCATAGTCGAGCCACACCGCAGCAGGCAACGCGTCGGCCTGGCGCGGCACATGGCGGATGAAATTCGCCGCCTGATCGGTGGCGAGGCGGCAGAGGTCGTAGCGATGGATCGGGCCGAACTGGACGCCCGCCGCCGCCGCGCCCTTGATATTGCGCGCGAACATCGGGTCGGCGCGGTCGGCGCCGTTCGTCGCGACGATATAGGCGAAATCGGCCCCCGCCGCCTTGATCGATCCCCAATGAACCTGGCCGTTGGTCGCGTCGATCGTCACCCCCTGCCAGGGATATTGGTCGCGCGCCGGCGCCCAGCGCGCCGCCCACCACAGCGCAAGGCCGACCGCGAGCAGGATCAGCAGCAGCAGCGCGCCGGTGCGTTTCAGCAGGCGCAGCAGGGCGCCGCGCCAGTCGCGCTTCGGCTTGGCCGGACCTTTCCCGCCGCTTTTGATCGCCCTCGTCGCCATCGTCAGCCCTTGATGTGCAGCACGCAGATCAGCGTGAACAGCCGCCGCGCGGTGTCGAAATCGACCGCGATCTTGCCGTCCAGCCGGTCCATCAGCATTTCGGCCGCCTCATTATGCAGCCCGCGCCGCGCCATGTCGACGGTCTCGATCTGCTGCGCGGTCGAGGTCTTGATCGCCTGGTAATAGCTATCGCAGATCGCAAAATAGTCGCGGATCGGGCGGCGAAAGCGCCCGAGACCCAGGATGATCGCCTCGAGCGGCGAGCCGTCCTCGCGCGCGATCTCGAAGATCAGCCGGCCTTCCTCGACGCGCAGGGTCAGCCGGTACGGGCCCGCATAACCATCGGCATGGCCGCGCTGCGGCACGAATTTATTGTCCTCGATCAGATCGAAGATCGCGACGCGCCGCTCCTGCTCGACATCGGCGTTGCGCCAGACGATCGAGCCTTCGTCGAGCTCGATCGAAATGATGCGTTGTTGGGAAGGGTCGGCGTCGGTCATGCTGTCCGTGCTTCTACTTGGCCGCGCCTGAAGGGCAAGCGGGGACTTATGCACAGCAATCCCCAATTATGATATGCCGGGTCAACTCGTCGGTTGCGCTGCTTCGGGCATCGACGCATGAGGATGGCCATGCCTGAACTCGCCCTCATTCCGGCCTCGGCTTCGCCCGGGGATGAACGCCAATTGCCGCGCAATATCGAGGCGGAAGCGGCGTTTCTCGGCGCGATCCTGATCGACAACCGAGTCGTCGAGGATCTGCCCGTCGCGCTGACCCCCGATCATTTCTTCGAGCCGCTGCACGGCCGCATCTTTCAGCACACGATGGCGCTGATCGAGCGCAACAGCATCGCCACCCCGGTGACGCTCAAGCCGTTTTTTGAGGCCGACGAGGCGATGAAGGCGGTCGGCGGTCCGGGCTATCTGGCGCAGCTCACCGGCAGCGGCGCCGGGCTGATCGGCGCGCGCGACTTCGCGCGGCAGATTTTCGACCTCGCGCTGCTCCGCGAACTGGTCGGCGTCGGCCGCGTCCTCGTCGACAACGCCCTCGACACCAGCGAACGCGTCGACCCGCAATCGCAGATCGAGGAGGCCGAAACCGCGCTCTATCGCGTCGCCGGGGGCGAGGCCGAGATGGGGACGGTCAAGAGCTTCAGCCAGGCCAGCCTCGTCGCGCTGCAGGCGGCCGAACGCGCGCTCAATTCGGGCGGCCATCTGTCGGGGATCACCACCGGGATCAGCAGCATGAACGCCAAGATCGGCGGCATGCACAACAGCGATTTGATGATCCTCGCGGGGCGTCCGGGCATGGGCAAGACCTCGCTCGCGACCAACATCGCCTATAATGCCGCCGAACGCTGGCGCCGCGACGAGGATGACCAGATCCCGCCCGAGAAGAATATGGGTGCCAAGGTCGCCTTCTTCAGCCTTGAAATGTCCGCCGACCAGCTCGCGACCCGCGTCCTGGCCGAACAATCGGGGGTGTCGGGCGAAGCGCTGCGCATGGGCAAGATCAGCAAGGACCAGTTCCAGCAACTCAGCCGCGCCGCGCAGACGCTCCAGACCCTGCCGCTGTATATCGACGATACGCCCGGCCTCACGATCGCCGGCCTGCGCACCCGCGCGCGGCGTCTGCAGCGGCGGCACGGCATCGGCTTCATCATCGTCGACTATCTCCAGCTCCTCCAGGGATCGTCGAAAAGCGGCGACAACCGCGTCCAGGAAATTTCGGAAATTTCGCGCGGGCTCAAGACCTTGGCGAAGGAACTCAATGTTCCCGTGATGGCGCTGTCGCAGCTCAGCCGTCAGGTCGAAAGCCGCGAGGACAAGCGCCCGCAGCTCTCCGACCTTCGCGAATCGGGCTCGATCGAACAGGACGCCGACATGGTGCTCTTCGTGTTCCGCGAGGATTATTATGTCGCGGCGCGCGAACCCAAACGCCCGGTCGAGGGCGACGATGTCAAAATCCATGCCCAGCACGAGGAATGGGCCGCCGAAATGGAGCGCGTCTTCGGCCTCGCCGAAGTCATCGTGGCGAAATCGCGCCACGGCTCGACCGGCAAGATCCGCCTGCACTTCGAGGCGAAATCGACCAAGTTCAGCGACCTCGCCGACGACAGCCAGGCCTATGAGGATTATGAATAGGCGTCAGAACGCCGGGTCGTTCGCCGGATTGTCGTCGATCGGCGTCACTTCGGTGTGGATGCCGCATTCGGTCTTGTCCCAGCCGCGCCAGCGGCCCGAGCGCGGGTCTTCGCCGGGCAGCACCTTCGACGTGCATGGCGAACAGCCGATCGACGGATAACCCTCGGCCTCCAGCGGATGGCGCGGCAGGTCGTGCGTCTCGAAATAGGCGTCGAGGTCGTCGCGCGACCAGTTGGCGAGCGGGTTGAACTTCAACCGGCCGGTCGAACCGTCGAGCTCGAAGCGCGGCAGGCCGGTGCGCGTCGCCGACTGGAACCCCTTGCGCCCGGTGATCGACGTATCGAAATGCGTCATCGCCTTTTCGAGCGGCTTGACCTTGCGGATCTCGCAGCAGCCGTCGGGGTCATAGGACCAGCGCAGCTCGGTCGCGTCCTTCTTGGCCAGATCCTCGGGATCAGGGGTCAGGTTGACGAGGTTGAGACCCAGCCGAGCCGCCAGCTCGTCGCGATAGGCCAGCGTTTCGGGGAAATGCTTGCCGGTGTCGAGGAACAGCACCGGCATGTCGGGCGCCGCCCGGCTCACCAGGTGCAGCAACACCGCGCTTTCGGCGCCAAAGCTGGAGACGATCGCGCTGTCGCCGAGCAGCCCGGCGCCGATCACGCTCGTCACCACCTCGGCGGCGTCCTGGCCGCGGAACAGATTGTTCAGCCGGATGACGTCGGCCTGCGTGAAACGCGGCGCGACGTCGATCCGGTCGCGCGAGCGATCGTCGGGAGCGTTCTTCACCTCAGCCATGCCTCAGCTTCCAGATCGGCACCGCATCGTCGGTCGCGTCCTGATAGACATTGCCATAGCGGTTGAGCGCCGCCTCGACGTCGTCGGGGTTGAGCACGTGCTGCGAGGCAAAGCTGTCGAAGCCGCAGCGGCGCATGAAGAAGAGCAGGTCGATCAGCACATCGCCCTCGGCGCGCAGCTCGCCCGTGTAGCCGGCTTCGCGCAGGATGCGCGCGCTCGAGAAACCGCGCCCGTCGCGAAAACGCGGGAAGGCGATTTCGATGAGCTGCAACTGGTCGAGATAGGGGACGAGCAGGCGCACATCGTCGCCCGCCTCGACGCGCACGGCGCTGGCGCCGCCCGGCTGCTCGATGAAGCTGTCGAGCGTGATCGCCGGTTCTTCGTGCGGCGCGTCGTCGCGGTAACGGAAGGTATCAGCCATAGATGGCCTCCTTGAATGCGTCGAGGCCAACGCGGCGATAGGTATCGAGGAAACGCTCGCCGGGCTCGCGAATTTCGCGATAGCGCTCGACGGTGCGCTCGACGGCGTCGACGATGCCGGCCTCATCGAAGCCGGGGCCGGTGATCTTGGCCTGCGACGTGTCCTCCGCGCCCGATCCGCCGAGCAGCAGCTGGTAGTTTTCGGTGCCCTTGCGGTCGACCCCGAGGATGCCGATCTGCCCCGCGTGGTGGTGACCGCACGCGTTGATGCACCCCGAAATCTTGATCTTGAGCTCGCCGATGTCGAGCTGGCGCTCCATATTCTCGAAGCGTTCGGCGATCTTCTGCGCGATCGGGATCGAGCGCGCATTGGCGAGGCTGCAATAATCGAGCCCCGGGCACGCGATGATGTCGGTGATCAGGTCGAGATTGGCATCGGCGAGCCCCGCCGCCTCGAGCGCCTGCCACACCGCATAGAGATCGGCCTTGCGGACGTGCGGCAGCACCAAATTCTGCGCATGCGTCGCGCGCACATCGTCGAAGCTGTAACGTTCGGCGAGGTCGGCGACGATATCCATCTGCTCCGCCGAAATGTCGCCCGCGATGCCGCGGATCGGCTTAAGGCTGATGTTGGCGATCGCATAGCCCGGCGCCTTGTGCGCCACGACCTGCTGATCGACCCACAAAGCGAAGGCCGGGTCCGATCGGTCGATGTCGTCCGACAGGCCGGTTTCAAAGGGCGGCGGCGCGAAATATTCCGCGATGCGGTCATATTCGGCCTGCGGGAAATCGGTGCCGAGCGCGAGGAAGGTCTGGAACTCTTCCTCGACCTGGCGACGAAACTCCACCTCGCCCAGTTCGTGGACGAGGATTTTCATCCGCTGCTTGTGGATATTGTCGCGCCGCGCGTGGAGGTTCCAGATGCGCAGGATCGCCTGCAGGTACGAGAAGATCTGTTGCGCGGGCAGGAAGTCGCGGATCTGATAGGCGATGAAGGGCGTGCGGCCCATGCCGCCACCGGCATAGACTTCAAAGCCTTCCTCGCCCGCCGCGTTGCGGACGATGCGCAGTGCGCAATCATGCCAGCGCAGCGCCGCGCGATCTTCCTTCGACGAGATCACCGCGATCTTGAACTTGCGCGGCAGATAGCTGAATTCGGGATGGAAGGTCGTCGCCTGACGCAGCAATTCGGCCCAAGGACGCGGATCGCAAATCTCGTCGGCGGCGGCGCCGGCATATTGGTCGGCCGAAATATTGCGGATGCTTTCGCCGCTCGTCTGGATCGCGTGCATCTCGACCGTCGCCAGCTCGGCGAGGATGTCGGGCGCCTCTTCCAGCTTGATCCAGTTATACTGGATATTCTGGCGCGTCGTGAAATGGCCGTAACCGCGGTCATAGGTGCGCGCGATATGCGCCAGCTTGCGCATCTGCTCCGAATTGAACGTGCCATAGGGAATGGCGACGCGCAGCATATAGGCGTGGAGCTGCAGATAGAGACCGTTCTTCAGCCGCAGCGGCTTGAACTGGTCGTCGTTCAGCTGGCCTTCGATGCGGCGGCGCGTCTGGTCGCGGAATTCCTCGACGCGGGCGTCGACCATGGCCTGGTCATATTGGTCGTATCGATACATGTCAGATCACCCAGTTGCCGACGTCGGGGTCGGCCGGTTTCAGCGTCAGGTCGGGGCGCACGGTGGGGCCCAGGGCGCGGATGCGGTCCTTGATATGCGCGGGGCGCGGGCCGTCGGCGGTCGCCTCGGCGGCGATGAGGCCGCCGCCATTGACGCGCCGCGCCGCTTCCTCTTCGGCGAGGATGCGTTCGCCGGCGTCGCCGACATCGACCGCATCCTCGACATGGATCGACCAGTCCTGACCGGTCCACCAGATGACAGCGCCCGTTTTCAGGTCGTTGCCGGTTAAAAGTCGCATGAGATTTCCTTTGCAACATGGGCGAGCGCCGGCGTCCCGAGGCAGTCGAGCGCGTCGGCGCGCGCCGCGACCTTGCCGACGATGATGAGTGCGGGGCTGGCGACCCGTTCGCGAATGACGAGGTCGCCCAGATCGGTGAGCAGGGTGCGCAGCACGCGGGCATCCTTGGTCGTGCCACGCTCGACGACCGCGACCGGCAGGTCGGGCGACACGCCGTCGGCGATCAGCTTGTCGGCGATCGCGCTGGCGGTCGCGAGACCCATGTAAATGACCAGCGTGCGGCCATGCCCGGCCAGCCCCGACCAGTCCTGGTCGCTCAGATCCTTGCACTGGCCCGCGACGAAGCTGACCGCGCTCGCATCCTCGCGGTGGGTCAGGGGCAGGCCCGCCTGTGCGGCGCAGCCCGCTGCGGCGGTGATGCCGGGGACGACTTCGCAGGCGACACCGGCCTCGCGCGCCGCGTCGAGTTCCTCGCCGCCGCGCCCGAAGATGAAGGGATCGCCGCCCTTCAGCCGCACCACCTGCTTGCCGGACAGCGTTTCGCGGACGAGCAGGGCGTTGATCGCGTCCTGCTTCATCGTGTGGCGGCTGCGCTGCTTGGCGACCGAAATCCGCGCGACATGCGGGGGGATCAGCGCGAGCACGCCGTCGCCGACCAGCCCGTCATGGACGACGAGGTCGGCGCTGGCGAGCAACCGTGCGGCGCGCAACGTCAACAGGTCGGGATCGCCGGGGCCGGCGCCGACCAGCCACAGCTTGCCCGGCTGGGAAGAGGAGGGGGCATTTTCCATGCAGCGTAGATGGTCGCGTCGCGCCGGAAGCGCAAAACAGGCTTTGTTGACGGGGGTGTAGGTAAAATTGCCCGCCAGCATCGTCAGCCCGGACTTGATCCGGGGTCCCGCTTTTCCATCATTGCTAAGCGGGACCC
>NZ_JBOHHU010000021.1:0-49683 GCF_050725615.1 Sphingopyxis sp.
ACTTTGGCGGGCTTGACCTTCTCGGTCGCCTTCACCGGCGAGGGGCGCGATTTCAGGCCGAGGCGATGCGCCTTGCCGATCACTGCGTTACGGCTGACGCCGCCGAGTTCGTCGGCGATCTGGCTGGCGGTCAGCCCCTTTTCCCACATGTTGCGCAGGCTCTCGATGCGCTCGTCGGTCCAAGACATTCTTCAAATCCTTATCATTCCGCCGTGCGGGCGGTCCGGCGGTCCCCTGCGGAACGCGGCCGTCGTTGCCCAGCTTGCGGGAAAGTCGGGGAGGCGATAGGCGAGAACGCCATGAACGACCAGCCCCAAATTTCGCGCCCCGACTCGGGCACCATGCCGGGTGAGTTCGCCGCGACCCCGCCGTTTGCGGAGCCGGGCGTTCCGCATATCCGGACGCTGAACGTGCCGGGCATGCAGGCCCTATATGTCAAAGAGGTGCGGCGCTTTTTCAAGGTCCAGCTGCAAACTATCTGGGCGCCGGCGATCACGACGCTTCTTTTTTTGGTCATTTTCACCGTCGCGCTGGGCGGGGCGGGGCGGACTGTCATCGGGGTTCCCTTTGCCGATTTCGTCGCGCCCGGACTGATTATGATGGCGATGCTGCAGAACAGTTTCGCCAACGCCTCATTTTCGCTGCTGGTCGGCAAGATCCAGGGGACGATCGTCGACTATCTGATGCCGCCGCTGGCCGTGGGCGAACTGATCATCGCGCTGATCGGCGCCGCGGTCACGCGCGCGATCCTCGTCGGATGCGCGTTGTGGCTGGCGATGCTGCTGTGGCCCGGCGTTCATATCCTGCCCGATCATCTGTGGGCGGTCGTGGTGTTCGGTGTGCTCGGTGCGGCGATGATGGGGTTCCTCGGGCTCATCACCTCGGTGTGGGCCGAGAAGTTCGACCATGCCGCCGCCGTGACCAATTTCGTCGTGACGCCGCTCGCGCTGCTGTCGGGCACCTTCTATGCGATCGATCGTCTGGCGCCGGCGTTCCAGGGCGTGGCCCATGCGAACCCCGTCTATTATGCGATCATGGGCTTCCGCTACGGGTTCATCGGCACCGTCGATTCGACGATCGCCAACCCGATCCTGACCGCAATCCTGGTGCTGGTCGGGGTGAATGTGGCGCTCGGCGTCGTGACCTATCGCCTGCTCGCCTCGGGCTGGAAGCTCAAGGCCTGATCAAACCCGCTTAGTGGCGGTGGATCGCGCGCAGGCGATAGCCCCCCTGGTCGAGCCATTCGAACATCGCGTCGATCTGCGGATGGTCGACCGGGCCGCGCTCGCCGTCGGCGACCAGATTTTGCTGGCTGACATAGGCGATGTACGACGAATCCTCATTTTCGGCGAGCAGGTGATAGAAGGGCTGCTCCTTCGCCGGGCGGATGCCTTCGGGGATCGCTTCATACCATTCGTCGCTGTTCGCGAAGACCGGGTCGATGTCGAACACGACGCCGCGGAAATCGAACATGCGGTGGCGCACGATGTCGCCCGGCGCAAAACGCGCGCGGTCGATCAACGGTGCGGTGACCGCTTTGCGGTCGTTCCCGGCAAATTCGAGCGGCGATTCGGACGTCATCGCGCTAATTTATGGCCATTCCCGCTTGTTTCAAGCCCGTTACACTCGACTGACCGCATCGCGCTGTGATGAAGGTTATAGACGGCTTCGCCGTTTGGGTTAGTCTGCCGGGGCGGCCTCCGCTCGTTTCTCGTTGGATTTCGGCCGTCCGGATTGGCAGCAAGGGAAAGGCATTTTCATGAACGAGACACCTTTTGGCGACCCCATCCTTCCCGGCACGCCCGCATCGGGGATCATCCAGCGCGCCAAGGACATCATCCTCAAGCCAACCGAAACCTGGGCTGCGATCGACACCGAACCGGCAACCACTCAATCGATCTATGTGCCCTATGTGATGATCCTGGCCGCCATCGGCCCAGCAGCGCAATTCATTGGCGGGCAGGTTTTCGGCTACAGCTTTTTGGGCGTGTCGTTCCACCCGCCGCTCGTGGGCTCGCTGGTTTCGGCGGTCGTGTCTTATGGACTGGGGCTTGCGAGCGTCTTCCTTCTGGCGCTGGTCATCGACGGCCTGGCGCCGAACTTCGGGGGCCAGAAAAACCAGATCCAGGCGCTGAAGGTCGCCGCTTATTCCTCGACGGCGGCATGGCTCGCCGGGATTTTCGGACTGGTCCCGGCGCTTGCCATTTTGGCGATCGTCGGCCTCTACAGCCTGTACCTCCTCTATCTCGGGCTGCCGATCCTGATGAAGGTCCCGCAGGACAAGGCGATCGGATACACCGTCGTCGTCGTCATCGTTGCGATCGTGCTTTTCATTGTGATCGGCGTGATCATGGCCTCGCTGACCGCGCCGGCGGTCGGCGTTCGACTATAACCGCCCCTGCCGCCCCGGATGTCCGGGGCGGCGCACAGTCCATCGCTGGTTAAAGATGGGGCAGGCTGGAGGAGAGTGAGGGATTCGAACCCTCGGTACCGTTGCCGGCACTTCGCATTTCGAGTGCGACGCTTTCGACCACTCAGCCAACTCTCCTCGCTGAGGCAGAGGCCCCTAGCCGCGCTCGGTCCATCTGGCAACCCCCGGACGCGTCCGAAAATGGCAAATTGTCGAAATGCGGCGAGAAAAGAATAGGATAGCGAGCCTTTCGGTGGGCATCATGTCATGGTTAAGCGCTTGCTAGCCATGGCCAATCCTGTCATGCAGGGCCGCAGGAGAAGGCGGCGTCGTGGGGAGCCGGCGAATCTCCCTGCCGGACGGAAATTGGGGGGCCGCCTGAGCGGCGTGCCGCGAATCTCCGACATCGGGCAGAATGGGAAACACTCTGATCGTTCGGCGCTGGGCCGAAAGGCGATTGGGGCCATATTGGGGGAATATCGATGACCAAATATCTGTTGCGCGGCCTGATCGCCGCTTTTGTGGCGATGCTCGCCATTCCGCTCGCCACGCCCGCCTCGGCGCAGGCGACGCGCACCTGGATTTCGGGCGTCGGCGACGACGCCAATCCGTGCAGCCGCACCGCACCGTGCAAGACCTTTGCCGGCGCGATCTCCAAAACGGCGGCGGGCGGCGAAATCAACTGCCTTGATCCGGGCGGCTTTGGCGCGGTCACGATCACCAAGGCGATCTCGCTGATCTGTGAGGGCGTGCTGGACGGCGTGCTGGTGTCGAGCGGCAACGGGATCAATATCGTGGCCGGCGTGAACGACGTCGTGCTGCTCAGCGGTTTCGATCTGCAGGGCTTCGGCAACGGGACCAATGCCGTTCGTTTCACCAGCGGCGCCGGGTTGTACATCAAAAATTCGACCGTCCGCGGTTTCCGCGGCGCGGGCGGCTATGCGATCAACTTCGCGCCCACCTCGACAACCGGCGCGACGCTGACGGTCGACAATGTCGTGCTTGTCGACAATGGCGCGGCATCGGGCGTCACCGGTGCTATTCTGGTGCAGCCGGCGACCAATGTCGCGGCCAATATCCTGATCAACAACAGCCGGATTTCCGACAATAATCGTGGCGGTATCCGCATCGATGCATCGGCAGCGGGTTCGAGCGTCAAGGGGACGATCTCTCACACACAGATTACCGACAGCCAGATCGGGGTCTACGCCCGTTCGGCCGCCGGCGGTGGCACGGTCAATGTCACGCTGGTCGATTCGGTCGTGACCGGCAACAGCAGCACCGGCGTCATGTCCGAAGACGCGCTGGCGACGGTGAATGTCAGCGGGACCACGATCACCCAGAACGGCAATGGCGTGCGCTCGTTGACCGGCGGCAACCTCGTCACCTTTGGTGACAATGTGCTGGCGGGCAACAATTCCAACGGGACGTTCACGGCGACTGCGACCAAGCAGTAAGCCGGGTTTGCGGAGCCGGCGCGATTTGCGTCGGCTCTCGCTTCCCATATCTCCCGCCATTGCGGACAAAATCATGTCGCTCAAAACAAGCGCTCTGTTGAGCGCAACCGCGTTGTTTGCCGGCGCGTTCGGCTTTTCCGCGCCCGCGTCGGCGCAGGCGACCCGGACCTGGGTTTCGGGAGTCGGTGACGATGCCAATCCGTGCAGTCGGACCGCCCCGTGCAAGACGTTCCAAGGCGCGATTGCCAAGACCGCTGCGGGCGGCGAAATAAACTGCCTCGATCCCGGAACATTCGGGATGCTCACGATCACCAAGTCGATCTCGATCATCTGTGACCGCGCGGCGGGTGGTATACAGGCTGTAGAGACCGATGAGGGGTATCGTCCGACCGCGATCATCGTAAATGCGGGGCCGAGCGATATAATACTCCTCAGTGGTCTCGATATCCAAGGCGAGTATGTCGCCGGCCAAGGTGGAATATTGTTCAATACGGGCGGCGAACTTCACGTCCGGAACACGAATTTGAGCTTTCTGGGCGACTGCGCAATCTCCATCGTGGGTTCGGGCGACGTGCATGTCGATAACATAACCTCCACCTACGCTTTTTGCGGGTTGAGTTTTGGCTACAATATCGGCGCGCCGACGACGGGATCGGTGAATTTTTCGGCCACTAATGTCCGTATCACCAACAGTTTGAGAGCGGGAATACTTGTCGGTTCGGTTTCGCCGACGGGGTCAGTGAAGGGTGTGGTGTCGAATAGCGTGATTGCTAACACGCTCTACGACAGCTGGGGTTTTGCCAACCACGGGATCTATGCCGAGACCTCGGGTGGACGGGTCGAACTGGCGATCGAAAACACTGTTCTTTCCGGCCACAAGGTCGGGGCTATCGACGCGCGCGGCGCGGGAGCGAGGATTCTGGTCAGCGATAGCCTCATCGCGCACAACAAACTGGGCGTTTCGACGCAAGGCGGAGGCGCGGTGATCAGCAATGGTGGCAATATCCTGGCCGACAATATCACCAATGGCAGTTTTACGGGCACATCCGCCAAGCGATGAAGTAGTCGCTTCGATGAGCATTACGGGAATCGATCGCCGGACTTTGCTTGGATAGAGCGGCGGGTGCTGCCAGCCGGCTTTTGATCAGGCGCCGGCCTCGCGCAATTTGACCTCGGCGATATGGCGCTTGCCGCCGCTGCGGCCGAGTTGGACAAAGACGTCGACCGTCGAGCGCACATAATGATGCACGTCGGTGCGGTCGAGGCGGCTGCCCGATTGCAAGACGAGCAGGGTTAGTTGTTCGATCGCGCGTTCGGGGCTGTCGGCGTGGATCGTCGTCATCGATCCCGGATGGCCGCTGTTGACCGCGCGCAGGAAGGAAAAAGCTTCAACCCCGCGTAGCTCGCCCAGGATGATGCGATCGGGGCGAAGGCGCAGCGAAGCGCTCAGCAGATCCTCGGCGGTCGTGTGCGTTTCGCCGAGCGCGCTGCGCGCTGCGAGCAGGCCGACGGCATTGGGATGGCGGATGGTGATTTCGGGCGTATCCTCGATCAGGATCAGTCGCTCGCGTTCGGGCACTTCGCGCAGCAGCGCATTGAGGAACGTCGTCTTGCCCGACGAGGTGCCGCCCGAGATCAGGATATTTTTGCGGCTTTGTACGGCGGTACGCAGCAGCGCCGGGATATCGCCGGCGCCGAGCAGGTCGTGGAGCTGCTTATCGAGTGCGTTCGTGTCGCCGATCTTTCCCGCTTTGGTGGCGGCGAAGGCACCGCTGTCCGCATAATCCTCAAGCCGCAGGTCGGGCGAGACATGCTTGCGGATCGCAAGCGCCATCGTTCCACGCGTGGCCGGCGGCGCGACGATCTGGACACGCGCGCCGTCGGGCATCGTCGCCGACAGCAACGGATGCTCGCGGTTGATGCCCTGATGCGACAGCGCCGCGATCTGTCGCGCCAGCCGTTCGAGCATCTGTTCGGTCAGCGCCGGAATTTCGTGCGTCTCGATCTTGCCCGTCAACGATTCGGCCCAGGCCTCGCCGGGACGGTTGACATAGATGTCGGTGACATCGTCGCGTTCGAGCAGGGCGGCAAGCGGCGCGAGATAGCTGCGGAAATAGACGCGGTCGTCCGGCAGGGCCGCGACGTTGCCCATCTCAGCGCCGCTCCACGCCCGAAAAATCGAGGTCGCGCGCGACGAACACCGAGATGCTGGTGCCCTGGGCGACCTTCAGCGTCGGCGCGATGGTGGTGGGCTGCGGCCGCTGCGCGCCGGTGCCGCCGGGCAGGATGACGACGGGCGAATTGGTTGCGCTCGCGGCGGCGTTGACGCCGATGTCGAGCACCGACTGGAGAATGGCTTCGCCAAAGCGCGAGAAGAAATGGCTGTTGACCTTCGCCTTCACCCCGCCGCGACCGAGCGGGTCGCCCGAGGGCGAGTTCAGCGCGATCGTAGCGCCGTCCGGACGGATCAACCGCGTCCAGGTGATGAAGGCGCGCTTCTGCCCTTGGGTCGCTTCGGAGCGATATTCGCCGATCAGGCGGCTGCCGCGCGGGATGAGCACGCGACTGCCATCGAAGCTGCGCACGTCGCGCGAGACGACGGCGCGCGAGAAGCCGGGGCGCGAACTGTCGAGCGGGGTTTCGAGTACCGCCGCGATGAGCGAGCCCTGCACGACGGTGGTTGACCGATTGGCCAGCACGCCGGCGCGGACACGGCCAGCCTCGGGCGTTGTGGCCGCGCGTTGCGATCCGCTGCCGTCGTCCTGCGATCCGTTCGCGGCAGCCCCCGAAGCGCCGCCATCATAGACGAGCACCGGACCGGCCCCGCCGGCACGCGGGGGCGGTTGGGGCGGATCATAACCCTGCGGCGGACCTTGGGGCGGCGAGGGCATATAGACGATCTGCGGCGGGGGCGGCGGCGCGTTGCGCGCGGGCGCTTCGAGCGACGGCCCGATCGGCGCGGGCAGAAGCTGTGGCGGCTGGGGATAGGCGTCGGGAATGGCGAGCGGCGGCGGGGCCGCGATCATCGCGCTTTGGACGCCGCTGACAGCCGGCGCCTCCGCATTCTGGCGCCGCGCCTCGAGCGCCACGAACAGGATGATCGCCGTGAGCAACGCAAGGCCCACCAGCAAAGGCGTTGGCAAGCCCTGACGCGGGCGGCGAACGACCGGCGCGTTGACCGGCACGGGTTCGGGGGTGGCGGTGGCGTCGGTCATTTTGCACGCGCCTGGCTGCGGCGGACCGCCCGGGCGAGCTTCCCGTCGAGGCGGAAGACGAGGCTGGGTACGACTTCGTCGATGGTCAATATTCCATCGCGCATCATCGCGTCGACCAGCACTTCCTGCCCCAATTTGTCGACGACATAGACCGCCGGCAGCAAGCCATCGTCATTCCATTGCATATAGGTGCGCGCGCCGTCTTCGCTGATCGCGGCGGGAAACAGTTCGCGCGTACCGGTGAGCTTGTAGAGGCCCTGGTCGACGCGCTGGTCGTCGGGCGGCGTGATCACCGGCTTCGCTTCGGGGTAGGCGAAGCGTATGATCTGTGCCGATCCCGCGCCGCCATAGTTGGACGGGGCGAGTTCGAACAAATAGGTGCGCGTGCCGGTCACGACCGTCATGTTCGTCGTGATGCCATATTGCAGCGGCTTGATGAAAATCCGGTCGCCGCGGCGGCTGGGCGACACCTGCCAGACGCTGCTGTCGCCGACCGCGATATTCTCGATCACTTCGTCGGGCGAGATTTCTACGGTCAGTTGATACCCCACGGCGGCGGTCAGCCGTACGATCTTGCCCTCGGCATAGGTGACCGACTGGATCGCGGCGTCGACGTCGACCGGCTGTGGATCGATCTGCGCCGTCGCCGGCGCCGCGAACAACGCGACCAGAAGCAAGGGCGCCAGTCGGTTCACAGCGTGACCTGAGTGCCATTGGGCAGGACTTTGACGACATCGCCCTTACGCGGCGGCCCTGCTGGCGGTTGCGGCAGCGCCTCATCGCCGACGGCGATCGGGGCGGCGGCGTCATTTGTCGCCGCCGGGCGCGTGTCGGCGGGAACAGCGGCGGGCAGCATTTCGGCGTCGCGGCGATAGCTGAGGACCTGGAAACCGAGCGGATTGAACACCCGGTCCTCCTGCTTCATCGGCTCACCCGAATAGCGATATTTGATCGTCGACACCCAGCTTTGCGCCGGTTGCCAGTCGCCCGCGGCATCGCGGCGACGGGTGTCGAAGCGGATCAACGCGACATTGGCGCTGATCGGCGAAACGCTCTTCACCTGTGTTTCGACCACGCTGTTGCGCGGATATTTGACGAGCGGGCTCGCCGGATTGTTCGATTGCATCAGCCCGAGATAATCGGAGCGCGCCTTGTCTGCCGACCACAAAGCGACCTTGCGATAGTCGTTCTGGACCGAATCGACGTCATAATTTTCGCGGGCGATGACATATTGGACGAGGAAGCTTTGCGTCAGCGCGGTATCGCCGCTGACCCGCGCGGGTTCGAGCGGGTTAAGCGCCTGAACATAGCCGGTGTGGCGGTCGACGAGCAGGGTATAGGGCTCGACGGTCTTGAGCGGCATCAGGAAAACGAGCGCCAGCGCTTCGCACAGCGCAATCGCCGCCGCGACGCTGGCGACGATCCACGCGGTGCGGCGCGATTTTGTGAGCTCGTCATGGCGGTCGGCGCCCCAGCTTTCGGCGGCCTGCAGATAGTCTTCGCGGTTCTGTTTCATATCCTGCTTCATCAGCGTGTGTCCCGCCGCGTCCCGCTCGTCGAGCTGCGGCCCGTGGTGCGGCGGCGTGTCGGGGCGTCGCCTCCGGTATCGATGGGCGCGCGCTGGCTGTTGCGCGATGCCGTGGTGGTCGAGGCGGCGCCGGCGACCGCGCGAGCGCGATCATTGCCGCCGCCGCTATTCGCGCCGGCGGTCGCCTCGCGGCGCTGCATCGCCTCGACGGCGTCAACGACGACGGCAGCGCGCGAACGAGGATCGGCGCGCTCGGCGGGCTGGGCGAGGGCGCGCTGGCCGGCGGCGACACCCGAACCGCCGAGCGACGCGGGCAGATATTGCTGTGTCCATTGCCAGCTCGGCAATCGCAGTCCCGCTGCGATATAGAAGGAGACCAGCAGGACCGCGAGGGTGACAATCGCGAAGACGATGCCGAGGACGAGCAATTCGGTCGCCGACCCGGCGATCGAATAGCCCGAGGCGCGCAGATTGATCAGCGTCACGACGCGCGGCTGGACGATTGCGGTTTCGACCGCGAGGACCAGCGAACTCGCGGTCGTGCCGAGCGTCAGTCCGATGAGGCCGCGCAGCCATCCGCCAAAGATCCCCCGCGTCGCATCGAAGAGCAGAAAGGCGATGAACAAGGGGCCGAGCGCGAGCAAGACCCCCGCCGTCAGCCGGGTCAGCGCGATGCTGCCGATCGCGCCGGTCAGGAAGCTCATCCGCGCCGCACCGAGCGCCTTGGTTTCATAGGTGGTGTCAGGCTCGACATTCTGATTGTCGCTGACGCCGGCGCGGTTCTGCTCGCTGCCGACGCCCCAGGCGTTGAGCGTCCGCAGCGCGCGGTCGGTTTCGGACAGGCGGCCGGTCAGAGCCTGGCCGCCCCCCGTGAGCGAGGCCGCGCCGCCGACGGTCGCGCCGAGCTGTGCCGGTGTGTCGATCGCGACATCATAGACGAGGGTGCGAAAGGCGGGCCAGCTGGTCGCCAGCGCCAGCACGATGCCGATCTTGGCAAAGATCAACAGTCCGCCACCGAGATCGGGACCGCGCCCGACGAACATGCGATAGCCGATCAGCGCGATGAGGATCGTCAGCATCGCGGTCAGAAAGGCCGAGATGCTCGATCCCGGCGCCGACATGGCGAGATAGCCCGCGTTGCCGATCGTTTGCGCATGGCATTCGATCGACGCGAGCGTGCCCGCAACGAAACTGCCGGCCGCCGAGGGCGCGCAAGTCGTGGCGAGAGCGAAGGTCATGCGACCGCCAGCAGGCGCGACATCCACGCGCCGGGATCGTCGCCCGCGGTTTCGCGGATCTGGTCGAGCAGCCGCACGGTGCGCTCGCGGCCCGACAAGATGGTCAGCAGGTCGCGCTCGCCGGACAGGTTCAGCCGCACGACAACGCTGTCGTTGCCATGTTTGACGAGGAAGCAATGCGCATCGTCGGGCAGGGTGCGGATCAGCTGAAACTCATGCTCTGTCAGCCCGAAACCGTCCATATAATCGGCGGCGCGCGCTTTCGGGTTCGCCATGAAGATCTGCGTCGCGACCTGTTCGATCAGCGCGCTCGCGATCTTGCTTTCGAGCGCGTCCTGCGCGCTTTGGGTCGCGAAGCCGACGATGCCGTTGCGTTTGCGGATCGTCTTTTCCCAATCCTTGATCCGGCGCACGAAGACGTCGTCGTCGAGCGCCTTCCAGCCTTCGTCGACGACGATGATCGTTTCCTCGCCGGTCAGCCGTTCCTCGACGCGGTGGAACAGGTACATCATCGTCGGGGTGCGCATGGCGGCATCGTCGAGGATGACGGTCATGTCGAAGCCTATGGTGGGGCTGTCCATGTCGGTCAGATCTTCGACATTGTCGAACAGCCAGGCGCGCTCGCCGTCGCCCCACCAGGGCCGTAGCCGCGACCACATATCGTCGGCGCGCGGACGGTGGCCGCCGCGGAAGAGTTCGGCGACGTGGCGCAGGCGGCGGTGCGCGGGCGGCTGCGCATAGCTCGCGTCGACTGCATCCTTGATCTGCGCCATTTCCTCGATGCCGGCGCCGCCGACGAGCTGCGCGAGCCAGTCGATCAGGAACTGGCGGTTGACCGGCGTGTCGTCGAGCTGGAGCGGATTGAGTCCGCTCGCAACACCTGGACGGAGTTGGTCGTAGCGACCGCCGATCGCGCGAATGAACAATTCGGCGCCGCGATCCTTGTCGAAGAAGATGATCCGCGGGTCAAAGCGGCGCGCCTGCGCGAGCAGGAAGTTGACGACGACGGTCTTGCCCGAACCCGACGGACCGATGACCGTGAAATTGCCGAGGTCGCCTTGGTGGAAGTTGAAATAATAGGGCCCTGCGGCGGTGGTTTCGAAGACGGTGACCGCCTTGCCCCAGATATTGCCATCGGCACGGCCCGCCGCAAAATTGTGCCCGCTGGCGAGTCCCGCGAAATTGGCCGAGGACACCATGCCGCGGCGGACGATATATTTAAAGTTGCCGGGAAACTGCGACCAGAAAGTCGGTTCGAGCGCGATATCCTCACGCACCGAGATGATGCCGAGCTCGGCGAGCGACGCCTGAACGTCGGCGATATTGGCGCTGACCTCGGCTTCGCTCGCGCCGTGGACGGCGATCGTCATATGATGTTCGCCAAAGGCGGCGCGGCCCGCGGCGACATCATCCTTGGCGCGCGCCAGCTGGTCGCGCAAACTCAGGGCTTCATCCTCGGTCGAGCGCATCCGGCGCAGCGCCAGGTTCATCTTGCCGAGCGCGGGCTGGCGGTCGACGAAGGCGAAGCTTTGCGCCATCACCATTTCGAACGGCAAGCGCAGCAGCTCGTCGAACATGCCGGTCGCGGTCGACGCGGGATAATCCTTGATCGCGACGATGCCGACGAAACGGCGCTCAGCGTTGCCGACAGGGGCAAGCTCGATCGTCTCGGCGCCGAAGCTGATCCGCCGGTCAGGCAGATAATCGCCGGCGTCCTGATGCGGGGCGAGCAGGCGGCGCGGTTCGCCCGAAAAGAGCTGGCCGAAAAATTCGAGCGGTTCGGAGCAGAGCCCCTGGTCGGTGTCGTAGAGACCGAGCAATTCGGGCTGATAGCTGCCGAGCTGCGCCATCAGCGCCTCACGCGCCGTGTCGAGAAGACGCAGTTCCTGCGCCACCGTCGCCTGATAATCCTGCCCGGTCTGGCCGAGCCAGCCCGACAGGCGGTCGAGCAGCCCCATACGGCCCGGCGCCGGGCGGCGGACGAGGGTGAGATAGAGGTCGTTGCGATAGAGCTGCTTGGTTGCGAGCCGCGCCTGCCAGCGCGCGTCGAGCCCGGCGGAAAAATCGTCGCCGAAATCGCCGTCTAGCTCAATGCTCGCCTGACGTCGCACGACATGGTGATAGAGCGCGTAGCGCGAAGAGCCGATCGCCTGCAGCATCGCGTCGCGCAGCAGCTTGCGGTAGTTGAGCTCGTCGCTGTCGGCGGTTTCGAACAGGATGCCGCGCAGGCGGATGACCTGCATCAACAGGCCGTCGCGTGTCTCGATCGTATGATCGTCGACATGGCGGCCATAGGGCAAATGTTTGCCCGCCGGCGCCTCGCCGTCGCTTGCCGCCGGGCGCGGTTTCAGGGCCGATAGGAGTTGCACTGCCAGGTCTTGAAATTCTTCACGCGCGGACAGCGGCTGACCTTGGTCAGCCAGATGTCGAAGAAGCGTGGTTCGCGCAGGCACAGCAGCGCGCCGATCAGGTGGATCACCAGTGCGCCGAACAGCGCCCAGAGCGATCGGAAGATCAGGAACAGCTCGGTCGCCGCAATCGCATTGATCACGAAGAAGCTGTAGGTGACGCCCGCGAACATCTGCGGGCGGGTGAGCGCCACAAACAGGGGATCGCGGTCGAGGTCGCTCATTAGAGCCCGCCGGAGCTCGACTGGATGCCGGCGACGATGCTGGCGGCGCCGAACAGGATGAAGCAGCCGAGAATGACGGTGGCGCCATAACGCCAGTTGATCCGGCCCGTCAGCATGAGGAAACCGACCGAGGCGACCGCGATGATCGCAACGACGGTGGCGACGGTGCCCAGCAGCGTGCCCTGGAGCCAGCGCACGGCGTTGACGATGGCGCCCGAACCCTCGGGATCGGGGAGCGTGCTTTGCGCATAGGCGGCCGACGCATGGGACAAGGTCGTCACCGACGCCGCAACGGCCGCAATTCGGGCACTTAGTTTACGCAAAATCTTCCCCCCGGCCCGCAGGCCTCAGTCATCCCCAAGCGCAAATGTCTATAGGCAAAGGGGTTAGGGGCGCAAGGGTGATGCGCCGTTCACCACAACAGTTCGTCGTTTCATAACGGGAGCCGAGCCGGGCGTTGAATCCCGGCTCGGCCCCCATTCGTCACGGCGCCGAGGGCGAATCGGTTTCCCAGCCATAGGGCGCACGTTTGCGGTTGCCCGTATCGACCTCGTCCATCGTCAGCGGGTCGTAGAGGCGACCGCCGAGCATGACCCGGTGAATAAGTTCGGTATTGCGGATATTCTGCGTCGGATCGGCGTCGAGGATCAGCAGGTCGGCCAGCTTGCCGGGTTCGAGCGAACCGACGTCCTTGGCATAGCCAAGCGACGTTGCGGGCATAATCGTCGCTGCGCGCAGCGCGTCGATATTGCTCCAGCCGCCACGGACGAACGACCAGATCTCCCAATGTGCGCCGAGGCCCGATTGCTGGCCGTGCGCGCCGATCGATACCATGCGTCCGGTCTGCGCGATCTTCCAGGCTTCGCGCGCCGAATCATCGTCGACATAGTCGCCCTCGGGCGCGATGACGCGGCGCTTGTTGTTCGCCGCGAGTTCGGCAGGCGGGATATGCCTGGTCAAGATCGGATGCTCCCACACATTGGTGTGGGCGCGCCAATAGGGATCGCCCGCCGGGCCGCCATAAGTGACGACGAGCGTCGGCGTGTAGTCGGTCTTGGTCTGGCCCCAGAACTGCACCAGATCCTGATAGAAGGTGTGCAGCGGGATATTATGCTCGACGGTCGAATTGCCGTCCTGGATCAAGGTCAGGTCCATGGTGTAGAGCGAGCCACCCTCGGGCACGACCTCCATGCCCTCGGCCTGCGCGGCCTTCACGACCATCTGGCGCTGTTCGCGGCGCGGCTGGTTGTAGTTTTTGACGCTGTGGGCGCCCTGCGACTTCAGGCGGCGGACATGCGCCAACGCGTCCTCATAGCTATTGATCTCGGCATAGACCCCGGCCGCCTTGGCGCCATAGATGATCTCGCCGGTCGAGAAGATACGCGGGGCGAGGATGATACCGGCGCGCTGCATTTCGGACGAGGGGAATATCTCCGAGGACCGCGACGAGGGGTTGTGGCTGGTCGTCGTACCCATCGCGAGATTGACGATTTCGGACCAGTTCTGTTGGGGCACCAGTTCGTCGTCGCCGTGGCTGCCATGGGCATGGGCGTCGACGAAGCCGGGGACGATGGTCTTGCCGGTGGCGTCGACGGTGACCGCGCCCGCAGGAACGCTGATCGACGCGAGCGGACCGACGGCGGCGATGCGGTCGCCCTCGATCAGGATCGCGCCATTGTCGATGATGCCGCCGTCCTTGCCGGCCATGGTGACGATCCGCGCGCCGGTGATGACCACCGCGCCCTTATGTTTCGCCGTCGCCTGCGTCATCGACAGCGAGACACCATCGGTCGGCGGAGCGAATTTGGGCGCCTTGTCGTCGGCCGGGGCGTTGGTGAACAGGCTGGCCAGATCCGCGCTGAACAATGTGGCGCCGCGGCTCCAGTGGAGCTTGGTGCCGCCGTTCGACCAATGCATGAAATCGGCGCCGCTGCCGCTGACCCGCGTGACGGGCAGCGCGCCGCTCTTGGTGCCGAGCGACACATCCTGCCCGCCGGGCATCAGCGGGGTGACATAGGCGTCGTAATTCTGCCGGAACGCCAGGGTGCGGCCGTCGGGCGAGATTTCATAGTCGCTGACCAGTTCGCCGTTCGCATGGGTGCGCTTGTCCTGACCATGAAGATCGGTGCTGACGAGCTGGCTTTTGCCGTCGCCTGCGGTGACCATGAACACGCGATCATTGCCGGCGCCGAACTGCGGTTTCGCGCCGTCGGAGGTGATGCGCTCGGACGCGCCGCCGGCGGCAGCGATGCGGTAGATGCCGGGGTCTTCGCTCCAGCGGGTCGAGGTCAGCCCGCCGCTGCTGCGGCGTTCGAAAACGATCGTCTTGCCGTCGGGCGAAAAGCGCGGTTCGGCATAATGTCCCGGATTGGTCGTAACCTTGCGAGCGGTGCCGCCCGCCGCCGGAATGACCTGAATTTCACCAAGGCCGCCGTCGGTCCAGCGCACGAAGACGATCGACTTATTGTCGCGCGACCAGCTCGGCCACAGCTCCATCGCATCGTCCTTCGCCGCGGTCAGGCGCCGCGCGGTGCCGCCGGCTGCGGGCTTGGTCCATAGTTTGCCGAGCGTTTCGAACACGACGGTACGGCCGTCGGGCGACACTTCGGCCCAGCGCGGCATCTTGGTTTCGAAGCTGTCCGGCGCGAGCTCGACGGTCGGGTGCGTCGCATCGATGACCACGCGATCATCGTTGACGCTGAACGGGATGATCCGCGCTTCGCCGCCGGTGCCGCCGACGCGGCGCAGCTTGCCGCCGGCCCAGAAGATCACGTCCTTGCTGTCGCGGGTCCAGGCCATGTTCGGATAAACGCCGGTGACCGCCCAGGTTTCCTGCACATCCTGATCGAGCGCGTCATAGATTTTCCGTTCGGCGCCCGAGGCAAGATCCTTCACATAGAGCTTCGATTGGGTGCCTTCACGGCGGACGAAGGCGAGCTTCTTCCCATCGGGCGAAGGGGTGGGGCGCACCGCACCGCCGGGTCCCGAGGCGGCGGTGCTGACCTCGCCGTCCTCGAGGCTGTAGCGCTCAATGTGGAACAGGTCGGTGTTGCTGTCCTGCGCATATTCGAAGATCGGTCCCGGCGTGACGTTGCGGGTATAGAAGACGCTCTTGCCGTCGGCCGCAAAAATGGGTTCGCCCAGTTCCTTCTGCAGCCGCTCGCTGGCCTTTTTGACCAGCGGCACGCCCGCACCGCCCGAAACATGGTACATCCACACCTCGCCGGTGCCGAGCGAGCGGCCGGTGGTGAAATGCTTCTTCGCGACGATGAACTGTCCGTCGGGCGACCAGCTCGGCTGGTTGAGCAAGCGGAAATCCTCCTTCGACAGCTGAACCTTGCCACTGCCGTCGCGGTTCATCAGCCAGATATTGTCGCCGCCGCCGCGGTCCGAAACAAAGGCGATGCGACTGCCGTCGGGCGAGAAACGCGGTTGATGTTCATAGGCGAGGCCCTCGGCGATGCGCATCGGCGCGCCGCCCTCGATCGGCATGGTGTAGATGTCGCCGAGCAGGTCGAAGGCGATCGTCCGCCCGTCGGGCGCGACATCGACGTTCATCCAGCTGCCCTCATCGACAGCAATATTCACCTTGCGTGTCGTCATGCCGGGGGGCGCGTTGACGTCCCATTTTTCGTCCTTCTTTTCCTCCGCAGGTGCTGCGGCGGTTTGAGCGAAGACCGAGGTCGAGCAGGCCAGCGACATGGCCAGGGCGATTGCAAAGCGCGCCATTTTAGTTTCCCCTGTTGAAATTATGCTGCGACCATATGGGCAAAGCGGCAAGTTGCAAGCGACAGGTTTCGACGAAGAACTGGCATGGTCGACCAACGCCAGATCGACCCATCGCCGTCGTGGTCGGGCGAGCCATGTATCTCGTTCAACGCTTGACCGAGCAGCCGCCTTTCCCTTCAAGACGCACAGGCCCGGAGCAAGTCGGGGCGACGGGAGGGAATGATCATGCCACTCAGGGGCATCCGGGTGCTGGATTTCGGGCGCTACATTGCGGGCCCCTATTGCGGCGCGCTGCTCGCCGATTATGGCGCCGACGTCATCCGCATCGAAGGCCCGACCGGCAACGAGGACCGCTTTTCCGTGCCCGTCGCCGACGACGGTTCGGGCGGGATGTTCCTGCAGATGAACCGCAACAAGCGATGCCTGACGCTGAAACCGGGAAGCGACGCGGGGCGGGAGATCGTCCGCAAGCTGGTGGCGACCGCCGATGTCGTGATCGCCAATATGCCCGACGACGCATTGGCCAAACTCGGGCTCGACTATCCGACGCTGTCGGCGCTGAACCCCGCGATCATCCTGGTCACCGCCTCGGCGTTCGGCAGCGGGGGGCCGCTGGCGCAGCACGTCGGTTTCGACGCGGTGGGACAGGCGATGTCGGGCGCGGTCTATCTCGCCGGCAAGGGCGGCGAGCCGGCGCGAGCGCAGGTCAATTATGTCGATTTCACCACCGCGCTGCATTGCGCCTTCGGCGTCATGCTCGCATTGCGCGAACGCGAGGCGACAGGGAAGGGACAGCGGGTGTCGGGATCGCTGCTCGGAACCGCGCTGGCGATCACCAACGGGCTGACGATCGACCATGCGCTCAACGGCATCGACCGCGGCATGATGGGCAACCGCGCCTTCAGTTCGGCGCCGACCGACATCTTCTCGACGCGGGACGGGTGGATTATGACGCAGGTCGTCGGCAATCCGATCTTCGCGCGCTGGGCGCGACTGGTCGGGCGTCCGGAGCTTGTCGACGATCCGCGTTTTGCGAACGACATTTCGCGCGGCGATCATGGCGAGGAATTGAGCGCGGTCATGGCGGAATGGTGCGCGGCGCGGACCAATGGACAGGCGCTGGACGAACTCGGCGAAGCGAAAGTGCCGGCAGGGGCGGTCCTCAAACCGTCAGAGGCGCTCGCGCATCCGCAAGTCGCCGCGTCGCGATTGGTCGATATGATGGACTATCCGGGGGCGTTCGGTCCGGCTCCGGTGGTGCGCGCCCCGATCACCCTGTCGGCAAGCGCCAAGGCCGCGCCGGTCGCGGCACCGCAGCTTGGCGCGGATAGCGACGCAATCCTCGCAGAGATCGGTTATGACGCCGACGCCATCTCGGCTTTGCGCGAGCAAAGCATAATTTGAACCGTGCGTGCTGGACGTCGCGGCAGCAGATGATTAGATACCGACCAGTACACAATCTATCACAGGAGCACCTCCCATGAGCGACGCCACCGATTATGTTCCGCCGAAGGTCTGGACGTGGGACAAGGAAAGCGGAGGGCGTTTCGCGAACATCAACCGGCCGATCGCCGGGCCGACCCACGACAAGGAACTGCCGGTCGGCAATCACCCGCTCCAGCTCTATTCGCTCGGCACGCCCAATGGCGTGAAGGTGACGGTCATGCTCGAAGAGCTGCTCGCGGCTGGTCATAGCGGTGCCGAATATGATGCCTGGCTGATCAACATCGGCGAGGGCGACCAATTTTCGAGCGGTTATGTCGCCGCCAACCCCAACAGCAAGATCCCGGTGATGGTCGATCGCAGCGGCGCGGCACCGATCCGCATCTTTGAATCGGGCGCGATCCTGATTCACCTTGCCGAGAAATTCGGCGCCTTCCTGCCCACCGAAACCGCAGCGCGCGCCGAAACCTTGTCATGGCTGATGTGGCAAATGGGCAGCACCCCCTTCCTTGGCGGCGGCTTCGGGCATTTCTACGCCTATGCGCCCACCAAGATGGAATATCCGATCAACCGCTATGCGATGGAAGTGAAGCGCCAGCTCGACGTGCTCGACCGGCGGCTCGCCGAGAGCGAATATCTGGGCGGCGCCGACTACAGCATCGCCGACATGGCGGTCTGGCCCTGGTATGGCGCGCTGGTCAAAGGGCTGGTCTATGAAGCCGGCGAGTTCCTGCAGGTGCAGGATTACAAGAACGTCCAGCGCTGGACGGACCAGATCGCGACGCGGCCAGCGGTCAAACGCGGGCGGATGGTCAACCGCGTGACGGGCGACCCCGCGAGCCAGCTTCGCGAACGGCACGATGCCAGCGATTTCGATCTGCGTACCCAGGACAAACTGGAACCGGGGGGCGAAAGCTGAATAGCCGGGCAAGTTGCTGAAATAATTGCCGCGCACGCTTTGACAACGGCAGAGATTGGGTTAGGCTCTTCCATCTTAGGGCATCGGGGTGGGGGCATCACCATGTTGGACGGCGCGCGATTCGGATCGCGATCGACGATGACGATCGGCCTTGTGGGACCATGGCCCGCGGGGGAGGAAGGTCGTTGCCGCCCCGCACAGCGGGAAGCGCCGACGGTTAATGAACATTCGGCCCGCACATAGGGCCACAAGACGAACATGGGTCGGCCGATTGCCATCCGTTCGGGGGCAACCGGTATGTCTGGCTTTTCACAGGGAGGCGAAATGATGATGTTGCGCAAATCACATCTATTGGCGACGGCGGCGGCCGTCGCGGGGGCGCTGGGGCTCGCTTCGGCGGCATCGGCGCAGGATAATTATGTCGGGGAAATCCTGAAGCTCCCCTATAATTTCTGCCCGATCAGCACCCTGGCCGCCAATGGCCAATTGCTTGCGATCGCCGACAATTCGGCGCTCTACGCGCTCTATGGCACCACCTATGGCGGTGACGGCGCCACAACCTTTGCGTTGCCGAACATGCAGAGCCGCATTTCGATCCATACCGGCAGCGGTGGTGGCCTGACGACGCGCACGATGGGTGAGGTCGGTGGGACCGAAACCAACACCCAGACGCTGGCGACGATGCCGCGGCACGAGCATTTCGCACTGGTCCGAACGACGAGTGCGGCGGCCAATACGACATCGCCGGTCGGCGGGAAACTCGGCACCACGCCCGCGAACAAATATGTCAGCGGCACGGCGCCCGCCGCACAGTTGATGAACCGCGAGAGCTTCCTGATCGGCAACGCGGGCAGCGGCGTACCTTATGAACATCTGCCGCCGACGCTCACCATTCGCTACTGCATCGCGACCGAGGGCATTTTTCCGTCGCAGAATTGAGCTTCATCGCACCGGAAAACGGCGCGCAGTCATTCAAGGGGTTATGACAATGCGGTACAAAAATTCCTATCTGCTGGCAGCTGCCAGCACGCTGGCCTTCGCGGGCGCAATGCCCGCGTCGGCGCAAGATTATTATATTGCCCAATTGATTGAAACCGGGGGCAGCTATTGCCCGCGAAACTTCCTGGCGGCGGATGGACAGGTCCTGGCGATCAACAGCAACCAGGCGCTCTTCTCGCTGCTCGGCACGACCTATGGCGGCAATGGTGTGACGACCTTCCAATTGCCGAACCTGAAAGGGCGGATGCTCATCGGCGACGGGCAGGGCCCGGGGTTGTCGAACTATACGCTGGGTCAGGTCGGCGGGCAGGAGAATGTCGCGCACAGCATCAACAATTTGCCGGCACATGTCCATCCGGGCGTCGTCCAGACCGTGACTGGCAACGCCGGCGAGGTGCGGTCGTTCCGCAACAGTTTCGCGGTGACCGCCGGCAATCAATATACCGGTCCTTCGGCGGGGTCGCTCGATGGCAGCCTGCAGGCCGATACGATCGCCGTGCAAAAGGCCGGGACCGACAATGTGACGGTGCCCAACATGGCCCCCTTCATCGTCACCCGATATTGCATGGCGCAGTTCGGTGTGTTCCCGTCGCGCAACTGACGCGCGGCCTGACGACGATATTTTGAAATTCAGACATCGGAGGCGGACATGACACGCACTGGTAATATTCGGAAACTCACCCTGGCCCTCGCGGTAGGTGGCAGCACCTTGGGATATACGGCGCCGGCATCGGCGGACGGCGTTCAGCCCTTGCTGGGCCAATTGATGCAAACAGGGGCCAATTTCTGTCCGCGCGGATATACACAGGCCGCAGGGCAGATCCTGGCGATCCAGTCGAACACCGCGCTCTTCTCGCTGCTCGGCACCACCTATGGCGGCAACGGCCAGACGACCTTCGCCTTGCCCGACCTGCGCGGCCGGGCGGCGGTGCACACGGGGCAGGGACCGGGACTGTCACCCTATGATCTGGGCCAGCAGACCGGCACCGAGACGACAACACTGACTGCGGCCAACATGGCGCCGCACAATCACCGCGCCGGTGCGCAAACCGCCAATGCAATCGCCAACAGCACGACCGCAAACGGCAATGCGATCGGCATTTCGTCGAACAACAGCTTTGCTGCGCCGCCGCCCGATCCGTCGGGCAATCTGATGGACAGTGGGACGCTTCAGGTGCTGCCGACGGGCGGTTCGATTCCGGTTTCCAACCAGCCGCCCTATCTGGTGATGCGCTGGTGCATCGCGACCTCGGGGATTTACCCGGCGCGCAACTGATTATTTTCCAGTCAACGTATGTCGCGGCGAAGGGATATGTGACGAGTATGTGAAAGCCGCGCCCGCCGGGCGCGGCTTTTATTTTTTCGGGGCAGGTAGCGAAAGAATGATCACCGTTTGACATTCGAAAAAAAGGCATAGCTTCCGCCGCGATTACTTCGGGCATTGGGGGGATGGAGCAATGGCTTTCGTTCGTAAATCGCGCTGGTATGTGGCGGGCGCCACGCTGGCAGTTGCGGCAAGTGCAGTCGCACCCGCCTCCGCGCAAGACCGCTATATCGGCGAGATCAACAAATTCCCCTATAACTTCTGCCCGCGCGACACCGCCGAGGCGAATGGTCAATTGATCTCGATCGCTGACAATTCGGCGCTCTACGCCCTCTATGGCACGACCTTCGGCGGCGACGGCGTGACGACATTCGGCTTGCCCGACATGCGCGGCCGCTATTCGATGCATGCTGGCACGGGTGGCGGCCTGAGTACGCGGACCCTGGGCCAGACCGGCGGCACCGAGAGCAATACGATGACCTTGGCGAACATGCCGCTGCACGAACATTTCGCCTTTATGAAGGGATCGAGTTCGGTCGGCAACACGACCAGCCCGGTTGGCCATGCGTTCGGCGTCACGCCCGCGAACAAATATATCAACGGGACGGTTCCGGCGGCGCAGCTGATGGAGCGCGGGACGATTGTCGTGGGCAATACCGGCGGCAACCAGCCCTATTCGATCCTCCCGCCGTCGCTGACGATCCGCTATTGCGTGCAGTTGTTCGGCATTTTCCCGTCGCAGAACTGACCGGCGGTCCGGCGCGCCAGGGCGCGTATCGCGAGCAGAAGAATTTCAGGGGAGTATGACAATGCGGCATACAAGGATTTTCGCAACCGGCGCGACAGCGACATTGGCGCTCGCGATGACGGCACCGGCGACGGCGCAGCAATATTATCTTGGCCAGATGATCGAGGTCGGCAACGGCTTTTGCCCGCGCACCTTCGCCGAAACCAGTGGGCAGATTCTGTCGATCGCTCAGAACACCGCGCTTTTCTCGCTGCTCGGCACCACCTATGGCGGCAATGGCACCACGACTTTTGCCTTGCCCGACCTGCGCGGGCGAATGGCGATCAGCGTCGGCCAGGGGCCGGGACTGTCGAACTACGCTCTTGGCCAGGTCAGCGGCGCGGAATCGACGACGATCGGGATCGCCAACCTGCCGCCGCACATCCATTCTGGCTCCATCGAAACGGCGACCGCCGCAGGCAACGACAATAAATCGTTCCGCAACGCCTTTGCCGTCACCGCCGACAATCAATATACGACCGGCACCAACCTCGACCTGACGATGCAAAGCGAAACCATCACGGTGCAAAAGGCGGGCGGGGCCGCGACGTCCCTCGCGCCGACGATGTCGCCGTTTCTGGTCACACGTTATTGCATCGCGACAGCGGGGATTTTCCCGTCGCGCAACTGATTTGCCTGACGGCGCATTGGGAATTTTGGGGAGGCGGACATGACACGCACAGGGAATTTTCGCAAAGTCGCGCTGATGCTGGCGATGACCGGCAGCTCGCTCGCCTATTCGGCGCCGGCATCGGCGCAGTCCGACGGGCTGCTTGGCCAGTTCATGCAGGTCGGTTTCAATTTCTGCCCGCGGGGCTGGACCAGCGCGTCGGGGCAGATCCTGGCGATCCAGTCGAACACGGCGCTCTTCTCGCTGCTCGGCACCACTTATGGCGGTAACGGGACCACGACCTTCGCGCTTCCCGACCTGCGCGGGCGAATGGCGGTCGGGCAGGGGCAGGGGCCGGGACTGTCGCCCTATGTCCTGGGCGAGGTAACCGGGCAGGAAACGCATTCGCTGTTGACCAGCGAAATCCCCAGCCACACACATCGCTCGGCGATCCAGACCGCCAATGCCATCGCCAATTCGACGACATCGAGCGGCAATGCGTTCGGCATTTCGTCGAACAACAGCTTCCTCAGCGGCGGCGGCGATCCGGTGGGCAATTTGATGGATGCGGGCTCGGTCCAGTTCCAGCCGACCGGCAACGGCATCCCGATCCCGATCCGCCCGCCCTATCTGACGGTGCAATGGTGCATCGCGACGCAAGGGATTTTCCCGGCGCGTAACTGATTCGACGGTGATCGGGGCAAGGGAGGCGATATCGCCAGCAAACCGTTGCGCTCGCCATCATTGACTCCGGTTAATTTTCGATTAGCCTTTGTCCCGGGTTATTGGGATGGGGGATGAGCGATGGCTATCGCACGAAAATCGCATTTCTATCTGGGCGCAGCGGCGATATTTGTCGGCGGACTAGGCATGCCGGGCAGCGCGCAAGCGCAGACCCCCTATCTTGGCGAGATCATGAAGTTCGCGGGCAATTTCTGCCCTCGCGGTTCGTTGGAAGCCAATGGGCAGTTGTTGTCGATTTCGCAGAATACGGCCCTTTTTGCGCTATATGGCACGACCTATGGCGGCGATGGCCAGACGACCTTCGCGGTTCCGAACATGGCGGGGCGCTATTCGATGCATCAGGGGCAGGGGCCGGGCCTGTCGAGTTATGTGCAGGGCCAGACCGGCGGCACCGAAACGACCACGCTGACCGAAAATCAGATGCCGCGCCACGAACATACCGGGCTGGTGCGCACGACCAGCGCCGCGGGCAATACGGGGCAATCGTTCCGCGCGATCTTCCCCACGACGCCGGCGAACAAATATGCGTCCGGCACCGCGCCGAACGCGCAGTTGATGAACCGCGAGACGGTGATCATCCGCAAGACCGGCGATAATGCGGCCTTCACTCATCTGCCGCCCTATCTGGCGATCCGCTACTGCGTCCTCAGCGCAGGGATCTTCCCGTCGCAGAACTGACACGGGCGTCGCAGCAGCGGCAAATGGGACTTTGAGGGGAGTTTATACCATGCGGCATTTGAAAGCAGTGATGATGGCGGGGGTCGGTTTCGGCACGCTGGCGATCGCGGCACCCGCAGCGGCGCAGGATTATTATCTCGGCCAGATGATGGAGGTGGGCTACAATTTTTGCCCGCGCGGCTGGGCCGACGCCAATGGCCAGCTATTGTCGATTGCGCAGAATACCGCGCTCTTCTCGCTGCTCGGCACCACCTATGGCGGCAATGGCCAGACAACTTTCGCGCTTCCCGACGTCCGCGGACGAATGGTGATCCATCAGGGGCAGGGGCCGGGGCTTCCACCCTTTGCCATGGGCCAGGTCGCGGGCGTCGAAAGCCAGACGCTGACGATCAACCAACTGGCGTCGCATACGCACGAAGCGGTGTTCCTGACCGTCAATCAGAATGCCGGCACGGCGACGGCATTCCGCAACGCCTTCGCCGTCACATCCGATTTCCAATATTCGAATGTGATCCAGTTCGACGGCGCGCTGCACGCGAATACGCTGACGGTGCAAAAGACGGGCGGGTCCGATCCGGTCCCCAACATGTCGCCGTTTCTCGTCAATCGCTACTGCATTGCATTGCAAGGGATTTTCCCGTCACGCAACTGAGCTTTGATCGTTGCGCGGATGACGTTGGATATTATGGGAGGCGGGATATGACACGCATGGGGGCAATCGGGAAATTTTCGGCGGTGGCGCTGCTCGGCACCTCGGCGCTTGCGACGACGGTACCGGCGTCGGCGCAGATCGAACCCTTGATCGGGCAGATGATGCAGACCGGCTTCAACTTCTGTCCGCGCGGATGGGCTGCGACCAACGGCCAGCTGCTCTCCATCGCGCAGAATACGGCGCTTTTTTCGATTCTCGGCACGACCTATGGCGGCAACGGCCAGACCACGTTCGCGCTACCCGACCTGCGCGGTCGGACGGCGGTCAACCAAGGCAATGGCCCGGGGCTCTCGCCCTATGTGCTCGGTCAGGTCGGCGGCAGTGAAACAACGACGCTGCTCTCCACCAACCTCCCGCGCCACGACCATCGCGGCGGCATCCAGACCGCCAATGCGGTCGCCAACAGCACGACGGCAAACGGCAATGCGATCGGCATTTCGTCGAACAACAGCTTCATCACCGGCGTAGATCCGACGGGCAACATGATGGACCGCACCATGATCCAGATCGCGCCGACCGGCGGTTCGCAGCCGATTTCGAACCGGCCACCCTATTTGACGATGAACTGGTGCATCGCTGTCGAGGGGATTTTTCCGTCGCGTAACTGATCGGAACCGAGTTCGCTGAAAGGCCGCGTCCGAACAGACGCGGCCTTTTCTGTGCCGTGGGTCGGCAACCCGGGAATATGCGCAAATGCCGACTTCATCGGCCTGTTCCACGATAGGAACTGGTTAGGACCGACGTGCCGATCGACTGCTTCCCGGCGGGAATCCGCCGGAGTCGCGCGCCGCTGCAGCCCTGGTGAAATTGCGTAAATTCGGCAATTGACCGCCGCACGTCGTTGGCGCGCCCGCTTACGCCTGCGCCGCATAATGCGTGCCATGACAAAGTTCCTGACCCGACTGGCCGACGACCCGCGCGGTACCGCGATGATCGAAACGGCGCTGCTGCTGCCGTTGTTCCTGACGCTGTTGCTGGGCATCCTGATCTATGGCCAATATTTCCTGCTCGCGCACAGCGTCCAGCAGGCGGCGAACGACGGCGCGCGCGCCGCGATCACCGGACTCGATGCTGCCGACCGGCGCGCCGTTGCGATCCGCGCGATCGACCGCAGCATGCGCGGCGTCGGCGGGTACCGCGGCGAATTGCGTAGCGTGCTGGTGTCCGAAACCACCGATGCGGTCACCGTCAAACTCGCCTATCATGTTCCGGAAACCAGCCTGCTGCATTCGGCCCTGGTACCGGCTCCCGGCGATATCATCAGCGCCAGCGCAACTTTCGAATTGCCGGTCGAATGATGCGCGCGCTTTGTCCTTTCCGCCGCCTCGCGGGCGACAATCGCGCCGGTATCAGCATCGTCGCTGCTTTCGGCCTGGTGATGCTGATCGGTGCGGCGGCGCTGGCGGTCGATGTCGGCTCGCTTCATCTCGATCGTCGCAAACTGCAAGGGATCGCCGATGCTGCGGCGATGGCGGCGGCGGCCAAACCCGGGGAAGAACGGGCGGCGGCCGAGCGCATCATCGCGGCGAATTGCAATTGCAGCATCGTCATCGCCTCGCTGACACGCGGCAGCTATGTCGCTGATGTCGGCGTTGCCGCCGAGCGCCGCTTCACGGCGGGCGGGGCGTCGCCCAATGCGGTGCGTATCGTGCTGAAGCGCGACCATCCCTTGTTCTTCGGTCGCATCCTGACCGACGCCGACAGCAAGACGATCAGCGCCTCGGCGACCGGCGCGCGGCGGGGCTATGCCGCCTTTTCGCTTGGGTCGCGCGTCGCGGCGGTCAGCGGAGGCATTCCCAATGCGATCCTGTCATCCTTGACGGGGAGCGAGCTCAACCTGTCGCTGATGGACTATAATGCACTCGCCAGCGCCGATATCGACCTGCTGAAATTTTCCGACGCGCTGCGCAGCGAGATCGGCGTCGAGGCGCTGACCTTTGGCCAGACGCTCGACAGCCAGGTGACGATGCCGCAAGTGCTGTCGGCGCTGGCGGCAGCGGCCGATCCCTCGGTTGCGCCGCTGGTCGAGCATATGGCGGCGCGAGCCAGTGCGACCCAGCTGGTGCCAGCGTCGGCGATCGACCTCGGCCCGCGTTCGTCGAGCGTGCGGGTCGATCCCGCCAATCCGGTGCGCGTCAATCTGCTCAATATGCTCCGTACGATGTTGATCCTGGGCTCGGCGGATCGTCAGGTCGATCTCGACCTTGCCGGCGCATTGCCGGGTGGGTCACAAGTGAAACTCGCGCTGATCATCGGCGAACCTCCCGCGCATTCGCCGCTAATCGCCGTGACCGACGACAATCAGGTGGTGGTGCGTACCGCGCAGGTCAGGCTGCGGCTCGATGCGAAGCTCACCACGCCGGTGGCCGCGATCGAACTGCCGATCCTCGCCGAGCTTGGATCGGCCTCGGCGCGGATTTCCGCCATCGATTGCAGCAGGAATTCGAGCAAGGCGGTGACGCTGGCGGTCATCACGTCGCCCGCGTCGCTGGCGATCGGTACGGTCACCGACAGCCAGTTTCGCGACATGCATCGCCCGCTTGATCCCGGGAAGGCGCGCGTGCTGAAACTTCCGCTCGCCAGCGTCGACGCCGAGGCCGAGCTGGTTATGTCCGATCTGGCGGAAAAATCCGTCGCCTTTTCCCGCGACAATATCGCGGCGGGAACGGTGAAGACGGTATCGAGCACGGGGCTGGTGGCGGGCGCGGCAAAGTCGCTTGCGGACCGGATGGATCTGAGCGGGTCGGTCCTCGGAATTGGGCTGAATCTCAACGCCCTGAAGTCGCTCGTCGCCACGACCGTAGGCACGGCCGCACCGCTGCTCGACGGCGTGTTGCAGCAGGTGACCGGGGTGCTCGGCGTCCATGTCGGGCAGGCCGACGCGCGCGTCAACGCGCTGCGCTGCGGCCAGGCGAAGCTCGTGGGTTGATCCGGAACGGAGCGATAGCGGCCGGCCTCCGCCGTTAACGGAAGGAGCAGCAATGCTTCGGAGGACGATATGGAAACGAGCCACGCCCATGATCGCGTATCGGCGGCAGACTTCATTCGCGGTTTCGCCAGCTGGCGTCTGCATTCGGAACGGAGGCCGGTGGTGGTCACGCACCATGGCAAGGATGCGCATGTGCTGATCTCGCTCGACGACTATCGCCGGATGGGCGGCGCCGAGGGCGGTAAGAACGGGGCGTCACCGTTGCAGGACTCGCAGGTTTTGTTGCTCGAGTCCGTGCGCGACAGCCTGATCCTTGTCGACCGCGAGCGCCGGATCGTGGCGATCAATCCTGCGGCGACCGACATGCTGGAGGTCCCGGCGGCATCGCTGATCGGTCGGCCGCTGGCCGCGGCGCTGCCCGCTATCGAGACCAGCCTGATTTTTCATCATATCCTGCGCATGATCGACCATCGCGAGCGCTTTTCGGGCGACCTTCCGTCCCTGTTGCGGCCCGGACAATGGCTGCACGCCGACCTGGTGCCGTTGCCGGTCGGTGGCGCGATCATCCTGCGCGATGTGAGCGAGGCGATCGCCGCGCTCGAAGCGAGCGACGCGCGGACGGCGGCGCTGCGCGCGCTCGATGCCGACGGGAGCATCGGACATGCGTGTATCTCGCTGCGCGAAGCGGTCGAATATGCCAATGACACGCTGACCGGGATGCTGGGTGTCAGCGCAGACGCCATCCGGAGGGTGAGATTTTCCGCCTTGCTCGCCGTGTCGCGTCGCAGTTCGTTCGCCGAGGCGCTCGAAAGCGTGCTGCGGAGCGGGAAACCGGCGCGCATCGAATCCGATCTGGTCGTCCGGGACGGGGCGATGATGCCGGTGACGCTGTCGATCGCCGAGCGGCGGAACGCCTATTTCAGCGACGGCGCGGTGGTGCTGGCGACGCCGCGTCCGCGATAGGCGCCGCCGCCCGCTCGAAGCGGGCGTGTCGGCGCTGGACAAGTTCGCGGAAGTTGGCGAAGTTGCCGCGCATCGCGTTGCGAAAGACAACTTACCTTTACGTAAGCGTGAACCGGTCATATAAGGCCGGCATAGCCCTTGGGAGAATCATAATGGACATGGAGTTCAGCCCCGAAGACCTCGCTTTCCAACAGGAAGTGCGCAGCTTCATCGCCGAAAATTACCCCGCCGACCTGCGCGGCAAGCAGGATGAGGGCGACGAACTCGCCAAGGAAGATTTCCTCGCCTGGCACAAGGTCCTCTATAACAAGGGCTGGGTCGCGCCGGCCTGGCCGGTCGAATATGGCGGCACCGGCTGGACACCGACGCAACGTTTCATCTTCTCCGAAGAAACCGCGCGCGCCGACTGCATCCGCCTGATGCCTTTCGGCCTCGCGATGGTCGGTCCGGTGATCTACACCTTCGGCACCCCCGAGCAGAAAGCCTATTTCCTGCCCCGCATCCTGTCGGGCGAGGATTGGTGGTGCCAGGGCTATTCGGAACCCGGCGCCGGGTCCGACCTTGCCAGCCTGCGCACCGCGGCGGTCCCCGATGGCGACGACTATATCGTCAACGGGCAAAAGACCTGGACGACGATGGCGCAGCATGCCGACTGGGGCTTTTTCCTCGTCCGCACCGACAAGGAGGCCAAGCAGCAGGAAGGCATTTCCTTCCTGCTGATCGACATGAAGTCGCCCGGCATCACCGTGCGCCCGATCATCACGCTCGGCGGCGAGCATGAGGTCAACGAGGTGTGGCTGGAGGACGTCCGCGTGCCGCAGTCGCAGCGCGTCTATGAAGAGAATAAGGGCTGGACCTGCGCCAAGTTCCTGCTGGCGCACGAACGCACCGGCATCGCGGGCGTCGCAGCGTCGAAGCGCGGGGTCGAGAAGGTCAAGGCGATTGCGCGCACCGAAATCGACGGCGACAAGCCTTTGCTCCAGAACGCCTTCTTCAAGCGCAAGATTGCCGAGCTCGAGATCGACCTGACCGCGCTCGAATTCACCGAGTTGCGCAGCCTTGCCGGTCCGAACGCCGGTCGCGGACCTGGGCCGGAATCGAGCCTGCTCAAGATCAAGGGGTCGGAAATCCAGCAACGGCTGACCGAGCTGACGCTGGAAGCGGTGGGCCATTATGGCGCGCCTTATTTCCGGGGCTTCGGCGAGGGCGACAACGAGCATCCGATCGGTCCCGACTATGCGCACCGCGCCGCGCCGACCTATTTCAACGTCCGCAAGACGACGATCTATGGCGGGTCGAACGAGATCCAGCGCAACATCATCGCGAAGATGGTTTTGGGATTGTGACGCACCGGCGCCCATAAATAGGGACAGTCCCTATTTATCCGCGGGCGCGGGGCCAGCCGCAACGACGATATTCGATAAATAGGGACTGTCCCTATTTATGAGAGGACAGACAATGGATTTCACCTACACCGAAACGCAGGACATGATCCGCGATACGCTCGCCCGTTTCCTGAGCGACACCTATGATTTCGAGACGCGCCAGAAGTTCATCGCGAGCGAGGAAGGCCGCGACCCCGCGATCTGGACCGCGCTGGCGCAGGAGCTCGGCATGCTGGGTGCTTCGTTCGCCGAAGAGCATGGCGGCCTCGGCGGCGGCGCGCTAGAAAATGCGATCATCATGGAAGAATTGGGCAAGGTGCTCGGCATCGAGCCTTATCTGCCGACCGTGGTCATTGCGGGCGGCGCACTCAAGGCCGTCGGCGGGGCGCAGGCGGACAAATATATTCCCGAGATCATCGCGGGCAATGTCATCGTCGCCTTCGCCTATGCCGAGCCGCAGGGCCGCTATGACCTCGCGAACCTGCGCACCACCGCCAAGAAGGACGGCGAAGGCTATGTGCTGAACGGGCACAAGGGCGTGGTCTATGCCGCGCCCTGGGCGACGCATCTGCTCGTCACCGCGCGCACGTCGGGCGGCCAGCGCGATAAGGACGGCGTGTCGCTGTTCCTGATCGACGCGACCCAGCCGGGCATCGTCCGCCGCGACTATCCGACCGTCGACGGCAGCCGCGCGTCGGAGATTTATTTCGAGAATGTCGCGATCCCCGCCGACGCGCTGCTGGGCGGCGAAGGGGCGGGGCTGGCGCTGATCGAACAGGTCGTCGACGAAGCGACGATCGCGGTCTGCGCCGAAGCCACCGGCGTGATGCAGAAGCTGCACGAAGGCACGCTGGAATATACCCAGCAGCGCAAGCAGTTCGGCATTCCGATCGCCAAGTTCCAGGTGCTGCAGCACCGCATGGTCGACATGTTCATGGAGGTCGAACAGGCGCGATCGATGACAATCATGGGCACGCTGAAGCTCGACCTGCCCGCCGACGAACGCAAGGCGGCGGTGTCGGCGGCGAAGAACAAGGTCGCGCGCGGCGCGAACTTCGTCGGGCAGAATGCGATCCAGACGCATGGCGGCATCGGCATCACGCAGGAACTGGCGATCGGCCATTATTTCAAGCGTTCGACGATGATCGAGGGCCAGTTCGGCAGCGCCGATTATCACATGGAACGGTATGAGCAGGTCGCGCTCGCCGATTGACCGGATAGGCCGTCGGCGTCGCTTCAATAGGCGACGTCGATGGCGATCCGCACCGTCCTTGGCCGGAGCGGGGTCAGGAAGCCCGCGCTGCCTTCGATGAAGGGCGTGCCGAGCGAGAAGCGGTTGCCGCGCGCGTCGAACAAATTGGTCAGCGTCAGAGACAAGCCGCGCATCGGATTGCCGAGGCGCATCGCGAGGCCGGTGTCGACATAATCGCCCTGGCCCTCGCCGAGCACGGGTCCGATGCCGAGCCGTGACGGGCCGACATAATTGGCCCAGCCGTTGAGGCGGAAATCCTCGTCACCCACAGGCGTTTCATAATTGACCGCCCCGCGCACGGCATAGCGCGCGACGTTGGGAATCTGGCCCAGCCGGGCGAGCAGCGCCGAATCCGCCACCGATCCGTCGGCGCTGACCGGCGCGCCGGGCATCCCGGGAACCCCCGCATAATTCTGGACGACGATGGTGCGCAGCGCCTCGGCGAACAGGCGGTCGACGCGGCTGTGATTATATACCGCCCCCAGATCGAACGACAGTCCCGCCATCGGACGCACCGCAAAGGCGCCCGAGATGCTGGTGATGCGGCCGTCGCCGATATTGGCGGTACTCGGGAAACCGTTTGCGTCGATGAAATCGGCCTGAATGTCGCGCCAGCGGCTGTGCGAGAGCGAAATATTGGCGTCGAACGGCGTGCGGCCCTTTTCCCCGAAACGGACGCCGCCCTCGATCGTCTGGACCCGGTCGTTGCGGAAGCGGCGCACGAAGTTGCTGTCCACCGCGAGGCCGCCGGGACGGAAACCCTCCTGATAGCGGACATAGAGTGTCACATTGTGGAGCGGCGAGGCGAGGAGCGATGCCGACGGCAGCAGGTCGTTCTCGGTCCGATGGGCAGAGATGGCAATGGCCCGGTTCGCCGCGGCGAAGGCAAGGGGCACATCCTCGCCGCTGCCGTCGAGCCGGGCGTGCGAGAAACGGATGCCGCCCGCCGCGATGATATGCGGCATCACTTCGACGGTGGCTTCGCCGTAGCCGGTGAATTCGGTGATGCTGTTGGTGACGCCGGTCAGCGGCGCCTGCATGAAGACGTCGCCGAATTCGCGATTCTGGCGCGTGCGGTTGTCGAGGATGCTCGCGCCGATCACCCAGCCCAGCCCGTCGCGATAGGGGCGCGACAGGCGCGTTTCGCTGACGAACAGGCGCGTCACATTGCGCTGGTCGAGAATGCGCGGCGCTTCGCCCTCTTTGCTGGCGTCGAAGCGCTCGAAAACGCGGTGCCTGACCGCCGCATTCGAGGACTGGAAATGCAGCCCGTCCCAGTCCTTCATAATCACCAGCGTGCCCATGGCGTATCGGGCGCTGGCGTTTTGTTCGACCATCGAATTGCGGACCAGCGGCGGGGCATCGCGGTCCGTATATTGCGCGTCGTCGGACTTGATCGATTGATAGACGCCGCCAAGATCGACGGTCCAGTCGTCGCCGGCGTCGAAGCGGAAGGCGCCGCGACCGCCGCGCACATTGACGCGGTTGGTGTCCCGCTGCCCGCGCAGCGGATTGTCGATATAGCCGCCGTCGCTGACCATATAACCGACAAGGCGCAGCGCGTGGCGGCCATCGGCGACGGGAAGGTTGAGCGTGGCGCCGATGTCGCCGCCGGGGTCGCCATGCTGGGTCAGCGACGCGCCGGCGCTCGCCTGGACATATTGCGCGTCGGGGTCGGGCGCCTGCGGCACGACGCGGATAATGCCGCCCAGCGAGCCCGCGCCATAAAGGGTGCCCTGCGGTCCTTCGAGAATCTCGACGCTCTGGATATCATAGAGACGCAGGTCCGGATCAGGAGCATTGTAGCTCAGCCGGATGTCGCCGAGATATTGGCCGACGGTCGATTGGGTCGGGCCGGTGAAGCTGGAATCGGCGATGCCGCGAATGAACAGCTTGTTGCGCCCCGACCCGAGGTGGGTCGAGGAAACCGTCGCCATCCGCGACAGGATCGATTCCATGCCGCGCTCGCCGCCGAACGCCAAATCGCCGCCACCGAGAACGGTGGCGACGCCCGCAAAATTTGCGTGGGGGATGTCGGTTTTCGAGGCGGTGACGATGATCTCGTCGCCGGGACCCGCGACCAGATTGTCGGGCGCCCTTGCCTTGGGTGGCGGCTGCGGCGGGGAGGTTGCCCGGCGCGCGACCTTGGGGGGAGGCGGCGGACGACGTTCGATCCGCCAGCTCGTCGCGCTGACCCGTATCGCGCGCGCTTCGGTTCCGACCAGCATGCGCGCGATCGCCTCGTCGACGCTCATCCGGCCTCGCACGGACTTGACCCGGCCGTTCCACAATTTGGGATCGGCGACGCTGATGCTGACCCCACCCTGGCGGCTGATCAGCGGCAGCGAACTGGCGAGGCTGCCCCTCGGCACGTCGAACACCCGTTCCTCCGCCGCCGATGCGACGGTTGGGACACCGATGGCCGCGACCGCGATCAGGAGGGACAGGCTGCGGTTCATGTCAGCGGGTCAGCACCCAGCCGTCGCCACGCTTTTCGGCGCGGGTGCCGGACAAAGCCGCGAGATCGGAGATCGTACGGTTCCGGTCATCGCTGATGACCAACGCCCCGCGAAAGGGCAGTTGCGCCGCTTCGGGAGCGACGGTGACCGACATTCCGGCGGTGCGTTGCAGATCCTCGGCAACCACCGACAGCGGGGTGTCGGCATAGACGAGCAGGCCGCTGCGCCAGCCGCCGATCGACGCGGTATCGACGGGGCGTATCTTAGGCGCGGTCGCGTCGCCGTCGCGGGCTTCGATGCCCTGACCCGCAACCATGCGGACATTGTCCTGCTGCGGGTTGTAGACGACGATGCCTTCGGACACCGCGACCGACGTCGCGCGGTTGCGGCGCACGACGTTGAAGGCGGTGCCGAGGTCGACGATCCGGTTGCCGCCCGCCTCGACGACGAAAGGATCGCCTTCGCGGTGCACGACATGGAACATCGCCTCACCGCTTTCGAGCCGGGCAAAGCGCGGCCGTTCCTCGTCGAGGGTGACGACAGAAGCGCCGTTGACCTCGATCTTCGACCCGTCGGCGAGGGTCAGCGTGCGATGCTCGCCCGCTTCGGTCTCGATGCGGTTCGGGTCGGCGAACAGGCCAAGATTGGGCAGGGTGATCGCGGCCACCAGCGCGGCGGCGATCGCGCCGCCGAACCAGGCGCGGCGCGAGGGGCGCCGACGCGGCGCTTCGTCGTAGATGACCACCGACGCCGGGGTCGTACGGGGCAGGGCGTCGAGATCGGCGTCGAGGCTGGCGATCGCGTCATAGGCGTCGGCATGGGCGGCGTCCTCGGCAAGCCAGTCGGCGAAACCGTCCCAGTCGGCGAACGCAGGATCGCGCTGGCGAATGACCCAGTCGATGGCGCGCGCTTCGATGGTCGTGGTGTCAGTATGCATCGAAGTGCCTCCTGACCGCGGCGAGCGCCGCATAGACCTTGCGAAGATCGGCCTCGACCGTGCTGAGGCTGACCCCCAGTTCGGCGGCGATATCGCGTTGAGCGATGCCATCGACGCGGAAGCGGCGGAAGATGCGCGCGGGGCGCTCGCCGGTCGCGGCAACGGCGGCCTCGACCTCGGCCAGCTGCTCGCGCGAGATCAGCGTCGTTTCGGCCGACGGTTTTTCGACCGCCGCGGTTTCGCCCCAGGCATGGTCGCGCAGCATCCGCTGGCGCGCCGAGCGATAGCGGTCGAGCATCAGATTGTTGGCGGCGCGCATGACATAGGAGAGGGGATCGGCGATCGGGCCGCTGCGCCGTTCGGTGAGGCGCATCCACAGGTCCTGGAACAGGTCTTCGGCGCCGTCGCCCGCGCCGCGCATTTCCAGGAAACGCACGATGCGGTCGCGGTTGGCGAGCAAGACGCCCTCGATGCCCTGCGCGGGGCTGGATGCGTCGGTCGCCTCGGTCATGGATCGATTGTTTTGCAACGCCATCTGTTGTTGAACGACACCTGTTTGGCCGGCGCCCCACATCCCCCTGGCGGTGCCGTCATATAGCGCCCCCTGCGGCGCGCGCAACCGCAGCGTGACTCCGCCCGCACCGGGGCGATGGTCCAGCCGGGGGAAAGAAGGGGCGGTGGCGGCAATCATGGTCCTCGATCGTTCGGCAAAGGCAAGGCAAGGGGGAAGCGGAGGGTGAGGTATGGGCTTCCCCCTTGCGGACAAGGCCGGTCTGGGGGCTATAGACCGACCTTGAGGCTCGCGCGGAAAGCCCAGCCGATGTGGCTTTGCTGTTCTTCCGCAGACAGTTCGCCGCCGACCTGGAAGCCCGAGTTGCCGGCCATGCCGCGGATGCGGCCGACCCAGCCGCTCGTGCGGTCGTCGGGGGTGAGGGTGAAGGGCGTGCCGTTCTTGAACGACGCCGTCGTCGTGCCGAGCGAACCGCCGACGATCTGGCGCCGGCCGCCTTCGATCTCGAAGCGCGTCCAGCCGTCATATTCGTCGGTACCGCCGAAATCGAGGCCGACCGCGACGGTGCCCGATACCGCGAGTTCGTCGCTGTCGCGGCCGAGAACGGTGAGGTCGAGCGCGTCGCCGCCGCCGGTTTCGGTGTAGCCCTTTTCGGTCAGCTTGTAATAATCGACCGCGACGATGGGCCGCACCGAGAGCCCGCCGAGGCGGCTATCGTGCGCGATCGAGCCCGAGGCCGACCACAGGGTGCCGTCCCATTTGCCGCGCATCGTTTCGTTGATGTCCTCGGCGCCGGTGTCGGCCTGGAACAGGCGCGTGCCCTTGAAGCTGATCGGTGCGCCCGAGACGCGGGCATTGGCCATCCAGCCGTCCGAACGCAGGCGCCAGTGCAGTGCGCCCTCGAACTGGCTCGAGCTGACCTCATTGGCGTTGCTGGCGTTGCCGTCCTTGCCGCTGAGAAAAGCGATCGAGCCGCCGAAATTACCCATGTCGGTCTTGAACTCGGCGCCAAGCGACACGCCCCAGCCGGAGACGTCATAGCCGGCGGTGTCGCCGATGCTCTTCGACGTGCCCCACACCGCCTGGTTGATCCAGTAACCCCATTTGCCTTCGTCCTGGAACGGGGCGTTGGGGTCCATCAGGTAGCGGCCGAGCGCGCGCGACCCGCCGGTGACGGTTTCGAAGACGCCGCCTTCATGCTCGGGCAGCATCTGGCTGAGCTGGCTTTTGAACCGGGCGCCGTCGGTGATGTCGAGGAAGACCTGTTCGATGTCCTCGTCGGCCGCCAGGGCATCGATCACGGCGTTGAAGGCGCCGCCTTCCGACCGGTTGAGGCCGAGTTCGGTCGTGCTCTTGCGCGCCACATCGACGATCAGCTGGGTGGCGTTCGAGGTCAGCGTGCCCTTGTAGAGGAAGGGCAGCAGCGTCGCGGTGGTCGTCAGGTTGCTGGCGCCGGTCAGCGTGCCCGCCGTGAGCACGACATGCTGGCCCTCGGCATTGTCGAGGCTGGTCAGCCGAAGCGCGAGTTTGGATTCGGCGCCGAAGCTGGCGTTGCCGGTGACCTGGATCGCCGTGCCGGTGGCGCCGCCGTCGAGGGTGACGCCAAGAATGCCCTTGTCGGTGACCGCGAGCGACGAAATCGTGGCGGCGCCGACGACATCGAAGGTGCCGCCCTTGACCGCGACGGCGAGGCCCTGCGCATTGGCGAGGCGAGCGCTGAAGATCGATGTGCCGCCGATGGTCAGCGTGTCGCTGCCGCCGCCGAAGTCGGCGAGCCCGCCGAACTTCGAGGTGCCGGCCAGCGTGATGCTGTCGTTGCCGCCGCCGAAGGTCGCGGTGCCGTCGTAGGTCGCGTCGCCCGAGAGCGCGAGGCTGTTGTTGCCGGCGCCAAAGACGCTGTTGCCCGCGACCGAACCGTCGGCGATATCGAATATATCGTCGCCAGCGCCGAAGCGGACGTCGCCGACGATCTTGGGCGCGGTGACGCCCGTCGCGACGGCGGTCTGCCGCACCGTCGCGCCGCCGGCATTGGCCGACAGGTCGATCGCGACATTGCGATCCGAGGTCGCGAGCGCACCGCTGGCGGTGATCGTGCCGCTGTTTTCGACCAGGTCGACATTGCCCGACAGGTCGACGATACCGCGCGCGGTGCCGTTGTCTCCGCCTGCCTTGGCGATGATCGAACCGCTGTTGCGGATCATGCCGACATTGCTGCCGGCCTCGACGAGGATGCCGGTGGTGATCGCGGTGGCGGCATTGCCGCCCGACGCCTCGATCTTGCCCGCGTTGCGGACTTCAGGGAGCGTGGCGCCCGCGCCGATCTGGAGCGCGGTTGCCGACGCGCCATTGGACAGCGCGGTCACGCTGCCGCTGCTGCCGATGGCGAGACCGCCGGCGATGGTCACATTGCCGCCGAGGCCGCCGATCTGCATGCCGGTCGCGGTTTTGCCGGCATAGAGGCCGTTGCCGAGGACGGCGCCGTCGATGATGACCCCGAAGCCGGTGCCGGTGCCCGCGACGGGGCCGATGGTGACGTCGCGGCCTGCAGCGCCGATGCGCATCGCCGGAGCCGAGCCGAAGGAGCGGACGATCGCCGAGCCTTCGGTGGCGTCGGGAATACCGTCCTTGTCTTCGTCGGTGTCGGTGGTGCTGGTGTCTTTCGGCGGGACCGCGAGGACGATGCCGCCCGTGACGTCACCCTCGATCGACAGCGCCGGGCCGCCGGTGAGCAGGTCGTCGGCGTCGAGCTTCGTCGGGTCGGTCGGCAACGCCGTGTAACGATAGCCGGTCGAGGTCAGCGTGCCCTGCACGACGAGCGCGCCGGTGATGTTGCCCGACAGCCGTGCCGCAGTGGCGTCGAGGCCGGTCGCGGTGATCGTGCCCGCGAGGCGGACGTTGCCGGTCACATTCTGCAAGCCGACGCCGAGCGCGCGGTCGCCGAGGACCGAAATCTTGCCGTCGCTGGTGAAATTGCCGGTCAGCGGGCCGCCGAGCCGGATGCCCGCCGAGTCATTACCTTCGACCGTGATTTCGCCCGAATTGACGATATTGCCGGTAAAGGCTCCGGCGGTCGCGATGCCGACCCGGTTCGATCCGACGGCAAAGGGGCCGTCGATATCGCCGTCATTGTCGATGTCGGTCGGTGCATAGGTCTCGTCGATGATGATCTTGCCCGTCGCGCTGTTGGTGATCGTGCTCGTCACCCCGGCGCTGGCGAGAATGCCGGTCGAACCGTTGGCATTGGTGATCTGGATCGTGCCCTCGCTGGTCACCTTGTGGTTGCTGTCGATCGTGACCGCCGTGCCCGAGGTCGGCTTGACCGATCCGGCTGCCGCGATCTTCGTGTCGTCGGGCGTCGTCCCGCCGTTGACCGTCGAGGTGCGGACGGGGGTGGTCAGCGCGGTGCTGATCACGGTTTCGGCATGAGCGGGAATGCTGATGATCGTTACGAGACAGGTGGACGCGAGTAGGGTCTTGCGCATGAAGGTCCTCTTGAAATCTGGGCGGGAAGGGTCCCGCGACAAATTCAAGACGGAGAGGGTCTGGCGCAGCCTTGGAAATAATTCGGGCGCGCAAGAAAATTGTCGCAACTTGTCGCAATCGCAACCACAAGCATTGCGCCGGACCGCCCAATTTGCTCAACGATAAGGACTTACGGCTATTCCCCAGCCCGAAAAGGTTCTTCGAATGCATGTGAATGGGCGGCCGATGCTTCGGCTCGGCGCGATCTGTCTCGCGATGGCGCTGATCGCCGGCTGCTCGGCCAGCGACGAAAAGGGCGATGGCAACCGGCAGGCGCCGCAAGTCGGCTATGTCGTCGTCCAGCCGGGCAGCGTTCCGGTGCCGATCCAGCTCGGCGGACGCACCGTGGCGTATGAAACCAGCGAGGTCCGCCCCCAGATCAATGGCCTGATCCGCCGACGCCTGTTCGAACAGGGCGGCTATGTCCGCGCCGGTCAGCCTTTGTTCCAGATCGATTCCAGCCTGTACCGGGCATCGGTCGATCAGGCATCGGCCAATCTGGCGAGCGCACGTGCGAGCGCCGAGGCGGCCAAGGTCAAAGCCGACCGTTTCCGCCCGCTCGCCGAGATGGAAGCCATCGCCAAGCAGGATTACACCGACGCGCTGGCGCAGGCCCGCGTCGCCAACGCCGCCGTCGCGCAGAATAGCGCCGCGCTGGAGACCGCGCGGATCAACCTGCGCTATACGACGATCACCGCGCCGATCAGCGGTCGGATCGGACGCAGCCTGTTCACCGTCGGCGCGCTCGTCAACGCGAACCAGGCCGACCCGCTCGCGGTCATCCAGCGCAGCGACCCGATCTATGTCGACATGCAGCAATCGAGCGCCGAGCTCACCACGCTGCGCCAGGCGATCGCGACGGGCGGCGTGTCGCCGGGCAGCGCGACCGTGCGGTTGTTGCTCGAGGATGGCAGCACCTATGGCTATACCGGGACGATCGAATTCTCCGAAGCGCTGGTCAGCGAAGCGACCGGCACGGTGACGTTGCGCGCGCGTTTTCCCAACGCCCAGGGAAGCTTGCTGCCCGGCATGTTCGTGAAGGCGGTGTTCGATCAGGCGATCGAGCAAAATGCGTTCCGGGTGCCGCAAGCCGCGATCCAGCGCGATTTCGACGGTTCGGCGTTCGTCTATCTGGTCGGCAAGGACAATAAGGCCGAGCGCCGGAAGGTGACCGCCGAGCGGACGCTGGGGGCTGACTGGATCGTCACCGAGGGATTGAAGGCGGGCGACCGCGTGATCAGCCAGGGACTCGGCAATTTGCGCGCGGGCCAGCCGATCCGTCCGGTTGCCGCGAGCAGTCCGCAACGCCTGGGCGCGCCCAAGGACGGCGGTTCGGGTAAATCAGCGACAAAGGGCAACTGACCGCTTATGTCGCGTTTGTTCATCGATCGGCCGATTTTTGCCTGGGTGCTGGCGATCATCGTCATGCTCGGCGGGATCGGCGCGCTGTTTTCGCTGCCGATCGAGCAATATCCCGATATCGCGCCGGCGCAGGTCAATATTCGCGCCAGCTATCCCGGCGCTTCCGCCGAGGCGATCGAAAACAGCGTCACCCAGGTGCTCGAGCAGCAGCTGACCGGGGTCGACGGGCTGCTCTATTTCAGTTCGCAGTCGAGTTCGCGCGGACAGGCAAACATCACCGCCATCTTTGCCAAGGGCACCGATCCCGACATCGCGCAGGTGCAGGTTCAGAACAAGATCCAGGCGGCGATCTCGCGCCTGCCGGCACAGGTGCAGAGCCAGGGCATTCGCGTCACCAAGGCCAATTCGGACACATTGTTGCTGGTGGGCGTCTATGACACCACCGACACGCGTTCGTTTCCCGATGTGGCCGACTATCTGTCGTCGAACATCCAGGACCCGCTGTCGCGCGTCGAAGGCGTCGGCGACGTCAATGTCTTCGGGTCGCCGCACGCGATGCGCATCTGGCTGAATCCGCAGCGGCTGGCGGCGGTGTCGCTGATGCCCGGCGACGTCGTTTCGGCGATCACCGCACAGAACAGCGAAGTCGCAGCGGGCGAGGTCGGCGGCACGCCGGCGCCGCAAGGCCAGATGCTGAACGCGACGGTCACCGCGCAGTCGCGGCTGCAAACCGCCGAGCAGTTCGAAAATATCGTGCTGAAGACCGAATCCGACGGATCGACGGTGCGGATCAAGGATGTCGCGCGGGTCGAGGTCGGGGCCGAGAATTACAGCACGATCGTCCGCATCAACGGCCACCCAGGCGCGGGCATGTCGATCTCGTTGTCGCCGGGGTCCGATGCGCTCGAAACCGCCGACCGGGTGAAGGCGCGGATGGAGGAACTGTCGGCCAATTTCCCCGACGGCCTGACCTACAGCTATGCCAATGACGCGACCGCGTTCATCAAGCTGTCGGTGAGCGAGGTGCAGAAATCGCTGTTCGAGGCGATCCTGCTCGTCATTCTGGTAATGTTCGTCTTTCTGCAAAGCTGGCGTGCGGTGCTGATCCCCGCGATCGCGGTGCCCGTCGTGCTGCTCGGCACCTTCGCGATTTTCTATATCTTCGGGTTCACCATCAACACGTTGACGCTGTTCGGCCTGACCCTGGCGATCGGTCTGCTCGTCGACGACGCGATCGTCGTGGTCGAGAATGTCGAGCGATTGCTCGAAGAAAATCCCGGAATGTCGGCGCGCGAAGCGACGATCCTGTCGATGCAGGAGTTGCAGGTCGCGCTGATCGCGATCGCGCTGGTGCTGTCGGCGGTCTTCCTGCCCATGGCCTTTTTCGGCGGTTCGACGGGCGTCATCTATCGCCAGTTTTCGGTCACGATCATTTCGGCGATGATGCTGTCGGTGCTGGTCGCGCTGATCCTCAGCCCGGCGCTGACCTCCAGCCTGCTCAAGCCCAAGGATCATGGCGAGACGCAGCGGACGCCCCGCTTCCCGCGCACCGAGGCGATGTTGAAGCGCGCGCAGGACGGGTTCAACACGCGTTTCGACAACATCGTCCAGCGTTATGTCGGCACCGTCACGGCGGTCGTCGATCGCAAATGGCTGTTTCTCGGTATCTATGCCGTGATCCTGGCGGCGCTCGCATTGCTGTTTCTTCGCCTGCCGAGCGGCTTCCTGCCCAACGAAGATCAGGGACGCGTCCAGATCCAGTTCCGTTTGCCCGCCGGCGCGACCCAGGCCCGGACGCTCGAAGTGCGCGATCAGGTCGAAAAATATCTGCTGACCCAGGAAAAGGCCAATGTCGGCGCGCTGTTCCTCATCGCGGGCGGCGGGGGTGGCGGTGCGTCGGGTCAGAATACCGCGCAGGGTTTCGTCAACCTCGTTCATTGGGACCAGCGCCCCGGCGAGAATGACACCGCCGAGGCGATTGCCGACCGGACACGCAAGGCGTTGACGGGGCTGCGCGATGCGCAGGTGTTCGCGCTCGTTCCCGGTGCGGTGCGCGGCCTTGGCGATGCGTCGGGTTTCACGATGGAATTGCAAAACCGCAGCGGCATGAGCCGCGAAGAATTTGTCGCCGCGCGCGAGCGCCTGCTGGCCATGGCCAATGCCAATCCGAAACTGACATCGGTGCGGCTGTCCGACCTCCCCGATGTGGCGACGCTGAAGATCGATATCGATACGCAGCGACTGACCGCCTATGGCCTCAACAACAGCGATGTAAACAGCTCGCTCGCCACCGCATGGGGCGGACGTTACGTCAACGACTTCATCGACAAGGGCCGCGTCAAGCGCGTCTATGTCCAGGGCGACGCGCCATATCGCGCCAGGCCCGAGGATCTGAGCCAATGGTATGTCCGATCGGCGGACGGCGAAATGTCGCCCTTTTCGGCCTTTTCCAGGATCGGCTGGTCGACGACGCCGAGCAGCACCTCGCGGTTCCAGGGGGTCCCGGCGTTCGAGATTTCGGGCCAGCCAGCGCCCGGCACGAGTTCGGGCGAGGCGATGGACGAAATGGAGCGGATGGCGGGTGAAATCCCGGGAACCAGCGTCGCCTGGGCCGGCTCCTCCTATCAGGAACGCTTGTCATCGGGGCAGGCGCCGCTGCTCTATGGCATTTCGATCCTTGTCGTCTTTCTCTGCCTCGCGGCGCTCTATGAAAGCTGGTCGATTCCCTTTGCGGTGCTGCTCGTCATTCCGCTGGGACTGATCGGCGCCGTGCTCGCGGTGACGCTGCGCGGGCTGCAGAACGATGTCTATCTGCAGATCGGCCTGCTGACGACGATGGGGCTGGCGGCGAAGAATGCGATCCTGATGATCGAATTTGCCGAACAGGAAGAACGCAAAGGGAAGCGCGTCATCGAAGCGGCGGTCGAAGCCGCGCGCATCCGCTTGCGCCCGATCCTGATGACCAGCTTCGCCTTCATCTTCGGGGTGCTGCCGCTGGCGATCGCGACCGGGGCAGGGGCGAACAGCCGCGTCGCGATCGGCACTGCGGTGATCGGCGGCATGCTGACGGCAGCCTTTCTCGCCATCTTCTTCATCCCGCTCTTCTTCGTCCTCGTCCGCCGCGGGGTGCGTGACGGGTTGCAGGCGATCCGCAAGCGGCTGGGACGCCGTGACGACGGTGTCGAGGTGGCGGCATGACGCGCCTTCTGGCCCTGGGTGCGGCGACGCTGGCGCTCGGCGCCTGTTCGCTGGCGCCCAAATATGTGCAACCCGCGCCGCCGGTGCCAACCTCCTGGCCGGTCGGCGACGCCTATCTGGTCCAGAGCGAGGCGGCTTTGCCGCGCGTGACGCTGGCCGAGCTGTTCCGCGATCCCCGGTTGCAGTCGCTGATCGCGCAGGCGCTCGCCAACAACCGCGACCTGCGCGTCGCCGCCGCCAATGTGGCTGCGGCGCGGGCGCAGGTGCGGGTGACGCGTTCGGCGCAATTCCCGGCGATCGGGATCGGCGGATCGGGCGATTATACCGACGGCGGCGTGTCGGGCGGCGTTTCGAGCGGCGGGCGCGAGAGCTATGCCTTGCAGGCGGGCGTATCGGCGTTCGAGCTCGACCTGTTCGGGCGGCTCGCCAATGCGACCGCCGCCGACCGCGACCGCGCTTTTGCGACCGAGGCGACCGCGCGCACCGTCCGCGTCGCGCTGGTCGCCGACCTTGCCGAAGCCTGGGCCAATCATGCCGCTGATCGCGAGCTGCTCGCCATCGCGCGCGACACGGCCGAGAGCGCGCGGCGCAGCGTCACGCTGACCCGCGCCCGGTTGGAGGGCGGCGTCGCGCCGCGCACCGACCTGCGCCAGGCCGAACAGGTGCTGGCGACCGCCGAGGGCGACCTCGCGTTGCAGACGGCGGCGGTGGCGCAGGACGAGAATCTGATCCGCCTGCTCGTCGGCGCCGATTATGACAAAGCGCTGCTGCCCGCCGGGCTGGCGGAAGTCAGTGCGTCGATCGCGACGCTGCCCGCCGGCACCAGTTCCGGCATCCTGCTCCGCCGCCCCGACGTGGTCGAGGCCGAATATCTCCTCCGCGCCGCCAATGCCGATATCGGCGTCGCGCGCGCGCGGTTGTTCCCGACGATTTCGCTGACCGGTCTGCTCGGCTTCGCCAGCGATGCGCTCGGCTCCTTGTTCACCGGCGACGCCTTCCGGCTGACGGCGGGCGCCGACGCCAGCCTTTCGATATTCGATGCGGGCGGACGCCGCGCGGGGGTTGCGGTCAGCGAGGCGCAGCGCGATGCGGCGCTCGCGAGCTATGAACGCGCGATCCAGACCGCCTTTCGCGAAGTCGCCGACGCGCTCGCCGATCAGGGGACGCTCGGCGAACGGCAGCGCGCCGCGCGCGCCAACACCGAGGCGGCGGCCGATACGGCGCGGCTGACCGACGCCCGCTATCGCGGCGGCGTCGACAGCTTCCTGTCGAGCCTCGACGCGCAGCGCAGCCTGTACAGCGCCCGCCGCGCGCAGATCGCGGTCGAACTGGCGGCGATCCGCAACCGGATCACGCTTTATCGCGTGCTGGGCGGGGATGCGGCCACCCCCTGACCCGATCGCCCGCTACAGGATGAAGTCGCCAACGCCGAGCGATTGACCGCCGAGGCCGTCGAGGACGATGTGCATGTCGGCCGCGCCGTCGCCATCGAGATCGACCTCGACGCGCAGGTCCGCGCCGATCGACTGATAGCGGATTTCGGCGCGCCCGGTGGCGTGAAAAAGATTGTCGGCGATGAAATCGAAACCCTGCTTGCCGGGGGTTGCCGAATCGGTGTCGATGGATCTGAATTGGAACTTGTCGACGCCGACCGCAAAGTCGGTGATATGATCGGCAAGAGCGCCGACGCCGCTTTCGGTCGCCGCCATATAGCGGAAGACATCCGCGCCCGCGCCGCCGGACAGGATATCGGCGCCCGCTCCGGCGTAGATCTTGTCGTCGCCAAGACCGCCGAGAATGATGTCGTCCCCGCCGCCGCCAAGGATGGCGTCGTCCCCGGAGGCGCCGTTGATCGTGTCGGCCAGATCGCCGCCGCGGATCACGTCGGCGCCGGCCCCGCCATGGATATTGTTTGCGGCGTTGAGCACGCCGTTGATCGTGTCGGCGCCTGCGGTGCCGTTGATACGGAACGACACGCCGGCGCCGACCTGGATCGGGGTCACGGTATCGGCAAAGGTCTCGCCGGGAGCGAGCGAGATCGTCACCACGCCGTTACCGGCAAAGGTCGCGCCGCCAGATCCGAAGCTGCTCGTCCATTGCGCGCCGCTCAGCATCAGATTGGCGCCGCCCTGCAACTCGACTTTCTCAATATTGCTGATCTTGCCGATACGAACCGTCCCGGTGACGACGAGCGTATCGACCTCGGCGCCGCCATCGACGATGGTGCCGTCGGCGCCGGTCCCGACGATGATGCGGTCGTCGCCGCGCCCGCCGTTCAGGGTGTCGGCGCCGCCGCGGCCGTCGATGATGTCCTTGCGCGCGCCACCCTGGATCAGGTTGACGCCGCTGTTGCCGTTGAGCGTCGCGCCGTCGTTGCCGTCGTAGAACAGATCCTCGACATGGTCGGTGAGGGTGTAGCTGTTGATGCGTGTGCGCACTGCGTCGTGCCCCGCATCGCCCGTTTCGACGACGACGTCGCCCGCATTATCGACGATGTAATAATCGTCGCCCGTCCCGCCCTCCATCCGATCGGCGCCGACGCCGCCGTTGAGCAGGTCGTTGCCGCCGAGGCCGATCAACGTGTCGTTCCCGGCAAGGCCGTAGAGATTGTTCTTGTTGTTGTTCCCCGTGAGCAGATTGGCGTTGGCATCCCCGTCGCGGCCATAGGCGTCGAGGCGTTCGACGCCGTTGGAGTGGATGACGATGAGGTAGCTGCCGTCCTCCGAGAGCTGCAGATTATTGCCGAACCGGCCGGCGCTGTTCGACCAGTCGTCGCCGGCGCCCGGAGCGAGCGCGATGCGATCGACCTCGAGCCAGGTCGTTGTCGACAATTTGATGACGGCCTTTTGCGATGTGTCGAGGAGGAAAAGATGGCTGCGATCGGCGTCGAAGGCGAGGCCCGTGATATAATGGTAGGCGACGTCGATATATTTCACCTGCTGCAGATTGCCGTTGTAGATGTAGAGGCCGGAGCCGCCGACAAAGTTGGCGATCATGCCGCCATCGTCGCTCAGCGCCTGGATGCCGCGGTTGAAGCCCGAGGCGGTCGATCCGGCAATTTTGGTGACCGCGCCGTCGTCGCCGATGCGCAGGAGCGTCAGCGGCGCATTCGAAATATTCGATTCCGCAATCAGTACCGTCTTGCCGTCGCCGGCGACCGATAACACGCTATCCTGTCGGTAAGAGCCCGGTACGGCGGTGAAGCTGCCCGTTGCCGGGTCGAGCAATTTCATGGTGATCCAGCCCGAACCGGCGAATTGCTGGGTGAGGAGTATCATGCCATTGCCGAGCGTGGCGGTGTCGTAGAACGCGCTGTCAAGAAACGCATTGGTGGCGTCGAACCGGAAAGTTTCGGCCGAGCCGGTCTTGGTGTTGAAGCGGTGGACGTCAGTCAGAAGGTGCGACGAGCCGGAGGTCGATACGGTCGCGAGGTCGGCCGCGACGAGATATTTGCCGTCGTCCGAAATCGAGAGGCCGCCGAGGACCTTGCCGGCAGTATAGGTGGTGAGCAAGGTGCGTTCTTCGACCGAATAGACTTCGATCTTGTTGCCCTTGGCGATGTAGAGCGTCTTGCCGTCGGGACTGAGAACCGCATCCTTCGGCCCCGCCGTGCCGAGCAACTGCCTTGCCGAATCCACCTTATAATCCATGAGATATCCCACCCTGTGCTATGCCACTCCGTCGACGCGGCGAAAGGCTCGCCGACGCGCTGGCAAAATTGGTTAGTGTAAAATTAAAGGAAAACAAGGCGCTTGCGACAAGGGCCGCGTGTCGCGCAGGGATTTTGTGCTGGCATGGACGGGGAGTGCCGAAAGATATGGCGGTGGGAGAGAGCTTGCGGACGAACTCTCTCGTCGAAGGTCATCTAAGCAGGCAGTAAGCCTGCGAAAAGTTGCGGTCGGCAATTGCGGAAAGGCAATCGCAAGAGGCCTATGCCGCTTCCTTCCGGTGCACCCGCTGCTTCAGAACCGAAAGCCCGGACGGATCCCTGTCGAGTAGTAGCAGGGCACTCATCACCGCATGGCTGACTACCACGTCGCCGCTCTCGTACTTCTGGAATGCGTTGGGCCCACCTCCGATCAGGCGGCCGGCATCCTTCTGGGTGAGATGGAGGCGCTTCCTGATGCGGCGCACCGCCTCGGGATCGAGCAAGCCCTCCACCTGGGCCTTGAGCCGGTTCAGAGCGCGATCCGAAACCTTCATGTCGTCACCGGTGTGAATGCTCTCGTCGCTTGCATCACAATACCAGCCGGGCATGTCGAAGGTGGCTTCGTGCCCCTTGTAGGTGATGGTCATCGGCCGAACGTCGCGGAACATCGGCTGGCCCGTTTCCGGGCAGGTGGGGTTAGTCATTGCCCTTCTCCTTGAACGACAGAAGCAAAAACTCGGTCACGGCATCGGCCGTGAATTTGACGTACAAAGCTCCCTGCTCGGAGGGAACGTGGTAGACATCCTGCCAGACCCGATGATCAGCAAAGGATGTCATGGACTTATAAAAATGGCGTCGCTCGATCGTCTGGATGGTTGCAACGATCTCGTTTCGGCCAAAACCAAGCGAAGCCGCTCCTCTCAGAGCGGAACCTGTGACATTGAGCTTCTCGACCGTTGAGAAAACGGCTTTGACCGCTTCAATGTCATAGGTCGGCTTTCGCTTCTCGGTCATTGCCCTTGATAACACCACTGTGGTGTTTTTCAAGAGGGCCGATTCCGCCAGCCTGCCGGCGGTCGCGCACGTCTAAGTTGGCCGGCTTGCCACATAGAATCCGCGCCGATGGCGGCCTAGATATCGTATCAGCCCTCTGTCCTTCAGGCTGGCAATGTCGCGCTTAGCGGTACGGCTGCTGACCTGCCAGTGCACAACAATGTCTTCAAACGTACATCGGTCGCCCTGCGCGACTCGCGCCAGTAGCCACTCCTGGCGCTCGTTCAGCGGCAAATTAATGGTGACATGGATGTCACCATTAATGTCACCATTCGTGTCACCATTAACGCCGTTGAAGAGGCCCAATTGCGCTCCCGATCCTGACCCGGCCGGTCCATGCGCGAAAGACGCAGCAGTGCCATTCGGAAGTGCTTCTGCCGGTGCCGTTGACGGATCCATATCGGCCAGGATCTGCCGAACCAGCTCGCGAACAGCGGGAGACTTCATACAAAGTCTCATTAGAAAATAACCGCTTGGACCGGAAACCCCGCCCACCCAGTTCTTCACGCTCCGCTCGCTGGCGCCAGTCCAGCGCATGACGGTCTTGACCGTTCGGTGGGTCTCATCATGCTCGCGGCGCAAAGCGTCCGCGATCAGTTCCGCATAGTCCTTGGCCGACTTCGCCAGCCCGTTCCATGGGTGCAACATTCTGCCCTTTTTCGGCAACATCCTCCGCTCCTTCCGCCGCTACATTCACGTGCGAGCGGAACGGTAGGCAGAGGTGCTCTTCGGGCTGCAGTTGGTGGATGCCCTGGACTGCTGCAGCGGCTGAACCGGAAAGGGCGACGCTTGAAGGATTGGCAGAACGAAAAGGACCAACCCCACCATGACCCGACAGCCCGCGTCGTGCGGGCCGCCGAATACGTCCGCATGTCCACCGATCACCAGAAATACTCGACCGAGAACCAGGCCGATGCGATCCGCCATTATGCGTCCTCGCGGGGCATCGAGATCGTCAGCACCTATGCTGACGACGGCAAAAGCGGCCTGTCGATCGACGGACGTGCTTCACTGCAGCGCCTGATTGCCGACGTCGAATCCGGCGCTGCCGATTTCGAGATGATCCTGGTCTACGATGTCAGCCGGTGGGGCCGCTTCCAGGACGCGGACGAAAGCGCCTATTACGAATACATCTGCCGCCGGGCCGGGATCCAGATCGCCTATTGCGCCGAGCAGTTCGAGAACGACGGCTCACCGATGAGCACCATGTTCAAGGGCTTCAAGCGGGCCATGGCTGGCGAATACAGCCGAGAGCTCTCGGTCAAGGTTTTTGCCGGCCAAGGGCGGCTCATCGAGAAAGGCTACCGCCAGGGCGGCCCCGCTGGCTTCGGCCTGCGCCGGACGCTGATCGATGAACACGGCGCGACCAAGGCGGTGCTCGGCCGCGGAGAGCAAAAGAGCCTGCAGACCGACCGCGTGATCCTCACACCCGGGCCGGACGAGGAAATTGCCGTCTTGCAGGAGGTCTACCGAGCCTTCGTCCATGATGGGCAGACCGAGCGCGAGATCGCCGAGGCTCTCAACGCCCGCGGCATTCTCACCGATCTTGAACGCCCATGGACGCGCGGCACCGTCCACCAGCTCCTGATCAACGAGAAGTATGTCGGCGACAATGTCTGGAACCGCCGCTCGTTCAAGCTGAAGAAGAAGCGGGTCCGCAATGCCCCGGACATGTGGATCCGGTCACAGGGCGCATTCGAGGGGATCGTCGAACGGGACCTGTTCGAGGCGGCCCATTCGATCATCACGGCGCGCTCGTTCCGCCTGTCCGACGAGGAAATGCTGGAAGCGCTTCGGGGTCTCTACGCCAGCAAGGGCCTGCTGTCCGGCATCATCATCGACGAATGCGACGGTCTGCCGTCGAGCAGCGCATACAGTTCCCGGTTCGGGAGCCTCCTGCGTGCCTACAGCCTAGGTCATCGACTCGTTATGTCGCAGCCAAATCCTGATTGAGGCGAGTTGGACTGAGGCTAGGAAATTGTCGGCGCGTTTATCGTATCGCGTGGCGACGGCGCGGAAGTGTTTGAGTTTGCTGAAG
>NZ_JBOHHU010000022.1:0-49264 GCF_050725615.1 Sphingopyxis sp.
GGCCAGGCGTGGTGGACAGGAAAAAAGTCGGGATGATCGGGCGACCGGCGGCGCTGCTGCTGGCGACCGTCGTCGCGCTGGCGGAGCTTCCCGCCGGCGCGGCGCCGACCGGGACGATGCACGACATCGTCTATGCCGGTGCGCGGGCGATCGACCCCGAAACCGGGCTCGACGCGATCCGCGACATCGCGATCGACGGCGACCGGATCGTCGCGGTCAGCGAAGCGCCGCTGCGGGGACGGCGCATGATCGATGCGCGCGGGCTGGTCGCGGCGCCGGGTTTCATCGATATCCATTCGCACGCGACCACCCGCGAGGCGGCGGGCTATCAGGCGAAGGACGGGGTGACGACGCGGCTGGAGCTGGAGATCGGAACCTGGCCGGTTGCGGCCTGGTACGACGCGAAGCGCGGCCACGAGCTTTTGAACTATGGCACGAGCGTCGGCCACACGGCGGCGCGCTATTTCATCCAGAAGGGCGAGGGCGCTTCGGGGCTCGCGGCGCTCCGCGATCCGATGGAGAAATTCGGGGCGAAGGAGGCGGACGAGCCGCTGTCCGAGGCGGCCTCGATACGGCTCGCCGCGCTTCTCGAAGAGGGGGTGCGCGACGGCGCGATCGGCATCGGCAGCGGGACCCAATATGCGCCCGGCATCTCCCGCCGCGAGATGCTGGACGTTACCGCGATCGCGGCGCGGACGGCGACCTGCCTCTTCACCCACATCCGCTATGGCAGCCTGGTCGAGCCCGACAGCACGTTCGAAGCGGTGCAGGAAAGCATCGCCAACGCCGCTGTGACCGGCGCCTGCGTGCACGTCGCGCACATCAACAGCATGGCGATGCGCGACGCCCCTTTCCTGGCCATGCTGATGCACGACGCGCAGCGCCGCGGCGCCGATATCACCACCGAAACCTATCCCTGGGGTGGGTCGGTGGACGCCGTCCGCAGCCATTTCTTCGATCCGGGCTGGGAGCAGCGCTGGGGCGTCGGGGTCGGCGACCTGCAGTCGCGCCGGACGGGCGAGCGTCTGACCCAAGCCGATTTCGACGCGCTGCGCGCCGGGACGGCCGACGATGGGGTCATCATGCATATGAACAGCGAGGCGACGATCGCCGCGCTGCTCAAGGATCCGTCGGTGTTGATCGCGAGCGATGGCGGCCGGATCGAGGGCGCGAACGGCCACCCGCGTTCGGCCGGCACTTTTGCACGCGTCCTGGGCCATTATGTGCGCGAGACGGCGACGATCGGCCTTGCCGAAGCATTGAAAAAGATCACGCTGATGCCGGCGCGGCGGCTGGAGGCGTTCGTTCCCGCGATGAAGCGCAAGGGGCGTCTCCAGCCGGGCATGGACGCCGATATCGTGCTGTTCGATCCGCTGACCGTCGGGACGCGCGCGACCTATGGCGACGCCGCGCGCTATTCGGACGGGTTTCGCTATGTGATGGTGAACGGGGTGCTGGTGGTTGACGGCGGACGGCTTGTCGAAGGCGTGAGCCCCGGCCGCCCGGTCTTTTCGAAGTATAAGCGATGAGCATCCTGCTCAATCGCCCGTCGGCTGCGTCGCCGATCCCGCTCGCGGCGCTCGACCTGCCGAAGCCCTATCTGCTATTTTTGGGCGATGCGGCGGATACGACCTTCTTGAAGACGGGGCTGGGCTTGCGCGACTGGGCGCCGGATCTCTGCATCGCCGAGCATAAATGCGCGGGCGCGGCGGCGACATTGGAGCTTCCGGTCATGCCGCCGCGCGCGGCCTATGCGGCGGGCGCTCGGGCGCTGGTCCTTTCGGCCGCCTCGATCGGCGGCGCGATCCGCGAGAGCTGGATTCCCTATCTGGTCGAGGCACTCGCAGCGGGGCTCGACATCATCAGCGGCGCGCACGACCGGCTCGCGGACAATGGGCGGCTCCGGCAGGCGGCCGAGGCCCATGGTCGTCGCCTGATCGACGTCCGCACGCCGCCGCCGGGGTTGCCGATCGCAAGCGGGCGGCGGCGCAGCGGCAAGCGGCTGCTGACCGTCGGCACAGACTGCGCGCTGGGGAAAAAATACACCGCGCTCGCGCTCGCCGAAGCCTTTCGGGCGCGCGGGCTCGACGCCGATTTTCGCGCGACGGGACAGACCGGCATTATGATCGCGGGGCGCGGCATTCCCATCGACGCGGTCGTCAGCGACTTTGTCGCGGGCGCGGCCGAGATGCTCAGCCCCGATGCCGATCGCGCGCATTGGGACGTGATCGAGGGACAGGGCTCGCTGTTCCATCCCTCCTATGCCGGCGTTTCGCTCGGACTGCTCCACGGCTCGCAGCCCGATGTGCTGATCCTCTGCCACGCCCATGGCCGCGATCGGATCGTCGGCCTGCCCGACTATCCGCTGCCGTCGATCGGCCGCGCCATCGAGGTGACGGTGCAGCAAGCGCAGCTCACCAATCCCGCCGTCCGCTGCGCCGGCGTGTCGCTCAATACTGCGGGCCTGTCCGCCGACGAGGCCGAACGGGCGATCGCGGCGCTTGCGCGCGACTGGGGGCTCCCGGTGGCCGATCCGATGCGCGGTGGCCCGGCCTTCGACCGCCTGGTCGAGGCTTGCCTCCTATGATCCGCCTCCTGCTCCTCTTTGCGCTGGCGCTCGGTCTCGCCGGTGCGGCGGTGGCGCAAGGAAGCGACGATACGAAGCGCGATGCGGCGCTCGCCGATATCCGCGCGATGGTCGCGGGTGCGGCGGGTGAGAGCGCGCTCGTCGTTGCGATTACCGATCGCGACCGGACGCTGCTTGTCGCGTCGCACGGCTATGCCGACATCGACCGGCGCGTGCCCGCGACGTCCGACACGCGCTTCGCGATCGGGTCGATCTCCAAATCCTTCACGGTGGTCGCGTTGATGCAAATGGCCGACGAAGGGCGCTTCGACCCCGATGCGCCGATCGCGCGCTACCTGCCCGACTTTCGTCCCCGCAGCGCCTATGCGCCGATCACCGGACATTCCCTGTTGTCGCACGGTTCGGGATTGCCCAATTATCTCTCGCATGTCGCATCGATGCGCTTTCTCGTCACTGCGCTGCGGGATTTCGAACCGCGCTATCCGCCCGGCGAGCATTTCTGGTATTCCAATTCGGGATACCAACTGCTCGGTTATGCGGCCGAGGCGATCGACAAGCGGCCATTTCCGCTGATCCTGCAGCAGCGCATCTTCGATCCGCTCGGCATGGCGACGACGGCGCCGCAGATCGATGACCGGCTGCGCGGGCGGATCGCGAACAGTTATGTGCGGGCGCCCGACGGCGGGTTGGTGGCGGCGCCGTGGTTCGACTATCTGTCGGCGGACGGGGCGATCGTCTCGACCGCTCCCGACATGAGCGCCTATGCGCGCATGTTGCTCGCGCGCGGCAATGCCCCGAAAACCCGGCTTCTTTCCGACCGCGCCTTCACGCGGATGACGACGCCGGTTCGCGACGACTATGGCTATGGTTTCGATATCGCCGGCGGAGGCTACAGGCTCGTTCACACCGGATCGATCGCGGGCTTCCAGGCCTATCTCGCGGTCGACCTCGGGCAAGGTCTGGGCCTTGTCATCCTCGGCAACGGCCCCGCCGACCAAGCGCTTCGCGGGCGTATCGTCGCGCGTCTTTTCGGGACGTCCTCCCCAGAGCAGCCCGATCTTCTGTGGCGCGACCCGGCAAGCTTTGCGGGCCGTTTCGTCGGGGCAGACGGCAGGACCCTTGGCTTCCGAACCGGACCGGCGGGCGATCTGTCGGTCGATGCGGGCGGTGAGACCCTCGCCCTCGCGCGGCTTGGCCGCGAAGCATGGGGGGCCTTTCTGACACCGGCGGGCCCGCGCGCGTTCCTCTTTGCCCGCGACGCGTCGGGCGCCGTGACGATGGTCTCGGAAGGCGATGCGACCTATGTGCGGGAGGACCTGCCCCGACCGATCGCGCCACCACCGGCTTTTCGTCCCCTCGTCGGGCGCTATGCGGCGCATGGCGAAGAAGGACCGAGTGTGCGCATTTTCGCGCGCGGGACGGTGCTGATGATGTCCTACGCCGATTCCAGCCTGGCGACGCCGCTTGTCGCCGACGGCCCGGGCCGGTTCCGTTTCCGGGAGCCCGACTACGCCCCCGAATGGCTTGAGTTCGACACGATCGGGGAAAACAAGGCGCAGCGCCTCATTCTCAGCGGCGTTTCGCTCTATCGTATCGACCTGCCATGATCGATGTGCGGCGCATCGGCCTGGCGCTGTCGCTCCTGTTCTGGACCGTTCCGGCCGCCGCCGAACCGTCGACCGACGCGGCCTTTGTCGGCTGGGCGCGCGACCATGCGATCGCCTTGCCCGCTTGTTCCTCGATTTCGTCGGGCGCCGATTATTCCGCCATCGCGAATAGGATCGGCGGCGCGCGTCTGGTCGCGCTTGGCGAGCCGGTGCATGGCGCGCACGAACCGCTCGCTCTCCGCAATTGCCTGTTTCGCTATCTGGTCGAGACGCAGGGATTTACCGCGATCGCCCTCGAATCCGGCCTCCATGAGTCGCGGCGACTGAGCGATTATGCCGCAGGCGGTCAGGGCGATGTTCGCGATATCGCGCGTTCCGGCTTCACCTGGGGCTTCTGGCGCTTTCCCGAAAATATCGAACTGCTCGAATGGATCCGCGCCTATAATCTTGATGCCCGGCATGTCCGCAAGATCGCCTTCTATGGCATCGACATGAGCGGCGGCGACGCCGATGGGGCATGGGCGCGGGCGCGGGTGACGCTCGATGACGGGATCGCGTATCTGGCGCGTGCGGCGCCGGCAAAGTCGGCGCCTGTTCGCCGGAAGATCGCGCCTTTTCTCGCGCGCTTCTCCGTGCCGGGCTACCGCGCCCTCGGCAAAGGCGAGCGTGCGCGTCTGCGCCAGGGGATTGGCGATATTCTGGGCTTCTTCGATCTCCATCGCGCCGCGTTGATCGGCGCATCGTCGCGCGAGGATTATGACTGGGCGCGGCAGAATATCGTTGCCGCCCGGCAGCTCCAGGCCCTCTTCGACGTGTCGCGAGACCCCGGCGCCGACGCCGCCTTGATGCCCGACGACTATCGCGCCGATGCGGCCCGCGATGCCGCGATGGCCGACAATGCGCGCTGGGCCCTCGGTCGCATCGGTCCCAAGGGGCGCATGTTGCTTTTTGCCCATAATGGGCATGTGATGAATGGGCGTACGCGCGGTGGCCTTTGGTCGGTCTATGCCCAGCCGCCCGCCGCCATGGGATTGCATTTGCGCCGGGCGTTCGGCGACGACCTGCTGATATTGGGCACGAGCGCGCCGGCAGGGAAGAGCGAGGCTGGTGCAATATCCGGAACCGTCGACGCCGCGCTTGCGTCTACCGGCCTCGCGCATTTCCTGATCGATATCCGCTCGCCTGATCCGGCCGCGTCGGCCTGGCTCTCACGCGAGCAATCGATCAGCGTGAATTATGCGGCCGTGAATTTGATCGAGCCCCGCCAGGCCTTTGATGCCCTGGTTTTCGTCAGCAGGCTGACGCCGTCCGGCGGAACACGCTAGATTGGCCTCGACGACGATCGACCCGTCAAAGCAGCGACGGCATCGGCTGGCGTCCGGGCGTGGCCAAAGCGGTTTGTGACAGGCCTTCTTGATATGTGCCGACGATCTCGGCGACGATCGACAGCGCCAGTGTCGCCGGGTCGCGCGTCGCGGGAATGAGGCCGGCGGGCGAGGTCAGCCGTCCAATCGCCGCGTCGTCGAGACCCTGTGCCCGCAACATCTCCAGCCGGTCGCGCCGGCTCCGTTGGCCGCCGATGGCGCTCACGAAAAGATGCGGACTAGTCAGCGCCCAGGGCAGCATCACCTCTTCCCAATCATGGTCGTGGAACAGGAAAGCGAACGCCGTCCAGGGGTCCGGGACGAGGTCGGGCATCGCCGATCTCATGGTCAGCAGCGAGGCTTCGACCCCGCTCGCCGACAATGTCGCCACATCGTCGACGGAGGGAGAGAAAGCGCGGGTTTGAGCACCAAAAAAATGCGCGAGCCGTGCGGTGGCGGTCAGGGCGTCGCCATGACCCATGACCATGATACGAAGGCACGGCCGATAGGCGACGCGGAAGGAGTCGCCGCGCCATTGCGGTTCTCTTTCGGCCGGGTCGCCGAGCGACAGACCGTCGCGTGCGATTTGCATGGCGGCCGGGCGGCGTGCGTCGAGCGATGCGACAAGGGCCGCCAACAGACCGGGGTCGGGCCGCGGCGTGAACAGCAGGTCGATCCCGCCCCCGCACGGCAGGCGAATGTCGACATAGGGCGAGCCGGTGCCGAAGCGGACGACCCTGCTCTGGTTCGCCTCGAGGACCGACAGCGCTTCGCCGACGATCGCCGCCTCGACGCAGCCGCCGGAGAAGGAGCCGCAAAACCGCCCATCGCCCGTCACCATCATCTGAGCGCCGAGCGCGCGCGGCGACGAACCGTCGATGCCGACCAGCGTGACGAGAATGGACTCCTCGCCGTGCTCGGCCTGCAGCGCGAAACGCAAAATATCCGCCGGTCCGATTGCCAGGCCGCTCATTTTACGGAACAGGGGGCGCAGGGCGGGCGCGAAGGAGAGGCGGGCATGATCGATCGGCGGGCCGTCGGCGCCATCCTGCTCGCCGCCGGGCGATCGCGCCGGTTCGGACCGGAGGACAAGCTTTTGTCGCCGCTCGAGGGCCTGCCGGTGGCGGTGCATGCGGCGCGGGGGGTCGTCGAACTCGCCCCGTCGCGGCGTATCGCGATCTGTCCCGATCGCGACGGGGCGCTCGCGCGCCTGCTCGCGGGCGAGGGGTTCGAGATCGTCGCCAATCCCCATCCCGAGCGCGGCTTGTCGGAATCGCTGCGGCTAGGAATCGGCGCGCTGTCGCCGGGGCCGGCACAGGCGGCGCTGCTCTGCCTCGCCGACATGCCCTTTGTGCGCGCGGACCATCTGGCGGCGCTCCTCGCGCGCTGCGATCCCGATCGCGCGCCGGTCGTCGCGTCGGCGCGCGATGGCGTGGCGATGCCGCCGGCGCTGTTCGCGCGATCGCGGTTCGCGGCGCTCGAACGGGCGAGCGGCGACCAGGGTGGCCGAGCGCTGCTGGAGTCGGCCGTTCTCGTCCCGGCGCCGCCGGGGCAGCTGGATGATATCGATCGGCCGGCGGACCTGCCTCCCGGTTGAGGCCGAGGCGACGGCGTCATGCGATGTCCGGCAGCTTGTCGATCAGCTTGTCGAGCGTGACCGGATAGTCGCGGACGCGAATGCCCGTCGCATGATAGACGGCATTGGCGATCGCCGCCGCGACGCCGCAGATGCCGAGCTCGCCGACGCCCTTCGCTTTCATCGGCGACGTCGTCGGGTCGACCTCGTCGAGGAAGATCACCTCCTGATGCGGGATGTCGGCGTGGACCGGCACCTCATAGCCGGCGAGGTCGTGGTTGACGAAAAAGCCGAAGCGTTTGTCGACCGCGAGTTCCTCCATCAGCGCCGCGCCCGCGCCCATCGTCATCGCGCCGATGACCTGGCTACGCGCCGCCTTGGGGTTGAGGATGCGGCCCGCCGCGCACACCGCGAGCATCCGGCGGATGCGGATTTCGCCGGTGTAGCTGTCGACCGCCGCTTCGACGAAATGCGCGCCAAAGGTCGATTGCTGTTCCTTTTCGCCAAGATCGCCGAATTCGATGATATCCTCTGCGACGAGATCGCCGTCGGCGCTCGCCTTGGTGAGCGCGACGCTCTTGCCGCCCGCGCGGACCTCGCTCTTGTCGAAGACGGCATCGGCAGGGTCGAGGCCCAGCTTCTCGGCGATCGCGGTGCGCAGCTTGACGCAGGCGGCATAGACCCCCGCCGTCGAGCTGTTCGCACCCCATTGGCCGCCCGAACCCGCCGAGACGGGGAAGCGCGAATCGCCCAGCCGCACCTCGACCTGGTCGAGCGGCACGCCCATCATTTCGGCGGCGGTCTGCGCGATGATCGTATAGCTGCCGGTGCCGATGTCGGTCATGTCGGTTTCGACGACGATCCGGCCCGAACGCTCGAGCCGCACCCGCGCCGCCGAATTGCCGTTGATGTTGTTGCGGAACGCCGCAGCGACCCCGGTCCCGACCAGCCAGCGCCCGTCGCGGGTCTGCCCCGGCTTGGGATTGCGCTGCTTCCACCCGAATTTTTCGGCGCCCAGCGTCAGGCATTCGTTGAGCCGCCGCTGCGAGAAAGGCCGTTCGGGCTTTTCGGGGTCGACCTGCGTGTCGTTGAGGACGCGCAGCGTCACGGGATCGATGCCCAGCTTTTCGGCCATTTCGTCGATCGCGATTTCGAGCGCCATCAGCCCCGGCGCCTCGCCCGGCGCGCGCATCGCATTGCCCTCGGGCAGGTCGAGGACCGACAGCCGCATCGCGGTCATCCGGTGCGGCGCGGCATAGAGCAGGCGCGTCTGCCCGACCGCAGTTTCGGGTCCGCCGCCCTTCAGGTCGCCCGACCAGCTTTCATGGCCGATCGCGGTCAGCTTGCCGTCGGTCGTTGCGCCCAGCCGGACGCGCTGGATCGTCGCGGGGCGGTGGGTGGTGTTGTTGATGATCAGGGGTCGCTGCAGCGCGACCTTGACCGGCCGTCCCGCCACCTTCGCGCCGAGCGCGGCGAGCACCGCATCAGCGCGGACGAACAATTTGCCGCCGAACCCGCCGCCGATATAGGGCGACACGAGCCGGACATTCGCCTTCGGAATGCCCAGCGTTTTCGCGACGTCGCCGACCGACCAGTCGATCATCTGGTTCGACGTCCACAGCGTCAGCCTGTCGCCGTCCCAGCTCGCGATCGACGCGTGCGGTTCCATCATCGCATGGCTGTGGTCGGGCGTGGTGTAGCGCGCGTCGAGCGTCACCGGCGCGCTCGCGAAGGCCGCATCGAAATCGCCGAAGCGGCTGTCGGCTTCGGTGCCGAACGAGGGCGGCGGCTTGACCGCACCGTCCAAAGATTTGGCGAGGTCGAACTGGCCCTTGGCGCGCTCATATTCGACGCGGACTAGCGACGCGGCGGCGCGCGCCTGTTCGAAGCTTTCGGCGACGACGAGAGCGACGGCCTGGTGATAATGCTGGATCTCGGGACCGCCGAGCAGGAGCGCGGTGTTGAAATCGCCCTTGACGAGCGGACCCGCGCTGGTCGCGGTGACGATCGTCAGCACGCCCGGCGCCGCCTGCGCTGCCGCAAGGTCCATCGACGCGATCCGGCCCTTGGCGATCGCGGCGCCGACGATGAAACCATAGGCCTGGTTTGCCGCCGCGTCGTGCCGTTCATAGGCATAGGGGGCGGTGCCGCTGGTCTTCAGCGTCCCTTCGATCCGATCGGTCGGCTTGCCGACGACCCTTAATTGATCGATCGGGTTTTCGGTTGCGGGCGTGTCGAACTTCATGGCTCAACCCTTCGCTTGCGCCAGCACCGCAGCGAGCGTGCGCTCGACCAGCGGCAGCTTATACGCATTTTCGTGGCTCGTCCTGGCGCCGGCGAGCAGCGCTGCGGCGACCGCCTTGGCGCCGCGCGGCATTTCGGTATCGGCCGCCGCGACGCGCCAGGGCTTGTACCCCACTCCGCCGAGCGCGACCCGGCCGCTGCCGTCCTTCTGGACCACCGCGCCGACCGAGATCAGGGCAAAGGCATAGGAGGCACGGTCGCGGACCTTGTGATAGATATGCGTGCCGCCGATCGGTTTGGGCAGCGTCACCGCGGTGATCAGCTCGCCCGGCGCCAGCATCGTTTCGAGATGCGGCGTGTCGAGCGGCGCGCGATAGAAATCGGCCAGCGGAATCGCGCGCGTCTGACCCGCCGCATCGACCGTCTCGACCGTCGCGTCCAAGGCCTGCATTGCGACCGCCATGTCGCTGGGATGGGTGGCGATGCACGCGTCGCTTGCCCCGACGACCGCGTGCAACCGGCTGAAGCCGCCGATCGCGGCGCAGCCGCTGCCCGGCGTGCGCTTGTTGCACGGCTGGTTGGTGTCGTAGAAATAGGGGCAGCGTGTGCGCTGGAGCAGATTGCCCGCCGTCGTCGCCTTGTTGCGCAATTGCCCCGATGCGCCCGCGACCAGCGCGCGCGAAACAAGGCCATAGTCGCGCCGTACCCGCGCGTCGGCGGCCAGGTCGGTGTTGCGCACCATCGCCCCGATCCGCAGCCCGCCTTCTGCCGTCGGTTCGATTTTGTCGAGCGACAGCCGGCTGACGTCGATCAGGTGCGCCGGTGTCTCGATCTCGAGCTTCATCAGGTCGAGCAAATTGGTGCCACCCGCGATAAAGCGCGCACCCTTGGTGTTCGCAAAGGCGGCGGTGGCGGCGGCGGGCGTCGCCGCCCGCTCATAGGTGAAGCTCTTCATGCCTTCACTCCCGCGACGTCGGCGATCGCATCGACGATGTTCGAATAAGCGCCGCAGCGGCAGATATTGCCGCTCATTCGCTCGCGCAGCTCGCGCGGCGTGACCTGCGGCGCATCGGTCAGGTCGGCGGTGACATGGCTCGGGATGCCTGCTTCGATCTCGCCCAGCACCGCGACCGCCGAACAGATCTGGCCCGGGGTGCAATAACCGCATTGATACCCGTCATGGGCGATGAAGGCCTGTTGCATCGGATGCAGCGTGCCGGGCAGGCCCAGCCCTTCGATCGTCGTGATCTTGTCACCGTCGTGCTGGACGGCGAGCGACAGGCAGCTGTTGATCCGCCGTCCGTCGACGATGACGGTGCAGGCGCCGCACTGGCCATGGTCGCAGCCCTTCTTGGTCCCGGTCAGGCGCAGATGCTCGCGCAGCGCGTCGAGCAGGGTGGTGCGCGTGTCGAGTTCCAGGTCGTGCGGCGTGCCGTTCACCTCGAATGCCACGCGCGCGGTGGGCGGCGGAGCCGCAGTCTTGCCGGTCGCCGCGACGGCTGTTGCGGGCGACGTCACGGTCGCCGCCGCAACCGACGCGGCGCCGCTGGCGAGCAGCCCGCGCCGCGAAATCGAAAAATCGTCCGGTGTCGCCATGCCATGTCCCCGATGATCCGTATCGCTCGCGGACGTGCAGTCCCCGCTGAGCCTCGACGATGATATGCTGGGCGGGACGATGCGTTGCCGTCCCTCGATGATTTTGGTTGTTCGTGAAACTATCACAGGGCGGGGGATCGCGGCAACCGCCGAGAATGGCGTGGCGCGGTCCGAACATCGGCGGCCCGCAACGATCGCTTGACCCTGTAGGGGCTACAGGGTGCATAGGTTCGCCGACTCGATAGAGGTCGAGAGGGAATGATTTTGACCGATATGCCAATCACAAGCGCGAGCCGGGCCCGATTGCGGCTTCGTTCCGTTCCTGTTAGGCGGCGGGCGATGTCGGCTTTCCTCGTCCGCCTTGCCCTCACGATCGCGCTGCTGTTCGGCAGCGCCGTGGCGCCGGCGATGGCGGGCGCCGAGGCGGGACATATGATGGAAATCATCGACCTCGATTGCGACATGTTTGCCGTCCCGGCGGATGTCGATCAAAAATCTTCGGACAGCGCGCCGCCGTTCCATCTCGATCATCATCATTGTTCGGCCTGTGCCGAACTGAATGGTCGTTCGCCGTCGCCGGACCGGCGCGTTGCGAGCGGCTTGTTCTTCCGTGAGCCCGCGACGGTCCTCGCGTCCTACGCGACGGCCCCCCCGACCCAGCCTCCCGCCGCCTGATCCTTGCTTCGCGCGGGCCTTCGCCTGCGTCGTCACGCATTGATCAGGAGTATTTATGTTGAAATCATTGGGCACCCTGCTGTTCGCAGGGATGCTGGCCATCGCGGGCGGTCCGGCGCTTGCCGAACCTGTTGCGCTGTCCGACGCATTGGCGCGCGGACAAGAGGTGTCGCCCCGCATTGCCAAGGCCAAGGCCGAACTGAAAGCGGCCGAAGGCCGTGCCATGCAGGCGGGCGTGCGTCCGAACCCCACCATCTCCGCCGAGGTCGAGAATTTCAGCGGCACCGGCCCCTATCGGACCTTCGGGCAGACCGAGACGACGGTTGCGGTGTCGCAGCCGTTCGAACTCGGCGGCAAACGACGGGCGCGTAAGGCGGTGGCTGCGGCCGAACGCGCGTTTGCGCAGATCGCGCTGCGGAAGGCCGAAGCCGATCTCAGCTATGACATTATCGTGTCGCATGCTGAGCTTCGCGCTGCCGAGGACCGCGCGATACTGGCGCGCCAAGTGCTGGTCCGCGCGGCTGAACTCGCGCGGATTGCCGAGACGCTCGTCGATGTCGGTCGCGATCCGCCGCTGACCAGGCTGCGCGCCGATGCCTTGTTTGCGGAAGCCGGGGCCGAACGGCTGCGCGCCGAGGCGGAACTGCTGTCGGCCCGGCAAAGGCTGGCGTCGCTGATCGGGAGCGAGGATCCGGAGCTTTCGGCGCTGCCGCAGGATATGGCACCGCCGCCGACCTTGCCGGCAGGCGCGCAAAGCCTCGATGAGCGCCTTGCGGTCGCCGAGCGCGATGCCAGCAGCGCCCGCGTCCGGCTCGCCGAAGCCGATGGCGTTCCCGATGTTACGGCGTCGGGTGGCGTGCGGAGTTTCCGCGAAAGCCGCGACACGGCGTTCATCGTCGGTGTTTCGATCCCGCTCCCGCTGTTCAACCGCAATCGCGGCCATATCGCGGCGGCGCGGGCCGATGGCGATGCGGCCGAGGCCGGGCTGGCACAAACCCGTCTCGACACGCGCGTTTCGCGCCGCGACGCCGAATGGATGCTGGCGGCCGCCACGGAACGCGTGACCGCCTTGTCCAGGGTCGGCCTTTTCCAGGCGAACGAAGCCGCGCGGGTGGCCGAGATCGGATATCAGCAGGGCAAGTTCACGCTGATCGAACTGATCGACGCGCAAGACGCGCTGACCGGCGCTCATCTCAAACTCATCGAAGCCGAACTCGATCGGGCCCGCGCGCTGGCCGCGCTGGGCCGCGCGAACGCGCAATAAGGAACAGACATCATGCAAATCTTGGACAATCGAAATCGCCTGCTGGCGGTGGTCGCGGTCGCGGTGCTGGCCGTGGGCGGCGGGGGCGTGCTGATCGGCCGGTCGATGACGCCGCCGGATGCGGCGCTCGCGGCGGCTCCCGCCGGGAAGGAAGAGGAGGGCCATGGCGAAGGGCAGATCCTGATGGACGAAGCGCGGGCCAAAGGCGCGGGCATCGTCACCGAGACGATCGGGGCGGGCGGCCTCGGTTCCGAAATTCTGGCGCAGGGCGTTGTGGCCCCGACTCCCGAGGGCGAGGCTATCCTGACCGCGCGCGCCGACGGCGCGATCATCGCGATCCATCGCCGTCTGGGCGACGCCGCGCGTGCCGGAGAAGCGGTCGCGGTCATGGAAAGCCGCGACGCGGCGGCGATCGCATCGGAGCGTAGTTCGGCAACCGCGCGTCTCGCGCTCGCCCGATCGACCTATGTGCGCGAGAAGAAGCTTTTCGACGCGCGGATCACGGCGAAGCAGGATCTGGATGCCGCCGCAGCGGCGCTTGCCGAGGCCGAGGCCGAAGCGCAGCGCGCGCGGTCGGCTGCATCGGCCGCCAATCTCTCGGGCGATGGCCGCACGCTGGCGGTGACCAGCCCGATTTCGGGGCGGATCACCCGATCGGATGCGAAGCTCGGCGCCTATGTGCTTGCGGGAACCGAATTGTTCCGGGTCTCCGACCCCCGGCGCATCCAGATCAACGCCGCAGTACCGGCCGCCGACGCGCGGCGCATCCGGCCGGGTGATACCGCAGTGATCGAACTGGCGGCCGGCGAGACCGTCAACGCCGTCGTGCGCTCGGCGACGCCCAGTCTCGACCCCGACAGCAAGGCCGCGACGATCGTCCTCGTGCCCGACGGCATTGGCGGCCTGACCCCCGGTCAGGGCCTTCGCGCGCGGATCAAGCCGTCGGGCGCGGCGGGGGCGACGCTCATCGCGCTGCCCGAAGAGGCGGTGCAGACGGTGGAGGGGCGCGCGGTCGTATTCGTCAAAACCGCGAAGGGCTTTCAGGCGACGACCGTGGTGACCGGCCAGCGCGGCGGTGGCCGCATCGAAATTGTCGACGGCGTGAAACCGGGCGCGGTCATCGCGACCAAGGGCGCTTTCCTGCTCAAGGCCGAAATCGGCAAGGGCGAGGCGGAGCATTGAGATGATCGAAAAACTTCTCGATGCGTCGATACGCTTTCGCTGGGGCGTGGTTCTCCTCACCCTCATCGTCGCGGCCTATGGCATCACGCAGCTGCTCAAGCTGCCGATCGATGCCGTGCCCGACATCACCAACAAGCAGGTGCAGATCAACACCGCCGAGCCCAATTTGGGGCCTCTCGACATCGAACGCCTTGTTACCTTCCCCATCGAAACCGCGATGGCCGGCATACCGGGCCTGCAAACATCCCGTTCGATCTCACGCAACGGGTTCAGTCAGGTCACCGTGATCTTCGACGATCACACCGACCTTTATTTTGCGCGCCAGCAGGTCGCCGAACGGCTGGCGCAGGCCAAGGGCAACCTGCCCGACGGCGCCGAGCCGCAGATGGGACCTGTCTCCACCGGGCTCGGCGAAGTGCTGATGTACACGGTCGATTTCGACCGCAGCATCAAGACCAAATCTGCGGGCGCCGGCAAGCCGGGGCTCCAGCCCGATGGCTCCTATATCACGCCCACCGGCGAAGTGCTGGCCGACGAGGTGGCCAGGCTCGGTTATCTGCGGACGGTTCAGGACTGGGTGATCCGCCCGCAAATGCGGTCGGTCTCGGGCGTCGCGGGAATCGACTCGATCGGCGGCTATGAAAAACAGTTCGTCGTCCAGCCCGATGCGACGAAACTGGCGAGCTACGGCATTTCCTTTTCGGAGCTTGCCGACGCGCTCGAACGCGCCAATATTTCGGTCGGTGCGAACTTCGTCGAGCGCGGCGGCGAGGCTTTCCTGGTCCGCGCTGACGGACGCATCCGCTCGCTCGACGAGATTTCGCGTGCGGCGGTTGCCAGCCGCGGCGGCGTCGCCGTCACGGTCCGCGATGTCGCGACGGTGCGGATCGGCGGTGAATTGCGGACGGGTTCCGCGTCGGAGAATGGCAAGGAGCTGGTCGTCGGTACCGTGCTGATGCTTGCGGACGGCAACAGCCGGATCGTGGCGTCGGACGCCGCCGAACGGTTGCAGGCGGTCGCGAGGTCGATGCCCCCGGATATCGTGGTCAAGCCGGTGCTCGACCGCTCGCAGCTCGTCGATGCCACCATTGGCACGGTGGAAAGGAATCTGGCCGAAGGCGCGTTGCTCGTCGCGGCGGTGCTGTTCTGGTTGCTCGGCAACGTCCGCGCCGCCATCATCGCGACATTGGTCATTCCGATCTCGTTCCTGATCATGGGGACGGGGATGACCATCACCGGCACGTCGGGCAATCTGATGAGCCTTGGCGCGCTCGACTTCGGCCTGATCGTCGATGGGTCGATCATCATCATCGAAAACTGTCTGCGGCGACTGGCCGAACGCCAGCATCACGAAGGGCGACTTCTGTCCCTGAGCGAGCGACTGCACGAGGTGTTCGAAGCGTCGCGCGAAATGATCAGGCCCACCATCTATGGTCAGGCGATCATCTTCCTCGTCTTTGTGCCGCTCCTCACCTTCACCGGGGTCGAGGGCAAGACCTTCGCGCCGATGGCGATCACGGTGCTGCTGGCGCTGGCGGGGGCGTTCGTCGCCTCGCTGACCTTCGTCCCGGCGATGGTGGCGCTGCTCCTTCGCGGCAAGGTCGCCGAAAAGGACGTGCGCGCCATCGCTTGGGTGAAGAGGCGGTATGCGCCGTTGCTCCTGCGCGTGATTGCCCGCCCCTGGCCATGGATCGGGGCCGGCGGCGGGACCTTCGCGGCGGCGATCATGGCATTCGCCATGCTCGGCAGCGAATTCATCCCGGTGCTGGGCGAAGGCAATCTCGCGATGCAGGCGCTGCGCATCCCCTCGACATCGCTGAACCAATCGCAGGCGATGCAGTTGCAGGTCGAAAAGGCGGTATCCGCGCTGCCCGAGGTGGCGTTCGTCTATTCCAAAACCGGTACGGCGGAGGTCGCGAGCGACCCGATGCCGCCGAATGCGTCCGACACGTTCATCATCCTGAAGCCGCGCGACGCCTGGCCCGATGGCGTCCGGACCAAGGATGAGGTGATCGCCCGCGTCGAGAAAAGGCTGGAACCGCTCGTCGGCAATGCCTTCGAGGTCAGCCAGCCGATCCAGCTGCGCTTCAACGAACTGATTGCCGGCGTGCGCGGTGACATCGCGATCAAGCTGTATGGCGACGATCTCGATGCGATGGGCGAGGCGGCGCAGCAGGTGGCGGCCGTCCTGAACCGGGTTCCGGGCGCCGCCGACGTCAAGGTAGAACAGACGGCGGGCTTTCCCGTGCTCGATGTGCAATTCGATCGCGACGCGATCGCGCGCTACGGGCTGACGCTTCGGGACGTCAGCGATACGGTCGCGGCCGCGCTGGGGGGGCGCGAGGCCGGGATCGTGTTCGAAGGCGATCGGCGGTACGACATCGTTGTTCGGCTCGACAGCGCGACGCGCGACGATCTGGACGCGATAGGGGCGCTTCCCGTGCTCCTTCCCGGTGAGGGCGGCGCGCGGGCTTCGGTGCCGCTCGGCGAACTGGCAAAGTTCGGCTTCTCCGAAGGCCTGAACCAGGTCAGCCGGGAAAACGGCAAGCGCCGCGTCGTCGTGCAGGCCAATGTCCGGGGCAACGATCTGGGATCTTTCGTTGCCGAAGCACGGGCGAAGGTCGACGCCGAGGTCAGGCTTCCGGCCGGGAGCTTCATCGAATGGGGCGGGCAGTTCGAAAATCTGCAAGCCGCCACCGCGAGGCTCTCGATCGTCATCCCGGCAATCTTTGCCGCGATCTTCGGCATATTGTTCCTGGCCCTGGGCGGCGTGCGGCAGGCGATCGCGGTCTATTCCGCCATTCCCCTGGCGTTGGCCGGCGGCGTCTTCTCGCTGCTGCTGACCGGACTGCCCTTTTCGGTATCGGCGGCGGTGGGCTTCATCGTGCTTTCGGGCGTGACGGTGCTCAACGGGCTGGTCGTGATGTCGAGCATCAACGGACGCCTCGACGCAGGAAAGGCCGTGGATGTCGCGATTGCCGATGGGGTCATGGAGCGCGTGCGCGCGGTGCTGATGACCGGGATCGTCCCCGCCATCGGCTTTGTCCCGATGGCGCTCGCCACCGGAACCGGCGCCGAGGTCCAGAAACCGCTGGCGATCGTCGTGATCGGCGGGCTGATGACCTCGACGCTCCTCACTTTGTTCGTTTTGCCCGCGATCAGCCATTTGCTGCTGCGCGGCCGCCCTGTCGGGCCCGCGATGGGTGACGATACGCCAAATGAGCGGGGCGCCCTTCAGGATGCGGGCCGGAAGGGGGAAGGAGCGCGCGCAAGCTGACAAGCGTGAGCGCCGCAGGCATGGGGACGCCTGTGCCGGCGGCGTGCACGATATCGGACCGACGATGGTCTCATCTGAAAATGCGCCATGATCTGGCGATGATGGTGCGCGACGCAGTCCGTGCCGGACCAGTCTCACGCGCGAATTCCCTGATAGCAGGCTATTAACAGGGAAAATCCGCAAAAATGGCACGATATTGGCATTATTGCTCTCGCGCGATGCCCGGAAAACCGGGATTTTCAACAGCATTTCCCTGCTCCCGGTATCAGGGAATCGACCATGGCATAACAGGGAACAACTGAAGCATTAACAGGGAAGTCCGGCGGGCTAACAGGGAATTGCGTCATTCGCCGATTCCGTCAGCTTTCGACGCTCTCCACCAGCTGTCGGCAAAGCCGGTCCAGTAGCCGCTCCATCTCGACATCCGGGGCGATCGATGCTGTTCGCCAGCGCCGATGTTCCAGGAAAAGGGTCGCCCATAAGCGCGGTCGAGGCCGACCGTTCACGATCCAACCAGCACGAATTCAACGGAACCGCGCCTCTGCGCGGAGCCTTCGGCAAATATCAGCGACGCATTCCGACCGATTTTGTCCGGATGGCGGACGATGGCTCGTGGATCTCGGCATCCAGCGACCTGACCTGGTACGACGCGCGGGCCATGCATCCGACAAGGACCGAATACCGGCTATACTATCGTAACAATGCGGTCACGACCCTGACGGCCGAGGGTGACGTGTTAGTCTTGTCTTTGCGATCTGACGACACCGCCCTTGCGCTGGTGGCGCCCGGTTCTGGACTTGCCGCTGCCCGAATCTTCTGGCTGTTCGGAATAGAGATCGCTCCGGGTGCGGGTTTCGCGGCGCTGGACCTCGATCCGGAAGCGCAGCAAGGCATCGCTACACGTCTCGGGCTGGGGTCTCACCAGGCGGCTGACGCCTGGTCGTCCGACGATCCGGTCCGGGTGTCGCTAGGCGATGCTACGCTGCGGGACGAGACGTCACGCCTGCAGCAGCTGATCGGAACAGTTACCAAGTCGAACGCGGACCCCGGCCTGGACGATTGGTTCCCCGAACAAGTGCCGGCGGCACTCGGCGGTGAAGGCATGGGGCAGACCATCCGCGGCATTCTCGCTCCCCGTTCCGGGCAGTAAACGGCCGAAACGCGCTCCTCGTTGCAGATCAGGCGGACGCCACATAATGCTGCTCGAAATAGTGGTGGGCCAGACGGTCCGTATATTCGTCGAGGTTATCCTGCACGGTGAGTATCCGGCAATGCTCCTTGCCGCCGTTGGCCGGTCCGCGCAGGCCACGGCCGGCCATCTGCATGTAGAGCGCCGGGCTGAATACCGGCCTCGCGATCACGATGAGATCAGTCGCCGGGGCGTCGAATCCAGTCGTCAGCGCCGAATGGTTGCACAGGACGCGGATATCGCCGCGCCGGAAACCAGCAATGAACCAGCGGCGCGAGTTCCGGTCGGTTTCTCCTGATACCGCAGCCGCCCGGACGCCGCGCAGATTCAGCTGCGCTGCGAGGCGGCGGCCATGGGCGACCGACGTCGCGAAGACGAGCGCGGATTTCTCCGGAGCGGCGCAGATAGCATCCACGATCATGTCATTACGCTCCCCGATTTCACCGAGGCGCTCGAGTGCCGTATCGGGCACCTTGCCGAATTTGCTGATTGTCCGTCGTCAGAACATTTGGCACAACTCGCGGCGCAAATTAGCGGAGTGCGGGCCTCGTCAGGGGGTTGATGTTAGGCGGCGAGCTTGCGGTGCTGCAAGCGCCGATGTTCGATGGTCTGTCGCTTGATCCTTTCGCGCTGTTTGATGATTGCCGGAGCCCTGCCGAAGTAAGCGTCGGCGGGCGTCACGTTGTTCAGGCTCTCGTGGTATCGCTGGTGATTGTAGTGCTCGACGAAGGCCTCGATCTGGGCTTCGAGGTCGCCGGGCAGGAAGTAGTTTTCCAGCAGGATGCGGTTTTTCAGGGTCTGGTGCCAGCGCTCGATCTTGCCCTGGGTCTGGGGATGACACGGGGCGCCGCGGACATGGCTCATCTTGTTGGCCTCGATATATTCCGCCAGCTCACCCGCGATGTAGCTGGGGCCATTGTCGCTGAGTAACCGGGGTTTGTGCAGCCCCGTGGCGCTGTCGCAACCAGAAGCCGCCAGGGCGAGGTCCAGCGTGTCGGTGACGTCCTCGGCTCGCATGTTGGTGCACAGCTTCCAGGCGATGATGTAGCGCGAGAAGTCGTCGAGCACGGTCGACAGATACATCCAGCCCCACCCGATGATCTTGAAGTAGGTGAAGTCGGTCTGCCACATCTCGTTCGGCCGCGTGGTTTTCGTGTGGAACTGATCGGCAGCCTTGATCACGACATAGGCCGGGCTGGTAATCAGGTCGTGGGCCTTGAGCAGCCGGTAAACCGTGGATTCCGATACGAAGTAGCGCTGCTCGTCGGTGAAGCGCACCGCCAGCTCACGCGGTGACAGGTCGCTGTAATCCAGCGCCAGCTCGATGATCTGGTCGTGGATGCCCGCCGGGATGCGGTTCCACACCCGGCTCGGCGCCGACGGCCGATCTTCCAGCGCCTCCGGCCCGCCTTCGAGGTAACGGTCATACCAGCGATAGAACGTCCGGCGGGGGATGCCGAGCTGGTCCAGCGTGCGCTTGGCCGGCAGGTGCGACTGCTCGACGATCCTGATGATCTCGAGCTTCTCGGATGCGGGGTACCTCATTCGTCGTCGCCCCCATCCGCGATCATGCTTTTTTTAAGCAGGCGGTTTTCCAGGGTGAGGTCGGCCACGCATTCCTTCAATGCCCGGGCTTCGCGGCGCAGGTCCTGGACCTCGCCGGTGGTCGCGGCACGGGCGGTGTCGCCGGCCAGGCGGCGCTTGCCAGCTTCCATGAACTCCTTCGACCAGGTGTAATACAGGCTCTGCGCGATGCCTTCCTTGCGGCACAGCTCGGCGATGCTGTCTTCCCCGCGCAGGCCATCCAGCACGATGCGGATCTTGTCCTCGGCCGAAAAGTGGCGCCGGGTCTGTCGGCGGATGTCCTTCACTACCCGCTCTGCTGGGGCCTTGGCGGGCGATTTTACATTGGAGGATCTGGGCTTCATCTTCGTTCCTTCGTCACTACGACGAAGCCCAGATCCTCCTTAAATCACAACCTCAAATCTGTGCCATTGGTGCTGACGGCAGACAATGTAGGCGTCGCCCGCGCCCGATAAGATAAGCCGGCGTGATCGCGGCCACCGCCGCGTCGAACGGCCGCTTCCCGGGGCATGTTGAATCCGTTTGAAGGGCTAAAATCGGGCGCAGAGCCGACAAAAAAGGCGGCCTGTGAAGGCCGCCAGGTTGATGATGAAGGAGCACCTTCATCGGGTCGCGCCGCAGCCCTTACCGCAGCGTCAGGGATTCGCTACGGAAATAGACCGCGTGTCATTCGAATAGATTGTAACTGATGCTGCCGCGCAACACGTTGTAACATTGGAAACTATTCAATCGGTTTTTCGAAATCTCGGTGAAAAAACAGTCGTCATTTCGAAAGGGCAATGGCGGCGTTCACCAGATCCCGTACCTTGGCAGCCTCACCGGCCAGATCCTGTAGCAGCCGGGGAATTTCCTCGTCGTCGATCCTGCGTGTGGTGAGGAAGGCCGTGCTGCAATCCTCCATAATCATACCGGCTTGCGTGCAGAGCTGATCGATCAGGTCCCGCGTGTCTCGATCCATAGCGCACCTCCGACGTCTACAAGGCCGAGGGGGCGCGAGAAGTCGATATCCAGCTTTTTCAACCAATTGAGATCTTTGAGACTGGACTTGGGCGGGTGTTCGAGCATTGGTCGTCGGGCTGAACCGGATCGAGGTTCGGATGCCGCGGGGCGCTGCCTGTAGCGGCCTTGGGTCAGTGGGAAGGCGCAATCATGTGTCTGCCCCCAAGGAGACCCAAGATGACCGACACCGAACTCAAACCTCCCGTCGCACCCTCGAAGGCAAGCATCGTCGAACAGCTACTGGCCAAGGCGGCGGGCGCATCGATTGCCGAGATTGGCGCTGCAACCGGGTGGCAGCCCCACAGCTGCCGCGCCTTCCTCACCAGCCTCAAGAAGAAGGGCAGGGTGATCGAGCGCTCGAAGCGCAAGGACGGAACGACGATCTATCGGATCATCAAGCCGGGTAAGTCGAAGGTTGTCGTTGCAAGCCCGGACACGGCGACTGTGCCGGCGACGGCGGGTGCCAGCTGATGGCGCGATCACGCCTCAAGCTGGACGACGTCGATACGCTCGGCACCATCGACGCTCGGGAATGGTGGGTGCGCCTTTATGGCGCACCCGCACCTTCGATCGCACTCCCGCTCCTTAAGATCGGCCTCGCGTATCGCGTGCAAGCCGACGCAGCAGGGATACGGAACAGGAAGCCGCCGACGTTCACAGAAGCGCCGGGGAAGGGCAGGGTGGTACGATCGCGTAAGTTGACACCGGGTACCCGGCTGGTGCGCGATTGGCATGGTATCGGGCATGTCGTGACCGTCCGTGAAGACGGGTTCGACTATGACGGCCGGCACTGGACATCGCTGACCGCGATCGCGAGCGCAATCACCGGCGCGAAGTGGTCGGGCCCGCGGTTCTTCGGGCTCGCGTCATGAGCGTTGTCGTCAAGACTGTTCGCTGCGCGGTCTATACGCGCAAGTCTACCGAGGACGGCCTTGAACAGGAGTTCAACAGCCTTCACGCCCAGCGGGAAGCGTGTGAAGCCTATATCATGAGCCAGCGTCATGAAGGATGGACGCTGGTTCCCAACCAATATGATGACGGTGGCTTTTCGGGCGGGTCGATGGCGAGGCCGGGTCTGCAGCGACTGCTCGCCGATATCGAGGCCGGGCAAGTCGATGTCATAGTCGTCTACAAGGTTGACCGGCTGACCCGGAGTCTCGCGGACTTCGCGAAGATCGTCGAACGCCTCGACCAGAAGCAGGCAAGTTTCGTGTCCGTAACCCAGTCATTCAACACGACGACCAGCATGGGACGGCTCACACTCAATGTGCTGCTGAGCTTCGCGCAGTTCGAGCGCGAGGTCACCGGCGAGCGGATCCGCGACAAGATTGCGGCTTCGAAGAAGAAGGGGATATGGATGGGCGGCCCGTTGCCGCTCGGCTACGTGGTCAAGGACCGTAAGCTAGTCGTCGAGCCTGCCGAAGCCGATCAGGTCCGCCATATCATGCGCCGCTACCTTGAGATCGGATCGGTGCCGGCGTTGATCGACGCGTTGGACGAAGAAGGCGTCCGCACGAAAGTCCAGCACCGGACCAGCGGCCCGCACCGCGGCGGCATACCATTCCAGCGCGGCAGCCTGTTCCATCTGCTCAAGAACCCGATCTACCGAGGTATGATCGTCCACAAGGGTCAGGCCTATCCCGGCGAGCATGAGGCCATCATCGACGATGAACTCTGGGACGCTGTTCAGAATCGCCTCCGCGACAAAGCCCCGTCCCGGCGGAGAGCAACGAACGATCGCCAGCAGGCAATGCTCGCTGGTCGCGTCTTTGACGCAGAAGAGCGCCCGATGGTGCCGAGCTACAGCGTCAAACGATCACGGCGCTATTGCTATTATGAGACCCGTTCCGATCTCGCGGGGAAAGGGCGGCCCACGCGCGCCCGCGTTCAGATGGCTCAGCTCGACGCCTATATAGTCGGCAGTGTGCGCGAACTGCTCGGCGATCAGCATCGGCTGCGGCGGATATCGGGTATCGCAGATGGCGCAGGCCTACATGCGATGTTCGTCGATGCCGATCGACTGGATAAAGCGCTGCACGACGGGCCGAGCCACACAGAAACGCTGCGCTCCCTCGTGCAGTCGGTTCAGGCGACGCGTGACCGACTGCTCGTAAAGATCGACGCCCGCCCGTTGCTCGGCAGCGATGATGAGAGCTGCATATGGGATATCGTGCTGCCGCCGCTTCCCAGGAAGCCGTTCCGGGAGGCCAAAGTGATCATGCCGGTGGACAACCGACCGGGCATCTCGGCCGATCCCAAGCTCGTCGAGTTGCTGCGCGATGCCGCCAAGGCGCTCGCGCTAGTCGAAAGCGATCCCGAGCTTCCCCTTCATCGTATCGCCGAGCGTGAAGGTCGATGCCGGAAGCAGATGACACAACTGCTCAAGCTCAGCTGGCTGTCGCCACGGATCGTGGATTCAATAGCGGCAGCCGATCAGCCGAAGGGTCTGACCCGGCAGCGACTGATGGCCATCGACCTTCCTTATCGTTGGCAGGACCAGGAGGCCTTGCTCGGGCTCGCCTGACGAGGCTGTATACATCTCGGGTACAACTCGCCGCCTCAGCATTGAGGCGGCATTTTTGTTGGTGGAGACTTTGAGCGGAAATCGCCAGTTGGCGTCGCGACGAGGAGCGTCTCTCGCCACATAGCGCTATACGTGTCGTCGCAAAGCGCGCGGAACTGCGCCGCTTTGCGGTATATCGCTGCTCGGCAGGTAAAAACTCGCGTCCCGCAGGACTGAGTGGTGCGGTCGAGAAGACTCGAACTTCCACGGCCTTTCGGCCACAACGACCTCAACGTTGCGCGTCTACCAGTTCCGCCACGACCGCACATCATGATGGTCCGGATCGGGTCCGGTACCAGGTAGGAGCGGGCGCCTAGCAAAGCTTTTCGGGCGATGCAAGCAAGCTGTGCCGCATTTATTATTGCACCTGCGAACAAGCCGCCTCGCGCGCTTCGGCGCATGTCACGAAAACGACTCCAAAGAGTCTCCCAACTGTCATCGCTCTGGCGTCAGACCGTCACCGAATCACCCTAGTGGCGGCGTCACCGGGGGCGCGGCGGGACAATCCCTTCGCACCGGCCGGTGATTTTTCAGCAGGGGCGCCGCTCGACCGATCCGGGGGCGCACAGCGGACAACGGAGAATTTCATGGCGGCTTTCGCGCGCGTTCGTTTGGTCATGCTCAGCGGCGTGGCCTGTTCTATCCTGGCCGCTTGCGGCGCCGATGGCGTTGCCTCGCCCGGCGAAGGGGTCATCGTGATTCCCGCGCCGACGCCCACCCCGACCCCGACCCCCACGCCGACCCCGACCGGCGTCACCCCCGCCGCCGCCTGCCCGAGCATCGCCGGCCCCGCGCTGTCGGATCTCGGCACGATCACCGGCCCGCAGGGCACCTGGCGCAACTGCGGCTTCCCCGCACGCTTCACTGCCTCGACCGCGATCCCCAAGGTTGCGGGCGTCATCTATTCGCTCCCCGGCCGCGTCGATGTCGGAACCGACCAGGGCGCGACGAGCACCAACACCGACGTCACGCTGACGATCGATCCGGGCGTCACCATCTTCGGCGCGACGGGCGTGTCCTACCTCGTCGTCAACCGCGGCAACCGCATCGACGCGGTCGGCACCGCGGCGCAGCCGATCGTCTTCACCGGTCGCGGCAACGTCGTCGGTTCGGCCGATGACAATACGTCGCAGCTGTGGGGCGGCGTCGTCCTGCTCGGCCGCGCGCCGGTCACCGACTGCCTCGCGCCGGGCGCCACGCCGGGCACCGCGGCTTGCGAACGCGATACCGAGGGCACGTCGAACGCGCTCTATGGCGGCGCGCAGCCGGCCGACAATTCGGGCCGCATGTCGTTCGTCCAGATCCGCTACTCGGGCTTCATCCTCAGCGCCGACAAGGAACTGCAGGGCCTGACCCCGTCGGGCGTCGGTTCGGGAACCACGATCGAGAATATCCAGGTTCACAACAGCTCGGACGACGGCATCGAAGTATTCGGCGGGCGCGTCAACATGCGCAACCTCGCGATCACCGGCGCCGAGGACGACGGCCTCGACACCGACGTCGGTTACAAGGGCAATGTCCAGTTCCTGCTCGCGGTGCAGCGCGCCGGCGGCACGGTCGGCGACTCGATGCTCGAAATCGACTCGAACGGCAATGAAGACACGACCCCGCGCCAGAATGTCGCGCTGTCGAACTTCACCTTCATCCACCGCGCCAATGCGGCGGGCAACACCGCGTCGGTGCTGATCCGCGGCGGCGCCGACTATCGCCTGATGAACGGCCTGATCGTCGCGCCGGGCATTTCTTGCGTCCGCATCAACTCGGCGACGACGGTCCAGACCGCCGGGCCCGACGAAGCCGGTCCGCCGAAGTTCGACTCGGTCAACATGCAGTGCGGCGGCGCCAGCGCCTTCCTCGGCACCAGCGGCGTCACCAACGACCAGGTCGCGACGATCTTCAACGCGGGCACGAACAACAGCTCGACCTATGTACCGACGCTGTCGAACATCTTCATCAACGGCGCCACCGAAACCGGTCGCCCGGCGTTCAACCCGGTTCCGATCAACGCCTATTTCGTCAACGCGGGCTATGTCGGTGCGGTGCGCGATGCCGCCGACACGCGCTTCAGCGGCTGGACCTGCAACAGCGCGACCGCGAGCTTCGGTTCGTCGAGCGCGGCTTGCACGCTCATCCCGGTCTGACGCGCCTTCGTACCTGAACAAGGGGCGGGGCGTACCACAGAGGCGCGCCCCGCCCCGCTTATCATCCGAATTATAGGGGTTTTTAGGGCCATGACCAAAAGGTCGATTTTCGCCAGCATGCTGCTCCTTTCGTCGGCGTTGGTCGCACCGGCCGCGCTGGCACAGGACGCTGCACCTGCGGGTTCGAGCAGCGAAGCCGCGCCGCCGGCCGACGATGTGGCTGAGGCGGCTCCGGCCGAGGACGAGGCGGACGTCTCGATCCCCGGCGGCGCCGACCAGGAAATCGTGGTCACCGGCCGCTATACCCCCAATGTCGTCCGTGCGACGCCCGAAGTCGTGTCGGTCCTCTCCTCGGCCGACATCGCCCGCACCGGCGAAGGCGACATCTCGGGCTCGCTGCAGCGCGTCACCGGCCTGTCGGTCGTCGGCGGCGGTTTCGTCTATGTCCGCGGCCTCGGCGACCGCTATTCGCTGGCGCTGCTCAACGGCTCGCCGCTGCCCAGCCCCGAACCGCTCAAGCGCGTCGTGCCGCTCGACATCTTCCCGTCGAACGTCATCGATTCGACGCTCGTCCAGAAAAGCTATTCGGTGAACTTCCCCGGCGAATTCGGCGGCGGCGTGATCAACCTCACGACCAAGTCGACCCCGCGCGAGAATTTCCTGACCTTCAGCGGCGGGATCGGCTGGGACAGCGAGACGACCAATCAGCTCGGCTATACCTATTATGGCGGCGACACCGACTGGACGGGCTTCGACGACGGCACCCGCGACGTGCCGAAGTCGCTCGCGGCGGCCTTTGCCAGCGGCAAGCCGATCATCGAGGGCGCCGATTTCAGCAAGGACGATCTCGAAGCGATCGCGATGGACCTCGTCAATGCGCCGACGACGCTGCTGCAACAGAACAACCATATCCCGGTCAACTGGTCGGCGGGCGTCACCGGCGGTCTCACCATCCCGATGGCCGACGGCGAACTCGGCATCATCGCCACGGCAGGGATCAGCAACAAGTGGCGCACCCGCGACACGTTGCAGCAGACCTCGGTCGAAGCCGACCTGTCGGGCGATCCGCAGACGAGCTACAACCGCGTTGTCACCGACAACCGCATCGTCGTCAACGGCCTGCTCGGTTTCGGGCTCGAGATCGGCGATCACAAGCTGCGCTGGACCAGCCTCTATATTCGCGACACCTTGAAGCAGGCGCGCCTCGCGCTCGGCACCGACCAGAACCAGGCCGGGCGCGACATTATGAAGCAGGACACCGCCTGGTACGAACGCCAGCTGATCAACACGCAGTTCGTCGGCGAATTCCATTTCGACCGGCTCAAGCTCGACCTGCGCGGCGGCTATGCCAATTCGCAGCGCGAGGCGCCCTATGAGCGCAGCTTCACCTATGTCCGCACCAACCTGCCCACCGCGCAGGACCCGGTCGGCGACAAGTTCGTCAACGATCTGGGCGGCAACAAGGGCGACGCGACGATCGCCTTTTCGGACCTGAACGAAGATCTGTGGTCGGGCGGCGTCGACCTGTCGTACGAAATCGCCCCGCGCATCACCGGGACGGTCGGCTATGCCTATAGCGACACCAGCCGCACCTCGGTGCGCCGCGCCTTCCAGTATCGCGCGTCGAACCTGCCGGTTCCGGTGCAGCAGCTGCGCCCCGACTATCTGCTCTCCGACGCGTCGATCCAGCTTTACGACATCACGCTGCTCGAAACCTCGGCGCAGGACGGCACCGCGGCGTTCGACGCGGCGCTGACCACCCACGCCGGCTATGCACAGGTGCAGGCCGAACTGATCGCCGGCGTCAACATCAATGCCGGTGTGCGATACGAGGATGCCAGGCAGACGGTGTCGCCGATCGACCTGTTCAACTCGGGGGCGTCGTCGATCGTCGATACCAATTTGAACAATGACTATTGGCTGCCTGCGGTCACTTTGACCTGGGAAGTCGCGCCCGACATGCAATTGCGCCTCAGCGGATCGAAGACGATCGCGCGCCCGCAGTTCCGCGAGCTTGTGGCGCAAGTCTATCAGGATCCCGAATCGAACCGCCTGTTCCGCGGCAACCCGTCGCTGACCGACAGCCGCCTGACCAACGCCGAAGCGCGCTACGAATGGTATTTCGCCAAGGATCAGCGCCTGACCGTCGCCGGCTTCTACAAGTCGATCGACAATCCGATCGAGGCCTATACGTCGATCTCGGACTCGTCGGTCAACACCAGCTACGCCAATGCGCCCAAGGCGACGCTCTATGGCGTCGAGTTCGAGCTGCAGAAATATTTCCCGCTCGACAGCCTCTCGGATGCGTCTTTCTGGGCCAGTCGGCGCTTCGTGCTGATCGGCAACTATACCTATACCCAGTCCGACATTTCGGTGGCCGACGGCGACACGACGGTGATCAACGGCGTGGTGCAGGACGCGGCGAACTTCTTCTTCGACGGCTCGCCGCTGACCGGCCAGTCGGACCATCTGGTCAATTTCCAGATCGGTCTGGAAGACCAGGACAAATTGTCGCAGCAGACCTTGCTCCTGACCTACGCCAGCCCGCGCGTTACCAGCCGTGGTCCGTCGGGCCAGCCCGATCTGCGCGAAAAGCCGGGCATCTCGCTCGACTTCGTCGCGCGACAGGGCATCAACCTGCTCAACAAGGAAATCGAACTGAAGTTCGAGGCGCGCAACCTGACCGGCCGTAGCTACAAGGAAGTGCAGGAATTCGGCGACAACCGCATCTTCTTCAACCGCTACAAGCTCGGCCGCAGCTTCTCGCTCAGCGCGTCGCTGAAATTCTGACCGGTGTGGCGGGTCCGGCTCCTGTCGCCGGACTCGCCCGCTTGTCAAAAAACTGTAATCTTCCCGTCAGCTGATTGTCACCAATCGCCCGTAGGCGATTCGCGAGGCATCATGGTGATGCGGGGGATAGACAGGTTTTCATGGCGACGCTGATGTCTCGATCGGCCGTTCGGTTGCCCCGCGGATTGCCCGCCTGGCTCCGTGTCGGCAGGCGTTCGCCGCGTGCGATCTGGCCGCTGCTCGCCGTCGGCCTGCTCGCGTTTTTGCTGGCCTTTCAGCTCGTGATGCTTGTCTGGACGCTGGTTACCCCGCTGTCGCCGCTCGGCGCGTGGCAGCCGCAAACGGCGGTGATCGCATCTCCCGCCGAGCGCCGCGCGCTCTTCACCAGCTTTGATCCTTTCTTTCGCACCGGCGCCCAAGGGCCCGCGTCGGCGACCGTGACCGCGCTCGGCCTGACGCTGTTCGGCGTCAACATCAACGAAGCGACCGGCGGCGGTTCGGCGATCATCGCGGCCGAGGATGGCGTCCAGAACAGCTATGCCGTCGGCGACGAGATCGCGCCGGGGGTGAAGCTGGTCGGGGTCGCGTTCGACCATGTGCTGCTCGACCGGGGCGGGGCGCGCGAAAGCCTGTTCCTCGACCAGAGCGGCGACGCACCCGTCGCGACGCCCGCGACCCCGTTGCCGGCGCCGACCCCTGAAATCGGCTCGGCCCCCGCGAACCCCAATGCCGTTGCGGGCGAATTGTCTCCTGCGGCGCTCAAGAGCGGTGTCGGCTTCGCGCCGCGCAGCGAGAATGGCAGGGTCACCGGCGTGGTCGTCCAGCCGCAGGGCGACGGCGCGACCTTCCGCGCCTCGGGGCTGCGGCCCGGCGACGTCATTCGCGGGGTCAACGGCCGGCCGATCGGCTCGGCTGGCGATGCCGCCGCGCTCGCCAATCAAATCACACCGGGGGCCCGCCTCTCGCTCGAAGTCGAGCGCGGCGCGCAGGTCGTCCCGATCGCCATTTTTGTCTCGAAGTAGGGTTTATGCGTCTCAAACTGTCCCTGATGCTTGCCGCCGCACTGGTTTCGGCCACGCCGCTTCCCGCCCTTGCGCAATATACGCTCAACGTGCGTGACGCCGATATCCGCGCCTTCATCCAGGACGCGGCGCGGATCACCGGGCGCACCTTCGTCATCGACGGGCGGGTCAACGGCAAGGTATCGGTGGTCACCGACCGCCCGCTGTCGCGCAGCGAATATTTCGAAATTTTCCTCGCGACCCTGCGCTCGAACGGCCTTGTTGCCGTGTCGGGGCCGAACGGCAGCTATCGCATCCAGCCGATCGACGGCGCCGCCTCGCAGCCGGGCCGCATCGGCAGCGACCGCGCAGCGCAGAACCAGTTCGTCACCGAAATCATCCGTCTGCGCCATATCGATGCGGTCGCGGCCGTCGAAACCTTGCGCCCGTTGGTCAGTCCGCAGGGGTCGCTGACCGCGAACCGCAATGCCAACAGCCTGGTCGTCGCCGACTTCGCCGACAATATCCGCCGCATCCGCGCGCTGGCGTCGAGCATCGACCGCGACAGCACGACCAGCCAGATCGTCACGTTGAAAAATGCCGGCGCGCGCGAGATCGCTGCGGCGTTGCAGGCATTGGTGCCGTCGGCGGGGGAGGGCGCCCAGTCGCCCCTCGCGATCGTGCCGATCGACAGCAGCAACGCGATCGCGCTGCGCGGCGATCAGGCGCTCGTCGCGCGCTTCGTGTCGATGGCCAACGACCTCGACGCCAAGGCTGCGGGCGGCACCGAACTGCGCGTCTATTGGCTCGAGCATGCCAATGCCGAAACGCTGCTGCCGACGTTGCAGCAACTGATCGGCGGCGGCAGCGACCCGGCGCAAAAGGCCGGTCTGCCGGCCGCAACGTCGTCGTCGAGCGGGTCGTCGGGAAGCAGCAGCACGCCGGCGCCCGCCGCGACGACCGCTACGACGCCGACCTCGGTCAGCGGTTCGGGCGGCAGCATCGCGACGCGCGGACCGGCGATCGTCACGCGCTACGAAGGCGCCAATGCGATCATCGTCGCCGCGAACAGCGAGGTGCAGCGGATGCTCGGCGAGCTGATCCGCCAGCTCGACAGCCGCCGGCAACAGGTGCTGGTCGAGGCGATCGTTGTCGAGATCGGCGACGATGCGGCAAAGCAGCTCGGCGTCCAGTTCCTGCTCGGCGGCAAGAATATTCCCTTTGTCGCGACGAGCTACAGCAACGCGACACCGAACATCCTGACCCTCGGCGGCGCCTATGCCGCGACCAAGCTGTCGCAGGACACGACGACGGTCAACGGCAACACCACGGTCACCACGACCGGCAGCTCCTTTGGTACCAGCCTGCAGGAGGCGGCCGCCGCACAATTGCTGTCGGCGACCGGCGGTTTCGCGGGCTTTGCGGGCGACATCGGCAAGAATACGATTTTCGGCGCGATCATCAACGCGGTGAAGTCCGACACGACGTCGAACCTGCTCGCCACCCCGCACATCGTCACGCTCGACAACCAGGCGGCGAAATTCCTCGTTGGGCAGGAAGTGCCGATCACGACGGGCGAGGCGCTCAGCGGCAATTTCGACAATGCCTTCCGCACCGTCCAGCGCGAGGAGGTGGGCATCAAGCTCGAGGTCACGCCGCAGGTCAATGGCGCTGGCGAGGTGAAATTGTTCCTGCGGCAGGAAGTGTCGAGCGTCGCCGGGCCCGTGTCGTCGCGCAACAGCGACCTGATCCTCAACAAGCGGTCGTTCGAAACGGTGCTGACCGTCGATGATGGCGAAATCCTCGCGATCGGCGGGTTGCTCAACGACGACGAACGCAAGACGATCGAGCGCATTCCTTTGCTCAGCGACATTCCGCTGATCGGCGAGCTGTTCAAATCGCGCAGCCGCAGCCGGTCGAAAACGAACCTGATGGTCTTCATCCGCCCGACGGTGCTGAAAAGCCGCGAGGACAATGCCGCGCTCACCGCGCGTCGCTACGGCTATATCCGCGACACCCAGCTGCGCCGCAATCCCGACGAGGAACCCGCGATCGACACGCTGGTCCGCGACTATATGGGCACCACCCCGCCGTCGCCGCCGACCGCCGCCGACATCACCGTCGGCCCGGTCGACCTGCCCGCGCTGCGCGGTCCCGAAGGCAGCGTGACGACGACCGACGTGCCGCCCTCGATCTCGAACGCTCCCGCCCCGCCGACCGGAGACTATCCGTGACCGATCCCGAACCGATCGCCGCTCCCCCGGCGCCGGTCGACATTCCCTACGCCTTTGCCCGCAGCCACGGCGTCGTCATCGCGCCGGGCGAGGGCGGCGCCTGGCTCGCGACGCTGCGCGAAGGCGCCGATCCTGCGGTGCTGATCGAGGTGAAGCGCTATCTTGCCGCGCCGCTCAAGGTCGCGACCGCGAGCACGGCCGACTTCGACCGGCTGCTCTCCGACCATTATGCCGTCGACGCCTCGGCGGCGGCGATGGCGGGGTCGCTCGACGGCAATGACCTCGACTTCAGCCTGCCCAGCGCCGAAGATCTGCTCGACAGCGCCGACGATGCCCCCGCGATCCGGCTGATCAACGCGATCATCGCCGAAGCGGTGCGCCAAGGCGTCAGCGACATCCATATCGAGCCCTATGAAAGCGGGCTCGTGGTCCGCATGCGCACCGACGGCGTGCTGCGCGAACATCTGCGTATGCCGCCACATGTCGCGCCCGTCGTCGTGAGCCGCATCAAGGTGATGGCGCGGCTCGACATCGCCGAACGCCGCGTGCCGCAGGACGGCCGGATCGGGCTGACGCTCGCGGGCAAGGCGGTCGATGTTCGTGTCTCGACGCTGCCGAGCCGCGCCGGCGAACGCGTCGTGATGCGCATTCTCGACAAGGATGCGGCGGGGATCGATTTCGACGTGCTCGGCCTGTCGGGCACTGCCGACCAGATCTTGCGCGAGGCTCTCGCCGAACCCAATGGCATCATCCTCGTCACCGGGCCCACCGGTTCGGGCAAGACGACGACGCTTTACGCGGCGCTGAAGCAGCTCAACGATGGCCAGCGCAATATCCTGACGGTCGAGGATCCGGTCGAATATGCCGTCGACGGCGTCGGCCAGACGCAGGTCAACGCCAAGGTCGGCCTCGATTTCGCGGCCGGGCTGCGCGCGATCCTCCGCCAGGATCCCGACGTCGTGATGGTCGGTGAAATCCGCGACCGCGAAACTGCCGATATCGCGGTGCAGGCGTCGCTCACCGGGCACCTGGTGCTGTCGACGGTCCACACCAACGATGCCGTCGGCGCGATCACGCGCCTCAAGGACCTGAAAGTCGAACCCTTCCTGCTCGCCTCGACCTTGCGTGCGGTCATCGCCCAGCGCCTCGTTCGCAAGCTTTGCGACCAGTGCCGCGAGCCGGTGCAGGCCGACAACAGCATCGCCGCGATGCTCGGGCTCGACATCGGGACGGTTATCTGGCGCCCCAAGGGCTGCGATCATTGCAGCGGCACCGGCTTCAAGGGCCGCATCGGGGTGTTCGAGGCGATCAAGGTCGACGAGACCGTCCGCCGCTACATCTATAATGGCGGCGACGAGGCGATGATCACGCGTCATGCCTTCCTGAAATCGCCGACGCTCGCCTCGGCGGCGCGCGCGATGGTCGCCAAGGGGCTGACAACCGCCGAGGAAGCGATCCGCATCGCGCGGCGCGAGGAAATCGATGCCTGATTATCGCTATGTGGCGATCGATCCGCAGGGCCGCGAGCGCAAGGGGCGGCTGACCGCCGCCAACGACGATGCGGCGCGCGCCGACCTGACCGCCCGCAAATTCCATATCGTCGCGGTCGAGGCTGCGGGGGCCAAGCCCGCAGCAGGGCGGTCGCTGTTCGCCTTTCGCCGCACGACCTTGTCGAGCAAGGAGCTGGCGCTGTTCACCCGCCAGCTCGCGACGCTCGCCGAGGTCGCGCCGCTTGAAGAGGCGCTGCGCACGCTGACGCGGCAGAGCGAGGCGGAAACAGCGCGCGTCGTCATCGGCGACGTCCATGCCGGGCTGCTCGAAGGCCGCCGCCTCGCCGACGCGATGGCCCGCCAACCGGGCAGCTTCCCGCCGCTCTATCGCGCGATGGTCGCGGCGGGCGAAACGACGGGCAGCCTGACCACCATCCTCGCACGCCTCGCCGACCTGCTCGAACGCCAGGCCGAAGTGCGCGGCAAGCTGATCGCCGCGCTCGCTTATCCGATCGTGCTCAGCTTCGTGGCGATCGGCGTCGTCGCCGCGCTGATGATCTTCGTCGTCCCGCGCGTCGTCGAACAGTTCAACGATGTCGGTCAGCAACTGCCGTTCCTGACCCGTGCGGTGATCGCGATTTCCAGCTTCGCCGCCAACTGGTGGTGGTTGATCGCACTGCTCATCGCTGCTGCCGTTTTCGGCTGGGTCACCGCGATGCGGCGGCCCGCTTTCAAGGCAGCGGTCGATGCGCGGCTGCTTCGCCTGCCCTTGCTCGGGCGCCTGCTCCGCGATCTTCACGCCGCGCGCTTCGCCCGCACGCTGTCGACGATGGTGTCGAGCCGCCTGCCGCTCGTCGAGGGGCTGCGGCTGACCGTGCCGACGATCCGCAACGCCGCGCTGGCCGGCGCGACCGCGACGATCGTCGACCAGGTGCGCGCGGGCGGCGGGCTGTCGGCGGCGCTCCGCGATGCGGGGGTCTTCCCGCCCTTGCTCGTTTACATGACCGCGAGCGGCGAAAGCGCCGGGCGGCTGGAGCAGATGCTCGAGCGCGCCGCCGATTATCTCGAGCGCGAATTCGACCGTTTTACAGCCGCCTCGATGGCGCTTCTCGAACCTGTCATAATTGTCGTTATGGGGTCGTGCGTCGCCCTCATCATTCTCGCCATCCTGCTGCCGATCCTCCAGTTGCAGAACCTTGCCGGACTATAATATCATGTCGCTTATGCAGCTTTTCTTCCGCCTGATGCTCGATCCCGCCCGGCCGCTGCCACAGCAGCGCCGTAAGAAGGACGAGCGCGGCTTCACCTTGACCGAGTTGATGGTCGTCATCTTCATCATCGGACTGCTCGCCACGGTGGTGCTGATCAACGTGCTGCCCAGCCAGGACCGAGCGATGGTGACCAAGGCGAAGGCCGATATCGCGACGCTCGAAACCGCGCTCGAACAATATCGCCTCGATAATCTGAGCTATCCGCAGTCGGGCGACGGGCTGGGTGCGCTGTCGACGCCGCCGCCTTCGCTCGCGCAGCCCGAACGCTATCGCCGCGGCGGCTATATCAAGCGTTTGCCCGAGGATCCGTGGGGCCGACCCTATAATTATCAGGTCCCCGGTCCCAATGGCGCCGCCTTCGACATCTATTCGCTCGGCGCCGACGGCGCCCCCGGCGGTACCGACGACAACGCGGATATCCACGGTGGAGACCGCTAAGCCATCCAAGTCCCGGAAGAACGGCTTCACCCTCGTCGAGCTGATGGTCGTGCTCGCGATCATGGCGCTTGCCGCGACCGCGGTGGTGCTCACCATCCCCGGCGAGGAGCGCAATGTGCGCAGCGAGGCAGACCGCCTCGCCGCGCGCCTCGCCGCCGCGCGCGACGTCGCGGTGATCGAGGGACGCAGCGTGTCGGTCAATCTCGCTCCCTCGGGCTATGGCTTCGAACGGCGGATCAAGGGCGAATGGGGGCCGCTTCCCGGCCGCCCGTTCGAACAGCGCAACTGGCCGTCCGATGTACGGTTCGCTGCGGGCAATGGGCAGGGCGCGGCGCGCATCCTGTTCGACCGCGTCGGCACCAGCCCGACCCCGCAGGCGATCATATTGAGCGGCGGCGACGCGCGCGAGGTCGTGCGGATTTCCGCGACGGGGGAGGTCAGCCGTGACCAATGACGCCGTCCGGTTTTCGCCATCCGGCGAAAACGGCTTCACCCTGCTCGAAATGCTCGTCGCGCTCAGCATCATCAGCATCGCCGCGCTGACCCTCGTGCGCCTCGACGCCTTTGCGGTGCGCACCGCCGGCGACCTCGACGAGACCACCATCGCGGGTATCGTTGCACAGAATCGGGCGGTCGAGCTGTGGACCGACCCCGCGCCGCCGACGATCGGCAGCAGCGCGATCGGTGTGTCCAACGCCGGGCGCAACTGGCGGGTCGAACAACGCGTCGCCAAGACCGCTGACGACAGCCTGCTCCGCATCGACCTGCTCGTCCGTCCCGAAAACGGGCGCGGGCAGGCGGCGCTGACGATTATCCGGTCCAGCCGATGAAGGACGAGCGCGGCTTCACCCTCGTCGAGATGCTCGTCGCGCTGTCGCTGTTCGCCGCGATCGCTGCGATCGGCGTCGGCTTGCTGCGCAGCAGCATCGATACGCAGGACGCGGTGCAGGACCGGTTGAAGGCGATGGGCGGGATCAACCGACTGCGCGCCGTCATGGCAAACGACCTGGCGCAGGCGCTGCCACGCTCGACGCGCGGGCCGTCGGGCGAGACGGTCGCCGCCTTTGCCGGGTCCGAAACCGGCTTTGCGCTGGTCCATGGCGGCGCGGCGTCGCTCGACGGCGGGCCGCGTCCGAATATCGAACGGGTCGCCTATACGCTCACCGGCGGGGACTGGCGCCGTGCGGTGCAGCCGATGCTCGACGGCACGCCGCTCGGCGACGGCGACCGGCTGGTCGGCGAGGTCACCGGAGCTGCCGTACGCTATCGCGACGACAAGGGGCAGTGGGGCAGCAACTGGACGTCGGAACCCGGCGACCGGCTGCCGCGCGCCGTCGAGGTGCGCCTGACGCGGCAGGGCCGCGCGCCGCTGGTGATGCTGTTTTTGACCGCGCCGACACCGCTGCCGCCACGCGTGCCGCCCGGAGCCGGTGCGCCATGAGACGATCCGTTTCCGATGAACGCGGCGCCGCGTTGCTCAGCGTGCTGCTGCTCGTCGCGGTGATGGCGGTGATCGCCGCGACGGCGCTCGACCGGCTGACGCTCGCGACGCGTATCGCGGGCAGTGCCGCGACGGTCGATCAGGGCCGCGCCTATAGCTTTGCCGCCGAGCAGATAGCGCTGCGCCGCGTCGCCGATCTCGTCGGGCGCGATCCCGCCAAGCTGACCCTCGCCGGCGATTGGCTGGGCCGCGACTTCGTGCTGCCGTTGCCGAACGGGCAGGGGACGGCGCGGCTGACCGACGCGAGCAATTGTTTCAACCTCAACAGCCTGGTGGCCGAAACGATCCCGGGACGCTTTAGCCAGCGCCCCGGCGGCACCGGCCAGTTCGCCGAATTGATGACCTTGCTCGGGGTCAATGCCGACGAAGCCCGCGCCGTGGCGGGCGCCACCGCCGACTGGATCGACAGCGACAGCATCAACGGCCCGCTCGGCGCCGAGGACGGCGTCTATCGTTCGCTCCCGGGCAGTTACCTTCCCGCCAACCGCAAGATGGCCGATATCAGCGAACTGCGCGCGGTGCGCGGGATGACACCCAAGCTGTATGCGCGGCTGAAACCGTGGATCTGCGCGCTGCCCGTCGCCGTCCCGGTCAAGCTTAACGTCAACACCCTCGCCCCCGAACAGGCGCCGCTCGTCGCGATGCTGCTGCCCGGGCAGTTGAGCATCGCCGATGCACGCGCGGCGCTGGCGGCGCGGCCCGCGGGCGGCTATGGCAGCAGCGTGCGATTCTGGGAGTCCGGGCCGCTCGCCCGGCTCGACCCGCCGACCGATGTCGCTGAGCAGGCGGGGGTGACGAGCCGCTGGCTGATATTGACGACCGACGTGACAATGGGGGATGGTTTCTTGACTTCAGTTTCGCTCATCGACGCGAACGGCGGCGCGCCTTCGGCGGGCCAGATGCCGCCGGTGATCGTGCGGCGCGATTGGGGCGAAACCGACTGACATGGCGCGCACTTTGCTTCTCTGGCTGCCGACCCAGGCGGCGCTGTCGGGCGGCGGCGCCGACGCGGCCTGGCTGCGCGTCGACGACGGCGTCATCGTCGATTCGGGGCAGGATGACGGCTGGGTCGATGCGTGGGAAAAACCGCAGGACGACGAAGCCGACGACCGGCTGGTCGCGCTCGCGCCCGCCGCCGATGTGCCGCTGCGCTGGCGGTCCTATCCTGATGCCGCCCCGGCGCAGGCGGCGGCGATCGCGCGCGTCGATACGCTGCGCGACAGTCTGGGTGACGCATCGTTGCTGCACATTGTCGCGGGCCAGCCCGCCGATGCCGGGCAGGCGGTGCCGGTGGCGGTAACGACGCACGCCGCGATGGCCGCATGGACCGACTGGCTGCAGACGCAGGGTCTGGTGCCGGCAGCGATCATCCCTGCTGCGGCCACGCTGCCGCCGCCCGAGCCCGACAGCCTGTGGACGGCCGAGTTCGGCCGCGAACAGATTTTGCGCAGCGACGACCGCAGCTTCGTCTCGGACCCCGAACTCGATCCGCTGATCGCTGCCGGACGCACGATCGCGCCGCTCGACGCCGACCGGATGCGCGAGGCGTTGTTGCTGTCATTGTCCGCGCCGCCGCTCGATCTGCTGAGCGGCGCGTGGCAGCCGAAGCGCAACTGGGCGATCGACCCGGCGATGATGATCTGGATGAAGCGGCTGGCGGTCGCGCTGCTAGTCGTCACGCTGCTGATCCCGATCCTCTATGCGATCCGGATCAACGCCGATATCGCCCGCGCCGACGAGGCTGCGGTCGCCACCGCCAAAAAGGCCGGCGTGACGGCGAGTGATGCCGCGGCGGCCGAGGCCGAACTCGACCGCCGGCTCGCGGCGGCGGGCGGCGGACCGCTCGCTTTCTCGGTCCCGGCGTCGGCGCTCTATGATGCGATGCGCGACACGCCGGGGGTGGCGCTCAAGACGCTGTCGCATCGCACCGACGGCACGTTGTCGACGACGCTCGCGGCGCCGCGTACCGAGGATATCAACGCCGTGCTGCTCGCGCTGCAGGCGCATGGCTACAAGATTACGGCGCAGCCGATGGCAGGCACCGACGGCACCCAGATGGCGACGGTCACCGTGAGGGCGGTGCCATGACCGAGCGGATCGCAAACTGGTGGCACGGCATGTCGCGGCGCGAACGCTGGCTGGTCGGGGCCGCCGGCGTGCTGGCATTCGGTGTCCTGATCTGGCTGCTCGGGCGGCCGGCTTATGCCGGATTCGTCAATCTCGAGGCCGATCATCGCGCCGCGATCGAGCGTCAGGGCCGCGTCGCGGCGAAGGTACAATTGCTTGCACAGCGCCCCGCGACTTCGGCTGCGGCGGCAAACGACACCGTCGCGATCGACCAATTCCTCACCCAGTCGGCGGGCGAGATCGGACTGACACTCGACCGCAACGAGGCGCGCGGCCAGGGACAGGCGACGATCGCGATCGCTACCGCCAAGGCGCCGGTGCTGGCCGATTGGCTCGCTTCGCTCGAGGCGCAGGGTTTTGTCGTCGATCAGCTGACGATCACGCCGGCGGCCGACGGCACCGTGGGCATGACCGCCGAACTGCGGCGGGTGGGCGGCTGATGCGCCGCCGGCTGCTCTTTGCCGCGATCCTGATCGCCCTGATCCTGATCGTCGCGACCTTTCCGATGCGCCTCGCGCTCGCGATGGCGGGCGCCGAAAACTCGGGTCTGACGGCGCGTGAGGTCAATGGGTCGGTCTGGGCGGGCGAATTGATCGAAGCGCGGCTCGGTGCGCTGCCGCTCGGCAATGTGAAGGCCAGCCTGTCGCCGTTCGCGCTGCTCGGGGGCGATGTCGATCTGGCCTTCAGCCGCCCCGATCCGCGGCTCGGCGAACTTTCGGGGCGCCTGCACGGCAGCAATCCGCGCGGGCTTTCCGATCTCAGTGGCACGACATCGCTGTCGGGCGGCCTTGGTCTCGTTCCCGTCGACAGCCTGCGCTTCGAGGGTGTCGAGGTGCGCTTCGACGAACATGGCCGCTGCACGAAAGCGAGTGGGCGGCTCCAGTTGACGGTCGGCACATCGATCGCCGGTCTCGACCTGTCGCGCGGCCTGACCGGCCCGCTGCGCTGCGCCGAGGGGCGCGCGCAGGCGGTGCTCGCCAGCCAGTCGGGCATGGAGCGGCTGACGCTCGGTTTCGACGGTAGCGGCGCCTATCGCGCCGAATTCGCGATCAATGCCGATGATCCCGCGATGGCGGCGGCGCTGTCGGCGATCGGTTTCCGCGCCGGCGCGGGCGGCTTCGTGCTGGTCAGCTCGGGTCGTTTCTGACCGATGACGGCGGCGCTCGACGCCTTGCCGATGGGCGCGGGCGTCGGCATCGCGGCGCTACTCGGGCTGATCCTTGGCAGCTTTGTCGCGACCTTGGTGCTTCGCTGGCCCGAGGGGCGCTCGCTGCTCGGGCGCTCGCATTGCGACGGGTGCGGACGCCCGCTTGGCCCGCTCAACCTCATTCCGCTCGTCTCGGCGCTCGTGCAGCGGGGGCGTTGCCGGACATGCGGCGCCCGGATCGATCCCTTTCATATGCAGGTCGAACTCGCGTCGGGGCTGATTGGCGCGCTGGCGCTGACCATCATGCCGGGTATCGCCGGTTGGCTCTGGGCGCTGTTCGGCTGGCTGCTGTTGCCGCTCGCCTTGCTCGACGCGCGCCATATGTGGCTGCCCGACCGCCTCAGCGCGGTGCTCGCCGTCACCGGGCTGCTGTTCGCCGGGCCTTTGCTCGACACGGGCCTGCTCGATCGCTGGATCGGGGCGCTGGTCGGCGGAGCGTTGCTCGCGCTCGTTGCGCTCGCCTATCGGCGCGGACGGGGCCGCGAGGGCATGGGCGGCGGCGATCCCAAGCTGGTCGCGGCGATCGGTTGCTGGCTCGGCTGGCAGGCGCTGCCGCTGATGATCCTGCTCGCCAGCGCGGGCGGCATGATCTGGGCGCTCTTCACCCAAGGAAAAGGGGATCGGCCGCTATCGATGCGGGCGATCCCCTTCGGTGTCTTTCTGGCCATCGCTGCCTGGGCGACGGCGCCCTTGTGGCCGCTGCTTAGCGCTGGATGACCACGGTCACCGCGCGGCGGTTCTTGGCATAGGCTTCCTCGGTCGAACCGAGTTCGGCCGGGCGTTCCTTGCCATAGCTGATCACCTCGATCCGCGACGGGTCGATACCCAGCGACGCGAGATAGTTTTTCGCGGCATTGGCGCGGCGTTCGCCGAGCGCGATATTATAATCGCGGGTACCGCGTTCGTCGGCATGGCCCTCGAGCAGGACGCGCACCGCCGAATTGCGCTGCAGCCACTGCGCCTGGTTCGACAGCGTCGCCTGGTCCTCGGCATCGACATTATATTGGTCGAAACCAAAGAAGATGCGGTCGGACGACACGCTGTTGAGGAAGTCCTGCTGCGAACCCGGGATCACGGCGTTGCCGCCGCCCGAATTGCCGCCGCTGCCGTCGTCGATGCCGTCGGGGTTGGGGGGGAGCACCTCGGGCGCCTTTTTCGAGCAAGCGCCCACGGCGAGCATCGCGATCGCGGCGATCATGGCGGTGGTTTTCCGTATCGTCATGTTGTCGTCCCTTTCGTGTTAATCGAGATGGTCCTGTTCATGTTGGGATTAACCCATGTTGAACCCGGATTTTCAACCCGAGGTATCAAGATTGGTTCCGCCGCATCAATAGGGCGGGTTGGCCTGTTACGGCAACACCGGCCCCCAGCTGGGGTCGGAGCCGTCCTGCGGCGTTTGCAGGCGGCGCATGTTCACGCCGGTCAGATCGACCTGCCACAGGCTCGACTTGCCGGTCGCGCCGCGCGTCGTGCGGAAGAATTGCAGGACGCGGCCGTTGGGCGACCAGGTCGGCGCCTCGTCCTGCCAATCGTTGGTCAGCAACCGTTCGCCGCCGCCCGACGGGGTCATCACGCCGATGCGGAACTCGCCGCCGCCCATCTTGGTAAAGGCGATCAGGTCGCCGCGCGGCGACCATTCGGGGGTGGCATAGCGCCCGCCGCCGAAACTGATCCGCTGCTGGTTCGATCCGTCGATGTTCATCGTATAGACCTGCTGGCCGCCCGACCGGTCGCTTTCGAAGACGATCTTCTTGCCGTCGGGCGAGAAGCTGCCGCCGACGTCGATCCCGGGATTGTTGGTCAGCCGCACCGGCGTGCCGCCGTTGGCCGAGATACGATAGATGTCGGTGTTGCCGCCGGTCGCCATCGAATAGAGGATCTGCGTGCCGTCGGGCGACCAGCGCGGCGCGAAGGTCGCGTTGCGGCTTTCGGTGACCAGCTTCTGCGTTCCCGCCGCGACGTCATAGATGAACACGCGGACGCGGTCGTTCAAATAGCTGACATAGACGATCTTCTTGTAATCGGGCGAGAAGCGCGGGCTGATCGCCAGCGCCTGGCCGTTGGTGATGAAGCGGTGGTTGCCGCCGTCCGAATCCATGATCGCAAGACGCTTGATGCGATTCCCCTTGGGGCCGCTCTCGGCGATATAGGCGACGCGGCTGTCGAAGAAGGGCGCTTCGCCCGACAAGCGCGAATAGATGGCGTCGGCGCATTTATGCGCGGCGCGGCGCCAGTCGCTGGGCTGGATCTCGAATCCCTGCCGCACCAGTTCGCTGCCAAGCTGCGTATCATAGAGATAACAGCCCACGATCAGGCCGCCGGTGCTGTTGGTGCGGACAAAGCCGTGGACGACATTTTCGGCGTCGCGCGCCTGCCAGTCGGCGAAGCGCGGCGCGGTGACTTCGGGCATGGTGATCGCGCGCACGCTGCCCGGCCCGAGCGGGGCATAGAGGCCGCTGCGTTCGAGGTCGGCGGCGATGACTTCGGCGATCTGGCGGCCGAGGCTGTCGGTGCGCAGGCCCGCGACGGTGGTGACGGCGGGGGTGGCGAGCGCGGGGACCGCGATGACGGTGCGGTCCTGCGACAACGTGCCCTCGATCGTTTCGCGGGGTTCGGTCGGCGCCGGTGTCGCGGGCGGCGTCGGTGTCGGTGTAACCTGCGCGAGCGCCGGGGACGCGGCGAGCGCCAGCACGAGGGCCAGGGCGGTGGAGCGGAGGATCATGTCACTTACCTCTTGATGAAATCGAGCGTGTAATTCTGCCAGAAGCTGTAATTTTCCTCGGGCAGGTCGAAAGGCGCGGCGAGTTCGACCGCGCGTTTGGCGCATTCCTGATGCCGCTGGACCTGGAACTTGTTGCTGTCGTTTTCGCCGGTCGTGGTGACGCTGGAAAAACCGGCGAGTGCGCCCGACGCGGTCAGGCGGAACTTGACGACGGTTTTCAACTGGTCGACGTCGACGCCGCTGACCGAGCAGCGCTGCCAACGGGGATTGACCTTCGATTTGATGCTGACATCGATCGATTTGCGGACCTCTGCGGCGGTCGCGGCGGCGGGAGCTCCGACCGCCGCCGGCTTTTTCGTCGCCTCCTTGCCCAAACCGTCGGTGATGCCGTCGAGACGGCCCGTCGGTCCGCGCGTTCCCGTCTTGGTTGGGACCTTTGTCGGGGTTTTTGGCGTCGCTTTCTGGGCGGCGGGAGGCGGCGCCTTCTTCGGCGGCACCGGCGGTGCTTTTTTCACGACCTTCGGCGCCGGTGCCGGGGTCGGGCGCACCACGGGTTCGGGCAAGGGAGGCGCCGGCAGGGGTTCTGGCGGCGCGTCGTCGAGGCTGTCCTCCTCGCCCAGCCGCGGCGCGGGCGGCGTGTCGCTGATCACGGGCGCGGTCGAGACCGGCGCGGTCTCGGCGATCAGATCGACCTCCATCGGCGGATTGTCGAAGCGGCGTTCGCCGGCGGTCCATTGCACCGACAACAGCCCGATTATCAGGACATGCGCGGCCACCGCGATGGCGATGCCGCGTGCCTGATTGCCGGTCGCTGCCTGTGTTGCCGCCATGATGCCAGCCTATTGCGCGGTTTCTGAACCGTCGGTGACCGCCGCCGGTTCGCTGTCCGACCCCGTGGTGACCAGCGCGATGCGAGTCAGCCCGGCGCGATTGAGCTCGCCCATCACGCGCATCACGCGGCCGTAATCGAGGCCCTTGTCGGCGCGCAGCATGATCTGCTGCGGCCGTTCGCCTTGCTTCTGCGCGGCGGCCAGCGCGTCGAGGCGGGCCGGAAGCTCGGCTTCGGGCACGACCTCTTCGCCGATATAGATGGTGTCGTCGCCGTTGATCGACAGCTGCACCGGCTCCTGCTCCTCGGTCTCGCCCGGCTTCGCCCGGCTTTCGGGTAAATCGACGGGAACGGCGGAGGCGAGCAGCGGCGCGGTGATCATGAAGATGATCAGCAGCACCAGCATCACGTCGACGAGCGGGGTGACGTTGATTTCGGACATCGGCGCGCGGCGGGCGCCGCGACCGCGCCGTCCGCTCGAACCGCCCGAGGGACCCGACATGCCCATCAGCCTTCGATCTCGAGTTCGCGGCTGAAGGTTGCATGCAGCCCGTCGGCAAAGCGGCCAAGCCGCGATTCGAGGCGGTTCAGCCGCTGCGAGAAGCTGTTATAGGCGATGACCGCCGGGATCGCGGCGAACAGGCCGATCGCGGTCGCGAACAGGGCTTCGGCGATGCCCGGCGCGACGACGTCGAGGCTGCTGTTGTTCGACGCCGCGATCGCGGTGAAGGCGCGCATGATGCCCCAGACGGTGCCGAACAGCCCGACGAAGGGCGCAACCGAGCCGATCGTGGCGAGAATGCCGATCTTTTCGTTGAGCTTGTCGACCTCGCCCGCCAGCGCGGCGTTCATCGCGATGCCCAGCCGTTCGCGGGTGCCGTCGCGGTCGATCGTCTTGCCCGCCACCGAGCGGCGCCATTCGGAAATGCCGGCGGCAAGGACGCGCGCGCTCGGCAGTTCCTCGCGGCCATTTTCCTCATAGAATTTGTCGATATTGCCCGCGCGCCAGAAATCGCGCTCGAAGCGTTCGGACGCCTTCATCATCTTGCCGACGCCGCGGCCATGGGTGACGATCACCGTCCAGACGTAGATCGAGGCCGCCAGCAGCCCGATCATCACGCCCTTGACGACCCAGTCGGCCTCGAGGAACAGCGCGATCGGGGACAGCGTCGCCGCGTCGGCGGCCAGCGAGATATTGTTCAGCAAGGGGGGATGTCTCCATTCATAATGGCGGTAAATCGGTCGGCCCAGCCCGTCGGCTGGCGGCGGGGGCGGCCGTCGGGCGACAGGAACGCCGCTGTGACACGGCCTTCGGTTAACCTGTCCTGACCGCGAAGGATGCGCTGCGCGATGATGACGCTGGCGCCGCGCACCGCCTCGACGGTGCTGACGACGAGCAGATCGTCGTCGAGTTTGGCGGGCGCGCGATATTTGATCGCCAGGTCGGTGACCGCCCAGGCGCCTTCGCCCGCCTCCATCGCGGCGCGCTGGTCGATGCCGGCGAGGCGCAGCATGTCCGATCGGGCGCGTTCCATGTAGCGCAGATAATTGGCGTGATAGACGATGCCCGACAGGTCGGTGTCCTCGAAATAGACGCGCGCACGGTAGTGATGCGCGGCCCCGACAAAGGCGCCGGGGACGAAGGGGGGCGGGGCGTCGCTCATCGGGTTAACCGATAGCGATGCTTCGACTCGTCGCAAACCCCTGATCAACGCTTTGTCGCAGGGGCGGGACGATTGGTGGCAGAAAAGCGCGGAAGTTGGCGAAGGTGCCGCGTGGCGTGACTCAGGCTTCGGGGTCGAAGAGGCTGTCCTGGCTTCCGGTCGGCGGCAATAAACCCAAATGTTTCCAAGCGCTTGCGTTCATCATCCGGCCTCTCGCAGTGCGCGCGATCAGGCCGATCTGGAGCAGATAGGGCTCGATCACATCCTCGATCGTGTCGCGCGGCTCCGAAAGGCCCGCCGCGAGCGTTTCGACCCCCACCGGCCCGCCGCGATAAATGTCCGCGATCATAAGGAGATAGCGCCGGTCCATCGCGTCGAGGCCGAGCGCGTCCACTTCGAGCCGGTTGAGCGCGGCGTCGGCGGCTTTCGCATCGACGATCGCGTGCCCCGCGACCGTGGCGAAGTCGCGGACGCGGCGGAGCAGGCGGCCGGCGATACGCGGTGTGCCGCGCGCGCGGCGCGCGATTTCGAGCGCGCCGTCGGGAGCGAGCGGCAGCGCGAGCAGCCGCGCGGCGCGGGTGATCACCTGTTCGAGTTCGCCATGGGTGTAGAAATTGAGCCGCACCGGAATGCCGAAACGATCGCGCAGCGGTGTCGTCAGCAAGCCCTGCCGCGTCGTCGCGCCGACGAGGGTGAATTTGGGGAGGTCGATGCGCACCGACCGCGCCGACGGGCCTTCGCCGATCATGATGTCGAGCGCGCGGTCCTCCATCGCGGGATAGAGGATTTCCTCGACCGCGGGCGACAGGCGGTGGATTTCGTCGATGAAGAGGACATCGCCGTCCTCGAGGTTGGTGAGCAGCGCGGCGAGGTCGCCCGCCTTGGCGATCACCGGGCCCGACGTCGAGCGGAAGCCGACGCCAAGCTCGCGCGCGACGATCTGCGCCAGCGTCGTCTTGCCCAGCCCCGGCGGGCCGAAGAAGAGCACATGGTCGAGCGCATCGCCGCGCGCCTTCGCCGCCTCGACGAAGATGCGGAGGTTTTCGCGCGCGGCCGCCTGGCCGACGAACTCGGCGAGCGTCTTGGGGCGCAGCGCGGCGTCGGCGTCCTCGGGGGTGCGAAGGGGGGTGGTGAGGTCGGTCATTGGCTCGGCGCGCTTTCCCACGGAGCCGTGAAGCGGACAGGGCGCCAGACGAAGCGATCGGGCTGCGACCTGTAGCTTTCGAGTTTGGCGGTAGATCGCGGTAGTTCGGGCGAGAGCCAGTAATAGGTTTCGCCGGCCGCCTTCGCCGGAACCGTCGCATAGCCCTCCACGATACCCTTAGCGTCGGGTTCGCCCATCCAGAAAAGGCAGTGATCGCCCCAGGCCGGAGCGGCCACGACGATATGATCGCCGGTGCGCAACTTGTCGTCGCCCTCGATCACCAGCATACGGTAGGCGATCTGGTCGGCGGGGTTGCCGTCCTTCCGGATCAGCGCTTCCTCGACGCGCAGCCGCGCTTGTTTGTGGGCGCCGGTTGCAGGCTGTTGGCGTTCTGTTTCGAGCAACAGGCGCCCCGTGCGGCAGGCCTGGGCTTGCTGGGGAAGCGCCATCACGCTCGCGGCCGCCAACAGGAACAGCGCGCGTTTTCGTTTCGTGCCTGAGATGGCGGTGAGGGTCGGCTCAGTCATAATGGTCTATTGCCTCGCCGGTGATCGAAACCCAAGGCTCCTTGCGTTCTTCATAGACCGAATAATCGGGGACGAAGCCGTGGCCGGGCTCGAAATTGCCGAGCGGGATCGCATAGGCGTCGTGATAGGGCCGCGCGCGGTACCAGACGCCCGCGCCGCAGGTGGGGCAGAAGAAGAAATCGGCGGTGTTGCCGCTGGCGCCGGTATATTGCCACATCTTCGGTTCGCCCTCGGTGCGGACCTGATCTTCGGCGAAGCGGACCTGCGCGGCAAAGGCGCTGCCACTGCGCGCCTTGCACTCGCGGCAGTGGCACACCGACACGCGGATCGGCTCGCCGCTACAGGCGATACGGATTTGGCCGCAGCGGCAGGAGGCGTGGCGGGTGGGGGTGGTCATTCGAGCGTTCCGCCCGTGTTGCCTGCGGCAGTCAGCAAGGGCACGAAGGAGGCGCTGGCATCGCGGCGGCAAGCCTCGATCGCCGTGATCCAAGCCTGGCGATAGGCCTTGCTGTCCATCACGAATTTAAAACGCGGCGCGTCGATCAGCATTCCAAGCACCCGTATGATGCCGAAGAGATACTCCTGCTCGACATCCCACGCGGTCCGATTCGACCGAGACCAGTCGATATCCCGGACCACTTGATCGCAGGGATAAACGATCGTTTTTCCATCCTGCAGTTCGAAATTCTGAACCGTGAGCGACAGTTCAATGCGCGTCAGGCCCGGCGTCAGGCTTTTGGCCGAAAGCCTGTTCCCTTCAAAACTTGCGAGAAGTTCTGCGTCGAAGGCCGCCGAGCCCGATGACTTCGCGATGGCCATACCGGTCATGGCGCCCGAGACGTCGAGGTCGCCGGCCAGCACCATATTTCCGTGAGCACCGCTTCGTAGCCGTTCGGCGGTGGGCTTCAACATCAGGTCGAGTTTTTTGACGCCCGCCGCGTCCTGGGCGACAGCGCGACCGGGCAGCAGAAAAAATGTCAGCGCCGCAACGATCGCAATCCCGCTGGCAGAAAGGCGACGCGTCATCTCGCTGCCTTCTTCAGCGCCAACCGCACCAGCGCATCGAGGCTCGCGCCTGCACCCAATTCCTCGCTCGCCGCTGCTACCGCGGCGCTTGCTTCGCCGGGTTTGAAGCCAAGGCCGGTGAGCGCGGCGACCGCGTCGCCGAGGGGGCCTGATTTGGTAGCGGAGGAGGGACTTGAACCCCCGGCAATGCCGCCGAGCGCACCCGCCTTGTCCTTCAGTTCATGCGTAATCCGCTGCGCCAGCTTCGGCCCGACGCCGTTGGCGCGCGCGATCATCGCGCTGTCGGCGCTGGCGAGCGCGCGCTGGAGGTCGGCGACTTCGAGCGCCGAGAGGATCGCGAGCGCTACCTTGGCGCCGACGCCCTGGACGCTGGTGAGCAGGCGGAACCAGTCGCGCTCCTCGGCGCGGGCGAAGCCGAGCAGGCGGAGGAAATCCTCGCCCACCAGCATTTCGGTGTGGATGGTGACGTCGCCGCCCACCGCGCCGAGCGCGTCAAGGGTGCGCGCCGAGGCCTCGACCAGATAGCCGACGCCGCCGACGTCGATCACCGCATGGCCTGCGCCGCTGCTGTCGAGCCGTCCGGTGAGTTTTGCGATCATGTCGCTGTGCTAGCGCGGGGAGAATGAAAAGGGAACAAGGAAGAAGGAATCTCGCACGAAGCCACGAAGCCACAAAGGGGGTCGCGCCTTCACATCCGTTCGTGCTGAGCCTGTCGAGGCACCGCTCTCCCTCGGGCCGTGAAGAAAAGGACAGCCTTTCGACAAGCTCAGGGCGAACGGGATAGAGATCTTTGTGGCTTCGTGGCTTTGTGTGAGATTTTTTTGGGGTAGTGGCTAGCGCAAAGGCCTGTGGTTCGCGTGGCAGATTGCGACCGCGAGCGCGTCGGCGGCATCGGCCCCCGCGACCTTCGCGCCGGGCAGCAGCACGCGCAGCATCGCCTGCACCTGTTCCTTCGCCGCGCCGCCGGTGCCGACGATCGCTTTTTTGACGAGGCGCGGGGCATATTCGCCGACCGTCAGCCCGGCGCGCGCGCAGCCGAGCAGGACGACGCCGCGCGCGTGGGCGAGCTTGAGCGTCGATTGCGGGTTGTCGTTGACGAACACCTCCTCGACCGCAGCCTGGGTCGGGGCGTGGTCGGCGATCACCGCCGCGAGGACCGTATCAAGATAGGCGAGCCGGTCGGGCAGCGGGCTCTTGGCGTCGGTCTTGATCTGGCCGTTGGCGATGTGGCTGATCCGGCTGCCCTCGACGCGGATGACGCCCCAGCCGGTGCAGCTGAGCGAGGGGTCGAGGCCGAGGATGATCATGGTCTTGATCCTCCCCATCGACTTGCGATGGGGAGGTGGCAGTCCCGCAGGGACTGACGGAGGGGATGCGAGCGTAGCGAGCGCTGCGCGCTCGGCCCCTCCACCACTCGCTTCGCGAGCGGTCCCCCTCCCCATCGC
>NZ_JBOHHU010000023.1:0-49032 GCF_050725615.1 Sphingopyxis sp.
GCCCTCGACCTCGACTGGCATTCGCTCGCGCGCGGCGGATCGACCCTCGCCTTCTATATGGGGCGCGATGCCGCCGCCGACCTCGCGCGCGGCCTGATCGGCGCCGGCATGGCACCGGACATGCCGGTGATGATCGCCTGCAACATCAGCCGCCCCGACGAGCAACGACTCACGACCCGCCTCGACCTGCTCGGTCTGGCGACGCGGGCGCTGACCGCCGACGCGCCGACCCTCATCCTGATCGGCGCCGCCATCCTACGCGCCGAGGCGGCAACGACGCGCGTCGAGACCGCGCCATGTCCATCCTGTTGAGCCTATGGCTGGCGTCCCGCCGGACCAGGCGGGGGGCCGAGCCGCCTTGCCCCGCGATGCCCGTCCATCAGCGGCAGCGCCATCGACATGATGCGGTGCTGCGCGCGATCGATCGCAGGGTCCGGGACCTTGGCGACCGATCTTTGACCAAAGGCGAGCGCATCATCTGGAGCACCGCGCTGGCGATCGCGATCCTGACCGGCGACCGGGACGCGCCATTTTCCGCCCCGGCGAAGCTTCCTCATTGGTCCGCCGCCCGCATCGGTTTCGCGGCGATGGAGCTGCCAGACGCGGCGGACTGCGTCGTCGCGCTGGTGAAGGAACTCGCCTTTCGGGCCGCGCTGGCGCCAAACGACCGGCAAGCGGAGTCCCGCTCGCTCGTGCGGCTCGCCATGCTGCGACAGCGCTTTCGGACGATATCCGCCGGGACCGACATGCCGGCGAGATTCAACGCGATGATCGAGCGCCTCTATCCGTGATCGCTCTTTGCGATATTGGCCAGATCGGAATGGAAGACCGCAGCGGGAGCGCACCCTCGCCCGCCCTTGCCATAGCGGACCTCGTAAACGGCGGCGTCGTCCTGCCGCGCTTTCGTGAGCGCGAGGAATATCCGGGCCATGATCTCAACCGGCGTTCACTCGGGCAGCTGGGACCGTTTACGATCAGCTGAGCATGGTTCATGGTGGCGGATCGGATGGCTTCGGTCCTTTTCTTGCCGGTTTTCAGCTTGTAGGGATGCGCTTAGACGTGCAGAGACAGGCGGAGTTCTCCGGCTAAAGCTGGACAAAGATCGGATTTGGAGGCGGCATGCCCAAGGCAGGTAAACTTGCGCCCGCAGGCGGCGTGGAAGTAGCGGCCGGCGACGATTGGGATATTCTTCTTGCGGAAATAACGGATCGCTCGCGCCGTGGCACCGAGCGCAAGCAGGATCGCAGCAAGCGGACCGAGCAGCAGATTTTGACCGCAGCCTTGCGGGTGTTCGCGCGCGACGGGATTTCGCGCTCGAGGATTGCCGATATCGCCGCAGAATCAGGCATTTCGACGTCGACCCTCTATGAATATTACAAGAGCAAAGAGGATCTCGCCTATGATCTTCCGCTCAAGAATCTCTCGGCCTTTTTCGAATCCTACCGCGACGCGTTGACGGGCGAGGAAAGCGCGCGCGAGCGCCTGGTGCTCTATCTGACGCTGTCGGCGGACTATGCCCGCGAGCATGCGGATTGGGCCCGCCTCTTCTATCTCGAAATCTGGCCCAGCGTGCTGGTCGTCGACACCGAGGTCCAGACGAGCATCAACGATTTTGCGAAGCCGGTCATCAAGTTGCTGGAAGAGGGCATATCGGAAGGCTGGGTATCGCCGAAACAGAATCTCTATGAGACGGCGGCGCTGATCATCGGCGGATCAAGCCAGTTGATCATCACCTGGCTGTTGTACCGCAAGCCCAAGAATTTGACCAAGGCCGGGTCCGAGATGGCCGAACGGCTGGTGCGGCTGCTGGAGGCCGAAGCGAAGCTCGACGGATAAGAAGGCCGGGATGCGGAGCGGAACCGGATATCCTATGGGCCGAATCGCGATGCGCTCGCTGCAGCCGGTCTAACGGATGAACCTGCGGACATAATCCCTGCCGAGGCCGACCTTTTCGAAATGCGCGGCGGCCTGCTCGATCCGTGTGAAGACATCGGCATAGCCGGCCGCCTTGCCGTTGCTATCGAGTTCGATGAGCGTTCCCGTGATCCAGAACAGCGTTTCGGAAAATCCGTCGCCGGTCAGCGTGTGGATGTCGCCCGGCGCTTCGAAGACATAGCTCCCGGCTTCCGCGCGCCAGTCGCGCTCGAGATAGTGCCATGATCCGCGAATGACATATCCGTGCACCGGCGACGGATGCGCGTGGCGACTGATGAAGCCATGCATGTCGATGCGAACGACATTCGTCCACGCGCCGCGCACGGTATCGAAGAGGAGCGGACGCATCCAAACCCCCTCGGTCGCAGCAGGAACCCAGTGGCGCGGGTCGTCAGACACGGCCGTTTCGACGATCTCCGCGGGGCTCCACGGGCTGACGTCCATCATCGCCTCACCTCCTCATCGCAGATGGCCGCGCTCAGGAAATCGGCCGCTGTTCGACGATGGACAGGCCATAGCCTTCGAGCGCCACGAGCGATTGCGGGGCGTTGGTCAGCAGGATCATGTCGTGCACGCCGAGCTCGGCGAGGATCTGGGCGCCGCCCCCATAATCGCGAAGCTCGAGACTCCGCGCAATGTCGCGGCGCACCGGGTCGGTCGACGGGATGAGAGCGCGGCTCACATAGTCGTTCACGAAGCGGTTGATCATCACAATGACCCCGCTTCCCGCCGCCCCGATCATCTCCATCGATTTCTCGACGAGGTGCGTGCGATCGGAGGCCTCGGCGAAGACGTCGTGCATGATCGACAGCAGATGCATTCGCACCAGCGTCGGCTTCGCCGGATCGATTTCGCCTTTGACCAGTGCGAGGGTTTCCTCGCCGGTCGACGTGTTTTCAAAGGCGATTGCTTTCCATTCACCACCGAATTCGCTCACGACCTTTCGCTCGCCGATCCGCTTCATCATGCGGTCATGCTTGCGGCGATAGGCGATGAGGTCACGGATCGTCCCGATTTTCATCCGGTGTTCGGCCGCGAACTCCATGAGATCGTCGAGCCGCGCCATGCTGCCATCGGCCTTCATCACTTCGCAGATCACCGCCGACGGGTTAAGTCCGGCCAGGCGTGCGACATCGACCGACGCCTCGGTATGCCCGGCGCGCACGAGGACGCCGCCATCGCGCGCGACGAGCGGGAAGACATGTCCCGGGGTCACGATGTCGGCGGGGCCGCGCGCGGCGTCGATGGCTACCGCGATCGTGCGCGCGCGGTCGGCGGCGCTGATCCCGGTGGTGACGCCTTCGCGCGCCTCGATCGACACGGTGAACGCGGTCTCGTGGCGCGTCCGGTTCTGGTTCGACATCATCTCGAGCCCGAGCTGTTCGGTGCGCTGCCGCTGCAGCGCGAGGCAGATCAGCCCGCGCCCATGTTTGGCCATGAAGTTGATCGCGTCGGGGGTCGCCATCTGGGCGGGGATGATGAGGTCGCCTTCATTCTCGCGATCCTCATCGTCGACCAGGATGAACATGCGCCCATTGCGCGCCTCGTCGATGATTTCCTCGACCGTCGCTATCGCGAGCTCATGACGCCTTCCTCCCCCCCGCGCGACAAGGGAAGCCGCCGTTGCCACATCACCCATGATCGCGCTCCTTCGAGTCCATCCATAAATCCAATGATCAATCGTATTATCTACGTCATTCAGACAAAAATACCAAGAGATACCTTGAATATCTCGTAGACAATGATATCAATATCCGATCATTCATCGGTTTTGGAGTTCTCAAGTGGCCGATAGCGCCGTCCCTTTGCAGGCCGACTGCTGCCCCGACGATCACCGGGCGAACTTCGTCGCGCAAATGCGCGTGGTCCCCGGACCCGTCGCGCTGATCTGCTCGGCCGATGGCGACGAACGGACCGGCATGGCGGCGACGGCGTGGAATTCGCTCTGCGCCGAGCCGCCGATGCTGCTCGTTTGCGTCAATCGGAACGCCAGCGCGAACGGTTTGATCGCCTCCTCGGGGCGATTCAGCGTCAACCTGCTCTCGCCCCGGGACGTCGAAACGGTCGCGATCTTCTCAGCCCAGCGCGGCCTCTCGGGCACAGCGCGATTTCTCGACGGCCAATGGGATGAAGGCGAACTCGGCCAGCCGATGCTGAAAGGTGCGGTCGCGGTGTTTGAGTGCGAACTCGAGGCGAAGCACAGCCATGGCACGCACGATATCTTCATCGGTCGCGTGCGGCATATGAGCAGGACGGCGGGCGCCGAACCTTTGCTCTATATGGATGGCGGATATTGTACGCCGGCGCCGCTGGTGGCGGCGTAAAAGGACAAGCATTAGGTCGCGTCAGACGGCCGCCGGCGACGGGATTGAACGATGTTGGGCAAATCAAGGGACAGGACAGATGATTGACAAGCTGGCCGCATCCGCCGCCGAGGCCGTATCGGGCCTGCACGATGGTGCGGCGATTATGATCAGCGGTTTCGGCGAGGCGGGGGTCCCTGCCGAACTGATCGACGCCGTCGTCGATCATGGCGCCACCGACCTCACGATCATCAGCAACAATGCCGGCACCGGCGAAGTCGGCATCGCCGCCCTCATCAAGGCGAACCGGGTGCGCAAGGTCATCTGCTCCTATCCGCGCATGGCCAATTCGGTGCATTTCGAGGCACGGTATCGCGCGGGCGATCTCGAACTCGAGCTCGTGCCGCAGGGCAATCTCGCCTGCCGCATCCAGGCCGCAGGCTCGGGCCTCGGCGCCGTCTTCACGCCGACAGGCTATGGAACGATGCTCGCCGAGGGCAAGGAAACGCGCGAGATCGACGGGCGCCACTATGTCCTCGAATATCCGATCCACGCCGATTTCGCGCTGGTGAAGGCCTGGGCCGCCGACCGCTGGGGCAATCTCGTCTATCGCAAGGCGGCGCGCAATTTCGGCCCAATCATGGCGATGGCGGCCAAAAACACGATCGTACAGGTCGAACAGGTCGATCCCTTGGGGACACTCGACCCCGAGATCGTCGTCACCCCCGGCATTTTCGTCAATCGCATCGTCGCGATCCCCACCCGCGCCGCAACGGCGGCCTGAAGGAGACATGGACATGCAACGGATGGATCGCGAAACCCTCGCGGCGCGCGTCGCCAGGGACATTCCCGAAGGCACCTATGTCAATCTCGGCATCGGGCTTCCCACCAAGGTCGCCAATTTCCTCCCCACCGATGGCGATTTCTTCCTTCACAGCGAGAATGGCATTCTCGGCATGGGGCCGGCACCCGCCGAGGACGATATCGACTGGGACCTCATAAACGCCGGCAAGCAGCCGGTGACGCTGCTCACCGGGGGCTGCTTCTTCCACCATGGCGACAGCTTCTCGATGATGCGCGGCGGCCATATCGATATCTGCGTAATGGGCGCCTATCAGGTGTCCGAGAAAGGCGATCTCGCCAACTGGCACACCGGCGCGCCCGACGCGATCCCGGCGGTCGGCGGCGCGATGGACCTCGCGGTCGGGGCGAAGCAGGTCTTCGTGATGATGGACCTGCTTTCCAAGACCGGCGAGAGCAAGCTCGTGAAAGAATGCAGCTACCCGTTGACCGGGCTTGGATGCATTTCGCGGCTCTACACCGACCTCGCCATCTTCGACCTCGGCCCCGATGGCGCGAAGGTCGTCGAGATGGTCGACGGGCTCGATCTCGCCGCGCTGCGCAAGCTCACCGGCCTCGACCTCGAAATGGCCGACTGACGCGGTGGCGGAAACGTCGGGATCGATCGCCTTCGGGGCGTTCACGCTCGAACGCCGCGCCGATGGTGTCGCGATCGCGACGTTTTGCCGCCCCCCGGTCAATGCTTTCTCGATCGCGGAATATCGCGCGCTCGGCGACCTGATCGCCCATGTCGAGGCCGACGAGGCGATCCGTGCGCTCGTCCTCGCCGCCCCCGACGATGCGCGCGCCTGGTGCGGCGGCGCCGACCTCCGGGATTTCGAGGGAATCACCAAGGCGGCGCGCGCCGAACGCTACGCCTTCATCAACAGCGTGCTACCGCGCTTTCATGCGCTCGACCGGCCGACGATCGCGGCGATCAACAAGGCCGCGATCGGACTCGGCATGGTCCTCGCCAGCCTTTGCGACTTTCGCATCGCCGCCGCATCGGCCGCTTTCGCCGTCCCCGAAATCGATTTCGGGCTGCTCAGCGGCGGCGCGGGCCGCTTTGCCGCCTTGCGGCTCCCCGAACCGAAATTGCGCGAGATGCTGTACACCGGCGCGCGCTTCACTGCGGCGGACCTCGAGCCGACGGGCTTCTTCAACTATGTCGTCGAGGAGAGCGAGGTTCTCCCCCGCGCGCTAGCGCTGGCAGAGCAACTCGCCGCGAAAGACCCCGCCGCGATGCGAGCGCGCAAACGCGATACGCTCGAACTCGAAGGCACGGCATGGCTCGCCGCTTATGAGAGGTCGCAACGCGCCTCGGGCGACCTGGTCGAAAATGACGCCAGCCGTAGCGGCGTGCGCGATGCGCTCCAGTCGCGGAGCGGTTCCGATCGGAGCACTGCCGGCTGAAACCTAACGCCCCTGCCACACGGCGGGGCGCTTCTCCAGAAAGGCGGATACGCCTTCGACCTTGTCGGCGGTGCCGAACAGGCCCGCGAACGCCTGGCGCTCCATCGCAAGATGCGCCGTCTGGTGAGTCTCGAAACCCGCGCGGACGAGCGCCTTCCCCTGCTGCATGGCCATTGGCGCGCGCGCCGCGATCCTTTCGGCGAGTTCGAGCGCCGCCGCGACGGCCTGGCCGTCACCGACGACGTCGGTCACAAGGCCCGCATGCAAGGCTTCGGAGGCGGTCAGGGCCTCGCCGAGCAGGACCATCTTCATCGCCCGGCCGCGCCCGACGATACGCGGCAAGGTCGCGGTCCCGCCGGCCCCGGGAATGATCCCGAGATTGGTTTCGGGCTGTCCGAATTTCGCCGAAGCGCCGCTGACGACAAGGTCGCAGCACATGACAAGCTCGTTGCCCGCGCCGAGCGACCAGCCTTCGACCGCGGCGATGAGCGGCTTGGAAAACGCCCGTATCCGCGCCCAGATTGCCGGCCGCGGATCGTTCATCGCCCCGGCCGTATCGCGCGAAGCGAGTTCGCCGATGTCGGCGCCCGCCGCGAAAACCTTCTCGTTTCCGGTGACGATCACCGCACGCACGGCGGGATCACTCGCCGCCGCGTCGAGCGCATCGGCGATGCGGCCGAGCAGGTCGGTTGCGAGCGCGTTGCGCTTCTCGGGCCGGTTGAGGCGCAGCAGCAGCACATGTTCGATGCGCCGCTCGCAGATCAGGCTGGCATCGGCTTCGCTCACATCCAGTTCCTCATATATTGCGACGGGCGATACATCGCCTCGCCGGTTTCGTCGGCGATCGCAGCGAGTGCGGCGCGCACCCGCCCGCGACCGTAAAGATCGGCCCAGGCAAAGGGGCCGACAGGATAATTGGCGCCAAAGCGCATCGCGGCATCGATGTCCTCCTCGCCCGCGACATGCTCGAACACGGCGTCGGCGGCGGCGTTGGCGATCTGCGCAAGCGTGCGGCAGACGATGAGGCCCGGACGATCGGCGATGCGGATCGCGGCGCGCCCGAGCGCGCCCGCGAGGTCGATCGCGACCTCGGCCGCCGCACCGTCCGACGCCGCGAAGATGATCGGACCCTCATTCTCGGCCAGCGTCCAGTCGATCAGCGCAACCGGCCTGCCGGTTTCGGTCGCAAGAGCGCTTGCCGTGCGCCCGGCGGTGATGCCGAGCGAGGCGCCGCCGACAGCGAGGAGGTCGCCGGGCGCCGAGCGAAGCAGGGCCTCGGCTTCGGCACGGCCTCGCCCGTCCGGAGCCGGTCGCGGTTCGGCGTCGATGCTGGCGGGCACCGGAGCGCCTTCGGAATAATCATAGATACCGCGCCCCGTCTTGCGCCCATACCAGCCCGCATCGACAAGCGCGGCCTGCGCGCGCTGCGGCACGAAGCGGGTACGCCCGAAATAGGCGTCATGGACCGAGCGGGCGACGGTGAAGTTGACGTCCTGTCCGATGAAGTCGGTGAGTTCGAGCGGCCCCATGCGAAAGCCCGCGGCGCGGACCGCCGCGTCGATCGCCCCCGCACTCGCCGCCTGTTCCTGGAGCGCAGTGAAGGCTTCGGCATAAAATGGGCGTGCGACGCGGTTGACGATGAAACCCGGCACATCGGCGACCGGCACCGCGACCTTGCCCCACGCCTTGGCCGCATTGGTGACGGTGTCGGACGCGGCCGCATCGGTTGCCGGACCCGAGACGATCTCGACCAGCTTCATCGCGGCGGGCGGATTGAAGAAATGCATGCCGACGAAGCGCTCGGGTTGCGCCAGCGGTTTTGCGAGGCCCGCGATGGGCAACGACGAGGTGTTGCTCGCCAGGACCGCCTCGCGCCCCACGATCGCTTCGAGCCGCGTGAACAACTCGGCCTTGATCGCGGCATTTTCGACGATCGCCTCGATGACCAACTCGCTGTCGGCGAGCGTCGCGAGATCCTCGGTGCAGATGATGCGCCCTAGGATCGCGGCCGCGTCGGTGGCTTCGAGGCGTCCCTTTGCGACCAGACCGTCGAGCGCCTTGCCGGTGCGCGCCCGCGCGGCGGCGAGCGCGTCGGCGGAGAGATCGAACAGGCGCACGGTCGCGCCGCTCTGCGCGGCGATCAGCGCAATTCCCGATCCCATGGCGCCGGCGCCGCACACGGCGACCCGCGAAACGGTCGTCATTCGCCCGATTCCCGGAAGCGAACGAGGATCGTACCATGCTCGACCAGCGCGCCCGCCGAGACACAGACCTCGGCCACTTCGCCCGCCGCCGACGACAGGAAGGGCTGTTCTTCGTCGAGAACCGAAAGCCGCGCGAGTTCGGCGCCCGCCGCGACCCGGTCGCCGGGCGCGAGGATCGACACCAAAGTCGCGACATGCGGCGCAGCAAGATCGCGCAGCGCGCCCGCCGCCGGGACATCGGCCGCTTCATAGCCGCCGACTTCGTCGAGCAACGGATTGGGCCCGCCGCCTTCGCGCGCGATGAAGATCTCGCCGCGCGCATCGATCACATGCGCCTCGGACCAGTCGCTATCGAGGAAACTCGTCATCAGCGCGCGCAGGTCGTCGATCGCGGCCGCGAACGGGTCTTGGACGTCGCTCATGCCGCTGCCTTTCCGAAGTCGGGCAGCACGACCTGTTCGAGCCAGCGCGTATGGATCCGGTTCTCGATAAAATCGGGGTGCGTGATGATCGCGCGCTGCAGGCCGAGCGTCGTCGGCACGCCTTCGATCGCAAATTCGTCGATTGCGGCGACCAGTCGCGCGATCGCATCGGCGCGGTCGCGGCCATGCGCGATCAGCTTGCCCACCATGCTGTCATAATAGGGCGGGATCATCGCGCCCGCCGCCATATGGCTGTCGAGGCGAATGCCCTCGCCCGTCGGCGGTTCCCAGCGCGTGATGCGCCCGGGGCTCGGCATGAAGTCGCGCGCGGCGTCCTCGGCATTGATACGCAGCTCGATCGCATGACCCGAAAGCTTGATGTCGTCCTGCGCGACCGACAGGGTCGCGCCGCCGGCGATGCGAATCTGTTCCTGGACGAGGTCGAAGCCCGAGATCATCTCGCTCACCGGATGCTCGACCTGGATACGCGCATTGACCTCGATGAAATAAAATTCCTGGCGCTGGACGTCGAACAGGAATTCCGCAGTGCCGGCGTTGCGATAATTGACGCTGGCGGCGAGATCGACCGCCGACTGGTGGAGCTGCGCGCGCAGCGCGTCGGACATGGCGGCGCAGGGCGCCTCCTCGATCAGCTTCTGGTAGCGGCGCTGGACCGAGCAGTCGCGCTCGCCGAAATGGAGGACGCGGCCCTGCCCGTCGCCCATCAGCTGCACTTCGACGTGGCGCGCTTCGGGAACGAAGCGCTCCATGAAGAGGGTGCCGTCGCCGAAGGCGGCGACCGCCTCGGCCGATGCACGGTGAAAGCCCGCCTCGGCGTCGTCGCCATTATGCGCGATGACCATGCCGCGGCCGCCGCCGCCCGCCGATGCCTTGAGCAGCACCGGATAGCCGATCCGGTCGCCCTCGCGGCGCGCATCGGCGGCGCTCGCGATGCATTCGCTTCCGGGCACGAGCGGGACGCCGGCCGCGCCCGCCATCGCGCGCGCCTGGAGCTTGTCGCCGAGCGCGTCGATCATGTCGGGCTCGGGTCCGACGAAGGCGATGCCATGCTGGTTGCAGAGGCGCGGGAGAATGGCGCGCTCCGATAGGAAACCATAGCCCGGGTGGAGCCCGTCGCAGCCGCTTTCGCGGGCGGCGTGGACGATCAGGCGCGGATCGAGATAGGATTTGGCGGCCGCCGCCGGACCGACGACGATCGCGCGATCGGCAAGGCGCGCAGCGGCGCTGTCGCGGTCGGCTTCGGACACCGCGACCACGGTTTCGATATCGAGCGCCTGCGCGGCGCGAACGACCCGGAGGGCGATCTCACCGCGATTGGCGACGAACAGACGCTTGATCGCCATCAGCCTTGCACCACCACGAACAGGGGTTGCCCACCCTCGACCATGACGCCGTCTTCGACGAGGATGCTGTGAATGCGTCCGCCCTTGTCGGATTTGAGCGCGGTGAAGAGCTTCATCACTTCGATGAGGCAAAGCTCGTCGCCCTCGGCGATCGTGTCGCCAACCTCGACATAGGGCGCGGAGCCGGGCTTGGGCGAACGATAGAAGGTGCCGATGTTGGGCGCCGTGATGATCACTCCGCCCGGCGGCAGGTTCGCCGCCGGATCGGCGGCGGGTGCCGCAGCAGCGGCTGCAGCCGGCGCGGCGGCCGGAGCCTTTACGGTCGGAGCCGGAACCCCGCCCTGCCCGTCCCGGCGAACCGGGGCGCTGCGCGCCGACGCCGCGCCGCGCGACAGATGAATTTCGATGTCGCCGCGCCGGATATGCACTTCCCGAAGCGATGAGCGCTCGAACTCCTGAAGCAGGAAGGTCAATTTCTCGGGAAATTCGCCGGAACTCATTCTTGTTGTCCTGAAATGAGTGCGGGGTCGCCAGCGATGACGACCCCGCACGCCGGAAGGCTGATCAATATTTGAACTGGACCGAGACGCCGTAAACCGAAGGCTTACCACGATAGCGGACAAGCGTGTCAAGGTAGGTCGAGACCGCCGTGATATAGGATTCGTTGGTCACGTTGCCCGTTCGAGGTCGACCTCGACCGCGCGGTGAAGAAGCAGGTCACCTTCGGCGCTGGCCCGCACATCTGCCCCGGCCAGTTCCTCGCCCGGCTGGAAATCAAAATCCTGCTGGAAGAATGGTTCGCCCGGATCCCCGGCTTCCGGCTCGAGCCCGGTCAACAAATCCGGCATCTCGGCGGCGTGACCTCCGGGACCGAGTCCTTCTGGCTGGAATGGTAGGGCCCGCATTTCGGCGACATAGCGACGCCTCCCCCCGCTCAGGCCGAGCGCTAAAGTCGGGCACAACCGACGCAACGGAAAGAAGCAGATGGCGCTGACCACGCGGATCACGGAATTGCTCGGGATCGAACATCCGATCGTGCAGGGAGGCATGCAGATCGTCGGCGTGCCCGAACTGGCGTCGGCGGTGTCGAATGCGGGGGGCCTTGGCATGCTGACCGCCCTCACCTTCCCGTCGGCTGCGGCGCTGCGCGATGCGATTGAGCGCTGCCAGGCGATGACCGCAAAGCCCTTCGCGGTGAACATCTCGGTGTTTCCGACGATGAACCCGCCCGACTATCCGGCCATCGTCGATGCGATCGCCGGCGCCGGCATCACCATCGTCGAAACGGCGGGAACCCCGGCCGTGCGCGAGGTGTGGGACATGCTGCACGCGCGCCGCATCACGATCATCCACAAATGCACGTCGGTGCGCCATGCGCTCTCGTCCGAGCGGCTCGGCGTGCACGCCGTGTCGATCGACGGGTTCGAGTGCGCCGGCCATCCGGGCGAAGATGACATACCGGGGCTGGTCCTGATCCCGGCGGCGGCGGACAAGGTCAAGGTGCCGCTGCTCGCCAGCGGCGGCATCGCCGACGGCCGCGGGCTCGTCGCGGCACTCGCGCTCGGCGCCGACGGCGTCAACATGGGCACCCGCTTTTGCGCGACGCAGGAGGCGCAGATCCACCCCAACGTCAAACGGGCGTATCTCGACAATGACGAACGCGGCACGCTCCTGCTGTTCCGCAAGCTCAACAACACCGCACGCGTCGGCCGCAATCGCGTGGCCGAAGACGTCGTTCGCGTCCTGAATCAGCCTGACTCGACCTTCGCTGACGTCGCCCATCTTGTCGCCGGTGCACGGGGCCGCGAACTGTTGTCGAACGGCGACCTCGATCATGGCGTCTATTGGGCCAGCATGGCGCAGGGCCTGATCCACGACCTGCCGACCTGCCGCGACCTGATCGATCGGATCATGGCCGACGCCGACACGATCATCGCGCGCCGCCTCGCGGCCATGATGGCGTACGGCTAAGGCTGGCTGTCCGCAAAGGCCGAGCGTCGCCCTCGCTCGCCCTCAAGCCGCTTCCGCGATGGCAGCGACGATCGTATCGATCGCCTCGTCGACATGTTCGATGTGCGTGCGGAATGACAGGATTGCGCAGCGCAGAACATAGGTTCCATCGACGCGCGTTCCACTGAGAAGAATGCGCCCGTCATCGACGAGGCGCCGCAATAGCGCCTCGTTATAGGCATCGGCATCCCCCGACTTCGGCACATAGCGGAAGGCGACGACCGAGAGGTCCGGGGGAGGCCCCGTCTCGATGCCCGCAACCCCCTGCATTCGCGCGTGAAAATAGCGCGCCAGAGCAAGCTTTTCGGCCTGCGCCGCCCGAAACGCCGCCACGCCGGCGAGCTGCAAGGGCAGCCAAAGCCGCAGCGCCCGAAAGTGCCGCGTCAGCTCCACCGAAAGATCGGCCGGTGACGGACCCACGCCATAGTCGCCCAGCGGCTCGATATAGGCGGCGTTCGAGCTGTACGACGCGAGCAGGTGGCGGCCGTCGCGCACCAGCACCGCGCCGGTCCCATAGGGAAGAAACAGCGTCTTGTGCGGATCGAGCGCGACGCTGTCGGCCAGTTCAATGCCGTCCAGTATCGCGCGGCCCTCGTCGCACAGGGCGAAGAGACCACCATAAGCCCCGTCGATGTGGAACCAGGCGCCATAGTCCCGGCACAAGGCCGCAATGTCGCGCAAGGGATCGACCGCGCCGGTGTCGATCGTTCCCGCCGAGGCAATGACCAGCCAGGGCTTGATCCCGGCCGCGCGATCGGCTTCGAGCGCTGCGGCGAGCGCCGCAGGATCCATTCGCTGGTGCGGATCGGTGGCGATCGTTCGCCGCGGCGCGCGGGCGCGGCCCGCAATATGCAGCGCCTTGTCGACGCAGTGATGCGCGCAGCGGGTGAGGTAGACCGCCCCGCCGCCGTCGGGGTCGCGCGCATCGCGCGCCGCCACGATCGCGGTGAGGTTGGCAATACTGCCGCCAGAGGTCAGCGTACCTGCGGCTTCGGCCGGAAACCCGACGACGTCCGCCAGCCAGCGCGTGACGAGATTTTCGAGACGAACGGCACCCGGGCTCGCCGACGCAAAGCCCGAATATTTGTTCGACGTGGCGGCGAGCATGTCGGCAAGCGCGCTGTGAAAAAGCCCGCCGCCCGGGATATAGGCCATGAATCGCGGCGAGGTCGCGGCGAAGCCGGGTCGATCGACGGCCTCGGCGATATAGTCGAATATGGCCGTCGCTTCGCGGCCAACCTCCGGGAACTCGGGATCGAGGCGGTGAGAAAATACGCCGTCAGCCGGCCAGTTGCTCGGACCCTCGGGAATCTGGCGCAGATAGTCGAGCGCATGGTCGAGCGCCTGCTGGCCCAGACGTTCGCACTCATTCTGGTCGGGCTCGAGCGGACGCATGGCCAGCCGCTTGCGCTCAATCTCTTCGAGGAGACCGCCCATATTTTCTGAGGTCACGACATCATCCGCTACCAGGTGGAAACCTCTCTGTCAGGCAGGAACGGGCGACGCGCAAGGCTTGCACGCTTCATGCCTGAACAGGCGGGACAAAACGCCCACAGCGTCCTGACGTGCGAACGGCCATTGTTCGCGGAAGGGCGGGCAATATTTTGACCATGCGGCCCTCACCTCACGGCGCTTCTCCCATAGCGGTCCACGGCGGTAGGCGCGCTTCCCAATCGATTTCCGACCATGTCCTCTCACCATTGCGTCCGACCCGGATTCGGCCTTCGCCCAGGTTGCAGAAAGCCTTTTCAGGGCTCCTTGTTTTCCCCATTTTTTCCCACACTCGACATCGGCCAAAGGTGGATCGGCGTGGACAGGTCAGGGCGCGAATCACTGCCGCGATCCGCAGGAAACCTCGACTTCCGGGCGCAACTTGGATGGGTGGGGATGGGGAATGGTGGACAGGGCTGGATTCGAACCAGCGTACGGAAACCCGGGCAGATTTACAGTCTGCTGCCTTTAACCACTCGGCCACCTGTCCATGGGGTCCGCTTTGGGAAGTGGCCCAATGGCGAAACGAGGCTTGCCTGTCAATGCCGCTCGTGGGAAAGGCGCGGCGTTATGAGACAATTTTCACGCCATCGTCGCCCCGCCGGCCAATCGTCCAAGGGACAACCCATTCGTTTCTGGGGCCGGCACGCCGTTCTCGCCGCACTCGCCAACCCCGAACGCACCGTCAAGCGGATCTGGGGCACCCGCGAGGCGCTGGGCCAGCTCGACCTGCCGCCGGTGGTTCCGATCAGCTATGCCGAGGTCACCGACCTCGCGCGACTCGTCGCGCGCGACGCGCCGCACCAGGGGCTGGTGATCGAGGTCGACCCGCTTGAGGGCCTCTATCTCGGCGACCTGTTACAGGAAGAGACGGACGCGGACAGCCGCCGCCCGATCATCGTCCTCGATCAGGTCACCGACCCGCATAATATCGGCGCGGTGCTGCGCTCGGCCGCCGCCTTCGACGCCGCCGCGATCGTCACCCAGGATCGCCACAGCCCGCCCGAGAGCGGCGTCATCGCGCGCTCGGCGTCGGGCGCGCTCGAAATGGTGCCATGGGTGCGCGTCGTCAACCTGTCGCGTGCGCTCGAAGAGATCGCCGAGGCGCAATATTGGCGCATCGGGCTGATGGGCGACACCGACACGACGCTCGGGTCGGTCCTTGACGGCAGCAAGGTCGCGCTGGTGCTCGGCTCCGAAGGCGACGGCATGCGCCACAATGTCATGGAGCATTGCGACGTGCTGGCGAAACTGCCGATCTCGCCGCGCATGGAAAGCCTGAACATTTCCAACGCCGCGGCGATCGCGCTTTACGCGGTCGCCACGGCGGGCCGCTGACGCGGGTCAATCCTCGGCGGCGATCCGCACCTTCAGGCCGTCCATTGCCTCGGTAAAGGGCAGCTGGCACGACAGGCGCGAGCTGTCGTCGCGGTCGGTGGTCGAATCGAGCAGGTCGTTTTCGTCCTCGCTCATCGCGGGCATGTCGCCCACCGCGACCTCGACATGGACGTGGCAGGTCGCGCACGAACAGCAACCGCCGCACAGCGCGAGCAGTTCGTCGAAACCCGCGTCGCGGATATTTTCCATCACGGTCAGGCCGGTGTCGCCCTCGATCTCATGTTCGGTCCCGTCGCGCGTCACCACAATCAGCTTGGCCATGTGCATCCCCATATCGTTCGATTCGAGTGCGCTATGTCGCGCGTTGCGCGGCAAATCAAGCGCTGCTAGTTAGACAAGTCGGAACAAAAGGAGAATATCGGCATGGGCCTGAGCCAGCAGCAGCTAAACGCCGGAATCGACGCGCTCGCCGGGATCGAGCCGGGGTTCGCGCGGGCGCTCGGCCATGCGGGCTACCCCGAGCCGCGCATCCGCGCACCCGGCTATGCCACATTGCTGCGCACGATCGTCGGCCAGCAGGTCAGCGTCGCCGCCGCGACCTCGATCTGGAACAAGCTTGAGGCCGGATTCGGCGAGGGATGCCCGGCGGAGGTGATGGCCGCTGCCGATTTCGACGCGCTACGCGCCTGCGGCCTGTCGGCGCAGAAACAGGGCTATGCCAAGAGCCTCGCGCAGCTCGTCATCGACGGCGACCTCGCCTTCGATGCCCTGCCTGCCGACGACGAGGAGGCGATCGCGCTGCTCACCAAGGTCAAGGGCATCGGCCGCTGGTCGGCCGAAATCTATCTGCTCTTCGCCGAGGGACGCCCCGACATCTGGCCCGCCGGCGACCTTGCGGTGCAGGAAGCCGTCGGCCGCATCATGCAACTCGACGCGCGGCCGAGCGAAAAGACGATCCGCGAGATCGCCGAAGCCTGGCGCCCCCACCGCGGCGCCGCGGCGATCTTCAGCTGGCATTGCTATAATATGGCGGTGATTTAGCCCCGAAATATCACAAACTTCGTCATTGCGAGGAGCGAAGCAACGCGGCAATTCAGAGTCGCGTAAACCGCTCTGGATTGCTTCGCTTCGCTCGCAATGACGAGCTTGAAATGGGGACCGAATAGCCATGACCACCACCCGCGACATCGTCACCGCTTATTATGCCGCGTTCAATAGCGGTGACACCGACGCGATGCTCGCGCTCGTCGCCGACGATGTGCGGCATGACGTCAACCAGGGCGAGCCGCGCCACGGCAAGCCGCTGTTCGCCGACTTCAACGCGCATATGACGCGCTGCTACCGCGAGCAGCTCACCGACATGGTGATCTTTGTCGAAGGCGAGCGCGCCGCCGCCGAGTTCATCGTCAATGGCACCTATCTCGCGACCGACGACGGCCTGCCCGAAGCGACGGGCCAGACGTACCGCCTTCCCGCCGGCGCCTTCCTGTCGGTGAACGCGGCCGGGCAAATCGACCGCATCACCACCTATTATAATCTCGCCGACTGGCTCCAACAGGTCGGCGCATGACGATCGACGTTGCGCCGATGACCGGCGCGGGGCTTGCCGATGTGCTGCCCGCGCTCGCCGAACTCCGCATCGCCGTCTTTCACGCCTTCCCCTATCTCTACGATGGCGACGCCGCCTATGAGGCCGACTATCTCGCCGCCTTCGCCGCCGCAGAGGGCGCGGTGATCGTTGTCGCGCGCGACGGCGATATGATCGTCGGCGCCGCCACCGCCGCGCCGCTGGCCACACAGGACCAAGCCTGGCAGGTGCCGCTCGCCGCGGCGGGCTTCGACATCGCCCGTACCTTCTATTTCGGCGAATCGGTGCTGCTGCCCGAATATCGCGGCCAAGGCATCGGCCACGCCTTCTTCGACCGCCGCGAAGCGCAGGCACGCGCGCTGGGCGCATCGCGCGCCGCCTTCTGCAGCGTCATCCGGGCCGCAGACCACCCGGCCCGGCCCGAGAGCTACCGCCCGCTCGACGCCTTCTGGCGCGGCCGCGGCTATGCTCCGCTCGCGGGCGTGACCGCGTCGTTCGAGTGGAAAACGGTCGGCGGCAGCGGCGAGGAGCCGCACGACCTCCAATATTGGACGCGGGCACTCTGAGCACGCAAAGGTCGATGGACCATCCAATCCTCCCTGTGACGAAGCATGGGGAGGATCGGCAACGTCGGCTCCCCGCCCCGAAGACCGCCATCATCCCATAAGAAAAGGGCCGGGGTTTCCCCCGGCCCTTCCCTAAGTCATGTGCCTGAAATCAGGCGCCGGTGACGTCGGCGGTGTCGACCTTGACGCCCGGGCCCATCGACGACGACAGCGCGATCTTGCGGACATATTTGCCCTTCGCGCCGGCCGGCTTGGCCTTGACGATCGCATCGACGAAGGCGTCGAAGTTCTGGCGGAGCTTTTCCTCGCCGAACGACAGCTTGCCGAGGCCGGCGTGGATGATGCCGACCTTTTCGACGCGGAATTCGATCTGACCGCCCTTGGCGGCCTTCACGGCTTCGGCGACGTTCGGGGTCACGGTGCCCAGCTTCGGGTTCGGCATCAGGCCCTTCGGACCCAGCGTCTTGCCGAGGCGGCCGACGATGCCCATCATGTCCGGCGTCGCGATGACGCGGCCATAGTCGAGGTTGCCCGCGAGCATATCTTCCATCAGGTCTTCGGCACCGACCTTGTCGGCGCCGGCGGCCAGCGCCTTTTCGGCATTGTCGCCGCGCGCGAACACCGCAACCTTGACGTCCTTGCCGGTGCCGGCGGGGAGCGTCACGACGCCGCGGACCATCTGGTCGGCGTGGCGCGGATCGACGCCCAGGTTCATCGCGATTTCGAGCGTTTCGTCGAACTTGGCCGAGGCCAGCTCGCGCACGGTCTTGATCGCTTCGTCGACGGCGTGAAGCTTCAGCGCGTCAACCTTGCCCTCGAGGGCCTTCTGCTTCTTGGTCAGCTTTGCCATCGGATCAGCCCTCCGTCACTTCGAGGCCCATCGAGCGCGCGCTGCCCTCGATGATCTTCGTTGCCTGTTCCAGATCGTTCGCGTTGAGATCCTTCATCTTGATCTCGGCAATTTCGGCGAGCTTCGAGCGCGCGATCTTGCCACCGCTGATCTTGCCGGGTTCCTTGGAGCCCGACTTCAGGTTCGCGGCCTTCTTGATCAGATAGGTCGCCGGGGGCGTCTTGGTGACGAAGCTGAAGCTCTTGTCAGCAAAGACGGTGATGATGGTCGGGGTCGGGGTGCCCTTTTCCATGGAATCGGTCGCGGCGTTGAACGCCTTGCAGAATTCCATGATGTTGACACCGCGCTGGCCGAGTGCCGGCCCGAGCGGCGGCGAGGGGTTTGCGGTCCCTGCCGGTACCTGCAGCTTGATATAGCCGCTAATCTTCTTGGCCATGATGGCCTCCTTTCTTTCTGTCGGGCATCCGTTGCCGGAGACCCTCAAAATAAGCGGTCGAACAGAGGGGCATCACCCCCTCCTCCCGCGCGGAATCACGCCCGTATCTGACGCGAAGCGGCGCCGGTAGACGGAAATCGGCGGCGAAGCAAGGCTTTTAGCCCTGTGGCGCGAGGCGCAGCAGCCCTTCCTGCACCGCCGAAGCGATCAGCGTGCCGTCCTGCCGATAGATCGAGCCGCGATTGAGGCCGCGGCTGGCGCCCGACCAGTCGCTATCCATCACATAGACGAACCATTCGTCGACGCGCACATCGTCGTGGAACCACATCGCATGGTCGAGGCTGGTCGAGAACAGGCCGGGGGTCGACCAGTTGAGCCCGTGCGGCAGCATCGCCGACGACAGCAGCCCCATGTCCGACGCGAAGGCAAGGAAACCCTGGTGGACGAGCGGGTCGTCGCCGATCGGCGCGGCGACGCGGAACCATTGATAATGCTGCGTCGCCTTCGCCGACGCGGGCGGGCGATGGTTGCGCAGCTCGAACGGACGCCGCCGCGCCATATGGTTGAACGAGTCTTCGGAGACATTGGGGTCGGCGGCGATCGTCTCGAGGAAATCGCGGCATTCTTCGGGCGGCAGCAACTCGGGCATCGGCACCTGATGCGCGAGGCCCGGGGTCGGTTTCTGGAACGAGGCGGTGAGGTTGAAGATCACCTTCCCGTCCTGGCGCACGACGACGCGGCGGTTGGCGAAGCTGCGTCCGTCGAAATCGCGGTGGACGCGGAAATGCAGCGGCTTGGTCTCGTCGCCGCCGCGCAGGAAATAGGCGTGGAGCGAATGGACCCGCTTGTCGGGATCGACGGTGCGCGCCGCCGCGACCATCGCCTGCGCGATCACCTGGCCGCCGAAGATGCGGTCGCGCGCGGTGGTCGCGAGCGCGGGAAAGGTAAATTCGTCGTCGACCCCCGACACGGCGTCGAGGTCGAACAGGCGCGCGACGGCGGCGACCACTTCGCCGACATCGACGCTGGCGTTGATCGCACGGGCACGGTCGATGCGGGCCTGAATCGCGTCGGGAGTCAGGCTCATCTGCTTGTCCGTTCCTGGAGGAGAACGACGGCGCGGGCCGTCACTTCATGCGCTCGACCTGTTCGAAGTCGAGCTCGACCGGGGTGGCGCGACCGAAGATCGAGACGCTGACCTTGACGCGCGCCTTTTCGAAATCGAGTTCCTCGACCAGCCCGTTGAAGCTGGCGAAGGGACCGTCGAGCACCTTGACCTGGTCGCCGATTTCGTAGTCGACGCGGATTTCCTGCTTCGGGCGGGCTGCGGCCTCTTCCTTGCTGTTCAGGATGCGTGCGGCTTCGGCCTCGCTGATCGCCTGCGGCTTGCCCATCGACCCCAGGAAGCCCGTCACCTTCGGGGTGTTCTTGACGAGGTGATAGACGTCATCGGTCATCGTCAGCTTGGCGAGGACATAGCCGGGGAAGAATTTCCGCTCCGCCTGCACCTTCTTGCCGCGCTTGACTTCGGTCACCGTCTCGACCGGGACCTCGACCGATTCGACGAGCTGGGACAGGCCCATGCGCTCGGCTTCGGCGATCACCGAATCGCGGACCTTGTTCTCGAAACCCGAATAGGCGTGAATGATGTACCAGCGCGCCATGTCTATCCTATCCCTGTAAGCCTGCGCGGATCAGCGCGCGAGCGACGTCAGCCAGCTGACGATCGCGTTGAAAACCGTGTCGACGCCGAGGAAGAAGAAGGCGAGGATCGTGGTCATAATCAGCACCAGGATCGTCGTCTGCACCGTCTCGCGGCCGGTGGGCCAAACGATCTTGCGCGCTTCATCCTTCACCTGATTGATGAATTGGCCGGGGCTGGTCTTCGCCATGATCCTGCTGTCCTCGTAAGCGTCCGAATATCGGCCAGATGGGTTGCCACTGCCCAAGCGTCAACCATGCTTTGGGCAATAGTCCGCCCACCCTCCCCGAGCATGTCGGCGAAAGGCGGAAGGAAAACGGCGCATCTGTCCGAATGGAGCGGCCTTTACTTGCGCGCGGGAGCGATTGCAAGTCAAAGGCTGGCGGCGCGGTGGGGCATGTGCGGACGCATCGCGAGCAGCAGGCCGACCATGATCGCCCAGGCGGTCACCGGTTGCAGCACGAACAACAGGTGCAGCGCGTTCGCCGACGCTTTACCGTTCTGCGGATCGAAACCGACAAGGCCGAGCAGCGCATAGCTGACCGCGATCGCAGCGGCGACGCCGAATTTCTGCATCAGGTTGAGCAGCGCGAACAGGAAGGCCGAGCGGCTGCGCCCGCAGCGTTCGGCGTCGCGCGGCACGAGGTCGGCGAGCATCGAATAGATGAACAGCAGGCCGACGAAGCCGGTGCCGAGCGACAGCGAAAAGCCCGCCGCCTGTGCAAGTCCGCGCGGCTCCTGCACCAGCGTCCCCAGCAAAAGGGCGGAAATCAGCAGCGCCATCGCGATCATCGTCCTTGGCTTGCCGAAGCGACGCGCCAGGAAGGTCCAGATCGGCGATGCGATGGCGCCCCCGATAAAACTCGCGAACAGCAGCACCGCGCTCTGGGTATCGAGATCGAGCACCGCGGCGGCGAAGAAGATGAAGAGCGAGGTCAGCGAACCAAAGGCGAAGCTGTTGAGAAAGGTCACCCCGAACAGCAGCATCAGCGGCGTGAAGCCGAACGAGGCGCGGATCTCGTTCCGCCAACCGATGCCGGGTTCGGCGACGACGCTGCGCAAGGGCACCAGCCGCATCGCAAACAGCGCGACGGGCACCATGAGCAGGAACAGGCTGGCATAAGCGAGGATACGCCCCTGCAGGCTGATCCCCGGGATCGCCAGCTGCGCCGCCGCAGGCGCGGCAAAGGCGCCGATCAGCGCGATCTTCGCAAACCAGTCGCGCATTCCGTACAGCAGCGCGCTGTCGGCGGGGCTGCGCACCAACGCCGCCCCCCACGACAGCTGCGCGACCTCATAGAGGCTGTAGCTCGAATAGAAGAGGACCATCAGCAGGAAGAGCGCCGCGAAGGGCAAGGCATTGCCGACGGTCACGATCGTGAGGAGGAGCAGCGCCAGCGGCACCAGCGCGAGCAGCATCCAGCGCCGGTGCGCGCCGAGCCCGGTGCGGACGCGGTCGATCATCGTCCCGATCAGCGGGTCGACGACGCCGTCCCAGATCGTGGTGAGCGAAAAGAGCAGCCCGACAAGACCGACTGCGATCACCCCGCCCTCGGCGATATAGGGCGGCAGATAGACGCTGAACGGCAGGCTGAGGATCGCGGTCGGCCCTGCGGTCGCGGCGTAGGCGACGACGGTGCGCGGGCGAAGCGATGTGTCGGGCATGTCACCGACCGGCGCGGAAATCGCGGGGACGGACGGCGCCGTCGAAGCCTGTTGCTCTGCCACGTCGCCTTGTCTCCAATCCCGCCGCGAAGCTTTCAGTAATTGACATTCATGTCAACAACGCGGTTCGATTTTCGATTGCCGTCCCCGGCGCATCGGGCCACAAGTTGACGAAAATACAGGGCGCATGTGTTTCATTCCGGGGGGGATCGACCATGTCCGACGTCGCCAAGGCCGCGATCACCAACATCTTCGTGCTGATGCTGGAGAATCATTCGTTCGACCAGATGCTCGGGCGGTCGGGGCTGCCGGGACTGCGCGTCGCGCCGGCCGATGCCTCGAACAGCTATCGCGGCGTCCCCTATCCGATCCACGCTCCCGCGCGCTGGTCGATGACCACCGATCCGGGGCACGAGTTTCCCGATGTGCTGCAGCAATTATGCGGCGCCGACGCGGCGAAGGCCTATCTGAACCGCTGCGACAAGGGCACGAAGACGGATCCGCATCCGGTCGATTGCAGCCAATGCCATTATCCCACGATCGACCTCAGCGGTTTTGTCAGCAGCTATGCGACCTCGGTCAGCGAAGGGACGGGCACCCCCGATCCAGCCGATTACAGGGACATCATGGGCTGCTTCGACACGCGCGCGCAATTGCCCATATTGTACCAGCTCGCACAGGAATTTGCGGTGTGCGACGCCTGGCACAGTTCGCTGCCGGGACCGACCTGGCCCAACCGGTTCTTCGTCCATGGCGGATCATCGGCGGGGATGGACGTCAGCCCCGAGATGAACAGCGAACTGCCGTGGGAAACGCTGCGCGGCTTCGAATATGAAAATGGCTCGATCTATGACGCCCTGCGCGCGGCGGGCCACCGGTTCCGGCTGTATCAGGACAAGAGCAATGCGTTCAGCGACAAACCCTCGCACGCCTGGCAGGGCGGCTGGATTTCGCAGGTCGCGTCGCTGAAGAGGCTGAGCCTTGCCGATATCTGGTCGCTCGGCTGGTTCGAAGGCGACGTCCACGCCCGCCGTGCCGACGGCAGCGCGGCCTATGCCGAAATCCCCTATACCTTCATCGAACCCAATTTCGGCGCGAGCTTTTTTGCCAAACAGCATGATCCCGACGGGCAGACGTTCGACGGACCGACCTATGTCGGCGGATCGTCGCAGCACCCCGAGGACAATTGCTATGGCGGCGAAGGGCTGATCAAATTCGTCTATGAGACGGTCTTCGGCGAAAAGTCGCCGATCCGCGACACCAGCCTGCTGATCATCACCTATGACGAGCATGGCGGTTTCTATGACAGCGTGGCGCCGGGGAGCGCGGTGCCGCCGGGCGACAAGACCCCGGCGGGCCAGGAATATCTCAACCGCTATTGCTTCGATTTCAGCCGCTACGGGGTGCGCGTACCCGCCGTGATCGTGTCGCCGTGGGTGCCCCGGGGGAAGGTCGATCCGACGCCCTATGATCACACCTCGATCCTCGCGACGCTGCGCACGAAACTGGGGCTGAAGCATCTGACAGCGCGCGACGCGCAGGCGAACGACCTGTGGACCCTGCTGAGCGAGCCGGCGGCGCGGACCGATATCCCCACCACCCTCGTCGATCCGGTCAAGCCGCCGGCGCGCGAACCGAGGGCGGAGGCGCCGCCCGACGACCTGCCCCTCGCCCGGTCGGGCAATATGATCGGGTTCCTGCATGTCCTGCTCAAGACCGAAATCGAACTCGCCGAGAAGAGCGGCCAACGGGCGGTCGCCGATATCGTCGCCGATTTCCACAAGATCACCACGCACGGCCACGCCGGCACCTATGTCGCTAGGATGAGGGCGATGCTCGACGCGCTTTAGGCGGGCGACGACAGCTTCATCAACACCAGCCCCGCAACGATCAGCAGCGCGGCAAGAATCCGCATCGCGCTCGCCTGCTCGCCGAGGACGATGATGCCGACCGCAAAGGCCCCCACCGCGCCGATGCCGGTCCAGATCGTGTAGGCGGTGCCGAGCGGCAGCGATTTCAGCGACAGCGACAGCAGGGCGAAGCTGGCGACCATCGCGACCAGCGTGACTGCCGACGCGGTGGGGCGCGTAAAACCATCCGATTGCTTCATCGCAAAGGCCCAGACGATTTCAAGCAGACCAGCGATAGTCAAATAAATCCAGGCCATGGTGGCAGCCTCCTTCAACGGGCTGCCGGGCCGTCCCGGACTTGAAGGCCCGCGAGCGCGGGCGAGGACGTGGCCTCTGTCGGCGGCGTTGCCCATTGCCCCAATATTGCGGGGCGGCAACGACACCGGTCGGCACCCATTAGCCCCATATCGGCCGCGACAAAATCCTTTTCTACGGAGCGCGACGATTGGGTCGTCGGGAGGAAACCGAACCATCCGCTCGCCGGCGTCGCCGATCCGGCCTCGGCCAGGTTGTCGAAACCGCGAACCGATCGTTCGAGCGCACCAATGCGTTGAAACCCGTCAGCGCCGCTATCCGCCGCGACTATTCCCACGAAGCGAAGGCGCGCCCTTCCCCATGGAGATTCCCAGCAGCGTCAATAGGCAGGCCGAGGCGATATAGGCGCCGATCAGCCAATCTGCATCGCCACCGGACAAGATCCAGCTGAACACAAGCGGCGCGATGGCCCCTCCCAGCACGCCGGCCAGCGTGTAGGCGAGCGAGGATCCGGTATAACGCAGGCGCGGTTCGAACTGTTCGGCGATGAAGGCGGCCTGGGGTCCATACATCAGCGCGTGGAAAATCAGCGCACCGATCACCCCGCAGATCAGGCTGGCCTGGCTGTCGACAAGCGCGAAGAAGCCCAGGCTCCACAGACCGCCGCCGATAGCCCCGATGGCATAGATGAAACGGCGTCCGAACCGGTCCGAAAGATGACCCGCCAACGGGATCAGCGGCACTTGCATCGCCGATCCGATGAGGACGGAGGATATGGTTTGCGCCCGCGTCAACCCAAGCCGCTGCGTCGCGAAGGTGAGGACGAAAACCGCGAACATCGCATACAGGACGTCGGGACCCAGTCGTGCGAGGATCGCGGCGGCCAGGGGGCGCCGCTGTTTTGCAAAGACTTCGGAGATCGGCGCCTTTGGCTGCTCGCCCCTGGCCTCGATACTGCTGAACACCGGGGTTTCTTCCAGCGCGCTGCGGATCCACAAGCCGAAGCCGATCAGCAGCAGCGACATCAGAAACGCCACGCGCCAGCCCCATTGCAGAAACTGCTCGTCGTCGAGCGTCAGGGTGAGGACGGCAAGCACGCCGTTCGCCAGCAAGGTCCCAAGCGGCGGCCCGACCTGCGCGGCCGACGCCCAGAAACCGCGCTGATCGGCGCGCCCGAATTCGCTGGAGAGCAGCACCGCGCCGCCCCATTCTCCGCCGACGCCGACACCCTGTGCGAAGCGCAGCAAGATCAACAACGCCGGAGCGGTGCTGCCGATCTGCGCATAGGTCGGGAGAAGCCCGATCAGGAAGGTCGATATGCCGACCAGCAACAGCGTGTAGACCAACACGACCTTGCGCCCGACGATGTCGCCGAGCCGCCCGAAGAATATGCCACCGACCGGCCGCGCCAGATAACCGACGGCATAGGTGCCGAACGCCTGCAGGGTGCCGGTCATCGGGTCGCTGGCGTCGAAGAAAAGCTGGCCGAAGATCAGCGCGGCAGCCGAGCTGTAAATCGCGAAATCATAATATTCGAGCGCCGTGCCCGACAGGCTGGCGACGAAGGCGCGCGCGCGGCCCGGATGATTGACATTCTCGTCGGCAACTCCTCCCGCCTCGCCGCCGTCATGCAGCGATGCCAGATCCGATCCGTTCCGTTCCAACCGACTGTCCGTCACGAATTGCCCCCCGATGACCCTGCCTTTCAAATCATCAAGAAAGCGCAGCCCTGTCAAAGATAATTTATCGATGAATTATCACAAAGTCGCTGCGGCCCGCGCTGCCTGGTTATAGTCGCCCGAAAGATTGCGCAGTTGCTTCGCGGTGAGCGACAGCGCTTCTTCCGTCGCTCCCCCCGCCTTGACGCTCTCGACCAGCAGTTGTTCGCGGGCATCGCGATAGCGATTGCAAAAGGCGATGCCCTCCTCGGTCGCCTCGACCAGCTTCTCCTTGCCCTGCCGCTGCGTCTTCACCAGCCCGGCCTTCACCAGCTTGCGCACGGCGTAGCTGGCGAGATGCGCGTCTTCGATGTGAAGCACCAGCATCAGGTCCATGAAGCGCTTTGGCCGGCCGCGATGATAGACGGAGTGGAGGATCAGCACTTCGAGCGGCGTCAACTGCGCCCCGGCGGCGGTCGCGCATCGCACCATCCAGCGGTGATAGGCATTCGCCGCCAGGGTCAGGCTGAATTCCACCTCCGACAATGCCGGCGATTTTCCGGCCGCCAGATGGGACGACGAAACGATCGGCATCGAAGAGTCAGGCGTCATTTTTGCAATCTCCACACGCGGATGTGGCACCAGAACGCCGTGGGCGAAGCGAGTCAACGACGATTTTACCGACATTATATTGACAATTTATCATTGTTTTGATTGCATGCGCTCGCGAAGGGAGATCGATGTGGGCGAATGGCGATTCTGGATCGATCGTGGCGGCACCTTTACCGATGTCGTGGCAAAGGCGCCCGACGGACGATTGCATACGACCAAGATGCTCAGCGAGAATCCCGAGCAATATCGCGACGCCGCGACGGCGGGGATTCGCCGGCTGTTGAGCCTGCCGCTGAACAGCGCCATTCCGGCGAGCACGGTGACCGAGGTCAAAATGGGCACGACGGTCGCGACCAACGCCCTGCTCGAGCGCAAGGGCGCCCGCACGCTGTTGCTGGTCAACAACGGATTGCGCGACCTGCTCAAGATCTGCCATCAATCCCGGCCCGACCTGTTCGCACTCGATGTCAGGTTGCCCAAGCCGCTGTACGAGGCCGTCGAGGAAATCGGCGGCCGGATCGGCGTCGACGGCCAGCCGATCGACGACCTCGACATGGCCGCTCTGACGGACATGCTGCGCCGCTATCGCGAGCAGGGTTTCGAAGCGTGCGCCATCGCCCTGATGCACGCATGGAAATATCCCGCCATGGAGCAGCGTGTGGCGGACGCGGCGCACGCGGCGGGCTTTGCCCAGGTGTCCGCGAGCCACCGGGTCAGTCCACTGGTCGGCATCGTGGCGCGCGCCAGCACGACCGTCGCCGACGCCTATCTGTCGCCGGTGCTGCGCGACTATGTTGGCCGAGTGACCGCCGAGCTGGGCGACACCGCACTGTTTTTCATGCAATCGAGCGGCGGGCTGGTCGATGCCGGGCAGTTCGAGGGCAAGGATGCGATCCTGTCGGGCCCCGCCGGCGGCGTCGTCGGCGCGGCCCGGACGGCGCAAGCGGTCGGCGAGGAAAAGGTGATCGCCTTCGACATGGGCGGCACCTCGACCGACGTCGCGCTGTTCGCCGGCGAGTTCGAGCGCACCTATGACACGCAGGTCGCGGGTGTGCAGATGCGCGTGCCGATGATGGCGATCGACACGGTCGCGGCCGGCGGCGGATCGATCCTGCATTTCGACGGCAGCCGGTTCCGGGCGGGACCGGACAGCGCGGGCGCCAATCCGGGACCGCGCGGCTATCGGCGCGGCGGCCCGCTGACCGTCACCGACGCCAACATCATGTGCGGCAAGATCGTGCCCGCTTATTTCCCGTCGATCTTCGGTCCGCATGGCGACCAGCCGCTCGACGCCGATGCCGTCGCGGCGGGCTTCGCCGAGCTGGCCGAACAGCTTCCCGGTTCCGATCCACGCGACATGGCGGAGGGCTTCCTGCGCATTGCCGTCGCCAACATGGCCGCCGCGATCAAGCGCGTGGCGCTGGCGCGCGGGCAGAATGCCGCCGAATTCACGCTGCAATGCTTCGGCGGCGCGGGCGGGCAGCACGCCTGCCGGGTCGCCGAGGAGCTGGGCATGACGCGGGTGCTGATCGACCCCTTCGCAGGGGTGCTGTCGGCCTTTGGCATGGGGCTGGCGGATCAGACCAGCTCGCGGCAACAGGCGGTCGAACTGCCACTCGACGAAGCGCATATGGCGGCGATGAAGGCGGCGGCGGACAGGCTGTCCGTCGAGGCCGCTCGGGGTCTCGCCCAGTTCGGCGCGTCGGATCTGGAGCATCGCGCGACCGTTCATCTGCGCTACGATGGCACCGATACGGCGCTGGGTGTTCCCTTTGGTGCGATCGCAGACATGCGCGCCGCCTTTGAGGACGCGCACCGCGCACGTTTTGGTTTCGCATCGCCCGAACGCGGGCTCGTCGTCGAAACGCTGGTCGTCGAAGCGGTGCGGCCGGGCGACAGCATCGACCGTCCTTCCCTGGCCGCAGGCGACGTAGGCGCGCCGATCGACCGGGTCGAGATCTGGACCGGCGGGCGGACATGGGACGCGCCGGTCTATGACCGCGCCACGCTACGTCCGGGACAGGAACTGACCGGACCCGCGCTGATCCGCGAGGAGATATCGACGACCGTCGTGGAGCCGGGCTGGCTCGCGCATATGCTCCCCAACGGGGCCTTGCTGCTGACCGCACAGTCGCGGGTCGAACATGGCTTTGCGGCCAGCGACACGCCCGACCCCGTCCTGCTCGAACTGTGCAACAGCCTGTTTATGAGCGCGGCGGAACAGATGGGCGCAGTGCTGGAGAACACGTCGACCAGCGTCAATATCAAGGAACGGCTGGACTTTTCCTGCGCGGTGTTCGACGCGCAGGGGGCGTTGATCGCCAACGCGCCGCATGTGCCGGTGCATCTCGGCGCGATGGGCGAAAGCGTCCGCGCGGTGATCGCGGCGCGCAAGGGCACGCTGCGGCCCGGCGACGCAGTCGTCCTCAACAATCCCTTCAACGGCGGCACCCACCTGCCCGACGTGACGCTGGTGTCGCCGGTGTTCGACGCGGCGGGCGAGGAGATCCGCTTCTTCGTCGCCAACCGCGCGCATCATGCCGACATCGGCGGGATCACGCCGGGGTCGATGCCCGCCGATTCGACCAGCCTCGCCCAGGAAGGCATCGTCATCGACGATTTCCTGATCGTGAGCGCGGGCGAATTTCGTGAGGAGGCGCTCCGCGCACTGCTGTTGTCAGGGGATCATCCGGCGCGCAGTCCGGATGTGAACATCGCCGACCTCAAGGCGCAGCTCGCCGCCAATGAAGCGGGCGCGCGCGAACTGGAAGGGCTGGTCGCACGCTATGGCTGGCCGGTCATCCGCTGCTACACCGGCCATGTCATGGCCAATGCCGAGGAAAGCGTCCGCCGGGTGCTCGACCGGATCGCCGACGGCCGCTTCACCTATGAAATGGACGATGGCGCGGTGCTGCAGGTCAGCATCCGGGTCGATCACGACACGCGGTCGACGACGATCGATTTCACCGGCACCAGCGCGCAACGCGAGGGCAATTTCAACGCCCCGCCCGCCATCACCAACGCGGCGGTGCTCTATGTCTTCCGCTGCCTGATCGGGGAGAATATCCCGCTCAACGAAGGTTGCCTGCGGCCGCTCAACATCATCGTCCCGCGCGGCAGCTTCCTTTCGCCCGAACCGGGCCGCGCGGTCGTCGCCGGCAATACCGAAGTCAGCCAGGCGATCTGCAACGCCCTGCTCGGCGCGCTCGGCGCGACCGCCAGCGCGCAGGGCACGATGAACAACCTGCTCTTCGGCACCGACGATTATCAATATTATGAAACGATCTGTGGCGGCACGGGGGCAGGCCCCGGTTTCGATGGCACCGGCCCCGTCCACAGCCACATGACCAACACGCGTATCACCGACCCCGAAATATTGGAGCTTCGCTACCCCGTGCGGCTCGAGCGCTTCGGCACGCGGGACGGATCGGGCGGCGCCGGCCGGTGGCGCGGCGGCGACGGGGCGATCCGCCGCATCCGCGCGCTAGAGCCGATGACGCTCACCTTCGTCGGATCGCGCCGCCGCCTGCCCCCCTTCGGGCTGGCCGGCGGCGAGCCGGGCGCCACGGGTTCGCAATGGGTGGAGCGCGCCGACGGCAGCAGAGCGGCGCTGGCCGGAACCGACCATGTCCTGCTGGATGCAGGCGACATGATCGTGATCGAGACACCCGGTGGCGGCGGATACGGACCAGCCTGACAAGGCGAATTTGCCGCAGGCGATCGAATCCGACGCGATGTGTGCGGTTTCAGCGTGATAGAGAAAGGGAGGAGCCTGACCGGCTCTACGCTGAAGCGGCGACAGCTGCTCGCCGGAAGCGCCTTGTTTGACCTGGGAACCGGCTTGGCGCCACCCGTGCTGGCGGCGCTACGCCGGAAGGCGAATGCCATCGTCGCTTCGACGCTTCCCATCAGCCGGCATCTACCGCAACCCGCCGGACGGATGGCCGGCCATCAGACAGGCAGTTCGGTCGTATATTTGACGGTACTGAGGGCAAAATGCGACGCCGCTCCGCTCACGCAGGATTGCGGCAGCAAGGTGCGCATCAGGAACTCATTATAGTCGGCGACGTCGGCCACGACGATCCGCAGCAGATAGTCCCATTCGCCCGACATCGAGAAACATTCGACGATTTCCGGTCGGCGCAGCACAAAGGCTTCGAAGGCGGCCGTGTCTTCCTGCGCGTGGCTTCGTACGCGGACATTGCAAAGCACGTTCACGTCGCGGCCGATGGCTCCGGGGTTCACCAGCCGTACCGCCCGCGTCAGAACATTCGCCGCCTCCAGGGCTTTGAGCCGGCGCCAGCAAGAGGCCGTCGACGTGCCGACCCGTTCGGCGAGTTCGGCATGGCTGATCGACGCATCGCGCTGAAGTTCCGAGATGATTCGCCGGTCTATGCCGTCAAGATTTGCATCATTTTTCATTTTATGGCCAATCTGCGAATTATTTTTATCAGATACTGCCGCTGGCGGCGCGAAATTGAAACCCCTTTTCGGCGGCGGCGTGCGATATGCTTTTCATGGAACAGAAAATTCTCGAGCGCCCTGCGGGCGCCGCCGAAGACTGGACGATCCCGCAGGATTGGACATCCTACACTGCGGACGAACATGCGATGTGGGATCATTTGTTCGATCGTCAGGCGGCGATGCTCCCCGGTCGGGTCGTCCCCGAGTTCATGGACGGGCTCGACGTGCTGCGGATGACCAAGCCGGGCATTCCGGATTTCGAAGAACTGTCCGAGCGGCTCTACAAGCTGACCGGCTGGCAGGTCGTCGCGGTTCCCGGCCTCGTTCCCGATCGCCTTTTCTTCGAGCATCTCGCCAACCGCCGTTTCGTCGCGGGACGCTTCATTCGTCGTCCCGACCAGATCGACTATCTGCAGGAACCCGACATATTCCACGATGTGTTCGGCCATGTCCCGCTGCTCGCGAACCCCGTCTTCGCCGACTATATGCAGGCCTATGGCGAGGGCGGGCTGCGGGCCGACGGGTTGGGCGCGATCGACAATCTCGCCCGCCTCTATTGGTACACGGTCGAATTCGGGCTGATCCGGCAAGGCGGCGATCTCAAGCTTTATGGCGCGGGGATCGTGTCCTCTTATGGCGAGTCTGTTTTCGCGCTCGACGACCCGTCGCCCAACCGGATCGGCTTCGACCTCCGGCGGCTGATGCGGACCCGCTACAAGATCGACGATTATCAGCAGAGTTATTTTGTCATCGACAGCTTCGAGGACCTGCTTCGCCAAACCGTCGAGAATGATTTCGCACCCCTCTATCGAGAGCTTGAGAGCCAAAGCGATCTCGCGCCCGCCGACCTGCTCGATAGCGACACCGTCATCCACCAGGGGACGCAGGCCTATAACCGCACGAAGGAATTGCCATGATCGACGCGTATTCTCCCGTCGCCGCGCGTGCCTGGGACGGCTTTGACCAGCTCGACGCCGTGCCGGCCGATGCATTGCTCGGCCTGATCGGCCTCTATCGTTCCGACGATCGCCCCGACAAAATCGACCTGGGCGTCGGCGTGTTTCGCAACGACGATGGCGCGACCCCGGTAATGCGCGCGGTCAAATCGGCCGAAGCGCATCTCCTTCAGGACCAATCGACAAAATCCTATCTCGGCGCCGACGGCGACAGCCGCTTTGCCGAGCTTCTGGCCGAGGTCGCATTGGGATCGGATATCGCCCGCTCGCCCCGCCTTTGCGGCGTGCAGACGCCCGGCGGCACCGGCGCACTCCGGCTCGGCGCCGAACTGCTGCAACGGGCAGCCCCCGACGCCACGGTGTGGATCGGCGAGCCAACATGGCCCAATCACGGACCGATCTTCCTTTCCGCCGGTCTGAAGGTCGCGGGCCACCGCTTTTACGATGTCGCCGCCGCGACGATCGATTTTGCCGCCATGATGGAGGATCTGGAAGCTGCCATGCCCGGCGACATCCTGCTTCTTCACGGCTGCTGCCACAATCCGACCGGCGCGACGCTCGCCCCCGGCCAGTGGGCGACGATCGCCGGCTTTTGCGAGGAAAAGGGCATCATCCCCCTCATCGACCTCGCCTATCAGGGACTCGGCGACGGGCTGGACGAGGATGCGGCGGCGACCCGCGCGATGTTCGCGGCGCTTCCCGCCGCGCTTCTTGCCTATAGCTGCGACAAGAATTTCGGCCTCTACCGCGACCGCGTCGGGGCGCTCTGGGTCCAGTCGCCCCGCGCGGGGACCGCACCGCTGGTTCGCGGCAACATGTTCGCGCTCGCCCGCAGCCTCTGGTCGATGCCGCCCGATCATGGGGCCGCGCTGGTCCGGATCATCCTCGATTCCCGGGATCTGCGCGCGGACTGGGAGGCCGAACTCTCCGCGATGCGCCTTCGTATCAACGGGCTGCGCGAAACGGTCGCCGCACGGCAGCCGTCGCTGGCGTTCATCGGGCGTCAGCGCGGCATGTTCGCCATGCTTCCGATGGCGCCCGGCGAGGTCGCCGAAATGCGCGCTCGCCACGGCATCTACATGGCGCCGAACGGTCGCATCAACATTGCCGGCCTGACCCGGGAGAATATCCCCCATTTCCTCGCCAGCCTCGGGCAAGTGGCACCATGAGCTGGTGGACGACCGACGAGACGCACGACCCGGCTCGCACGAGCTGGGTCGATAGTGCGAACGGGCATGTCGACTTTCCGATCCAGAATCTGCCGCTCGGCCTGTTTGCGCCGGCGGACCGACCGGAGCGTATCGGCACCGCGATCGGCGACAAGATCCTCGACCTCAAGGCATGCGCCGACGCCGGGCTGTTCGATCCGTTGGTGGTGCAGGCTTGCCAGCAGCCGGGCGCAAACGCGCTGCTCGGGCTTCCGGTCGGCCGCAAGCGGGCGCTGCGACGGCGGATCAGCGAACTTCTGTCCGATCCGGACTATCGCAACATCGTCGAGAACAAATTGTTTCGCGCCGGCGACTGCGAACTCCTCGTCCCGGCGCGGATCGGCGACTATACCGACTTCTATGTCGGCATTCACCATGCCAATAATGTCGGCAGGCAGTTTCGACCCGACAACCCGTTGCTTCCCAATTATAAGTATGTGCCCATCGGCTATCATGGCCGGGCCTCCTCGGTTCGGCCTTCGGATGTCGGCGTTCGCCGGCCGTATGGCCAGCGCAAGGGCCCCGATGCCGATGCGCCGGTCTTCGAACCGACCGCGCGGCTCGACTATGAACTGGAACTCGGGGTCTGGATTGGCGCGGGCAATGCGCTTGGACGACCGCTCTCCATCGCCGAGGCGAGCCATCATGTCGCCGGTTTCTGCCTGCTGAACGACTGGTCGGCGCGCGATGTACAGGCGTGGGAATATCAGCCGCTCGGCCCCTTCCTCGCGAAGAATTTCCACACGACCATATCGCCATGGATCGTCACCGCCGATGCGATGGCCCCGTTCCGCACGTCGCAGCCGTCGCGGCCGGAAGGGGATCCTGCCCCCCTGCCCTATCTGCGCGACGACAATGACCAGCGACATGGCGCGCTCGACCTGACCCTTGAGGTTTTCCTGCATACCCGGCGAATGCGGACGCAGGGCGCCGCCCCTTTCCGGTTGAGCAGCGGTCCGGCGACGAGCATGTACTGGACGGTCAACCAGATGGTCGCCCATCACGCCTCGAACGGTTGCAACCTGTCGCCGGGCGACCTGCTCGGCACCGGCACCATCTCGGCCCCCGAACGATCGGGCTTCGGCAGTCTGCTCGAAATCAGCGAAGGCGGGGCTCGTCCCCTGACCTTGCCGAACGGCGAAACGCGGACCTTCCTCGAGGACGGCGATGAACTGATCCTCAAGGCGCAGGCCTCGGCCGCCGGATATGTCTCGATCGGATTTGGTGAGTGTCGCGCGGTCGTGCTGCCGGCAACATGATCGACCTCGTGTCCATGGCCCGCAGCGCCGGGGAAACCCGGATCGATGGAACGCGGGCGACCAGCAATCCTGCGACCCTTCACAACCCACGACCATTGAGGCGATAATGATCGAATCCTATAATCCGACCGAATTGACGGAACTCCTCAACCGGCTCCCCCATTGGCGTTACGATGCCGAACGCAAGGCGCTCCACCGCAGACTCGAATGCGGAGATTTTTCGGAAGCGATGGAGATTATGATGCGGATCGCCATCGACGCCGAGCGTGCCGACCACCACCCCGAATGGTGCAACGTCTATAACCGCATCGATATCTGGCTCACCACCCATGACGCTGCGGGAGTGTCCTCGCGCGACGAGGCGCTTGCCACCCGGATCGACGCCATTGTCGGAAGCTGATCGGCACGATCGCCCGGGTGGCTTTTGAGAAGAAAATACCGGATTCAATCGTCCGTTTCGCGCTGCCCGTAACGGCGGAAGGCGCCGAGGATCCGCTGCATCTCGGCGGCATCGAGCAGCTTTGGGCCACCGATCGCCAGCGTGCCGCAATAGACCGCCGCCTGTTCTTCGACCTCCTCGGCGATCGCCATCGCAGTCGCGAGGTTCGGGCCAAGGGCGATCAGGCCATGATTGGCCATCAGGCAGGCGAGGCGGCCGTCCAGCGTTCGCACGACGCCGTCCGCCAATTCTTCGCTGCCGAACGTCGCATAGGGTGCGACCGGGACGCTGGCTCCACCGCTGACCGCGACCATATAGTGGAGCGGCGGGATTTCGCGATGGGCACAGGCCAATATGGTCGAGTGGCGGGCGTGGCAGTGAACCACGGCCTTGGCATCGGCGCGGCGTCGATAGATGCCCATATGCATTCGCCATTCGCTCGATGGCTTTGCCGCGCCGGGGGCCACGCCGCCGTCCGCGTCGACGAAGACCATCAGGTCGGGGGTCAGGCGATCGGGAGTGATGCCCGACGGCGTGACGAACATCCCAGAGGCGAAGCGGACCGACAGATTACCCGACGTCCCGCGATTGAGTCCGCGCGCGTCGAGCGCGCGCATCGCATCGGCAAGCTGTTGCCGGGCTTCGTCTTCGGTCATCACAGCTCCTCCCGCACCGGCGTCTCGCGCAGGAACGCCAGCGTCCCATCATAGCCATCGAGCTTGCCCAGCGTGCCGACGCCGAGCGCGACCTGCGCCGCGGTCGCAACGCCAAAACGCAGGGCTTCGGCGGGATCGAGGCCACGGGCGCGCGCCGCGATATATCCCGCGCAGAGGCTGTCGCCGCAACTGGCCGTGTCGACCGGATCGATAAGGTGTGCAGGGACGTGAATTTGCCGGTCAGCCAGAACGAGCAGCGCCCCTTCGCTCCCCATCTTGACGAGGCACCCGCCCGCACCCCGCGCCAGGAAACGCCGCGCGCCTTCGATCGGATCGTCGGTTCCGGCAAGCGCGCGGACCTCGGCAAGGCTGGGCATGAACAGGTCGACGTGCGGCAACAGGGCGTCGAGATCGGCCTGCGCCGCATCCGACGGCGCGATCAGGTCGCACGATGTAAAAATGCCCCGCTCGCGTGCCGCTTGCAGCAGATCGGCCCCCTTCCCCGCAGCGCCCGGAAACCCCACGCCGCCCCAATGAACGGCGGCGGTGCGGGAAAGCGCGGCAAAGACCGCATCGGTAACCGGCGCGAAGATGCTCGCCCCCATCATATGCCAGTTCGGACGATCGCCGTTTGGGCGGATGGGCAGGACCGTGGTCGAGGTCGGCCAGGCGGCATCGACGGCGAGCAGGCTAGTGTCGACCCCGGCTGCATCGAACACCGACCGGATCAACTGCCCCTGCGGATCGTCGCCGACCGCCGAGGCGATGGCGGTGCGAAGGCCCAGCTTTTGCGCAATGAACGCGGTCCCGCCCGCAGTGCCCGCCGGCGACAAGATGATCTTTTCGACGATCTGCCCCGCCTCGCCATCGGGCAAGGACGCGACGGGATAGACCGTGATGTCGATCGTCGTGAGGCCGATCGCGAGCAGATCGAGTTGCATGGTCAGCCGGCCGTCGCCGCCGCAAGCGCGACGAGGATCGGATGGGGTTCGAGGGCGCCGCGTCGTGCCGCAAGCGCCGCAAACGCCTCGTCCGCTACGGCGAGCGTCATGTCGATGTCGGCTTCGGTCACGGCAGCGCACAGGAACATATTGTGCCAGGGGTGCATATAGACACCCCGCGCCAGCATTTCTTCTGCCCAGCCGTAACCGACGCGGAAATCGGGATCATCGGCGAACATGATCTGCGGCATCTGCACCGGACCGGTCTGCCGCAACGTGAAGCCATGCTTTGTCGCGGCGACGTCGAGTCCCGACCGCAGGTGATCGCCAAGGCGAGCCATATGTTCGAGATAATCGCTCTCGCGGATGATCCGCAATGTCTCGATCGCCGCCGCCATCGGCACCGCCGACAACCAGAAGGATCCGGTGGCATAGATCGAACCGGCGCCTTCGCGGCAGCGGTCCGAACCAAGCAAAGCCGAAATCGGATGGCCGTTCGCGAAACATTTGCCCCACGCGCTGAGATCGGGCTGGACGCCGAGTTCGCTCCAACTGCTGCCGCGCGCGAGACGGAAACCCGCGCGGACCTCGTCGACAATCAGCATCGCCCCCGCTTCGTCGCACAAAGCGCGCGCGCGGCGGGCGTAAGCAGGGTCGGGCGCCTCCTGATCGATAAAGGCATCGTGACGGAAGGGCGATGCAAAGATCGCGGCAAGATCGTCGCCCGCCTCGACGACCGCCGCTTCGAGGCTCGCGACGTCGTTATAGGCATAGGTGCGGACGTGCGCGCGATCCTCGGCGACGGTCCCTGCCGGGATCGGCGTGCACCAAGGCGCGGCGCCATGATAGGCGCCCTTCGCGACCAGCACGACCCGTTTGCCGGTCTGCGCGCGCGCGCTGCTCATCGCCATGGTGGTGGCATCGGTGCCGTTCTTGCAGAACATCGCCCAGTCGGCGTGGTCGACCATCTCCACCAGGGTTTCGGCGAGTTCGACCATGAGCGGCGACGGTCCGGTCAGCGTATCGCCGAGCGCCGCCTGCGCACTTGCCGCCGCCTCGACCCGTTCGTCGCGATAGCCAAGCAGGCTCGGCCCATAAGCGCACATATAGTCGAGATAGCGATTGCCGTCGGCGTCCCAGATATAGGCCCCCTCGGCCTTGCTGAAGAATTGCGGGAAACTGTCGGGGAGCAGGCGCACCGATTCATGGCCGTACATGCCGTTCGGGATCACCTTGAGCGCGCGCGCGCGCAGCGCCGCATCCTGCGTTCTGGTCATAATATCGTCTTTCCTTCGATGGGCGCGCGCTCATGGCGCGCCCTGCCCGTCATCAGAATTTCACGACGGCCTGGATGCCATAGGTCGCGGGGTCGTTGTAATTAAGCTGGTCCATCGTCACGACCGGCGACACATAGGTCACATAGCGGGTGCCGGTGATATTCTTGGCCCAGAGCGCGACCTCAAGCGTCTCGTCAGCCGACAGCCACGACAGCCGGGCATTGGCGATGCCATAGGGTTTGACGCGGTTGGCTTGCACATTGTCGGGGGTCAGAAACACCTCCGACTGAAGGCTGCCGTCGACGCGGAGGCGCAGCGCGCTGTCGCCCGGCAGCGGCTGGGTCAGCGAGAAGCCGGCCGAGATCGCGACTTCGGGCGCGTTGACCAGCTTGTTGCCCGAATAATCCTCGGCCGCGAGCGCGGTGAAGTCCTTGTACCGCGCGTGGAGCAGGCTCGCATTGACGAAGGCGTTGAAATTGCGCGACGGCTGCGCCTGCAATTCGACCTCGACTCCATAGAGTTCGGCATTGCCCGCATTCAGCTTGCGCTGGACCGGGATCACGCCAGACGTATCGACGACGAACACCTGCAAGTCGCGATAGTCGTAATAGAAAGCGGCGGCGTTGAAACGTAACTTGCGGTCCAGCAGGTCGCTTTTGAAACCCGCCTCATAGGCGTAGAGCTTTTCCGACCGGAACGGCTGCAACTGGGCCGGATCGCTCGACGAACCGCCCGCAAAGCCGCCGCTGTTATACCCCTTCGACGACGAGGCGTAGAAGAGCAGATCGTCGGTCGCCTGGAACGACAGCGCGGCGCGCCACGACAGGTCCTTGAACGTCTTCGACCCGGTGAAGTCGAGCACCGGCACCGTGATCACATCGTCGAAAAAGCTGTGGAAATCGAAATCGATGCTGTCGGTGGAATAACGCAGCCCCCCGGTCAGGGTCAGCTTGTCCGACAGCTTGACGTCGGCCTGCGCAAACGCCGCCCAGCTCTCGGTCGTCTGCGTATAGGGATAGGCGAAATTGCCAATCGAATTGGCCGGGTCGAAAGTACCGAGAAGATCGTTCGGATCGCGGAACACGCGAAGGATGTCGAATGCGCTCTCGGTGACGAGCTTGTCGTGGAAATAATAACCGCCGACGATCCAGTTCACCGCGCCGCCGTCCTTCGACTGCAGCCGCACTTCCTGGCTATATTGCTTTGGCCGGTCGATATAGGTCGCGGTCAGCACATTGTTCGGGCTGGCGTCGGTATCCTCGACGGTGCTGCGGCGCACCTGCTCATAGGCGCTGATCGACGTCAGCATGACCCCGCCCATATCGAGGCTCGCGGTCAGCGAGCCGCCGAAGACATTGACCCGCTCCTGCCCCTCGATGTCATAATCCCCCGCATTGAGATCGCCGTCGGTATCGGCATAGCCCAAGGCGTCGAGCGGCACGCCGTTCGCGAAATTGGGGTTGCCGGCAAAGTCGATGCCCTGCCCGCGATGCTGGAACTGGCGCGCGCCGCCGCGGTTCTGGCCGCCATGGACGATTGCGCGGATCAAGATGTCGGAATTGGGCGTGAAATCGACGATCGCGCGCCCCGCCCACATGTCGAGATCGTTGAGCTTGTTGCCGGTGACGCGGTTCAGCAGCCAGCCATCGCGGCGCAGATAGGTGCCGGCGACCCGCGCCTTCAGCACATCGCCCGCGATCGGCCCGCCGACCCCGCCCTCGACCTGCACCTCGTTGAAACGGCCATAGGAGACGGCGGCATCGGCGCTGAGCGCGTCGGTCGGCTTGCGCGACGAAAAGCGGATCGCGCCCGCCGTGGTATTGCGGCCATAGAGCGTACCCTGCGGCCCTTTCAGCACTTCGATGCCCTCGCTGTCGAAGACGTTGAACAGCTTGCCGGCGTTCGCGCCGAGGAAGACGTCGTCGACATAGACGCCGACCGCGCCGGTGGTGTTCGAATTGAAGTCGCCGATGCCCACGCCGCGCAGGAACAGCGAGGTGGTCGTCGCCGACGTGCCCGCCTGCGACGAGAGGCCTGGGACCAGCAGCGACAGATCGCGCGGATCGCGGATGCCGACTTCGGTCAGCGCCTCGCCGCTGATCGCGGTGATGCTGATCGGGACATCCTGGATATTCTGCGAGCGCCGCTGCGCGGTGACGACGATTTCGTCAATTCCCTCGCTCTCGCCCGCGTCCTGCGCCGCCGCGACGGCGGGAGCAAGCGCCAGCAGCGAAACCGAAATCAGTGCAAAAGCGCGTTTCATCGACTTCCCCTCTTTCCATTTTCGGATATTTATCCGATTTAGAGAGCAATACGAACGTAAGAGTCAAGAATTTTTGATAAAACGTATGTATAAATCGGATAAATGGTTGCTTTCCCCGCACTCAGCGGGAATGATCGACGGGATCAGGAGGGTGCATGACGATCAACGAACTGACCCGGGCGGAAATCCGCCGCCCCGCCCAGAAACGGAGCCGCGCCCGGTTCGAGGCCATATTGGACGGCGCCGAGCGCCTGCTCGACACCCTGCCCCCCTCGGCGATCAGCATCCATGCCATCGCGGCCGAAGTCGAAATCTCGCCGCCCTCGATCTATCACTTCTTCCCCGAGCCGCAGCTGGTGTTCAGCGCGCTGGCCGAACGCTACCTCAAGCGCTTCGAAGAGGGGGTGCTGACATCGGTGCCCGACGAGGTCGCAAGCTGGCAGGATCTGCAGACGCTGCAATATCGGGCGGGCCAGCAATGGTTCAACGCGCATCCCGCGGCACGCCAGGTCCTGTTGGGAGGGCCGGCCTGGTCTTCGGACATTCGCACGCAGGACCTCGACAGCAATTATGTCACGGCGGGTCGCAGCATCGAATTGATGGCGCAAAGATTCGTGATGCCGGAGATTCCCGACCTCCACGACCGGCTCGTCGAAGTCATCGTGATCAACGATGCGATCTGGTCGCTGTCGATCCGTCGCCACGGGCTGATCACCGACGCGATGGAAGAGCAGGCCCGCCGCGCGCGCATCGCCTATTCGCGGACCTTTCTTCCCGAATATCTGCCGCTCCGCACCGACCGAAAGACCGCGCCTTGACCGCCCCGCTGTCGCCGGTCACCGGCCGGACGCTCGCCACCTCCATCCTGATCGGCTCCTGCGCGCTGCTCGTCCTCGGCGTTCAGCCGGTCCTGCTCGGGGCGATGGTCCAAGAGGGCCGCATAGCCGAAGCGCAGGTCGGCAATCTGGTAACGATCGAAATGCTCGCGATGGTTCTCGGCTCGCTGGCCGGGATCGGGTTGCTCCGCCGGGCGGGCGGGCAGGTCGTGATCGGTCTTGCGGGGCTCGTCCTCGCCGCCATGAACCTTGCGATGACCGGCCAGTCGGGCATGGCCATCCTCGCGTCGGCGCGCGCCATCGCTGGCCTGAGCGAGGGGGTGCTCGTCGCCTCCGCCCTCGTCGCCATTTCCCGCGTGACGCGGGTCGAGCGGGCCAGCGCCATCTTCCTGGCCGTGCAAACGCTTCTGCAAGCCGTCGTCGCGGCGGCGCTTCCTTTCCTGGCCATGGCCAGTTCCCGCACCGACACGGCACTGGTCGCACTCGCCGCCGCCGGCGCGATCGCTGCCGCTTCGGCGCTATCGCTTCCCCGCCAGCTTCGGCCCGCAGCGCCGGACAGCGAGCGCGGCGCCTTGACGCCCGCCAGCCTGACCGCACTCCTTGGCGCAGGCCTGTTCCTCGGCGCCATCGTCTCGGTATGGAGCTATTTCGGCCTCTGGCTCATTCATTATGGATATCCTCCGACCTTCGAGGGGACCGCGGTCTCGCTATGCCTAGTCGCGCAGGTCGTGGGCGCCCTCGCGGCGGCGCGCTTTGGCGAACGCTTGCCGAACCGACACACGATTTCCGTTTGCGCCCTCGTCGGCGCCGTGTTGGTCGCCCTCTTTTTTCTCGGCCGCGACAGCATGGCGGCGATCATCGCCGTGAGCATTGCCTTCGGTTTTGTCTGGCTCTTCACCCTGCCCTTCTTCGCCGGCTGGCTGATCGAAATCGACCCGGGCCGCCGCGCGGTCCTTTACCTTACCGCTTTCCAACTGGGCGGCGCCGCGCTGCTTCCCTCGCTGGCAGGATTGGCCGTGGGCAGCTTTTCGGTCGACGCGATGCTTGTTTTCAGCGGGGCGATATTCGTGACCTTGTCCTGCGTCGTCCGTTTCACCAAGCAGGGTCGCGGATAATCGACTTTGGCCGTGAGCGGGCGGAGATCGGCTATAGGCGGAAGGTCAGGCCGAAAAGTCCCGGGACCGCTCGGCCCTTCCCGCGCCGATCCATGCCGGGATTTTTACGCGCGGAAGCTCTGGCGCCTCGACACACTCCGGAACGCCGGCCTGGCAGGGGCAGTAGGACTCGAACCTACGACCCTCGGTTTTGGAGACCGATGCTCTACCAACTGAGCTATACCCCTAGGCCGGAGTGCGCCATTAGCGGGACAAGGCGGGCGGGGCAAGCGTTATGGCGATGCATAGCTTGCAAAGCATCTCCGCCCTGATATGCGCCGCGCATGACCCCCGTCCGCGCATCCGATCCGCCGCAACATTATCTCGGCGGGATCGCGCTCCGGCTGCTCGCGATGCTCAGCCTGTCGGTGATGTTCGTGCTGGTCAAATATATCGACGCCGCGGGCATCCATCTGATCGAAAGCCTGTTCTGGCGCCAGGCGCTGGTGCTGCCGCTGCTAGTGATATGGGCGTTGATGCACGGCGGTCTTGGTCTGTTCAAGACCCGGCGTATCGGCATCCATGCGCGCCGCGCGATGATGGGGCTCACCGGCATGGCGCTCAATTTCGGCGGCATGATCTTCCTGCCGATGGCGGAGGCGACAACGATCAACCTGTCGGTGCCGATCATCTGCGTCTTCCTTGCCGCCGCGCTGCTCGGCGAGCGCGTCGGGTGGCAAAGATGGGCGGCGGTGATCGTCGGATTTGTCGGCGTGTTGATCGTGCTCAACCCGACAACCCTGCTGATGCAGGGTTTCGAGGGCGACCATGGGCTCGGCACGCTGATCGCGCTGGGCGGCGCGGTGATGACCGCGCTGATCACGATCCAGGTCCGCGACCTCGGCCGCACCGAAAGCGCGATGACGATCGTCTTCTGGTTCAGCCTGATCTCGATGGCGCCGCTCGGCATCGCCCTGCCCTTCGTGTTCACACCGCACAGCACGAGCGAATGGGGCCTGCTCGTCGGGCTCGGACTGCTTGGTGCGGTGGCGCAATTGTCGCTGACCGGCGCGCTGCGCCTCGCCCCGGTGTCGGTGGTGACGCCGATGGATTATTCGAGCCTGCTGTGGTCGATCGCTTGCGGCTGGTGGTTCTTCGGGACCCTGCCCGCCGACACGACGTGGATGGGCGCACCGCTGATCGTCGCGAGCGGGCTGTTCATTGCCTGGCGCGAGCATCGCCTGCATATCGAGCGACAGAAGGATATCGCCGCATGACGCTTCCGATCCTCTATCATTGCGCCGACGCACGCTCGCTGCGCTGCCTGTGGGCGGCCCTGGAGACCGGCGTCGACATCGACCTGCGCGTCCTGCCCTTTCCGCCGCGCGCCTTTGCCCCCGACTATCGCCCGGTAAACCCGCTGATGACCGTGCCCGGCTGGGTCGAGGACGGGCGGTTGATGACCGAGTCCGCCGCGATCTGCGAGCGCATCGCCGAGGGGACGCCGCTTGAGGTGCGCCGCGACGAACCCGATTATTGGGATTATCGCAACTGGCTCCACCGCAGCGATGCGACGCTGACCTTCCCGCTCGCGATCATGCTGCGCTACACGCGCGTCGAGGCGCCCGAACGGCGGCTGCGCCAAGCGGTCGACGATTATAAGGCCTTTTTCGGCGGCCGCGCGAAGAGCATCGAGGCGGCACTGGGCGACGGGCGCGAATGGCTTGTCGCGGGGCGCTTCACGATCGCCGACATCGTCATCGGCTATGCCGCGTATCTGGCGACGACGCTGGGCGCCGACGATGTGCTCGGCGAGAGAACCAAGGCGTGGCTGGCGCGCTGCATGGCGCGCGACGCGTTCGTGCGGGCACGCGAACGGCAAAAGACGGCATAGGGGGAACGCGCCGATGGATTTGAGGCTGGCCGGAGAACCGATTGCCATCGTCGGCGGGACGCAGGGCATGGGCTATGCAACCGCGCGGCAACTGGCCGAGGAAGGCGCGAAGCTGGCGCTGATCGCGCGCGACGTCGAACGCGGCGAGGCGAAGGCTCGGGCGCTGCGCGACCTCGGCGCCGAAGTGATCGTGCGAAGCGCCGACGCCACGCGGCCGGGGGAAGTCGAAGCCGCGATCGCGTCCGCCGCCGATCACTTCGGGCGGTTATACGGGCTCGCGGTCACCGCCGGGCCCGTGCTCAGCCATGGCGGTTTCGAGGACGAAGGCGACGCGCAGTGGGAGGCGAGCTTTCAGGCGGTGCTGATGACCAGCGTCCGCGCGTGCCAGGCCGCGCTGCCGATCATCGCGGCGTCGGGCGGCGGCGCGGTCGTGCTCACCGCCTCCTATTCGACGCGCGCGGCGGCGGCGCACCTTTACCCCTATGTCGCGATGAAATCGGGGATCGCGGCGCTGTCGAAGAATCTCGCCATGGCTTATGGGCCCAAGGGCGTGCGGGTGAACTGCGTCGCCCCCGGCGCGGTCGCGACCGAAGCACTGGCGTCGGCAACGCAGCAGGCGGTGGCGGCCTATGGCGGCGATCCCGAGGCGGCGCTCGACCGCTGGATGACCGAACAATGGGGGATGAAGGTCGCGCTGGGCCGCGTCGGTCGCCCGCACGAACTCGCCGACCTTTTCACCTTCCTGCTATCGAAGCGCGCCGCCTATATGACCGGCGCGATCATCAACCAGGACGGCGGTACGCAGTTTTTCTGAGGCGGCCCCGACAGTCGTGGCGGAGATCGGCACGTCCTGGATAGGCTGGCGGCAATAATCGCCATCGACCAATATTGCCGTCTCGACCGCGGGTGCCCGTTCGGTGCCAGGGGTGCAATTGGGTAAGCGAAACTGGATCGGCGGCAGCTTGGCGCGCACATAATGCCCGGCAAATTCGGGCTTGTCCTTGAGGCGGAAGCGGCGAACGACGACCCGCTGGACGATCTCGTCGAGCGTCGGCGACGCCGAGCGCGTCACCACGACATGCAGGACGCGGCCATTGGGTGCGATCACGGCTTCGGCTTCGACGACCCCTTCACTCTCCTCGCGTATCGCGCGTGCCGGATAATCGTCGGCGGTGATGAAGGGCAGGAAATTTCCCTGCTGGAGCGCCCCGCCATCGAGCAGGCCGCCGGCGCGCTCATAAGCCGCGGCCATCACCGCCTCGGCGCCCGGAACCCGGTTCATCGACAGGCGGCCCAGATTGGCCCAACTGGCGGCCTTCCCGGCTTCGTCGCCACGCCGCAGCGCCGTGTCGAGCCATTGGAACAGGGGGCGGCGGTCGCCGTCGCTCCCCAGAATCGCATATTGCGTGAGCCCGTAGGCTGCGGCGCGTTGCTCGTCGACCGTCGGCGCCGACAGCTGTTTGACGAGGCGCGGCCACAATAACGCGCGGGTCGCCGCGCCGCCCGGTTCGGTCCTGGACGCCCAGGTCTCCATCAGCGTCAGCGCTGCCTGACCAACGGCCGGATCGGCACTGTCCAGCCGCGGCGCAAGGATCGGCAGCAGCAACAGGCGCGCATCATCATTATGAGGCGCCGCGCGGACCAGCAGCGCTTCGGCGCGCGCCGGGTCCGCAGGCAATCCATTGCCGTCAAGCAACAGCCGCGCCGCGCGCGTCCAGTCGCGGCTGTCGTTGTCAGCCTCGATCATGGCGACGGCACGCCCCGCGTCGTGGCGCGGCGACAGCGGGTCGAGCAATGCCTCGAGCAGCATCGCCCGATGCTTCCATCCCTCGCGCCGTTCGGCACTGTCGATGAAGGCCCAAATATCGTCGCGCGCGACAAAATCGCGCTTTTCATCGGCCGACCAGGTCGGGGAAGCGCCGACGCCATAATGGTCGCCGCGCACCCACATCATCCGCCGAAGCTCGGCGAGTTCGGTCATATCGGCGGGCTCGCCGCGCGACTGGAGGAACATAGCGAGCTGCGCGACCGTATCGACATCGACGAAGGTCAGCGCCTTGCCGTCGATGACCCGGCGCGTCACGTCGATCGCCAGCGCCCGGTCCCGGCGGCAGCCATCTTCACCGTCCCAAAGCTGCCACGCGACTTCGGACAGCGTATCGCTGTCGGCGCCCTTGGCGACGAGCAACTTGGCGAGGTTGCCACGATGACGCGCGACGCTCCGGCAAAGCCGGACCAGCTGCCGGTCGCGCCGCTGCATCGCGCGGATTTCCTTGGGGGTCAGGTCGTGGACCGTGATGACGGTGACCGGAACGGCGGAGGCCGCGACCGGTGTCGCCATCAGCGCAAATGCCAGGCCAAACGGCATCGAACCTCCCCGCAGCCCCTTGTCCCGACGGTCGAGGCCGACGCCCTAACCTAGGCCGGCTTCACGGCGGTCGCAAGGCAGGCGGCCGTGATCTCCACAAAGGGATCACGACCGGCCCGGCGATCGTCCGCTAGGGCTGATAGCCCTCCGCGCGGTCGCCATAACCGGGCTCGCTCTGCTTGCGATAGAAACCGAACAAGGCGCTGACGACGGCCGCGACCAGCGCGGCGATCAACACCGCAGGACCGTCGCCCTTCGGCGCAAGATCGGCCTTGCGACCATGAACGAAGGGCTTGATGATCGCGAAATCCGGCGACAATTTGACCGTCCGCTGCAGGGCCTCGATGGCCTTCGATCGGTCGAGGCTCGATTCTCCTTCAAAGATGCCGTCGACCTGCGCGACCGGTCCGATCGTGCCGGGCGCGACAAACATCTTGCCGATTTCGTCGTCGGAAATCGTGCCTTCGACGACGATCACGGCGGTGGCGGGCTCGTCCGGCGTTTTTGCCGCGAGCGGGAAGAGCGGCATATAGAGCGTCCGCCCCACTTCGCGCGATCCCTTGGTCTTGACCGATTCGATCATCCCTTGCGGAAAAGCCTGCGCCTTCAGCACAATCTCGTCATAATCGGCCTTGTATGTCGCCGGTTTCAGCTCATCGAGCGTGATCACAGCCGGCGGCGCGTGGCTGAGTGCCGCCGCCCGCGCGGAATCGTCCGCCCGCATCGAAAAGAACATCGCAATACCGCCTGCGACCAGCAAACCCGCAATCACAAAATAGGCAATCGCAGGCAAACGGAATAGCCACCCCAACATCACCAATCCCCCGTAGACGTTTCAATACAGCAAGTTAGCCCCTTGCTTCAGACCCAATGGCCCGAAATGGCCAATGGCGCAACGCCCTCAATTGACCATCCGTTCGCGCCCCTCCCAATAGGGCGCGCGATGTCACTCACCACCGCCCATCCATTTTTCTTCGCCCGGGAAGGGATAGCGCAGCGAGACGGCCCATTTCTTGCCGCCGATCTCGACCGCGCCGCGTTCCTTGCGGGTCGCCAGAAAGTCGCGGAGCTGCGGCAGCATCGCCGAGGGCACATAGAGGCTGAAGCTGTCGTCGGCCCGCTTGCGCGTATCGGTATCGTCGAGCCCCGGCCAGCCCACCGGCCAATGGATCGACGGATCGGGCGCATAGTCATAGGACCAGATCATGACCTCGACCTTGGCGGGCAGCCATATGGTCGCATCGGCGCGGTCGAAGGTCGCGATCGTGTCGTAGAGTCGCTGGACCTCGGCGGGAACCGCAGCCTCGACCGGCGAGCCGCCCCGATCGGTGCCGGATGGCGCCATCCCCCCATAGACACGAAGCGCCCAGGGTCTTTCTCTATCGAAGACGAAGAACAGGTTTTCAGGCTGGTCGGTCGCGTCGGTGGTCTCGATATTGCCCTGGTGCGCCGCAGCGTCGGCGAGGTTCATCGAGGCCAGCAGCTTGCCGCGCGCCTCCGCATCGAGATGGACGAAGCGATAAGCGTCGCCCCGCGCATAGATCAGGTCGCCATTGTCGTAGAGCGCGAAGGCGGGCGAATCCGATCCCATAACCATCAGCCAGGGATTGGTCTCGATCATCACCACCTGCGGCTGCGGCGCCGCAGCCTCCTCGGCCGCGATCGACGGAAACGACAGGCTGGCGAGCAGCAGGGCGAACAGGAATCGGACCGACCTCATCGGTAGGACCTAGCCGCAAACGGCTCAGTTCACCATCCGCTCGCGCCCCTCCCAATAGGGCGCGCGGAGGTCCTTGCGCAGGATCTTGCCGCTGGCGTTCCTCGGCAACGCTTCGATCACGTCGACCGACTTGGGCACCTTGTACGGCGCGATGCGGTCGCGGGCCCAGGCGATGATGCTCGCGGGATCGACCTTTTCACCTGGCTTGGGAACGACGACGGCCTTCACCGTCTCGCCCCATTTGTCGTCGGGAATACCGATCACCGCGACCTCCAGCACCTGCGGATGCCCGAAGATCGCGCTCTCGACCTCGGCGGGATAGACATTCTCGCCGCCCGAGATGATCATATCCTTCATCCGGTCGTGGATGAAGATATAGCCGTCGGCGTCCATATAGCCCGCGTCGCCGGTATGGATCCAGCCGTCCTTGTCGAGCGTCGATGCCGTCGCTTCGGGCAGGTTCCAGTAACCGAGCATATTGTTCGACGAGCGGGTGATGATCTCGCCCACCTCGCCGAGCGGGACGTCGTTGCCGTCGCCATCGACGATGCGCGCCTCGACCCCCTTCATCGGACGACCCGCCGACCGCATCCGCGGATTGCCGTTCGGGTCATGGTCCTCGGGCGGCAGCATGATGACGGTGCCGGTGGTCTCGGTCATCCCATAGGCCTGAATGAAATCGGCGCCGAACATCTGGATGCACGCCCGCAGCAGTTCGAGCGGGATCGGCGCGGCGCCATAGAGGATATATTTGAGCCGGCTGAAATCGGTTTCGGCGCAGCGCGGGTTCTGGAGCAGCAGATGGAGCGCGGCCGGCACCATGAAGAAGCGGGTGATCCGCCCCTGCTGGACGAGATCGAGAACGCGCCCGGTGTCGAATTCGGCCAGCACATGGCTGCCGACCCCGGCCGCCAGCGCCATCACATTGAGGCCGGTGCCGCCGATATGCGCGCAGGGCATCGCCACGAGCACGCCCTCATCGGCATCCCATTTCGTCCAGGGTTCGCCGCCCTCGAGGTTGGGGAGGCGCAGGCCGAACAGGTTGCGGTTCGACAGCACCGCCCCCTTGGGCTTGCCGGTGGTGCCGCTGGTGTA
>NZ_JBOHHU010000024.1:0-47343 GCF_050725615.1 Sphingopyxis sp.
TGGAGTGGGCCCCTCGGGCCGGACAGGGTCACGCAGCTGATTTGACCATGGGCCGGGAGTGTTGCTGCTCGAACTGCGCAGGGCTGACATAGCCGAGCGCGGAATGTAATCTGCGTTGATTATAGATGTCGTCGATGAACCTGGGAAGCTGGCCGGCGACATCATCGAAGGTTTCGAACGCCATGGGGTAAACCGCCTCGACCTTGAGCGTCTTCATGAAGCTTTCCGCCTTGGCATTGTCATAGGGGTTGCCCCGCCGGCTCATCGAGCCGACCATCCCATGATCGGCGAGCATCGCTCGATAGATGCGGGATGCGTATTGGCTCCCGCGGTCAGAATGATGCACGCATCCTGATCGCGGGCGCCGTCGTTCGATCGCCACTTTCAGCGCCGCCACGGCGAGCCGGGCGTCAATCGACCTCCCGATGGCATAGCCGACCACGCGGCGCGACCAGGCGTCGAGGATGATCGCGACATAAGCAAAACCACCGATGATGGCGACATAGGTCAGGTCCGCCACCCAGAGCTGATCGGGGCCATCGAGGATCATGTCCTTCGAGTGATCCGGAAAGACTGGCAGGTCATGGTCGCTGTCGGTGGTTGCGGTATAGCGCCTGCGGCGGCGCGGTTGCAGGCCATGCTCGCGCATCAATCGCTTGATCCGCTTGTGGTTGGCGATCACGCCCTGATGGCGAAGCGCGGCCTGCACGCGGCGCCAGCCATAGGCTTCGAACTCATCGCAGATCGCCGCGATAGCAGTCAGGAGTTCAGCATCGCCGATCCGCTCGGTCGGCACGTGGTAGAATGTCGATCTTGCGATGCCCATCAGCCGACATCCTCGCGCGATCGACATCCCGCCGGGCCGGTGATCACGGATGTACTGGCGCTTCTCGGCCGCGGTGCGTCGCGAAGAGCCCCCTTTAAAAACTCCAGTTCCAGCGCCTGTTTGCCGACAAGGCGTTCGAGTGCGGCAATCCGGGCCTCATATTCCTGGATCAGATCTGCCGCTCGCGCATCTTCATCAAGGGCGCCGGCCTCGTACTTCTCCACCCAGATGCGGATCAACTGCCGGGAAATATCGTGCCGCTTGGCAAGGGCGTGAAGCGTCTCGCCGCTCAGAAACTCCTGCGCGACCTGACGCTTGAACTCGACGCTATGGGATCGGTGTCTTGCCATGGGCTCTTCTCCAAAAGCCCGGCTACACGGTCAATCCAACTATGCTTCCTTGTCCGGCCCGAGGGGCCCACTCCAATAGGGGGTCCCTTTTGAACGCCGTTTGACACACCTATCAGGCGGTGCGTCTTCTTCTTGGCGATATCAGGCCGGAGCAATTCCTGACCGGCGCGGGCGAGGAAAACGGCTTCTTCGACGCGCTGTCGAACGGACCGGTATCGGCCACCGATCCGCGCGCGCTCGGCGGCGACCTTGTCGGGGCCAACATGGGGCCGCAGCAGTGACAGCGGTACGAACAGCCGAACAGATTGCGTGTTCAAGCTGGGATGATTGCAGCCTGCCCGTGCTTCTGCAGCAGACCGATGGCGTCCCGGTCGAAACTGACGAATGTATCGCCGCCGAGCCATTGGCCGTCATGAGCGATAACCCCGTCGGCAAAGTCTCCCCCCTCGTCCAGCATGGCGAGCCCCGCTTCGACCGCTTGCCCATCCACCTTCACATTGCTGGCGGAGACCAGCACGCGGATCGTCTCGGCCATCTCATGCCGGCTGACTTTGTACCCGCGAAGAAATACCCAGCAGAGCTCGCAAAGCGCCGGCAATGTAAGGGCGACCAGTTCAGCCTCATCAAGTTGGGCCTTGGCTATGGGACTCTGGACCATGTCGTCATCTGCGATCGCGCGAACGAGGATGTTGGTGTCCGCAATGATTTTCATCGTTCGCCGGCCCACCCTTTTGCGATGATCTCGTTCATCTCCTCGATCGAGATCGCCGGCTGGCCTTCTCGTTTGAGCATACCGAAAATATCCGAAATCTTACCGGTTCTCGTCAAAGGCCGGATCGCAATCCGACCATCGGGCAGCTTGTCGAGACTGATCTTGTCGCCGGGATGGACGCCGAGATGCCGGAGCAATTCCTTCCGCAGGGTGATCTGCCCTTTCGTCGTGATCGTGACGGCGTTCATGCAAACTATCCTTTCAGCCATCCAATGTAAGGCAAAACAACCTTACTCGCAAGATTGGTTCAGGCAGGGCAGCATCCTCGTCCTGCTAAGCATGATGAACCTGTTCGGCCCGCCAGCCAATGCCCAGACCATCAATCGCGAGGATGCTGCGCGAGCTGCAGTTCACCCGGTCGCCAACATAGCCGAGATGAACAGCTGGCTCGGGCGTGTGCCCGTAACGCGCGCCTTCCCCCCAGACCTTGCCCAGACATTGCGAGGTCAGCGCGACATTTTCGTGATCGAGACGAGTACCGCGTCTGCCTGCGTTCCCTGCGGCGATCTCTGGACCAAGCTTGCCGGCCTTCGATCCCGCTACGGGTGGGAGGTTCGCGCGATCGGCGAGCAAGAAGCGATGCTGCGCTCGGGGCGTCTCGGCTTGCCTTGGGTTGGCCATCCCGTCGCCTGGGTGCGCCCCGTCGCAGACCAGAACCGCATCATTCCGATCGCGATCGGCACCGACCATGCGCCGAATCTCGCGCGCAACCTCTATCTCGCAGCGAAGATGCTGACCGGGGTTCGACCCGCTGTCGGCGTCGCGCTTTCGAAGTTCACCCGGATCGTGGGTATTTCGCGAGAAAGGCAGTGGTGAACTGATGGCGGGAAAATGTGGTCGCCGCGATGCGGAATCCTAGCACTCGCCTTCCCATCAACCTTGCATTATTGGAGTTTCATTCCAGATTTGCAGGGTTGGCTCACTCGTCCGCCATTACCGAACAGAGACCAAGATAGTCCGCGAACGGATCAAAATCCCGGTCGCTGTAGAGAAGCTGTATGCCATCCTCGATGCATCGGGTAGCGATAAGTGTGTCGATTGTCTTGCGGACAGTGATGCCTTTGGCGCGTAAATGCCGAAAGTTTCGTGCCGCCTGAATCGCAATTTCGCGGCCGCCGATTTCGATCTGGTCAAGCGATCCCATCAAGCGCAATCCGACATTGAAATCGCGGTCGCTACCAAAGCCCTGTAACACTTCAGCCAGAATGATATCCCCAGTAAGCAGCGGCTCACTGCCGAGTAACATATCGAGCCGTTCGGCCTGGGGGGTAGCACTACCTCGAAAATAGTCGATCCAGACGCTGGAATCGACCAAGATCATCCATCGGTCCTCATGGCGTCGAGATCGCCGGACCAGGCGAGTCTGCCTCGAAACTTGCGGATATCCTGCTGCTTGCCAAGACGAAGCAGCGTGCGCAAACCAAGTTCGACGGCTTCTCGCTTCGTCTTAAGCCCAGTTGCGCGCAACGCCTCATCCATAAGCCTGTCGTCGATGACAATGTTCGTCCGCATAATGTGTATCCTTTTCAATATCTATACACATAGGTGAGGCGCTGGCGAATTGCAATCCCTCATCCTGAGACAAAGCGGCACTGTCGTGCCCACGATAGGCTCTACTCTGCTTCGTCCGTTGAGATGATGCTTTTGAACGCCCATCCAGCACTCAAGCTCCGGATGGGCCTGCATGTCATACCACGGCGTGGAGGAACTCCGCGGCCATGCCCAATCGACCAGTCTTGCCTCAGTTCGTGGCGGGGCGGGCAATTTCTGCGAGGCGCCCAACCCTCACGCGCTGGACGCGGCAGCATATCCTCAACCGCTTTTCAGAGAGATCACCCATGCTGTTTGCCCGCCGCCTCTCCTACGCTTCCGCGACTTTTCTCGTTGCGGCGACATCATCGGCACCAGCGGCCGCGCAGAGCTGGGCCGAGCATTGGTTCGACAATGTGACCTATACCTCGCCCGGCAGTTTCGAGGACCAGGCGCGCGGCTATGTGACAGCCGGCGGCTTTTCGGGGCGCGTCGACGTCCATAATGATTATCTGATGAGCATCACGCTGCCGAAAGTTCGTGCCGGCTGCGGCGGGATCGACATGTTTCTCGGCGGCATGTCCTTCCTCGACCCCGAATATCTCGTCCAGAAGCTCGAAAGCATATTGCAGGCGGCACCCGCGGTCGCGTTCCAGTATCTGCTCGAGACGCTCGACGAGAAGATGGGCAACATCATCTCGAAGATGGAGGCAGCAACCAATTACCTGAATTCGATCCAGGTCAACGACTGCCGGCTTGCCAACCGCATGGTCCAGATCGCCAGGGGTGACGGCAATATGAGCGGCATCATCGAGGAGATGACTGGCTACAAGTCGATCAAGGAAGGCTATGCGAAAAGCTATCAGCAGAGCCGCGAGAAGATCCAGGCGAACCAGAACAACCCGACCGAGGATCTGCGTGACGCGCTCGCCAATTGCCCGCGCGAGGTTGATCTGCCCCCTTCTGAGTGGTCCAAAATTGATGATATTTTGGATGACGAAGGAGAATATGAATGCCGGCCAAGAAGCATCGCCCGGAAGAGATTATCGGCAAGCTGCGTGAAGCGGAGGTCGTGTTGGCGCAGGGGGCGACGACGGCTGAAGCGTGTCGCCGGATCGGCGTTACGGAACAGACCTATTATCGGTGGCGTAAGGAATATGGCGGTCTGAAGACCGACCAGGCGCGGCGGATGAAGGACTTGGAGAAAGAGAATGCGCGGCTTCGGCGTGCGATATCGGACCTGACGCTGGACAAGCTGATATTGCAGGAGGCTGCCCGGGGAAACTTCTGAGCCCCGCGCGCCGAAGGCGCTGTATCGATCACATCAGAATGATGATGCCGGTGTCTGAGCGGCGGCTGTGCCGTGTGCTCGGGCAACATCGATCGACACAGCGCAAGGCGCCCCGCGGGGCGAACGACGAAGCAGCTCTGACCGAGGACATCATTGCGCTGGCCCGGCAATATGGTCGTTATGGCTATCGCCGGGTGACGGCGTTGCTGCGCGATGCGGGGTGGCATGTGAACCGCAAGCGGGTCGAGCGCATCTGGCGGCGCGAGGGGCTGAAGGTACCGCAAAGGCAGCCGAAGCGCGGGCGGCTCTGGCTGAACGACGGATCGTGCATCCGGCTTCGGCCCGAGTATCCCGGCCATGTCTGGTCCTACGACTTCGTCGAAGGGCGGACCCACGATGGTCGCAAATACCGGATCCTTTCGATCATCGACGAGGCGAGCCGGGAGTGCCTGGCGTTGCCGGTGGCACGCAAGCTCAGGAGCGATGACGTTCTGGCGGCGCTCGCCGAGCTGTTCGTCACGCGTGGGCCACCAGCGCACATACGGTCCGACAATGGCCCGGAGTTTATCGCGACGGCGGTGCAGCAATGGCTCGCCCAGATCGGCGTGAAGACGCTGTATATCACGCCCGGATCACCATGGGAGAATGGCTATTGCGAGAGCTTCAACGGATCGCTGCGTGATGAACTGCTCAACGGCGAAATCTTCTACTCGCTCGCCGAGGCCCGGATCCTGATCGAGGCCTGGCGGCGACATTACAACACCGTCCGGCCGCACAGCTCGCTGGGATACCGACCACCCGCGCCGGAGGCCGTTCCATCGCCAGTGTCGCCCTCCGGTTCCGCTTCGCTCCACCTACGGCCGACACTGGCGATGGAGGCGTCAATGCACTAACATATAGCCCGGACCACTCGGTGGGGGCCGGTCACGCCAGCTCGCCGGTCTTCGCGCCCGCCTCCGCTTCCTTCAACACCCCGATGATCTGCTCTTCCGAAAACCTCAAACGCTTCATCTGTCCGTCCTTCCTTCAAGACCGGACTCTAATCACTGTTGGAGGAAAATCAGGGGGTCACGTCAGTAGCACCACCGCTACCTGCGCGCCGCCATGCCCGGCGCCCACGATAAGCACGTCAAACTTCATCATCCCTCCGTTACGGCATCTTAAGCTTTTATGCGCGGTTTCCTGACAGGCGCCGAGGCAGCGCACAAGAAACAATGGCTATTCGGCCTGACGGAAGCAGGTAACGTGACTCGCTGCGCGCGAATTTTATCGCTGATTCAGCTTCGAATTTTGCCGTGCTGCACGGCCATCCCCGATTGCTCCGAGCGAAATGACGGCGTGACCTTGGACGCCGCGAGGTCCATTCGGGTGTCGATATCATTCAGTTCATGCACAGGCACATCAACTCTGAGGCATTGCGCCCTTGCGCTGAGATAGGATCCTATGCCGCGATCGCCCTGCAGCAGCGGCAGCATTTCCGCGAACTGATCCACCGTCAAACAGACAGGAATGCCCGCCTTGCCGTCTGGATATTTCGCTGCGGACGGACAGCCAACGGTAGCCGCGTCGGCGAGACGGCGCAGTGTCGCGGATGTGACAAACGGCATATCGCCAAGCATAAGTAGCAATTTTTCGCAATTTATCTCCACGGCGTGCCGCATGGCGACCGCGATCGACCCGGACAGACCGAGCCGAGCCTCCGGATTGCCGAGGAGCTTGGCGATACCTTCTGCCTCGGCCTCTTTCGCAAATTTGGGGCAGGTATCGCCGACGACAATGACCAAGTTCCTCGTATCGAACTCGAGAGCCGCATCCACCGCATGGCGTCCCAAGCGCTTTGAAGAAAATTCGACGTCAAGCTTGGGCCCTTCAAAACGGCGGGCCATGCCGGCCGCCATGATGGCTATGCAAAGCCGGTCGCTCACGGATGGGGGTGCAATGCTTCATAAGCGCCGACCACTTCCGATAGTATCGATAAGGCCAAGACTTCCGGCGTGCGCGCTCGAGGCACAAGCCCCACGGGGCTGTTGATGCGGACCAGGGCTGTATCGTCCCAGCCATTGGCGCGCAGCGACTCAAGCCGTCGCGCGCGCGCCTGAGCCCCGCCCTGGCAACCGATGTAGAAGGCCGACGTGTGAAGGGCCCACGCGAGAAGGCGATGCTCCCATTCATGATCGTGAAACAGGAGAAGAACCGCCGTCCAGGGATCTGCTGAAATCCCGGTGGGGACCGTATTCAAGGAAAAATGCTGACCGGCCACGTGCCATTCGACCTCGACGCCTGTTGCCTTGGCCTGCCGTTGCAGCGCCTCACACTCCGCTCCAGTTCCCACGACAAGTAACCGGAGCCGCGGAATGTAGCGTCTCATGCGCAAGAAATGGCGATCGTCGGCGGCCGGAACAGCTAAAGACAGCGCGGTCGCCCGGCGTGCGTCGAGATCGGCGACGCACTTCGACAGATGTTGCATTTGCGGAGCGGGATCAATCAGAATGTCGAGGCCTGACCCGCAAGGGAGACGAAAGTCGATGAAAGGCGATCCTTTTCCGTAGCGCAGCAATTTTATGATCCCGTCGCGCGCGGAAATTTTCGCCTGGCCCGCCAGTTCATTCTGCAGACAATTGTCGGCCAAGTCCCCTACCAGCGTACCATCGCGGCCGATGGCGAGTTGCGCGCCGCACCGACGCGAGAAGCTGCCGTCGATCCCTATGATTGTGCACAAGGCGGCCGGTGCGTCTGCCGCATAAACGAGGGCTGCGTGGTCGGAAGACATCATTCCTTTCCTGCATTCTTCGCTGGCCGTGCGATTTTGGAGGAGCTTGCACTCGAAACCGGGACCGACCTTTCAAGCGACAACATTTGTCGTCGCATTCCGTCAACTCGCCAGGATTTTGGCAACGGGCAGAGTGCGCAAACGCGGGCCGCCGGCATCCGCGATCGCGTTGACCAAGGCCGCGATCGTCACCGGCACTGCGTCCTCGCCGATACTGGCCGGCGGCTCAGTTGAGGGCAGGATTTCAATCGTAACCGCGGGCATCCGGTCAAGCTTCAGAATCGGATAATCATGGAAATTGCTTTGCTGCACCTGTCCATTCTCGACCGTAATCTCGCTATGGAGTGCGGTCGTCAGGGCGTAGGCGATCCCTCCCTCCAATTGGGCGTGGACGATATCGGGATTGATTACGGTGCCGGCGTCGATTGCGAGAAAGACATGGTCGACCCGCAGGCCGGCCTGTTCGTCCAAGCTGACGTCGACGATCGCCGCCTTTGTCGACGAAGGATAGCTTGGATAGTAGCTCGTGTCCCCTACCGCGAGCCCGCGGCCGCGTCCCCTCCCCTTCGGAGCGTGCCAGCGTCCTTTCTGGATCGCGAAATCGAGAAGCTTGAGGTGATTCTTCACCCGGGCAACGGCGATGTCGCGGTCCTCTATATCGGCGGGAATATAGGAAGGATCGAGCAGCGACCGGTAGAATTCGGGGACGTCGCGGCCAGTCAGCAGACGCAGTTCGTCGAGGAAACCGAAGTTCATCCAAAGATGCTGGGTGAAGCCGACGCCCCGCATCCAACCGAACGGAAGCGGCGAGTCGGGATTCCGCTTATAGGCAAAGCGGACATTGGGCGGCTGGAAAGGAAAGCGCGTTTCGCCATAGCTCTGCTCGGCCGACGTTCCGCTGGCGACAGAACAGGTCCAGACCGTCACGTTGCCGGCGCCGTCCAACCCCGCTTCAAAGCGCGCCGCCGTGATTGGCGCGTAGTAGCTCTTACGCACGCACTCCTCGCGTGTGAGCAGCAGTTTCACGGGCGTGCCCTTGCAGGCTAGCGCGATCTGCACCGCCTGATGGACAAAATCATTTTGCAGGCGCCGGCCAAAGCCCCCGCCGGCCGGGAGGATATGGACATGCGCCTTGTCGGGCGACACCCCGACCAGGCTGTGGGCGATGCGCCAGGCATCGTCGGGAAACTGGCTATTGGTCCAAATATGAACCTCTCCGCCATCGACATACGCGCTGCAGTTCATCGGCTCCAGCGGCGCGGGATCCATATAGGGATAGCTATATTCCGCCGACAGTGTCTTCGCCGCATTTGCAAGCGCGCTCCTGGCATCGCCAGCCTCGACAACCACTGGGGCATCGCTCCGGGCCTGGTTGGCAAGCGTCTTCAGATACTCTGCGCTTGAAAATTTCGCATGGGGACCGGCGTCCCAATCGATTGCCAGCGCATCGAGGGCGGTTTTGGCCTGCCACCAGCTGTCGGCGACGACCGCCACCGCATCATCCATCTTGACCGGCGCCGCCCAGACATCCGGATCCTCGCCTTCTGGAACGGGCCCATTATACCCGACCTTGGCTCCCTTGATCTCGACGACTTTGGGATTGCCCGGCATGTCTTTGATGCTGCTCTTGTCGATGCTGCGCAGCTTTCCGCCGAAAGTGGGACTTTGGCGGGCGGCCGCAAAACGCATACCGGGCAGTTCGAAATCAATGCCATAGGTAATTTTACCGTGGATTGCGGCATCCACATCACGGCGCGGAATTGCCTTGCCGACCAGTTGCCGGTCAGCTGCATCCTTCAGCTTCACCGTTTTCGGATCGGGAATCGGCATTTTCGCGGCTGCTTCCGCCACTGACGCATAACTCAGTTTCTTTCCAGACGCCTTGTGATGGATCGCCCCCTTGACCGCTTCCAGCTCGACTTCGGGCACCTTCAGCCGCGCAGCCGCGGCGCGAATCAACATAGTCCGCACCTGTGCACCCGCTCGCTGGGTCGGTTCGAACAAGGTCTGCGCGGAATGGCTGCTCAAGACCGCCGTCCAGACGTAGACATTGCCCCGCGTTGCGTTAACGGCCGGATCGTAAAATTCGCTCTTTAGTGTGGACCAATCCACTTCGAGTTCTTCGGCCAGCATTTGCGGGATCGTCGTCAAGACCCCCTGCCCGATCTCGGTTTGGGGCACGCGCAAGGTGACGCTGTTGTCGCGATGGATCACCACCCAGGAGAGAAGTTCGACCCCCGGTTCGCTATCATCGGGAAGCTTCGTCCGGTCCTTGCAGCCTGCGAGCGAGAGCGTGAAACTCACGCCCGCCGCAGTCACCAGCGCGCCCGTGACGAAACCTCGCCGCGTGAGAACAGGTTCCTTCACTGGCCGCCCCTCCCGCTCTGAGCCGCACTGCGGATTGCCTTGCGGATGCGGTTGTAAGTGCCGCAGCGGCAGATATTGGTGACACCCTGTGCAATCTCCTCATCGCTTGGGGAGGGATTGTTTCTGAGGAAAGCGGCAGCGGCCATGATCATGCCAGGCTGACAATAGCCGCATTGCGGCACCCCCGCTTCGCGCCATGCCGCCTGTACGGGATGCTCGCTGCTCGCGCCGAGGCCCTCGATGGAAGTGATTTTCGATCCAGCGGCCTGGCCGACTGAATAGGCGCAGCTGCGCACCGCGGCCCCATCGACATGAACCGTGCAGGCGCCGCACAAGCCTGCGCCGCATCCGAATTTGGTCCCCTTGAGTCCCAAGCTGTCGCGCAAAACCCACAACAGCGGCACGGCCGGATCGACATCGAGCCGGTGCTTCGTTCCATTCACTTCAATTTCGAGCATCCTGCGTCCCGTCTCCCATGCGATGCACGAAGGGCTTGGTGTGCCTGGCATTGAAAGTGTTAGAGGAAAGCACACCAACTTCCGCGCATCGACGATCCGAAAACGATAGCACTGCCACGCAATTATACAAAAGAATAATTATTTGGGCGGCGGCTCGGTGGAAAGATGCCGCGCCCATAGCAACCGTGGCCGCAACCTTCGCCCGGCGCCACGAAAGTTAAGGTGGCTCAAACCTCGCTTCGGTATCGACTAAAGCCCATGATCGCGTTGTTCGATAGCCTTAGCAAAGGCCATCGAGTCGAAATGGGCGTGCTCCGTGCTCACCTTGCCATCGACGATGGTGTCGATCAAAACGACCCGCCACGAGATTTCCGCACCGCCATTGGGCGCTCCCTCGCCGACATATCGAGCCTTGACTCGCAATTCGCCCACGACGGCCGTGCTGCTTGCAACAATATTCGTATATTCGACCTGAACGGTTCCGGAAACGAACTGTGCATTGTAGCCTTCAAGATACTCACGAAACGCTTGCTTGCCCCGCACGGGCCGATCCGAGAATGGTATGTCTATATAGACCATGTCCTCGTTGTAGAGCGTTAAGAGGTCATCCAGGTCGTTGCGCGCCCAAGCCTCGACCTGCCTCCTTAGCAACGCTTCGTTCTCGCGCGCGCGCTGCATTTCGACCGAAACCTCCATCATCATACCCCCTCGGCTCGCCGGAGCAACGATGCGTGTTCCGCCAGAAATTCGTCGAGACTGTGCGGCGGGTGTCCGGTGATACTAGCGACAACGTCGGTTACCAAGGCCGTGTCACCCTTGATGATGCTGCGCCCTATGTCGGAGAAATACTCAATGAATTGCTCCGGCGCGCCTGCACTTCGCAGCCGTGCCTCTGCCGCCTCGGTCGTCTCTTCGACGGGCCGGACGACCGCCCCGGCGACTGCCGATACGCGATCCGCGAGCTGGTCGAGGGTGAGCGCATCAGGTCCGGTCAATGTGAGTGCTTGCCTGCCGCAAGCCTCGCCGAGCAGGAGCTCCACGGCAACATCGGCAATATCCCTGGCATCGATCCACGATGTCGCCGCGCCCGCGGTGGTCATCACAATGACGCCGTCTTCGCGGATCAGATTCCCGAAGAAGCGGTCGTCGATGAAGTCCTGCATGAACCAGTTCGGCCGCAATATGGCGTAGTCGAGATTACTCTGCTCGATAACACGCTCTACCTGGCGCTCATGCGCGTCGTCAGCGCGCGTCTCGGCTGCGATTTCCGAGAGCAGCACGATCTTCGTCGCGCCAGACGTCTCCGCCAGACGCGTGAAGTCCTTGACAATATGCGTCACCTCGTCGGACTCGGGCTTTACAAGGTAGATAGCGTCGGTTCCATCCAGTGCGGGAGCCCAGGTCGAGCGGTTTTCCCAATCGAATGCCAGCGGGACGATGTTTTCTTGTGCGGCGAATGAAGGATTTCTCGATCCGGCCTTAACCGTGACGGCGCGTTTCGCGAGTCCGGTTACAACGTGCCTACCCGTTGTTCCGGTCGCCTTGGTAACCAAGATACCGCTCATTCCCACCTCCTGTTCTCTGGCTGTTTTCGCGGCTCTTAATCCCGGCTTGCTGGATCGCCAATTTCGAACCAAGTCGAACTCATAAATTATATATTCGTATAATATAGACGCTGTCAACGATTCCTTGATGCCTCCACCGATCCGGGGCGATCGAGAGAGAGTTCCGCCAAAGGACATAGAGCCGCGCCAAAGAACCTCGCAAATCCGTCGCCGACCCGACGAATTTTTTGCGCCACCCGCTACAAATGCGGATGTTACCACTTCCCTGTGCGACACATCCGGCACGAACATATATTAGATATTCGTATAATATTTCTGGCCAGGCGTTGGATCGCCTCAAGACGGCCGCTGGTCCCGCCTCCTGCGACGAACCGCCGCGGAACTGAAAGCCCGTGGGCAATATGTTTCGGCGCTTAGCGTGCGCCGCGTGGGTCGCGCCCGATCACGGCGGCGTTTATGCATTCGGCGGGAACAATGGGGCCGATCTGGGCACAGACCGCCGGCGCTGCAGACACGTCAAAAGCGGGAGGCAGAGGGGCCGATTTGCACTGATCAGCTCCCGGATCCCCGCTTGAGATAGCTGATCGTTTCAGACCCTGCGATCACATGAACGCGGGTTGCGTTAGGTCGGCACGATGCCGCGCAAGACATCAACATGACTTTTCCCGGCAGAACGCTCGATGAGGCGCTCGCCATCAGGCCACGGCTGCAAGCCCTTTCCGGAGACGCTCGCATTCATCAAGGCTTTTTGGACCAGACAGAATGGAGCGGGTCAATTCACCCGCAACGCCGTCCACTGGATCGCATGGAAAGCCGACAGCTCCAAGGCGGACGCGCCTTCTCTTTTCGTCCCGGCAGCCAGTCAGGGCGGATCAGACTGCATCCCGGCCGCAAGGAACGCCACCATATTATCGAGCATCTCGTCCTTCGACAGATTGTGGATCTTGCCTTCCGTCAAATCCTCGATACGCCCGAGATCATTCAACATGAACATATATGTGCCGACCAGGAACGACATCCGCAATCCGATCGTCCGTCGGGGCAGATTAGGAAGGGCCTGAGCCAGAACATCGACATACCGCTTCACCGAGGCATCATAGACTTCCTTGCGAAGCCGCAGGGCATGTTCTTCGGGTTCCGAATGAAGGCGGGACTGCAATTGCGCAAACGCGGCGCCGGCCTCTCCGCTGTGTTTCAAATCCCACTGAGGCTGGAGATAGGCCCGAATGATGTCTTTTACCTGAAGCGGTTGACCAGATTCGAGCAACCGGTCCAGCAAAACGTGACGATGCCCGGACAGCAGCCCGCCGCGCCGTTTATATACTTCGTCGAAAAGCTGCTCTTTCGTGTCAAAATAATAGCGAATCAGTCCCTGATTGACACCAGCGCGTTCCGCAATGTCACGAACGCTAATCCCGGTATAGCCACGTTCGGCAAAGGCGATTTCCGCCGCGTCCAGAATCTTTTCCTTCAGTTTGCCGTTATTCTTGGGACGCCCAGGCTTCCTTGCCGGCTTCTTTTTCTCACCCTTCACTGCATTTTCTGCAGCGACCGTGGCCTTGGAATCCATCTCAACTCTTTCCGAATTCAAGTTCGAGCCCTTTTCTAGCCATGAACGGCGTCACTGCCAGGAAGGGAAGCCTGTCCGCGGAGGTTCTGCTCGATCCATCCGACAAGCAAATCCGCGATCGCTGCGCTGTTTATCTCACTCATCAGCATGTGTCCATTGCCCCCGAGGCCATGCTCTTCAAGGCGGATATGCTCAGAAATATTTCCGCGATCGCGAATGAACGCGGCCGCGCGCGCATTGGCATCACGCATCCAACTTGCCTCGGCCGTGACGATTGCCACGGGTCGCTCGAACGGATCGGCCGTCCCGGCATAGGGCGCCGCACAAAGACCGTTCTCAAACGTTCCGAGTGGATGAACCATCCCAGGATAGCCCAGTGGCTCGATCGCGAGGATCCCCGCAACCTTGTCGCCGCCCTTGGCAGCTAGGGCCCAACCGCACGGACCACCGGCCGAATGACTGACGATGATCGTAGGGCCGGTCAATTCGAACAGTTGGTCGGCGATTGCCTCGACATGATGCTGGCTCGCCGCAAGCGTAGTCGCCATCGGACCTTGGCTCGCCATAAACCGGTCGCCAGCCTGGGGATCCTTGGGCCAGCGATCATGCTTTGCCGCCTCGGGCCAGAGATCATGCCGTGCCGGTTCAACAAAACGAGGATAAAGGAACCCATAGTCCGGAAGCGGCAACGCCGGGCCAAGTATCCGTTCGTTCCAGGCGCACCGCCCGTGTCCAGGGCGATCAAGGATAAAAACCGGATAGCCCGCGCTCAGAAAGCTATGCGCCCAGCCAGGCCGACCATCGGGTGTCCGCAGGAATTCGGACCCTTGCCCGCCCCCTCCGTGAACGAAGAGCACGGACACCGGCCGCGACTGCTCGGGTATGAACCACTCGACATAGGCACCGATCCCCGGCCAGATTTTGCCCTCAGCGTGAACGGGTTCACCGGTGAGGAACCGGCCGCCGAAGTCCTTGAGTCGATACGGCCCCACGATGACCTCAGAAATGAGTGATCAATTGGTCGGTGAAACTCAGTTCCCTTCGGATCAGTTCCTGATCCCCCGCGACGGTGCGGAGGAACTGAATTCGCTCCTCCTTCTCCTGGCCTTCCTTGAGGTAATAGAGGTTGCGCAGGTTGAGCGAAGCGCGCGGTGACGTGATTTCGGTAAAAATGCGCCGCCGGTCTTGTTCGTAGAATTCCAGAATGTCGTGATCGGCGCCATCATGTATCACCCGGTTCAGAGCTTCGATCAAAGCGAACGCATCGAACATTCCGCCCGTGAGGCCGAGGCCGCCGGTCGGATTGGTCACATGTGCGGCATCGCCTACGAGGATGACGCGGCCTACGCGCATCTTGTCCGCCACGCGCTGGTGCATTCGGTAGGGCGAGGCGGCCAGAACTTCGTACGGCAGATCGGGCAGGTGGTCGGCGAACATGGCATCGATGCGTTCGGGCAACCCCTCGAGGGGTAATTCCGGATCTTCGACGAAGGTAACGCGCCAAGCGTCCGACTGATCGATCTTGCAGATGACCGCGCCATGCTTTTGGTCGATCTGCATGACTGTCGGCGAATATCCCAACGATGACAGATCGATCTTTGTATTGGTCGCGATGTAGCGGTTGGGCCAGGTCACGCCGAAGAATTGCAGCCCGAGAACATCTCTGCGCACCGTGCTGTTCGCGCCGTCGGCGCCAATAAGGAAATCACCCTCCAAGCGTTCCGGCCCGCCCGGTCCGTCGAGCTCGGCGACCACGCCACCCGCATGCTGGCTGCAACCTTTCAAGCGCGCCTCGTAGCGGATTTCGATATTAGGAAGCATCGCGACATGGCGGGCCAGAACCCGGGAGAGCAAGCCTTGATGCAGATGCAGGGCCTGGCCGTCCTCATAGGCTGGCGAACCCGCCCACTCGATCATTTCGCCCGTGCTGTGGATGTGCCAGCCGAAGGTCTGCCGAAGGAAGCCCTCGTTGACACAGTCCTGCAGAAGCCCGAGCTTCTCGAGGTACGGCAAAACAGGATAGTGGTAGACAAGCGCTCGCGGACTATCGTTGAGCTGCGCCTCGGATTCGAGGATTGTAACGCGCGTCCCCGCTTTCGCGAGGCCGATCGCCGTGAGCAGGCCGGTCGGTCCCGCGCCGGCGATGATTACATGTTGGGTCATTGATCTACCTCTCCTTCATTAACCGAGCCCCGCCCCTCCAAAGCCCCGAGCTGGCCGAACCAGTTCAGGATGTCGTCGGAGCTGGTAACGTCGCCATATTTTTGGGCGATGTCATAAAGATTGGCTTCGTGCGGCGCGGACGCCCGGTCCGCGCAGCAATCGCGCGGCACCAGCACGATAAAACCGGATTGCACGGCATCGACGACGGTCGCGCGCACGCATCCCGATGTGGTCGCTCCCGTAACTACAACCGTATCGACCCCGGCAGCGGTAAGCAGACCGGCAAGATTGGTGCCATGAAAGGCCGACGCACCATGCTTGACGATGATGGGATCGCCTGCGGTGATGCCCGTCGCGCTGTCGATCTCGACCAACCTCGTGCCCGCCAACAGCGCCTTCATGCCGGTCGCCTTGCGAAGCCAGGGCAATGCCTCCGCCTCCCACGGCTGATAGGCGATCGTGGTGTAAATAACGGGAAAGCCGCGTTCGCGCGCACCATCAGTGAGCCGACGCGTCGCAGCGATCTCAGCCTTCATATCCGTGGCTGTGGGATAGCTGGTGTCGGTGAAGCCGTAGGAGAAATCGACCACGATAACCGCCGGACGGGTTCCTCTGGGAGCGCTGCGGCCGAATCCGGCCCTTTCATAAACCTCAGCCTGCGACATCGAACACCTTGCTTTCCGCCTCCCTCGAACGGCCGTTTCGGTCGAACTGGAGTTCCTTGACCACGATTTCACCATCGATCAGCACCGGTTTGCCATCGAGGAAGAGTGAGCAGCCGCGCATGGGAATATCGAGGTGGCAGGCCGTATCGTTCATTCCGCCAAGCTCGTTGTTGGGGCCGGTCGAAAACAGCACATTGCCGAGATAGCTGCGCGGCTCCATCCCCATGCCCCCGGGAAATTCGCCCGGCGTCATTCGATGCCATTTGGCATCCGGATTCATCCCCCAGCCAATATGGCTCATGGCAAATCCGCGCTCGTCCTCAAAGTCGGCCATATAGGATTTGACGAGGTCGGCTTCCAAGCCGCCGCGGATGTCCGTGATCCATCCCCGCTTGATCGTATAGGTAATTGGCTCGCGAACGTAGATATTCTGGGGGAGGAGCACGTCGCCCGGCCCCACGACGATCTGACCATCGACACCGTCATCGTCCCCGCCGGTAAATACGAAGCCTGAAGGCCAATGATCCCAACGCCCGGGCTGGTCCGTGCAGGCATATTCGGTGATGGTGGGGTATGTGCCGAGCTTGTAGATCACATCGGTTCCATGAGGAGAGGTGATGTGCATCGTCTTGGCCTGCGCCAGCAATTCCCCCGCCCGCTCGACTTTCTCGCGCAGTTCAGGGTTCGGCAACATGCGCGCGAGCAGTTCGGGCGGCTCGACCACGGTCAGCACGCGCGTGCCGGCCGCCTGGATCGCCATCTGCTCCGGCGAGAACAGCAGAAAAATGCAGTCGATGAGCATGTCGGCGTTCTTGAGGGCCTCAACCGCCTCCGGCATGGCGGCGAGCGACGTCTGGCCGACCGCCCACCCCCCCATGGGAGACGCCGCGGGAAGGCGCATGTGATAAATATTCGCGCCCAACGTCCTGCCGGCAGCGAGGAAGGCATCTGCATAGTCGAGGCGTTCGTCGCCCTGGGTGAGGACAATCAGGCGCTCGTTCGCACGCACTCCGGACATCTTCAGTTGATGCAGGCAAATTTCGATAAAGCTTGCGCGATCCATTGCGGACGCTCCAATTCTGTCAAATTCTGAAATCGCTGACGGCGCGCAAAAAACCATCAAGGTCGTCCCACGGGATCATGTGCCCCGCGCCCTCGACCGTCGTGATTTCGATGCTCGGCGCAAGGCGCTTGAACTCTGCGATGTCGGCCTCTTCGATCACCGGAGAGGCGCCGGCCACTACCAGGCGCATCGGCAAATCGAGGTGCGGCAAGTCCTGATGAATGTCGTCGGTGTGAAAACCCTTGTAGGCGGTGTCGATCGCATGAAGATCACAGCTATGGAGCCACTCCGCCCGCAGCGCGCGCTGCTCTTCGGTCCAGGTGGGGCAGAAGGTCTTCATGTCCTCCGCCGAACAGCCCCGCTGTGCCAACAGGATGGAGTCTTCGTACCAGGGCCAGGCCGAGGGATAGGGACGCCGGCCGGGTCCGCTTACCGGCGGATCGACGAGGATCAGCCCGCCAAAGACCCCCGGCGCCTTGCGAGCAGCGCGGATCGCCGTGCGTGCGCCCATCGAATGGCCAAGAACGATAGGTGCGTCCATTTCGAGCGCCTCAACAAGAGCGACCGCATCATCCGCCATCGCATCGAGCGAATAGTCGAGATCTCCCCCCTGGCTGAGTCCGCGCCCCCGCACATCCAGAACATGAACTTCGAAATGCGCCGAAAGGGGTTTTGCAACGAAGTCCCAGGTGACCGCCGGCGAGGTAATTCCCGGGATCAACAGCATTTGCGGGCCGCCCTCACCATGCTGGATCAGATGGTGCCGGATGCCGTTCGCATGGACGTTATAGCCGCGCATCGCCATCCCCTTAGTAGGCGCCAGAAAGCAGCGTGCCGCCGCCGGGCACCCGCGTGTCGAGATCGAGCGACTTGAGCATCGCCCAGGTCGTGGCGATCGCCGCGGTCAAAACGGGCTTGCCGACCTGCGCCTCGACAATTGAGACGGCGGGCAGAGACGGCATCTGCACACATGCCGACAGTACGACCGCGTCGACGTCGCCGATCTGTTCCATGCTGGCGACAATGCCGGGAAGACGGGCCGGGTCGTGCGCGGCAACCGCGAGATTGTCCGAAATCTCAAGAGCGCGCCATTCCGCCACTTCAATACCCTCGCTGCGGATATAGTTCACGACCATCTCCGTCAGCGGCATCATGTAAGGAGCAACGATAGCGACCTTCTTCGCGCCAATCGCCTTGATGCCGTCGACAAGGGCTCCCGCGGAGGAGACGACAGGCGCTGGATTGCCGTTGTCGACGGTGACCTGGTGCAGCCTGGCCTGCGACTCGCGATGATAGCCGTGCCCCATCGACATGATCGCCACGAGGCAGGCATAACCCATCACATCGACCGCAGCGTCGGACAGTTCAAGCGCGCAGCGGTCACTCGCCGCATCCATCGCGGCCAATTCCTCCTTCGTGACATGCTTCATCCGCATGCGCGAGGAATGGAAGGTGAAGCGCTCGGGCGAAATCGTCTCACGCACACGCAGGAGTGCCGGAATCTCGGTTTCCATCGTGATGTTGGAGCTCGGCACGATCTGGCCGATGCGATAGGTTCTCATCAGAGTCTCCTTATTTCCATGAACAACGATAATTCGTCATTTGTATAAATTCAAGGAGAATTGACAGCCCTGATGGTTGCCAACGCGCCACCTATGCGGAGTGCCGACGGCGTCGATACAGGGCCACCTGTCGCTCCCGACATATTATATTAATGCAAATAATATAATGCTATACGGCTATCTCGTCCTCGAATGGGCCGTGACCCGACATGGATTCTCATCCGTTCGTCGGGCTAATCGAGACCCATGCCGAGCATGTCAGGCCGAGCTACGAGCAGGATTAAATTCTTCACTCGCTTGATTATTGGATGAAATGACCATGCTGGCTTCGACCTGCGCATCCGTTGCACCGGTCGCGCGAGCCTCTCCGGTGAGTTCAATGCATCGAACAGGCACGCCGACTTATCCACCTGTAATTGGGAGCACGGCGAAGAGGCCGTCGAGTGATCACCGCCGCAGTGCCAACGATTGATGAAACGGGTTGCCATATTCCTGGTCGCCGTTCCGACGCTTGGCCCCACGCGGCTGCTTTTTCCTTCTGTGCCGGACAGGTGCTCACCTATCAGAGGAACCACAGCCATCCCGCAACGCCAATGGCTCACCGGCTCGGCGGGATTTCTCCGCGGCGCCTTCCTCCCCGTTGCAGGGTACAGCGAGGAGGAAGGTCCGTTGAGGAACTAACTTAAAATCCCTCGGTCAGAACCGGATGGTCGCGTCCACGCTATATGTGCGCGGCGTGCCCCGAATAAGATAGTCAAGCCCGGCGAACCTAAGGCCCAAGCCGTAGGTGAAATATTTCTCGTTGAAGAGATTCTTCACGCCCACGCCGACCGAAAAACGTTCGGCATTATACGCCAGGCGCGCGTTGGCCACCCAATAGCCGGGCTGCGCCAGTTCCACGGTTTCCGCGATGTCGTAAAAGACGCGCGAGGTATAGGTGCCGTCGAGATTGAGATCGACCGTGGCGTCGCCGATTTCCGCGAGCACGAAATCGCCGGTGAGGTTGAGGCTCAACTTGGCGGCATTGGAAATCTGGTTCCCCGCGACATCTACGCCACTCGTGCCCGTCACGGTCGCATTGTCGCGATATTTCGGATCCAGAACGCCGACGCCGACGCCGAGCGTCACCCGGTCGACAGGTCGCATGGTGATGTCGCCCTCAAAACCGCGAACACGTGCGCCACTGATGGAACGCAGCGGAAACAGCCCGCCCGCCTCCGTTACGACGACCTGCTGGTTGTTATAGTCGGTTTGGAACAACGTGCCGTTGACCGTCAACGCGCGGTCAAGCAGCGTGGATTTGAAACCGAATTCGTATGTCCGCGCGGTCTCCGGCGGCGCAAAGGTGATTTCGGACGGATCGCTGAAGGCCTGCGCATTCACGGCCCCGCTGCGATAACCTTCGCGCACGGAAGCGTAGAGCAAGACGTCTTGGGTAGGCTTCCAATTGGCGCCTACCTCAAAGCTGGTGTTATTGAAAGTGCGGCGATCGGAAAAGTTGACGATCGTCGGGAGCGCCAGCGCATCCACATTGTCACCAAGGAATGCATTGAAGTTCGAAACCGCGACTTTGTCCCGGCTGAAGCGCACACCGCCATAGACGGAAAGCGTGTCGGTTATCTCGAAGTCGCCGCGAAGATAAGCCGCATAGCTTTTGCGCTTTTGGTCGAAATCGTTCGACTGGACGAAGCCCGTTCCGGTCGGCGTGAAGCCAAAGCTGCACACGGCACCGCAGCCCGGATCCGTGAGCAGCGAATAGCTGAAGCCGGCATTGACGGAGTCATATGTGTAGAGGAGGCCAGCCTGGACATTGAATGGCCCGTCGAACGACGTCGCCAGCCTAAGATCCTGGACGAACTGCTTCATGTCTTTGCCGAAGGTAACGATAGGATCGTCCGCCTCGATTACGAGACCGTCATCGTCGCCGATATCGACCCACTTGCCCCAGTCGTAGGTAGTCACCGAGGTCAGCCGGAGGACATCGGATGCATCCCAGTTCATGATCAAGTTGAACCCGTTGCTGCGGATCGTGCGCTCAGGCGTGTGGTTCGTAGCGGTCTCAAAAAAGCCCAGCCCATCGCGGTCCGATCCGGGAAGATTGGACAGGTTGTTGCCGGGAAAGAGGATGGCGGGATCATTGAAGTCGATGTTTCCCGCGAACGGCGCGTAATTGCGCCCCCCGCTCCTGACATGGTTGAATCGCAGGGTTGCCTCGAAATTGTCCGCGGGTTCAAACTGCAGCGCAGCGCGCAAAGAAAATACGTCGGTCTGGTCGAGGTCGCCAAGGCCGGGGGTGACATTCTTGAGAACCCCCGTGTCATGCACATAGAGCGCTGCGATACGGACGGCGAGGACATCCTCGATCAGCGGGGCCTGCAAGGCACCCTGGAGCCGAACGCGATTAAAATTGCCGTAGCTGCCCGTCACATATCCTTCGGTCGTGAAGCCGGGTTTTTTCGTAACGATATTTACGGCCCCGCCCGTCGCATTCTTCCCGTAGAGCGTGCCCTGCGGCCCGCGAAGAACCTCGACGCGCTCGACGTCATAGAGCGGCATCGTTTCGAACGTCGAGAGACCGCGGATGCCTTCGTCGATGTAGATCGCGATCGGCTTGCTCTGATTTGCGGAGTAGTCGGTCGAAGAAATACCGCGAATGACAAAATTGGGCGGACCGCCTTCGCCGAAGGGGTAGTTCACCTGCGAGTTCGGCGAGAGCGTGATCAGATCGGAAATCTGCACCGCCTGGCGCGACTCGATTGCTTCGCTGCCAAAGGCCGAGATGGCGACCGGGACGTCCTGAATGCGCTGTTCGCGGCGCTGCGCGGTGACGATGATGTCGCCGGAGCCGCTTGCAACCGGCTGCTCGGCTTCAGGCTGCCCGCTCTCTTGGGCATAAGCCATCGACGGTAAGGCGAGCGGCAGCGAAGCGAGCGAAATCGCCAGTGCGGAACGGGCCGAACCGCGTGTCAAACGAGCAATCATTATACGTCTCCCTTTTTTGCATGTTTCTCCCAGCCGAGCGCAAGAACAGCCGCCGATCAGCGAACCACTCCCGTTTTCTCGGGCAAGGCGCCCCCTCAGCACTTGATATCCATCCTCCCCACTCCCGCGTGGGACCAAACACCCGCCGCGGGAGAAATTCGGCCGAACAAAAATGCAGTAAATTATTCTGCCGCATAATTAGGGCGTTTGTCAACGCTTATGCGATGCCGTCGCCGGGGGCAGCTATCCGTCGATCCAGAGCCGAGGAAAAATCGAATTAATGTTGTTATTTTTCAGCTTTTTAAGCGACCTAAGACAAGGACAATGTCCACCACAATTGCCCCTGACCTTGCCTTTCTCAAAAATCATCAGTCGCATAAATTAGTTGCGATCCGTGACGGAATTGCTACCAATTCGAGGCGCTCGCGGCCGACTCGATTCACGGCGACATGGCGAGCGGCAGTTGCCAAGCGCTGGCCCCTAACGGCCTTGCGGAGTTGGGCATGAACAAAATGGGGCGAGGCTATGCGAAACCTGGACTTGGCGAGCTCCGCGGAAGGCGGGTCTCATTGCCGGTCATCCATCGGCCCTGCGGTGCCGCGCGGAGTGTATGCAACTTCGAGAAATTCGCTGGGACCAAGCCGCTCTCCGTTAAAATCAGCATCTGACGCGACCCAAAGCCGCTCATGGAGAAAAGCATGACACACTCAAATGCCGCCACTGCTTCGGCGCTGGGACAGCCCGCCGTTGAAGGTCAATCCGTTGCGCTGCCGCGCTCGCTGAGCACGTTTCGGCTCGCTGTCTTTGTCATCGCGGCCGTCGCGCCGCTCGCCTGCGTCATCGGGGTGCTTCCGGTTGCGCTGGTGTTCGGCAGTGGAACTGCCCTGCCCCTTGCCTTCGTCATTTCCACGGTCGTCACGGCGCTGTTCGCTGTGGGCTATTCGGCGTTCAGTCGAGAAGTGGTGGTCGGCGGCGCATTCTACACCTATATCGCGCGCGGCCTTGGTCCAGTGGCAGGCTTGGGGGCGGCCGGCGTCGCGGTGGTGTCATACACCATGTTCGTGCCTGGCGGCTTCAGTTATCTTGGTTATATGATGCAGACCACGTTCAGCGACTTGCTCGGATTTAATCTCCATTGGGTGATCTATTCGCTGACGGCCTGGGTCATTATCGGTTTCTTTGGCCTTCGCCAGATCGACTTCAGCGCCCGGGTGGTGCTGATCGTCATCATGATCGAGTTTATGCTACTGCTGCTGTTTGATGCCATCCTTGTCGGGCAGTTGGGCAGCGCCGCATTCCCGGCCCAATCATTGGAAGTCAGTGGCCTGACAAGCGGCGCACCGGGCGTTGCGATCCTGCTCGCCTTTACCTGCTACTTTGGGATCGAGTCCGCCGCATTGTTTTCCGAGGAGGCCAAGTCGCCCCAGAAATCGGTCGCCCGGGCTACTTACATCGCGATCTTCACTATCGGCATCTTCTACTTCGTCACGTCGTGGATCACGGTAGGCGCGATCGGGCCCGATAATATCAGGGGCATACCCGAAGCGGACGTCGGGCTCATCTACTTCAAGCTGAGCAACCAGTATGTAAACAGCGCATTCACAACCATCATTCAGGTCGCGCTCGTTACCAGCATGTTTGCTACCGTCCTCTCCATGCATAATGTGGCGGCACGCTATCTGTTCGTGCTCGGCCGTCAGGGCTGCCTCCCGCGCGTTCTCGGTCGTGCGCATCCCGTCCATGGGTCGCCCTCCGCAGCTAGCGCCACGGTGTCGGTTGTCGCGCTCATCGTTTTTACGAGCGCAGCCTATCTGGGACTGCACCCGATGCTCGGACTTGGACTGATCGTTCTGGGTTTTGCGGCGGTTGGCGTCATGTTCATGCAGGCGCTCACCAGCCTCGCGGTCGTGTCCTATTTCCGCAAACATCCCGAGCGCCATCTCTGGCAGCACGTCATCGCGCCGATCCTGGCATTTCTCGGACTGTTGGTGGCACTATACTTTGCGGTTACAAACTTCGAATATCTCAGCGGCAGCCAGAATCCGGTTGTCAATCGGTTCCCGATCGGCATCCTTATCGCGATGGCCGCTGGCATAGGGTTCGCGCTGTGGCTCCGCCGTTATCGCCCGGCCCGGTTTGCCGCGATCCAGCTGGACGACGCCTGATGGCGCGATATCGGATCACTATAACCGCGATCGTACCTGGTTCAGGCGGATTTAGAGACTGTAGCCAAGGCTGCTTCGCTCTCGGCTCAGCTCTATAGCCGTCAGCGAAGCACGTCCCTGCATAGTCGCAGTAGAGCCGCGCTTTAATCTTGGATCGAATTTCGGATGCAACAATTCTCGTGGGCCGCCCCTGATTACCTTGAGGATCAGCTGAGCCAAGAAGAACGGATGATCCGGGATACCGCGCGGGCTTGCGCTGAGACCGAGTTGCAGCCCCGGGTTGCCGAGGCTTTTGCTCAGGCGCACACCGATACCGCGATTTTTTCGGAATTGGGGCGTCAAGGGTTGCTTGGCATCACCGTTCCAGAGGCATTCGGGGGCGCGGGTGCAAATTATGTGAGCTATGGCCTCGTCGCCCGCGTGGTTGAGCATGTCGACGCCGGCTATCGTTTATTGATGTCGGAGCGATCCTCATTGGGCATGTACCCGATCCACGCGTTCGGCTCGGAAGTCCAGATGGCGAGGTATTTTCCTGGCCTGGCATGCGGCGAACTGATCGGTTACTTTGGCCTCACCGAACCGAAAGCAGACTCCGATCCGGCCGGAATGAAAACCCGAGCGCGCCGGGTCAACGGCGGCTACGTGTTGACTGGGGCCAAGACCTGGAGCTCGAATGCGCCGATCTCCGACGTCTTCATTGTCTGGCCGCCCTCGAAAGTTGATGGCGGCAAAATCCGCGGGTTCATGCTTAAAAAGGGAGCCAAAGGTCTCGAAGCTCCCAAAATCTCGGGAAAATTGTCACTTCGCGTCTCAATCGCCGGCATGTTCATGACGGACGAGGTCTTAGTGCCCGACAATGCCCTGGTGCCAGGCGTCGAAGGGAGGCGCGGGCTATTCCGTTGCCTCAATCGCGCCCGCTGCAGCGTCAGATGGGATGCGCTTGGAACGACCGAATTCTGCTATCCTGCGGCCCGCCAATATGGACGGGACCGAAAACAGTTCTACCGCTGGCGGGCTCCGCGCTTTACCAGAAGAAGTTCGCGGACGTGGCAACGAACATCGCCCTGGATCTGGAGGTGGGTCGCCTAATGAACGGGGATCGCCTCGCGCCCGAGATGATCTCAATGGTCAAGCGCAACAATCCCGGCGGGGCGCTGGACATTGCGCGCGCCGCTCGCGAAATGCATAGTGGAAGCGGCATTTCAGAGAAATATCAAGTCATCCGCCATATGGCGAATCTCGAGACGGTCAACACCTACGAGAATACGCATGATGTCCACTCCCTGATTACCGGCAAGGCAATCACGGGGATCGCGGCTTTCTGATGCCGAAAGACCCCCGCGAGCACGAACCTCCCGCTCAAGGGCCTGAAGGTCCTTGAACTGGCCCGAATTCTAGCAGGCCCTTGGGCCCGCCAGATCCTCGGGGATCTTGGCGCTGACGTATTGAAGGTAGAAAGTCCGGGGGGTGACGACACGCGCAGTTGGGGACCGCCATTTATCGACAATGGCAACGGGACACAGGACGCAGCCTATTTCCACGCCTGCAATCGGGGGAAGCGTTCGATTAACGCCGACTTCGGCAATGACCGGGATCTTGAGGAGGTGCGCAGCCTGGCGATCGAAGCCGATGTCGTTATCGAGAATTTCAAGGTCGGCGGACTGGCCAAGTTCGGGCTGGACTATGAAAGCCTCTCGGCCCTGAACCCGCGCCTCATATACTGCTCTAACAGCGGCTTTGGTCAGGACGGTCCTTATGCCGCTCGCGCCGGCTATGACTTCATCGTTCAGGGTCTGAGCGGGATCATGGACCTGACTGGCGAGCCCGCCGACGCACCGCAAAAAATCGGCGTGGCTTTGGCTGACATTGTGACCGGCCTCTATGCCGTCATCGGCATTCAGGCAGCCTTAACGCGCCGCGAACGGACCGGCCAGGGTGACCATGTCGATGTCGCGCTGCTTGACTGCATGACTGGTGTTCTTGCCAATCAAGCGATGAACTATTTGGCGACACGGGAAAATCCGGCTCGGCTGGGGAACGCACATCCGAATATCGCACCCTATGCGGTGTTCCCTGCCAAGGATGGCTGGTTGATCCTTGCGGTGGGCAACGATGGTCAGTTTGATCGTTTTTGCAAGGTCGTCGGGCTCGACGATCTGCCGGCGTCACCTTCCTTCGCGACCAATTCCTCACGGGTCGCCAACCGGGACGCTTTGGCCGCAATCATCAGCGCGATCACGCAATACTGGTTGCGGGACGAATTGCTGGGCGCGCTGGAGTCCGCGACCGTCCCAGCCGGCCCAATCAATACAGTTGCCCAGGCGTTGACCGATCCCCAGATTACGGCGCGAGGATTGGTAAGACGATTTGATCGAGCCGACGCGCCCCCGGTCGAGGGGATACGCACGCCGCTGAGGTTCGAGCATGCCGACCTGTCTCTCGATTGCGGATCGCCCCTGCTAGGACGAGATCAGCCCAGCTGGCTTTGAAAGTCTGCGCTCCCCGCGGCAGCGATCATCACATCAGACGCATTGCAGCCCAGCGAAACAATAGGCCCCCGCCGCGAAGCAATGCACGCATTGCTCCTCGTTCGTCTCTTCGGCGACCGATGAAAGTGGGCGCAGGCCCTCGACTGAACCCCTTCCCGTTCCCGTATCGAGCGCGATGGACTCCACGAAGGGACGACGGAGCCGCCCCGCTTGCCGGCATTACATAAGGCTGGCTGGCCAAATAGGAAGATATCCAAACTTCCGGCCGCGTGTCATGATCGCGACGTCGAGAATGTCATAGCCGACATGGGCGAAGATATCTGCAAGGATCGGAAATATCCGCTTAAGGGTCGAAAAGCCAATTGGCCCGGCCTCGGAAGACAGACTAACCAGCCTTGTCATCAACCGTTGGTTGCGCCGCGTGCAGCATCCCACGACCTTGATCGGGAAGGCCCATTGCTTCGGGCGGCTGTTCAAAACCGCAATGGGCCCTCCCGGAAGCAATCAGTTGCCGAAGCCACCTGCTTGCCACATCTCCCGCACCACTCGCCAACCATCAGCCGTGCGCTTCAGCACGAAAAGCTGGCGAATCGTCTCTTGTTTCGTCGTCGCGGGCGGGTTGGGCTGGCAGGTCAGCACCGCAAACACTGAAGCCATGTCCCGGTCGGACGAGACAACGGTATCCTGCACGGCAAAAGCGCAGCCCTTGTTGCCATTGGGGCCAAGATAGGCAAACCAGTCGTCAAGAGCTTTGACCGATGCCTCGATCCCGCGCCTCGCTGCGACATCCCCCTCGCCGGTGATGATCACATCGTCGCTGTAAAAGCGTTTTGCGAGCTCGGTCGACGTCAAACCATCACGATTGGCCTGATCCTGGCCGGCATAGAAGGCATGGAGCTCCTGCACGACATCGGCCGCCGCCGCTTGCGCAGGCGCTTCGTGCGCCGCGACTGGTAGCGCCGGCGCACACATCAATGCGAACAGAGCCAAGCGCGTCTTAAGGTTGCAGGTCATATAATCTCCTCATTTCCCTGAGAATACGTCCGCATTTTGGACCGCGTATAATTATTTCTACGACGATTTAATTATCTGCCGACGATTTGGGTGTCAAGCCAGGATTGGCGGTTGTGCGGCAAGTCTTGAAACTCGCCCCCATTCCATTTCGGGCCTCACAGCCCGGCCAAAACGCTTTCGCGGCGGGCGGGGCATAAGCGCCGCCAGATCTGCCGCATCCCTCGCGCCACTGCCGAAAATCCCAGCCACGCCAAAAGGAGACACGCCAAATCGAGTTCAGGTCGTCAGTGAGCCATAATCCTGCTCGAAAGACGCCTGCGATGACATCGAGCCGCCTTGCCGCGCCGCCGTCCTCTCCGCCAGCAGACGAAAGTTTCGAGTCGCTAAACCACAGCATGGTCGGCTCGGGCAGAGTGCGAAGGCCATGCCCTCCGCAGTGAGCGCGCCGCGAGAATCTTTTCCTCATGTCGCTCGTCTCGCAGTGCAAGCCCATAATTCTTCGATTGCATAATTGATTTGCGTGTCGGATCTTGACCGAATACAAGGCTGCGGTCTCGCCGTGACGCGTTCAAACGGACCCACCCGGGTGCCGCATATGGCGGGCAGGTAATGAATCGCATTGGGAAGGTGAAATGGATGGATAGCGGGCTCGGCGTGCGGCCGGTAAAGACATTGGCAATCGCCTGCATCCTTTACGCGCTTTCGATCATCCTGATCAATATCGCGCCATTCTTTGTCGGGCTCTACGTCGATACGCTTCACATAAGCTTGAGCGAAGCGGGCTTCGTCCAAACCATTGATCAAGCAGGCGGCATCATCGGGGCCGTCCTAGGCTTCTTTCTCATGCCGCGCCTCTCCTGGCGGACACTGTCATTTTGCGCTGCGTTCGTGGCAACGATGGCCAATGCGGCAACGGCGTTGGCCGACAGTTACGTCCTTCTGTGCCTGATCAGGTTTGTCGCAGGATTCGCGGTAGTCCTGTTGACTACGGTCTCCGCATGCACCCTGGCCCGCGCGCGCGTCCCGGACCGTGCATTTGGGGCTGGACTGATGCTCGGCATGCTTCTTTCCGCCGTCGCGATCTGGGTGCTGGATGCGATAAGGACGGATTTTGGCTACAGCGCAAGCTTGGGATCGGGTGCTCTGTGGCTTTGCATCGCCGCGGGCCTCGCGCTGATGCTTCCTCGCGATCTGCGCGGGCGGACAGATAAGGTAGGCGCTTTCAGCGCCGACCCGCAACAGACAAATATGCGGGTGCTCGGCAAGGTCGGCCTCATCGCGCTGCTACTCTTTTCCATAAGCGCCAACGTCGGCTTCAGCTTTACCGAACGGGTAGGACTGGACAACGGCTTGGCGCCGAGCGCTATAGCCAGCTCCTTCGCGATCGGCTGCATATTTTCCTTGGCCGGTTGCCTGTTGCCGACGATATTCGGTGCAGCTGGCGGGCGGATAAAATGGCTGTTTATAACGACTGCATTTTTCATCATCGCACTTTGGCTCTTCTACGCTGCCACAACAATTACGCTATATATTGTCGCCTTCTCCATATATCTTTCGGTATTCAATATGGGCCTTGCCTACTATATGTCCGTGGTAGCAGAAAATGATCCCGAGGAACATTATACGCGGGCGATATATATCGTAAATGTTACCGCTCAATCGCTTGGGCCCGCCATAGGCGCCCTGATACTGATAGGTTATCCTATCGCCATTGTGTTCTTAATTGCTCCTATACCCGCAATAGGTGCCCTGCTCCTGGTAGCTCTTTATACATCGCGGCAGCCGCGCAATTTGCCGGCATCCCTCTAGATTGGCCGGAACCGTGACTGGGACTTGGCGGGTCGCCCTAGTTCGGCGTGGCAATGGTTCAACTTTGGAAAGGTAAGATCATTGGCGAGTTCAAACGACCAGGATTTGGTCGACCCGGTAAAGATTTTTGACTTCGGCAGCACATCGATGCTCGATTCCTCCGATCTGTGGGCGACGCTCTAATGGCAGCGGCAGCTGATGATTCGACGCCCCGCGGGTCCGGTGGCCGTTCATCGCCGCCGCATGCCGGAAAGTCCTTCTGGATTCGTGACTTTGGCGACTATTCTTCAAATCCCGACCTGAATACGGATATACAGTGCGACATCCTCGTCATCGGCGGTGGCATTGCAGGCCTTTCATCGGCCTGGCATGCCGCAAAAAGCGGCTTGGGCAAGGTTGTCCTGATCGAGAGCGAGATCATCGGCTTCGGAGCGAGCGGCCGCGCGGCGGGCTGGATCATGCCCCAGTTCGGGATGGACCAATTGTCCATCCGCAAGACATATGGCGTCGAGCGATCCAGAGCGGCCTTCGCATATTGTCGGCGCGCAACCGCTTATACGCGCGAGATCATCGAGCAAAATGGCATCGAAAGCGATTATCGCGTGCCCGGCCTTATGCGGGTGGCCTTTGACGACCGTTGGGTGGACGATCTCCATGACCTGTATTCGACCTACCAGGATATCGGTGTGGATACGGTCTCATGGCTGACCGCACCGGACGTGCAGGCCCATTATAACGGGAATAGCAACTTCAAAGCAGCCATCTCCGACACGGACCTTGGCTTGCTCAACCCCTGCAAACAAGTGCGCGCCCTTAAGAGACTGGCCGAAGCGGCGGGCGTTACGGTCTATGAAAACACCTCCGCGACACATATCGAGCGACGGCCCGGCGGCGTGCGGGTCATGACGCCGGGCGGCTCGATTCAGGCGAGCAAGGTGGTGATTGCCACAAACGCTTTCACGCACCAACTGCAAGGGCCAGTCGGCCGAGAACTCGCTTCGTACCAGGCACCGGTGTTCGCGCGCGGCGCGGTGACGGAGCGGCTTTCTGACAAGCAGTGGGCCGAAATTGGCTGGAAGCAGGGCAATGCGATCGAAAGCTCGCTTGACCTGTTTCACTATATGGCGCCCACCGCCGACCAACGTATCCAGTTCTACTTCATCTATTATGGCGGCCATCCCGTATGCAATGAGATGGAACCGGCGGTCAGCGCCAAGGGTGCGGACGTCTCGCTGGCACATCTGAAACGCATATTCCCGGCTCTCCGAGACGTCCGGTTGGAGCATAATTGGGGCGGGCACATGTCGGCCACGCGCGACATGGTCCCTCACTTGACGAGTATCGGTGATCAGCGCGTTATCTACATCGGCGGCTGCTGGGGCCATGGCCTTGCCATCAACCACCTGCATGGCCAGACAGTGGCAGACATGTTGGCGGAACGGTCAACGGACCTCACCGATTTCTGGATTGTCGATCGGAAGCCCAAGAGTTGGCCGGTTTGGCCTCTCGATTTTATCGGCAAGCAGCTCGTCTGGTCTTTGCTCAAGCGCAAAGTGCGTAAGCAGATACGGGGATCCATTTTCGAGGGATGCGACGGTGAGCTCCAGGAATAGGGCTACCTGCTACGGGCAGCTTGTCGCCGACCAGATGCATCTGCCGCATCGTCTCCGGCCAAAGCCCCTCCCCCTCAAACCGCGATCACACCGCGTGACTCACAACACAACGGGTCGGATCCATCCCTTCACGCTCAAAAGAGAGCTTGAATCGCCTTTTCCCGAAAATGAAGAGATCCATTGACCCCAAGCCTTAACGCCCGCTCGCAAACTGGTCCCACCCGTTCGCTTCGCGGACGAAAGGTTTCTCGATCAAATAGTTGATATCGCCGATTGGCGTTTGGTCCATCTCTCGACCGACCCGATGACCTGAATGGACCGCATCAGCCATTGTACCTGGCGCAAAGCAGTCACCAATTGCGTGGACGGTGAACATCGGTGGGTTCTCTGCAACTGTTCTACGTAAATCATGAAGCAAGCCGTCGTTCGGTGACCGGAGGCAGACCATTACCACCGTCGCCGCGGGCAAACGGATTGCTTTGCCGGTATAGATACAATGCGCCTCCACCTCGTCGGCACCGATCTCCACCAGGCGTCTCGCTGTAACAAGCTTCACGCCGAGTTTAAGCAGGGTCTGGTGAACGGCCTCTCGCTCGGATGTATATTTGAGCAGCGGGGAAGGTTCCGGATCAGGGGTAAGGAGCGTGACATCCAGCCCTTGCTTGGCAAGCTTCTCGGCGATGACACCTCCAAGATAATAACCTTCATCGTCATTTATAACGACCGGCCCTTCGATCGTCCGGCCCGCCATCACGTTGTCGGGCGTGATGACGTGCGGCTGGTCCCAACCGTTGACGGGAAATCTGTTCGCTTTGCCGATTCCGTCCCGGTCCCATGTCGATCCGGTTGCGACGACTATCGTTGTGAAGTCGAAATCGGCCACATCGGAAGCTTCAATTTCGCTTCCGAGGTAAATGTCGACATTCGCCAGCTTATGGATCTGACCAATTCGATAATCGGCTACGCGCCGGTAGGTGGACAGACCCGGAAGCGCCGATTCAAGCACGGAGCGTCCACCCAGAAAATTGCTCCGTTCCGAAAGCGCAACAGAATAGCCACGCTTTCCAAGCGTGAGTGCCGCTTCGAGTCCTGCCGGGCCGCCCCCAATTACCAGGATGCGTTCATCGGACATTTTTGCCGGAATCCGCTCCGGGTGCCAGCCACGCCTCCACTCTTCGCCGGTTGTCGGGTTCTGCGTGCAACGAATTGCGCCGCCCATATATTGCATGGAAAGGCACGTGTTGCAGCCTATGCACTCACGAATATCCTCGATGCGGCCTTCTTCTATTTTCTTTGGCAGAAAGGGGTCGGCAATCGACGGACGCGCCGCACCGATCAGATCGACCAACCCATTTTTGATGAGCGACACCATGCGATCTGGCGACGTGTATCGCCCGACAGCGACCACCGGCTTGGTTGTCACCTGTTTCACGAAGGCCGTGAATGGCTCCTGCCACCCTTCGTCGGCAAAGCGGGCTGTCATCACATCGAGATTGATGTTCTGAACATTGACATCCCACAGATCGGGCAGCTCGGCGAGCATCTCGACGACCCGCCGACCATCGCCGCTACAAGTGTAACCAGCATCGCCTAGGCCTTCGTCGACCCCAAAACGGACGGCAACGGCACAGTCGGATCCGATTTCTTCTTTGGTATCCTCGATCAACTCACGCAAAAGCCTGGCGCGATTCTCGATAACGCCGCCATATTCATCAGTTCGCCGGTTGACACGCTGCGTAATGAAGTCGCCGGGCAAGCCCATCATGTGGCTTGCGTAGACATATACGATGTCGAATCCGATATCGCGTGCGCGCCGGGCAGCAGCGCGGTGCCATCTTCTGACATCGCTGATATCCTGTTTGTCCATCTGCCGGACGACAGCTGGTACATCCATTGCGGGCCTGGGCGAGGCCGACATCGGGCGCTCTCTGGACATGCGGTTTCCGGCGAGGGCGCCCTGATGGGTCAATTCGCACCCGGCAAGGGCGCCATGCTTTTGAACCGCCTCGACCATGAGCTGAAGCCCAGGCTTATCATCATCCGACCAGAGCCGCTCCCCGCCGCTGGGGGACGAATCCGATGAAGGATGGATCATACAGAGTTCGGTGTTCACGACGCCCCATCCGCCTTCGGCCTTTATCTCTCGAAATTTTGCGGTCGCGTGCGGAGAAAATGTACCAAGCGCCGTACAATGCGGAACCTGATAGAAGCGATTTTTGGTGGTCTTGGGCCCGATTTTCACGGGCTCGAAGAGAATATCATATCGTGGATCGCGCATCTTGCCATGCCCTTCTGTTTGCCGTTCCCACCGGTCGCAAATATCCCCAGCAGACCAAAGCCGCAGCCCAGTCACAGTGCCGACGATCGTTCCGCTGTGGGCAGCCTCAGTGACGAGCAGCCCCGGTCAGCGAGCATATCAACCTGCAACCTTCGTGCCCCACCACCCCGCTACAGTAGCTCGAGCCGATCCAGCCGTATCGTCGGCCCAGCCGTCGGCAGCCACGACGGTGAGCAATCCTCGTGCTACTTCGCCGCCGATCAGTCCGATTACCGTTCAAAAACGCGAGAAACGATAGGGCTTGGGATCGATGGTCGGGGTCGAACCCATCAGTATATCGGCGGCAAGTTCGCCCGCCGCCGGCGCCGTACCGAAGCCGTGTCCCGAGAATCCAGAGCAGACAATCAGTCCTGGAATTTCCGAGACCTGATCGATGATCGGCAGGGAATCGGGCGTCACATCCACTGTTCCTGCCCAAAGTTCCGCGATTTCGGCATCGTCGAAAATAGGCCAGGCCGCGCGCAGTGCGGCAAAGGCTTCGTGGATGGCGCCCTCGTCAACAGCGGGATCCTTGGTTCTCATGCGCTCAAAGGGTGAAATTCTTCCGGATTTCCAACGACGAGGTAGCGTTAGGTCGTCGATGAAGTCGCGTCCGAACGCCAGACGCAGATAGCGGCCCTGCGATCGAAGCGACGACAAATATTTACGCCCGATAAGCAAATGATCGAGCGTGATCGGCGCTTTGACGGCGCTGCGCTGGGTAATGACAAATCCACCGTCTGCGCGCTTGCGAAAAGAGAAATCCGGTCCGCCAACCGCGATCTCGGTGGGGCCATCCATGGGAACAGTGCGTGCCACGGAAACGGTGAGCGGCAGGGTCGGCAGGTCGATGCCGAGGTTCCCAAGGAAGCGCCGGGACCACAAGCCGCCTGCAAGCAGGACCGTATCGCAGCCGATTTCGCCGCGTTCTGTAACCACCCCGGTAACCCGCCCCGCAGAGCGGACGAGTGAGCGCACGGCACAATTCTCGACGATAATGGCTCCCAGCGCCATTGCAGCGCGCGCAATAGCCGACGCCGCGAGCGATGGCTCGGCGCGCCCATCGGACGGCGTGTATATACCGCCGGCCCAATTTCCCCGCCCCCCAGGCACCAGTCGATCGATCTCGCCAGGGGTCAGAAGGCGCGAGTCGAGATCGAGAGGTTCCACGGAATGGATCCAGGCTTCATGAGCCTCCATTTCTGCCTCGTTCCTGGCAAGAAAGAGAATGCCCGCTTCTCGATAGCCGACATCTGTTCCCACCCTTTCCGGAAGGCGAGCCCAGAGGCGATCGGACGCGACGGCGAGGGGCACATCGGCCGGAGCGCGACTCGTCTTGCGAATCCAGCCCTGGTTGCGTGACGATTGTTCGCCGGCGACCACGCCCTTCTCAAGCACGATGACAGGAATACCGCGCTCACTGAGTGTAAGCGCCGCGACCAGACCGACAATCCCGCCCCCGATGATGACTACAGGAACGGAAGACGGAAAATCCTCACAAGTTTGTACGGGCGCGATATGGGGTGCCACCAGTCCATCTTTCAAGTTGAACCGCAGACTGACTATTGAGCAGCGCGGCGTATAACCAAATGTAAATCTATATTTTTTTCACTTCTATATTGCCCTTTGAAGCCCCTCTATAAGCAGTGACTTCGACCTCGACCTTATAGTCTTTCGAGCTGAGCGGCGGACAGGTCAGAGTCATCGCCGGATCGATACCGCGAAACCGCTCTCCAATCTTGGCCATGACGGCCGACGTATCGGAGGGGTTCTGAATGAAGATGCGCGAGGCCACGACATCGCCAAGACTCGCATCGACCGCCAGCAGCGCGCGCTCGATATTGGCCAACACCTGCTCGGTTTGTTCGGTGACGTCTTCCGGAATCTCCTGTGTCAGAGGATTGCGCCCCGCGGTGTTCGAAACGAAGATCCAATCATCGACGCTGACGAGCCGTGAGTAGCTCGCCAGGTTCTCATATCGTGATCCCGTTTTGAGCTTCAAAATCTCGACCATATTAACTCCAATTCAAAAGGACAGATAATGCTGCGGAAACCAGAGAGGCGCAGCCGACGCTACGGGGTCACCGCAGAACTGGCGCATCCCAAAGATTGAGCGACTGTCCCAAACCGCGCGCAACGGCGTTGCGATAAACGACCGTGCCCCAAGCCACATCCTCGACAGGCATTCCGCCGACGGACAAGATGATGATTTCGTCGTCATTCTGGCGCCCCGGTGCTTCTCCGGCGACGATGCGGCCGAGATCCTCGAGATCGTCTTTTTCCATCCGGCCACAGGCAATCAAATCCATGAATTTCACACCGATAATCGGTATGATGTTGTGCGCGGGTTTGGGCAGTTCATCAAACCAGGCTTCGTAAAGACCAGTGTTATCGACGACCTTTCGAATGTCCTTGGCTTCCATCGCTTCGTCGATTTCACAGGTCGACGGCATCGCGAGAAACGCGCCCGGCTTCACCCATTCACGCTTGACGATCGGATAGGTGGCAGGGTCGCCGGCTGCGCCCGAACCGCAATAACTGATAACATCGGAACCGCGAACAACGTCCTCGATCGAGTCAACTACCTCAATATTTACGATCTGCGGCATGTCGGCCTTTAGCCAATCGAGAAAGCTTTCAAGACTCGCTTTGCCTCGCGCCTTGATCTTGATCGTGTCGATCTCGGGACAGACAGCACGCAACGCCATGAGGCTTGTCTTGCCCATGACGCCCGGACCCATCAGGCCGAAGACCTTCGAGTCTTTTCGCGCAAGATGGCGCGCGCCCACGCCCGGGATGGCACCGGTCCGGTAAGCGGAAAGAAGATTGGCGGACATGAAGGCGAGCGGTGCAGCCGTATCGGCATCGTTGAGCACGAAGGTCAGGATCGAACGCGGCAAACCCTTTTCCCGGTTTTCAAGGTTCGATCCGTACCATTTTACGCCTGCAGTGCGAAACCGTCCACCGAGGTAGGCGGGCATCGCCATGAAGCGGCGGTCGGCGGTCCCCTTTGGCATCTCAGGAAACGGCGAATTCTCCGGGAATAAAACCATCGCCCCATGGGAGTCGTTGTTCGCTCCCGCCATGCGGTAGTCCCCATGCCACAGCAGGCCGAACATCTCCTCCATGGTATCGACGCACATCGCCATGTCGGTCACACCGGCTTTGATCATGTCTTGCTCCGACAGATACAAGAAATCTATTTTTGCCGATTCAGTCATTATTTCACTTTCTACTTTGCTCAGGCGGCCATCCCGACGCCCTCAAAAGCGTCAATCGCGTCCATGGCCTTCAACAAATGGGCCTCAAGCCCTGCGAACATGCGCCGAACAATAATTCGACGCGCGTGAACATTATAGGGCGAGGCCATGCTCGGCGCTCGGCGCCCCACCCCCGTCCAAATCTCCGTCGCCGGGGTCCGGGTTACGATGAATCAACGATTGTCATCCACCTGCACATCAATTGAGTCGCTCGGCCAACATGATCAACTGAACTCAGTTTATTATACAATCGCGGAATTTATGATTATGTCAAATGAAAAGTCAGCGATCGCCCCGATTGTCGGTGCTCCAAATGCCCTTGGCGCTTCTGCTGCCAGGAACAGGGGATATCCCGTCTCGCGTGCCCGATGGCAGGCGCGCAGCACGGCAGCGAAAGTCGAGAACCGCCTGCCCCGAACTCGGAAAAAAGCGCAGCCGCCGGTGCCGGGCGATGCCACCGCATTTACACTGGGATCGCGGCCCGAGCGCACGACACCCGCCATCGCTGACCTGCAGGCCTATTCATCAGCAGGTTTGTCGCGCAAAAGTCACGGCCGGGGAGGCCTTGACGTGTCTTCGGGACTGCCATTCAGGAATCTGCCGGGATGCGGCCTCCTGTCAATTGGAAGCGCAGCCTGGCGGTCCTCCAGGGACTTTTGCTCGTATCGCCAAGGCGCATCCTTGCCGGTGGGGAGCACGCCGCCCGGCAACCAACGGACAGGGGTCGGACCGACATTACCCTTTGGGAATCTTTCAACCGAGAGATTCACAAATTATCCTTGATGAGAATTAATGCAGTTTATGAAGCTCTAAAGAGGCGATTGAAACAAAGCCACAGCGACGCACCCACGGCTGATCCGATTCGGCGCATTTACAACAGTTTACCAGCAATTTAGCTCATAAAATGCGCAATCCCCTCCTCGTGAAACATGCCTCGAAGATCCTTGTGAGAAAAATCATCACTTGCATAAATTAGTTGCGAATGGTGACGAAATTGCTACAAATTCGAGGCGTGCGCAGCCGAGTCGATCCCCACGAAGGCGAGGCTGCAACAGGTCTCGCGCACGACCGGAGGAGCAAGGAAATACGGCACGATCGACCCCTTAAGCGGCTAAGCGAAAGGTCCGTGATCCCATGCGGACAAAGCCCCCGGGCGCGCGCATCGGGGCTCCGACAATGGCGAGATCGGCTGCGTTTCCATCTGAGAGCGCGGGAGGGCGTGTTTCCATGACGCCTGTCATGAAACCCCAGTCATTCCGTCTGATCCCCGGCATGGAACAGGAATATTGTATGTCCGTTGGCATGCGCGCTGGAGACTTCCTGTTCATCGGCGGGCTCTTTGCGGCGGACGACGACGGCCATGCTATTCATGCGGATGACGCCGCCTTGCAGTTCAAGGTCATCTACGAACAGTTGAAGCATGTCCTTGCCGCGCATGGCGGCACCGCCGCCGACGTGGTGAGCGAAACGATTTATTATGGCTGCTCGGCCGAGGAGTACAGCGAGCGGCTCGTTCCGCACAGGCGCGCCTTCTATCGAGGGTGCAACGGTCCGTCGGTGGTGGGTGTGCAGGTCGCGGGCTTCATCGAGCGCGCGATCCAAGTCGAGGTCACAGCCATCGCCTATCTGCCGGCAGGCGTATGAGCGGATGAATTATGTCGATCGGGTCGGCCTGAAGGCAGCACCGAAACTCCGGGGTTCGCATATGCGATTCCGTGTAACTGAACTCTGAATGGAACGAACCATGCACGCTTATAAAATGCTCATAGATGGGCAGCTGGTCGAGGGCGCGAAAACGATTGAAATCGTCAATCCCGCAACTGGACGACCCTTCACGACCGCCCCTGCGGCGAGCGAAGACCAGCTCAATGCTGCGGTGGCGGCCGCGCGCCGCGCTTTTCCTGCGTGGGCAGCAACGCCTTGGGACGAGCGCCGGAATTGCCTTTTGCTGTTCGCGCAGCGGCTCGAGGAAGAGGTTGAAGACTTTGCCAACCTGCTTGTAAAGGAACAGGGCAAGCCGCTGGCGGAGGCGCGGTTCGAAGTTGGCGCCACCTTGCAGGGAATACGCTATTACGCCAGCGCCGAACTGGGTGCCGAAACGCGAAGCCACGCCAACGGCAGCTACGAGATTGAGCGCCGTCCGCTCGGCGTCGTTGCGGCGATTACGCCGTGGAATTATCCCCTGATCCTGGCGAGCAACAAATTCAGCCCCGCCCTGCTCACCGGGAACACGGTCGTCTTGAAGCCTGCGCCGACCACGCCGCTGACGAGCCTGGAGCTGGGTCGGTTGGCGTCCGAGATTTTCCCCGCGGGCGTATTCAATGTCATTGCCGACGACAACGATCTTGGCTCGATACTCACCGGCCATCCCGACATTGCCAAGATTTCCTTCACCGGCTCGACCGGAACCGGCAAGCGCGTGATGCATGGCGCTGCCGAGACGTTGAAGCGCGTGACGCTGGAACTGGGCGGCAATGACCCGGCGATCGTCCTCAAGGACGCCGACGTGGATGGCGCGGCGCAGGGCCTCGCCGCCACCGCCTTCCTCAACGCGGGCCAGATCTGTGCGGCCCCGAAGCGGCTTTATGTCGCCAACGAGATTTACGACGCCTTTTGTGAGCGACTCGTCGCCGCAGCCCGAGCATTGAAGCTTGGTGCCGGCGACGAGGAGGGGGTCACGCTCGGCCCAATCCAGAACAATATGCAGTTCTGCAAGGTTCGCGAGATTATCGAAGAGGCCGCATCCCAAGGCCGGGTTTTGACAGGCGGTCATATTGCCAACCGACCCGGCTTCTTTATTGAACCAACGGTGATCGCAGATCTCGACGACGAGGCCCGGCTGGTCGCCGACGAGCAATTTGGCCCCGTCGTCCCCGTTCTTCGCTTTTCGGATGAAAGGGACGCGATCGCGCGGGCCAATGCCGGCCCTTACGGTCTGGGCGCCTCCATCTGGTCGCGGGACGTCGGCAGAGCGCGCGTGCTCGCGCGCGATCTCGACGTCGGAACCATTTGGATCAATCAACATGTCGCCATTCAGCCCGACATCCCGTTTTCGGGAGCGAAGCAGTCCGGTGTCGGAACCGAGGGCGGCATCGAAGGCGTGCATGAATTTACTCGCCTTCAGGTAATCAACGCGGCGGCTTGAAGAGCCTGGCCATCGGATAACGGAAGAGGAAATGTCGTGACCACCGATTCGGAAAAGCAGCGACTTACGGCGAGCCAGGCTGTTGACAGGCGTTCGCTGATGAGGCTGGGTGCTGCTGCTGCCGGTGCGGTTGCGCTGGCGAGCTGCGCCAAAGAAAATCCGGAACGCGAGACACGCGAGGGCGGCGGCAAAGGCGGTCCCTATGACGTCGCCGTCATTGGCGCGGGTTATGCCGGCATAACCGCGGCGCGCGATCTTGCCGCAAAGGGGTGGCGCGTCGTGGTTCTGGAAGCGCGGCCGCGCATTGGCGGACGCACATTCACAAGCGAGTTCCTCGGTCGCAAGGTGGAGTTGGGTGGTTCGTCCGTTCACTGGGTCCAGCCACACGTCTTCGCAGAAATGCAGCGCTACGGATTCGGCTTCGACGAAGTTCCGCTCTACAATCTCGACGCATCCTATATCATGACATCGGACGGAACTGTTCACGACGTCGCGCCGGCGGCATTCGACAGCCTTTACAGCGACGCGTTCAACAAGTTCTGCGCCAACTCGCGCAGCTTGTTCCCGCAGCCGTACAAGCCTTTTGCCAATCCCGACGTATTGAAGATCGACGACACCTCGGCGGCCGCGCACATCGGGACGCTGGGTCTTGACCCGCTGCAGAGAGCCGCACTGAACTCAGAACTGGTGCTTTACGCCGGCGCACCGACCTCGGCTTTCAGCTATGCAAGCTTCGTCAAGCTTTTCGCGCTAGCTTCGTGGGATCCCTTCACTTTCACGGACTCGGAAAAGCACTGGCATATCGCCAATGGCGGCACCGCCGCGCTGGCCAAAGCAATCCTCGACGACAGCAAGGCCGATGTCCGGCTCGGCACAGTCGTGAAAGAAGTCGAGCAGAATGACAGAGGCGTCATCCTCCGGACCGCCGACGGTCACACGGTGGAGGCAAGAGCCGCGATCTTCACCCTGCCTACCAAGGTCTATCCCGATATCAATTTCAAGCCGGGACTGTCTGCCGCCAAACGCGCTTTCATCGACAATGGCGAAATGTGTGACGGCGCGACAATGTACATGCGGGTGAAGAAGAATCTCGGCAATACCTTCACCTTCTGCGACGATCCCAATCCCTTGAATGCCATTCAGACCGAAGAGTTCAACGACGAGGTCGGCACGATATTGAAGGCCACCATCGGACGGCAATCCCTGATCGACATGAACGACCAGGACGCCATTACCGCCGAGTTGCGCAAGATCCATCCCGGTGTCGAAGTCACCGACATCGCGCCATATAACTGGGTCAAGGATCCCTTCTCGAAACAGGGCTGGCCATCCTACAAGGTTGGTTGGTTCAAGAAATACAAGGATATGGCGAAGCCCGAAAACCGGCTGTTCTTCGCCGGTGCCGCCACGGCCGACGGCTGGCACGCCTATATCGACGGCGCAGTGGAAAGCGGAATCCGTGCCTGTCGGGAAGTGACCGAAAAGCTTGCAAGAGAGGATACAAAAAATGGATAACGCTCATATCGGCAAATATCGGCTGGCGTTGTTGACAGGCCTCTTACTGGCCGGAACAGCGGCCTGCTCGAAGCCATCGGAAGAAAGCGACAGCAGCAGTACGGAAGCCAGCGTGGAGACACCTGCCCCCGCCGCCGCGACTGGCAGCTATGCTGCGCTTGCCGCCGATGCGGGCCAGGTCGAGGCGGGCAAAAAATTGTTCAGCAACTGCGCCGTGTGCCATTCGGTCGATCCTGCGACGCCGTCGCCGGCGGGACCGCAGCTCATGGCGGTGGTCGGTCGCAAGATCGGCGGCGCCGCGGGCTTCCCCTATTCGCAGGCGCTTGCAAATGCGGGCGGCACCTGGACACCCGAAAAGCTCGACGCATTCCTGAAGGATCCGATGGCGGCCTATCCGGGCACATCGATGGCCTTTGGCGGGCTCGCAAAGGAAACCGATCGCAAGGCAATGATCGCATATCTCGCGAGCATTCCAGCGAAATAACGCCTCCCCTTCGCGCAACGAAGCTCCCCTGTGCCACCCGTTGCGCGATTGGGGGGCGTTATCTCAACTTGTTGATTCCGAAAGGAATCCTGGCACTCGTCTATGAAACCGGTACCGGCAGGAATTTTTTGAACATGAAAAGCCTATCAGAAATCGTCAGCGCCTTCATGGGGACATTCAACGCCGGGGATTATGAGGCGATGTTGGCGTTCATTTCCGACACCGCCGTCTATATCGACCCCCACGGCATCGAACATAAGGGGCGCGCCGCAATCGGCAATGCACTCGCTCCCGGTTTTGCGGTATCCGACAGCCAATCGCACTATCAGGTCACGTCGACGTTGACCGATGAAGAGCAATCCATCGCGCTCGTTACCTGGACCCTGCTCATAACGGCGCCGGACGCCACGGAATCCGCGATCGATGGCCTCGACATACTGCATGTCCGCGACGGAAAAATCGTGCGCAAGGACGCTTTTTGCAAAGCAGGCGACCTCGCCGTTCGGCAGATCGCCTGACCGGCCCAAATGCGCGACGGGAAGCATCCCGAAGCGGGCCATTTGAATATGCCGATCCCGTGCAGGGCGACCTGCCTTGTTGGAACACGGGAAACATTCAACCGGACAATCCGGGACCGACCAACGCGCCGATGGAGCGACTTATGCGAGATCCACGCTACGATATCCTCTTTGAGCCGGTACAAATCGGACCGGTCAGGACCAAGAACCGGTTCTACGTAGTCCCGCACGCAATCAGCATGGGCATGTCGTCGATGGACGAGATGGTCGCCTACCGAAAAACGCGTGCGGAAGGCGGATGGGGCGTGATTTGCATCGAAGAGACGATGATTCACGAAACATCGGATCATGCCCCCCTTCCCGATCCGTGTCTTTATCACGACCGACATATCGCGCCCATCGCGCGTATCGTCGCGGCGGTGAAGGAGCATGGTGCATTGGCCGGGGTCGAACTGGCGCACGCCGGAGCCTCGGGCCCGGCAGCCTATTATCGCGAGCACCCGCTGTCTCCGACCGCGAAGTTCCCGCATTATTTTAACAACCCGATTTCCGCCAGGACGATCGACAAGCAGGATATCGCCGATTTCAGGCGCTGGTATCGCGATGCCGCAGTTCGCGCAAAAGCAGCAGGCTTCGACATCGTCTACGTCTATTGCGCACATAATCTGTCCTTGCTGCAGGACTTTCTCGACACGCGAACGAATAAGCGGACCGATGAATATGGCGGCGTCTTCGAGAACCGACTACGCCTGCTTCGGGAAACGCTGTGCGACGTGAAGGACGCGGTTGGAGACAGCTGCGCGGTCGCCGTCCGTTTCGCCGTAGAGGATCGACGAAGAGCGTCGAACATCACCGCGCAGGAAGACGGCCGCCGGGTCGTAGAAGCCTTGGCCGATGTTCCCGATCTGTGGGACGTCAATGTGAGCGACTGGCCGTGGGACAGCGGCAGCAGCCGGTACTTCGAAGAAGGCCAGCAGGAGCCTTTTATCGACTTCGTGAAAAAGGTGACCAACAAGCCGGTGGTCGGCGTGGGGCGTTTCACGTCCCCCGATGCGATGGTGAGCCAGATCAAGCGCGGCATCCTCGATCTGATAGGTGCTGCCCGGCCATCCATCGCCGATCCATTCCTTCCGAACAAGATCGACGAGGGCCGCCACGACGACATCCGCGAATGCATTGGGTGCAACGCTTGCACCGCCGAGGTCATGACGTCGGTACGGATCCGCTGTACGCAAAACCCTTCTGCGGGCGAAGAGCATCTGATGGGCTGGCATCCCGAAAATGTGCCCCCTGCGGACGACCCTGAAAAGAATATACTGGTCGTGGGTGGGGGACCGGCTGGGCTCGAAGCTGCTCACACGCTGGCCCGGCGCGGTTATCAGGTGTCAATCGCCGATGCGGGTTCCGAATGGGGCGGCCGCCTTGTGCGCGAGCGTAAGATGCCGCGCCTGAGCACCTGGGGGCGCGTGGTCGACTATCGCGTCGGACAGCTTCAGACGATGGCGAATGTCAATATGTATCTTGAGAGCAAGTTGACGGCGGAGGACGTCGCGGGTTTCGAGGCTGACCATGTCATTGTGGCGTCGGGAGCGGCGTGGCGGCGCGACGGCGTTGGCCGCAATCACGACGAGCCGATACCGGGATGCGACCTTCCGCATGTATTCAGCCCGGAAGATATATTGAATGGGACGCTGCCCAGCGGCGAAGTAATCGTGTACGATGAGGACTATTTCTACATGGCCACGGTCGTTGCGGAACGCCTTGCCGCGGCCGGCTGCAAGGTCACCTATGTTACGACCGCAAGCGATCCCGCGCCCTGGACCCTGAACACCCTGGAGCTTGTTCACGTCATCAATTCGATGAATGAAATCGGCATCGAAATCGTCGTCGGGACATCGATTGTCAGCATTTCAGAGGGCCATGTCAAAACCAGTCGCCTGCTGACGGGTGCCGAACATATCCGAGCCGCCGATGCGGTGGTATTGGTGACGGGCCAGATTTCGGACGATAATCTCTATCATGAACTCGTCAAAAAGCGTGACGCTGGAGAAATAGTGTCCGTGGAACGTATCGGCGACTGCCTTGGCCCGGGACAGATAGCCCAGGCCACCCGGGACGGTCGAAAGGCCGGCATGCAGTTTGGCAGGCAGGCAAAGTGAGAAGGATGGGCTGGCGCCGGTCCACGATATGTCGGGACCCGCGACAAGCCGCAACGCAATGGAGAGCCCGATGAAAATCCTCGTGCCCGTGAAGCGGGTGATCGACTATAATGTGAAGCCGCGGGTCAAGGCCGATGGCACAGGTGTCGACCTTGCGAATGTAAAGATGAGCATGAACCCCTTTGACGAAATTGCCGTCGAAGAAGCGATCCGCATGAAGGAGAAGGGCGCGGCGAACGAAATCGTGGTGGTCTCCGTCGGGCCGGCCAAGGCGCAGGAAACGCTACGCACGGCCCTCGCCATGGGCGCGGACCGGGCCATCCTGGTGCAGACCGACGATATGGTCGAGCCGCTGGCTGTTGCCAAGATCCTTAAAGGCGTTGCCGACGAGGAAGAGCCCGGCCTCGTTATCCTCGGCAAGCAGGCGATCGACGACGACTGCAACCAGACGGGCCAGATGCTCGCCGCCCTGATGGGGCGTCCACAGGGCACCTTCGCCAGCGCGATCGAATATGAGGAGGGGCATCTGCGTGTCACCCGTGAGGTCGATGGCGGCTTCGAGACCGTTCGTCTCGCGCTGCCGGCCATCGTCACCGCCGATTTGCGCCTTAACGAACCGCGCTATGCTTCGCTGCCCAATATCATGAAGGCGAAGTCCAAGCCGGTCACAGTCAGATCTCCATCCGACTACGGGGTCGATATCGCGCCGCGCCTCACCGTCCTCAAGGTGTCCGAGCCTCCCCTTCGCCAGGCGGGTATCAAGGTGCCCGACGTCGAGACCCTCGTCGCCAAGCTCAAAGAACTCGGAGTAGCCTGATGCCCAAAATCCTCGTCTGGGTCGAACATGACAATGCCGCGATCAAGGATGCGACCCTCGCCGCCGTGACCGCGGCGTCGCAGATCGGCGAAATCCATCTGATTGTCGCCGGATCGGGCTGCGCGGCCGTCGTCCAGTCCGCGTCGCGGATCGCGGGCGTTGCAAAGGTCCATGTCGCCGATGACACCGCCTATGCCAATGCGCTCCCTGAAAATGTCGCGCCGCTGATCGTTGACCTTATGCGCCAGCACGACGCCTTTGTGGTGCCCGACACTTCCAACGGCAAGAATATCGCACCGCGCGTCGCCGCGCTGCTCGACGTCATGCAGATCTCCGACATTCTCTCGGTCGAAGGCCCGAAGACATTTACGCGTCCAACCTATGCGGGCAACGCCATCGCGATCGTCCAGAGCTCCGACGCCAAAATGGTGATCACCGTGCGCGGCACCGCATTTGCGAAGGCCAGGCCTGAAGGTGGATCGGGCTCGGTCGAAGCCGTTGCCGGCGGCGGCGATGCGGGCCTCTCCAGCTTCGTTGGCGCCGAGATCGCGTTGAGCGAGCGTCCGGAACTTGCGTCGGCGAAGGTCATTGTCGCCGGCGGCCGTGCCCTGAAGGATGCCGAGACCTTCAAGACGACGATCTTTCCGCTGGCTGATACACTTGGTGCGGCGGTCGGCGCCAGCCGCGCAGCAGTCGACGCGGGCTATGTCCCAAATGACTATCAGATCGGACAAACCGGCAAAATAGTCGCGCCGGACGTCTATATCGCGGTCGGAATATCAGGTGCGATCCAGCATCTTGCTGGGATGAAAGATTCGGGAACGATCATTGCGATCAACAAGGACGAAGAGGCGCCGATATTTCAGGTCGCCGACCTCGGTCTAGTCGCCGATCTGTTTGACGCTGTTCCCCATCTGACGCAAAAACTCCGGGGATAAAGATTTTTGCGCGTTGCGCGTTGCGCCCGGATCCAAAGGACCGTCATGTCGAAACCGATCAAGATTGTGGCACTTCTGACTGCTCGGCCCGATCGGCTCGAAGAACTAAGATCGCTCCTCGAGAACATGATCGGCCCCAGCCGGGCAGAACAAGGGAATCTCCGCTATGATCTGTGGCAGGACCAGACGACGCCGTTGCGGTTCGTGCTCGATGAGCTCTATGTCGACGAGGCTGCGGTCGCCGCGCATCGTCTTACCCCGCATTTCAAACACTATCTCACGGTAATCAACGAACTCGCTGACCGTATAGCCGTGGTTCTTGAGCCGATCCGAGTCGATTGATCCGATCTAACTCAAGCTTGGGCCTCTCAACCCCACGAGTCCATAATTCTGGGGCAATCTTCCCGAACTTGTCTTGCATCGATCGGACCAGCGCCGGAAAGCGATATGAGAATTCGTCGTTCTGTTGCGGGCGCGAAATGAGAGATTTTTTATTACTATTTCGATAGTTGAGGGCTATCGGGCGGCAGTCACCAGTTTGCGGCTTTCGAGCGCAAACAGCCCATGTTGAGACCGCTGGTCAGAAGCTTGCGCTTGGGCAGGGCAGTGCCTCCGAGGGGAAAGGCTCTGCCCCCGGCCTTGTCCGCGCACCTGCAATCGCGCCATCTCGCGATCGCCACTCCGATTTGGAGAGGGGCATTACCCCACTTTCCTGCGCCCTGCGCAGCCATTGCGCTTGCGCTGTCGCGGGAGGGAGAAATGATGACCAGAGGTTTTCCGCACGCTCGCTTCCTCCGACACGGAGGTTTGGGAGCTTTGTGCATTCCCCCGTTGCTCCTCGCGGGCTGTTCCTCACTCGGCTCGGCGATGTCGCCCTATAGCGAGACGTTCAGCTGCAAGAACGGCGATCATGGCCAATGCGTCCACCCCGAGAAAGCTTATGAGGATGCAAGCCAGGGCATAAGGTCGCGTTCAGATCCTGCAGTGACGGACGACAAGGATCTTCTCCGACCGCACCGCCTCCCAAATTCCAGGCGGGTGGTGACACGCCTCGAAGAGGAGACCCGGATCGGCAAGGGCGGGACCCTGGCGGCGCAGCTGTCGCGGCTCGACCTGATCGTGCTCGACGAGCTCGGTTATCTGCCGTTCGCCCGCTCCGGAGGGCA
>NZ_JBOHHU010000025.1:0-46968 GCF_050725615.1 Sphingopyxis sp.
GGGCGCGCGCCCTTTCCCGAGCCGCAGCAGGTCGACCTGCCCAAGACCGATTTGAAACAGCTCGCGGGGCGCACCGAAATCTGGCTCGAGGCGCAGCGCCCGGCGCTGCCCGCCCCGGCGCGCCAGCTCGTCGACGGGATCGGGGTGCAGCTCGACCTGCTCGCACCGCAGCTCCAGACGCTCGACGCCTCCTCCCCCGCCGCCGCGAATATCCGCAAGCTGGTCGGCGAGGATCTGCCCGAACTCGTCGCGGGCTATCAGCGCATCCCGGCGGGCCTGCGCGCCGAAGCCCATGCCGGACGCACCCCCGACGAAACGCTCGTCGGCGGCCTCAAAACGCTGGAGAGCGAGATCGGCCACGCCGCGCGCAGCCTGGCGGCGGGCGAACTCGACAAGCTGGCGACGCGCGAGCGCTATCTGCAGCTCAAATATCAGGGCATCGACGGCGAGGACAGCTGAGCGCCCTTGATCGCCGCCAATCCCGCCCGCTTGCCAAGTCATTGGGCGCGCGGCACATAGCATCATGCTCGACCAGTTTTTCGCCCCCGAAAATGCGATCTTCAGCGCCGCCTTGCTGCTGATGCTGCTGATCGGCGCCGTCCAGGCGCTGGGCATCGTCGGCGATGTCGACGGCGCGCATGTCGGCGACCATGACGGCGACGCCGGCGCGGCCGAGGCGCTGCTCGCCTGGGCAGGGATCGGCCGCATTCCCTTTCTGATGTGGCTCGTCGTCTTCCTCGCGCTGTTCGGGACGATCGGGCTGGGGTTGCAGCAATTGATCACGGCGCTGACCGGCGGGCCGGGATCGGCGCTATTGATGGCGCCGGTCACCGCCGTCGCCGCCCTGCCCCCCGCCGGCGCCGCCGCGCGGGTCATCGCGCGGGTGTTTCCGGGCATCGAGACCACCGCGATCGACCGCGACGAATTGATCGGCACGCGCGCCACCATCACCGTCGGCACCGCATCGCCGGGCAACCCCGCCCCCGCCAAATGTATCGACCGCCACGGCCAGCCGCACCAGATCATGGTCGAACCCGACAGCGCCGACCAGATTTTCCAGACCGGCGAGACGGTGTTGCTGGTCAAACGCGAAGGCGAGACCTTCAAGGGATTTTCCAACGGCGATTTCTATTTACCCCGCCTCGACTGACCCTAAGATCAGACCCGGGTGCTTCCAATTTCGGAAGCCGAATCAACAGCAACGGGGCTTTCGATGATTGAAATCGCGATTTACGCCGGCATCGGTCTTGCCGTCCTCCTGATACTGGGACTGATCATCACGCGGCTGTACCGCCGCGCGACCAAGGAAATCGCCTTTGTCCGCACGGGCTTTCGCGGCGAACGCGTGATCATGAACGGCGGCGCGCTGGTGCTGCCGGTGCTGCACGAAACCATGCCGGTGAACATGAACACGGTGCGGCTGGCGGTCGAGCGCAAGAATGTCGACGCGCTGATCACGCTCGACCGGCTGCGCATCGATGTGAAGGCCGAATTTTACGTGCGCGTGCGGCCCGATGCCGGCGCGATCGGGATGGCGGCGCAGACCCTGGGTCTGCGCACGATGAATCCCGAGGCGCTGAAGGATCTGGTCGAAGGCAAGTTCGTCGACGCGCTGCGCTCGGTCGCGGCGGGCATGACGATGAACCAGCTGCACGAGCAGCGCGCCGATTTTGTGCAGAAGGTGCAGCAGGTCAGCTCGAACGACCTGTCGATGAACGGGCTGGAGCTCGAATCGGTGTCGCTGACCGGGCTCGACCAGACCTCGATCGAGCATTTCAACGCGAACAACGCCTTCGACGCCGAGGGCCTGACCAAGCTGACCGAGCAGATCGAGCTGCGCAAGAAGGCGCGCAACGATATCGAGCAGGACACCCGCGTCCAGATCGAGACCAAGAATCTGGAGGCCGACAAGCGCAGCTTCGAGATCAGCCGCGACAATGAATTCGCGCGGCTGGAGCAGGAGCGCGAGGTCGAAATGCGCCGCGCCGTGCAGGCGGCCGAGATCGCCCGCGAACAGGCGCAGCGCAATCAGGAGGCCGAGGGCGCGCGCATCCAGGCCAAGCAGCTGGTCGACGCCAAGCAGATCGAGGCCGATCGCGCGATCGAGGAAGCGCGCATCGCGCAGGAGCAGGCGGTCGAGCTGGCGCGGCAGGAACAGCAGATCCTGATCCAGAACAAGAGCCGCGAGGAAAGCCAGGCGCGCGGTGAGGCGGACGAGGCGCGCGCCGTCGCGGTTGCCGCCGAGGAACAGGTGGCAACCGCGCGCGAGACCGAGATCGCCGAGCGTTCGAAGCGGATCGAGCTCATCGAGGCGGCGAAGGAAGCCGAGCGGCAGGCGATTTCGGTGAAGGTGCAGGCCGAGGCGGAGAAAGAGGCGGCCTCGAACCGCGCATCGGCACTGCGTTTCGAGGCCGAGGGCGAAGCCGACGCCGAGAAATTGCGCGCCGAGGCGGCGCGGGTGCGCTTCGAGGTCGAGGCGGCGGGCCAGCGCGCGATCAACGAGGCGGCGAACATCCTGTCGTCGAACCAGATTTCGCTGCAGACCAAGATGGCGCTGCTGAAAGTCCTGCCCGAGGTGGTGCGCGAAGCCGCCAAGCCGATGGAGGCGATCGATTCGATCAAGATCGTGCAGGTCGACGGCATCACCCAGAACGGCGGCGGCGCGGCCGGAGCCGGCGACAATGGCGGCGGGGGTGGCGGCGGCAACCTCGCGAGCAACGCGGTGTCGGCGGCGCTCGCCTATCGCGCGCAGGCGCCGGTGATCGACGGGCTGATGAAGGAACTGGGTTTCGACGGCGGCTCGCTCGACGCGCTGATCGGTGGGGCAACGACTGAGGCTGGGGTACCCGTCGCGGCTCCTGCCGCGCGCGCCGCCCGCAAGCCGCGCGCGGCGCCGTCCGAAGCGGTCGCCGACGAAAACGACGAAAGCTGAAGACCCGTTCGGTCGCATCTTAAACCGTAGCCCTGAGCCTGTCGAAGGGCGCCCATCCGAGAGGCGCCCTTCGACAGGCTCAGGGCTACGGTAATTGGCGAACGGCTTTCTTTGCCTGCAACCTTGGATTAGGTGGAGGAAGCGGGGGCGAAGATGACGACAGCGACGAGCGAGATCGGCGAAGAGGCGCGCTACCGCGCCTTCTTCAGCTACGCCCGCGCCGACGGCAAGCTGGCCGCGAAACTCCACCGCTTCCTCGACAGCTATAAAGTCCCCAAGGCGCTGCAGGGCATGGCGGGCAAACGCGGGCCGGTGCCCGCGACCTTGCACCCGATTTTTCGCGATCGCGAGGATCTGGCGGGCGGCGGCGAGCTTGGCGACCGGCTGCGCGCGGCGCTCGAATCGAGCGAAGCGCTGATCATATTATGCACCCCCAATTCGGCGCGGAGCCACTGGGTCGACGAGGAAATCCGACTGTTTCGCGCCAAGAACGGCAATGACGCGATCTTCCCCGTCATCGGCGACGGCGACCCCGACAGCGACGATCCCGATGTGCAGTGCATGCCGCCTGCCTTGCGCGAAACTTCGGTGCTCGCCGCCGACCTGCGCGATATCCGAAAGGAAACGGGGCATATCATCGGCGACGGCGCGGCGGGCGGGCGGCAGAAACTGCTCGCCGGGCTGCTCGGGCTCGACCTCGACCAGCTGCGGCGGCGCGAGGAAGCGCGGCGGCGGCGGCAGATGGTGGCGATGGCGGGCGCGCTCGCGCTGTTCATCGCGCTGGCGGGGGTGGCGACGGCGCTGGGCTTCGCGGCGAACAGCAGCGCGCGCGACGCCGAACAGCAGCGCATCCTCGCCGAGAAACAGGCCGATCGGGCGCGCCGGGGCGAGGCGCTGGCGCAGCAGCGCGCCGAAGCCGAAGCGCTGGCGCGATCGCGCGAAAGCGCGGCGCGCAAATTTGCCGACGAACAGCGCAAATTGGCCGAGCAGCAACGCGCTCTGGCGCTCGCCAACGCCGCCGAGGCGCAGCGCCAGACCGGCATCGCGCGCAGCAACGCCGCCCGCGCCGAGGCGCAATTCGCCCGCGCGCAAGGCGCGCTCGCCGACAGCTTCGCGCAGCGTGGGCTGGCCGCCGCCGACGACGGCAAGACCGACCTCGCGCTGCGTTATGCGTTGGCAGGGGCGCGGATTTCGCCCGCCAGCATCCCCCAGCAGCGCGTCCTGCTCGCGCGCCTGATCGCCGAACCGCAGGCGACGGCGGGCTTCAGCAGCGGCGGCCGCGACGTCAGTTTCCTGGCCCTGAGCCCCGACGGCGCGCGCCTGATGACCTCGGGGCTCGACCAGGTGGCGCGGCTGTTCGACGCGCGCAGCGGGGCCCCGATCGCGCTCGGTCAGGCCGCGACCAAGGGGATGGTCGGCGCGTCGAAAGGCACCGTCGGGGTGCGCGGCGCGTCGCGCGGCATGAACGCCGACGCGGCGGTCGGCGGCACCAAATTGTCGAACAACTGGTTCAACGCCGACGGCAGCCGCTTCCTGATTTCGCTGGCGAACGGCAGTGTCGAACTGCGCGACAGCGCGACCGGTGCGGTCGTCACCCGGTTCGGCGACCATGATGGCCCGGTGCTGTCGGCGAGCTTTCACCCCGATGGCCAGCGCATCCTGACCGGGTCGCTCGACGAGAGCGCCCGGATCTGGAACCTGTCCGGCGAAAGGCTGGGCGAACCGATCCTGATCGACGGGCTGCGCTCGGCCGCCTGGGGTCCCGACGGATCGACGATCGTCACCATGTCGCTGAGCGAGGGGTTGCAGATCCGGCGCGGCGGCGCGCTGGTCGGCAGTCTGAGAAACGACGCACGCAATGCCGGCGCGCTCGCCATCGCCGCCGACGGCACGCATGCGATCGAGATCGACGCCGCCGGGGTCATCCGCCTGACCCGCATCGCCGACGGGCTGGTCGAGGTGAATTTGCCGCAGACGCGCCGCGTCGCCAACGGCGCCTTCGTCATCAGCGCCGATTCGCGGTTCGTCGCCGTGGGCGGCATCGACGGCCATGTCGCGGTCTGGGACATCGCGTCGCGCCAGCAGATCGCCGATTTCGAGGCGCACCGCAGCGCAGTCACCGCGCTGGGGCTGAGCCCCGACAACCGGCAACTGGCGACCGCCACCGCCGATGGCGCGGTTCGCATCTGGAACCTGACGCCGATATTCGGCGACTGGGCCGGGCTGGCGGGGTCGGCGTGCGGGATATTGCGCGGCGACAAAAGCCTGTTCACGCCCGACGAACGCGCCGCCGACCCGCTGATCGGCGCGGTGTGGGGCACGCGCGCGGTCTGCGGGCAATGAAACCCCATTCCCCTGCCCCGAAAGGGCGGGGAGAAGGCGGCCCTAAACCCCGCGCAACCTTTGCGTGCCGCCGAACCAGAGCAGCAGGATCAGCAGCAGCGGCGGCGCAAGCCCCCATTGCGCCGGGCCGGCGAGCGGCGCGAGCAGCGGCGTGCCCGAGAGCAGCCAGAGGCCGGCGAGCAGCGCCATCACGGCCAGCGCCTCGAAGGCGAAGCTGGTCCAGAAGCGCGCGCGGGCGCGGGCATAGGCGGCCTCGGCGTCGATCGCGCGGTCGACCCGGGCCGCGAAGGCGCGGTCGCCGGCACGCGCGGGCGGGGCGAGCATGGCGCTCAGCATCGCATCCATCGCGCTGTCGTCCGAACCGGTCATGCCGCGCCTCCTTCGCCGATCAGTTTCTGCGCCTTGGCGCGCCCGCGCAAGACCAGGGATTTGAGCGTGCCGAGCGGCACGCCCATGATCTCGGCGGCCTCGCCATGCGACCAGCCATGGCCGAAGCAGAGGGTGAGCGCGGCGCGTTCCGGCGCGGTGAGCGTGGCGAGCAGCCGGTCGGCGTCGATCGCGGCGTCGGTCGCGCCATGCGGATTGCTGCTGGTCGGGGCGTCATCGCGCAAGGCGAGGCTTTCGCGGCGTTTCGCGGTGCGGCGCTGGTCGAGGAACAGGCGCCAGCCGATCCCCATGACCCAGGCGGCGTAACTCCCCTGCCCGCGATAATCGCCCGCCCGGCGCCAGGCGCGGACGAACGCCTCTTGCGCGAGGTCGTCGCCATCGGCCTCGCTGCCCGCAGCGCGCGACAGAAAGGCGCGCAATCGCCCCTCGTGCCGCAGCACGAGGAGCTGGAAAGCGGCGCGGTCGCCCCCGGCAACGCGCTGGTTGAGCGCAATATCGGCATGGGCGTCCTCATCCCTGCGCAGCGGCCCGTTCCTCAGCAGCCGCAGCGCGCGCGAGGCGGCGGCGGACGAGCAGGGCGATACCAACGAAGGCGGGGAAGAGCGCGGCGCCGGCCGAGATGCGGATCAGTTCCTCATGCCCCTGGATCAGCCCGAAGCCCGCCATCGCGAGGCCGATCGCGATGAGGACGAGCGCATTGCGGTCGTCGCCGCCATTCGGCGTGGCGCTATTGCCGCCGAGCGCGCCGAGATGTTCATAGGGCTTGTTGAGCTTGTCGATCAGCGGCGCGACCGCGTCGGACTTGGCATCGAGCGCGCGGCGGATCGAGCGGTGGAGCATCCACGCATGGATGAGCCGCGCGAGCAGGAAAAAGCCGATGACGAACAGCGCGACCATCGTGATATTTTCCATCAGGCGGAAAAAGCTGTCGCTGACCGCGACGAACTCGGTGGTCGGCGGCGGCGGCGGCATGAAGGAGGCGATGTCGCGCGGGTCGATATAGCTTGCGACATCGGCCGCGCTGATCGCCTGCGCGGGCACGGTGACCGGCACCGTCGCCACGGCGGCGGCGGCGGGCGGGGCAGCCGGGGCGGCGACAGCAGCCGCCTGGGTCGCGGCCAAAAGATGGAACATCGTCTTTCTCCCTGCATGCCCGAAGGCATGGTGAAACCACAGGCGGCGACCGCGGGCAAGGCCGCTGAGGCAGGCCGCCCCGGGGAGAGCGGATGGCCGGTCGGGAACCGCGTCGCGGTCGCCGCAAGGACCGGCTGTCAGGGCCGGTCAGGGAGTAGACGGTGTGGGGTACGGGTTTGGATGCGGGGGTGCGGAAACTTTTTATAAAGCCCCTCCCCTTCAGGGGAGGGGTTGGGGTGGGGGCCTGCGAGATAGCGCAAGGTCGCCGGCCCCCACCTGCTGCGACTAAGGCAGCAAGCTGCCAAGTCTCGCTGCCCTCCCCTAAAGGGTAGGGCCTTTTCAGCTATCCCACCGTCCGCCGAGCGCGCGGAACAGATCGACCTGCGCGTCGGCGATGCGGGCATCGGCCAGCGCCAGCGCGCCCTCGGCCTCGGCGAAGGTGCGTTCGGCGTCGAGCGCCGCGAGGCCGTCGATCGCGCCCTCGCGCTGCTGCGCGCGGGTGATCCTGACCGCGATCCCGGCTTCGTCGCGCGCCGATTGCAGCGCGGTGCGGCGGTCGAGCATATGCGCGTAGGAGGAGAGAGCGGTCTCGGTTTCCTCGAGCGCGCGCAGGACAGTGCCGTCGAAGGTCGCAAGCGAGGCCTGGGTATCGGCCTCGGCGCCGGCGATCCGGCCGCGGATCGCCTCCTGGTTGCCGAAGCTCCAGTTGATCAGCGGGCCGAGCAGCCAGCGCAGCGGACCGCCGCCGAAGAGGTCGCCGAGCCCGCCGCTGGTCTGGCCGATCGAGCCGCCGAGCGTGACGCGCGGATAGAGGTCGGCGGTCGCGACCCCGATGCGCGCGGTCGCGGCGGCGAGGCGGCGTTCGGCGGCGGCCACGTCGGGACGCCTTGCCAGAAGCGCGGCGCCGTCGCCGACGGGGATCGGCTGGTCGAGGCGGAGCGTCGTCGTACGCGCCGCAGCTATCGGCGGCAAGTCCGCCGGGGTGCGCCCGGTGAGCGTCGCGAGGCGGAAGAGCGCGGCGTCGCGCTCGGCGGCGATCGCGGGGATGTCGGCGGCGCGCTGGTTGCGCAGCGCCGCGACGCGCGCGGTGTCGAGGCGGGTGGTGAGGCCGACTTCGGCGCGGCGTGCGGTGAGCTTCACCGACTGGTCGAGCAAGGCAACGATCCGTTCGGCGACGCCGAGCCGTTCGGCCGAAGAGGCGGCATCGGCATAGGCCCGCGCGGTTTCGGCAGCGACGGTGACACGCACTGCATCGGCGTCGGCCTCGGCCGCCGCGACATCGCCGCGTGCGGCCTCGACGCCGCGCGAGACACGGCCGAACAGATCGACCTCATAACCGACGGTGAGCCCGGCATCGACCTGCCACCCGGTGCGGTCGGCGCCTGCAGGGACTGAGCCTTCACTGACGCGGCCGTAATTCGCGCCGGCGCTGAGGTTGGTCGATGGCAGGCGGTCGCCGCGCACTTCGCGGAGCGCCGCGCGGGCCTTGGCGATGCGCGCCACCGCGACGCGGACGTCGGTGTTGGCGGCAAGCGCGTCGGCGACGAGAGTGTCGAGCACCGGGTCGTTATAGAGCCGCCACCAGTTCGCGTCGGCGGGCGCGGTGGTGGTGACCCCGGCCTTGGTCGAGAGGAAGGGGCCGGACGCCGTCACGGGGGAGGAGGGTGTGGCGAAGTCCGGCCCGACCGCGCACGCGGCGAGCGTGAACGCGGACACGGTGGCGATGAGAAAATTGCGCATGGGCTTTCTCCTTATTCGGCAGGCTGGAGCACGGGATCGGCGGAGCCGCCGCGACCGCGACGGGCGGCCAAGCGGTCGCCAAGCGTGCGGCAGACGACATAGAAGCTGGGCGTGTAGATCAGCCCGAAGAAGGTGACCCCGATCATCCCATAGAAGACCGCAGTGCCGAGCGCCTGGCGCAGTTCGTAGCCGGGTCCTGAGGCCCAGACGAGCGGCGCCACGCCGAGGATGAAGGCGAAGCTGGTCATCAGGATCGGACGGAGACGCGCACGCGCCGCCGCAACCGCCGCCTCGACGATGCTCGCGCCGCGTTCCTCGGCCTGCTTGGCAAATTCGACGATCAGGATCGCATTTTTCGCGGCGAGCGCGATCAGCACGATGAGGCCGATCTGGGTCAGGATATTGTTATCGAGACCCCGCAGATTCACCCCCGCCATCGCGGCGAGCAGGGTCATCGGCACGATCAGGATGATCGCGAGCGGCAAGGTCAGGCTTTCGAACTGCGCGGCGAGGACGAGAAAGACGAACACCACCGACAGCGCGAAGACCAGCGCGGCGACATTGCCCGCCGCCTTCTGCTGGAAGGCGAGGTCGGTCCATTCGGCCGAAAAGCCCGCAGGCAGGTCCTGAGCAACCTTGTCCATCACCGCGATCGCCTGACCCGTCGAATAACCGGCTGCGGTCTCGCCATCGACCTCGACCGCGGGGAAGAGGTTGTAGCGGGTGACGCGATAGGGGCCGGTCCGGTCGCTGAAGGTCGCGACCGCGCCGAGCGGCACCATCTGACCCGAGTTCGAGCGGGTCTTGAGCTGCGCGATGTCCGCCGGATCGTCGCGCGCCGCAGCCTCGGCCTGCGCGGTGACGCGGAAGGTGCGCCCGAGCAGGTTGAAGTCGTTGACATAGGCGGAGCCGAGATAGACCTGCAGCGCCTCGAACACCCGCGCCGGCGGCACCCCGAGCATGTCGGACTTGGCGCGGTCGATGTCGGCGTACACGCGCGGGGTCGCGGTGTTGTAGAGGGTGAAGACGTTGGCGAGCTGGCGCTGCTGGTGCGCGGCGCCGATCAGCTGGCCGCCCGCCTGCTCGAGCGCCTGATAGCCGGCGTCGCTGCGGTCCTGTACGATCATGCGGTAGCCGCCGCCGTTGCCGATGCCCTGGATGACGGGCGGCGGGATGACGAAGACGAAGGCGTCGTTCACGTCGGCGAGCGCGGCGCGCATGTCATTCTCGATATTGGCTTCGGTGCGGTCGGTGCCCGCACGCTCGGCAAAGGGCTTGAAGGTGACATAGGCCGCGCCGGCGTTCGAAGCCTGGGTGCCCGAGGCGCCGTCGAAGCCGGCGAACATCACCGCCGCCTCGGTGCCGGGCACCTCGAGCAGCTTCTTCACCACCTTCTTGAGCACCGCGTCGGTCTGCTGGATCGAGCTGCCCGGGGGGAGCTGGATCGCGGCGAGGGCATAGCCCTGGTCCTGCGCGGGGACGAAGCCCGCCGGCGTCGCCCAGAAGATTCCGGCGGTCGCGGCGATCAGCGCGCCATAGGTTAGGAACGCCTTGCGCGGGGCGGCGACGACGCGGCGCACGGTCGTCGCATACCAGTCGCTGAGCCGGTCGAAGCTGCGGTTGAACTTGTCGCCCGCCTGCCAGGCATAACGCCGCCATCCCGAGGCGGGCGCCTCGGTCGCGCGCGGACGGAGCAGCATCGCGGCGAGCGCGGGCGACAGGGTGAGCGACAGGATCAGCGAGATGACGGTGGCGGTGGCGATCGTCACCGCGAACTGGCGGTAAAATTCGCCGGTGATGCCGGTGAGGAAGGTCGTCGGCACGAACACCGCGCAGAGCACGAGCACGATCGCGACGAGCGCGCCCGACACTTCGTCCATCGAGGTGTGCGCGGCTTCGCGGGGTCTGAGGCCATGCTCCATATTACGCTCGACATTCTCGACGACGACGATCGCGTCGTCGACGACGATGCCGATCGCGAGCACCAGGCCGAACATCGACAGCGTGTTGAGCGAGTAACCGAGCGCGGCGAGCACCGCGAAGGTGCCGATCAGCGACACGGGAATCGCGATGACCGGGATGATCGCGGCGCGCCAGCTTTGCAGGAAGATCAGGATGACGAGGACGACGAGCAGCATCGCCTCGAGCAGGGTCTGCTGCACCGCGGACATCGATTCGCTGATGAACTCGGTCGGGTTCCAGATGATCTTATATTCGAGCCCCTTGGGAAAGCTCTTGGCCGCTTCGGCGAGCTCGGCCTTCACCCCCTCGGCGGCGGCGAGCGCGTTGGTGCCCGGCCGCTGGGTGACGCCCATGATGATCGAATCCTGGCCCGAGAGATAGGCGTTCACGCCATAATCCTCGGCCCCCAGTTCGACGCGCGCGACGTCGCTGAGCCGCGTGATCGCCCCGTCGGGCGCGGTGCGCACGATGATATTGGCGAACTCGTCGGCGGTCTTGAAGCGGCCTTGCGTCTCGACGCTGAGCTGGTGCGCGGCGCCGGTGTCGAAGGGCGGCTGGCCAACGGTGCCGGCGGCGACCTGGACATTCTGCTCGCGCAATGCCGTCACGATGTCGCCTGCGGTCAGGTTCAGCGCGGCGGCGCGGCCGGGGTCGATCCACACGCGCATCGCATAGTCGCGCGCGCCGAACACCTGAACGTCGCCGATGCCGTCGACACGGGTCAGCCGGTCCTTGAGCTGGGTCAGCGCATAGTTGGAGACATAGCTGCGGTCGAGCGAGCCGTCGGGCGAGAGGACGTTGACCGCCATCAGCCAGGAGGGCGAGGTCTTGCGCACGACGACGCCCTGCCGCCGCACTTCCTCGGGCAGGCTGGGCTCGGCGAGCGCGACGCGGTTCTGGACCAGCACCTGCGCGGTGTCGAGATCGGTGCCAAGCTTGAAGGTGACGGTGACCGTCAGCCGTCCGTCGCCGGTCGATTGCGACGATTGATAGAGCATATTGTCGACGCCGTTGATCTGCTGCTCGATCGGCGCGGCGACGGTGTCGGCGACGGTCTCGGCCGAGGCGCCGGGATAATTGGCGCTGACCGTCACCGTCGGCGGGACCACGGCAGGAAATTGCGACACCGGCAGCCCGAAATAGGCGAAGGCGCCGACGATCGTGATGATGATCGCGATCACGCCCGCGAAGATCGGGCGGCGGATGAAGAAATGGCTGAGACGCATGGCGAGCCTCCTCGGCCCACCAGGGGGCCGGCAGATGGTTTAATCGGATTGGGCGGTGCCGCGCCGGACGGGGCCGGCGCGGTTCACGGACTTGGTTCGCGGACTTAGGGCGCGAGCGTCGCCTGCGACGCGGCGGGCGACTGGCCCTGACCGGTCGGCGCGGCGGGCGCGGCTTTCGGCCGGATCGTGGTGGGCTTGGCGGTCACCTTGCCGCCCGGCTGAGCGAACTGGATGCCCTGCACGATCACCCGGTCGTCCGCCTTCAGCCCCGAGCGGATGACGCGCAGCCCGGCGACGAGCGGACCGGTCTCGACCGGCCGCGCGGCGACGATGCCGTCCTTGCCGACGACGAACAATTGCTTGCGCGCCTGGTCGGTGCGCACGGCGGCGTCGGGAACGAGCAAGGCCGACACCGTGCCGCCCTGCGCGAGGCGCATGTTGCCGAACATGCCGGGGGTCAGGAAATAGTCGGGATTGTCGATCACCGCGCGGACGCGCAGCGTGCCCGAATTGGCGTTGATCGCATTGTCGGAGAAATCGACCCGGCCCTGCCAGCGATAGTCGCTTTCGTCCTGCAGCCGGATCTCGACCTGCTGCGCCGCAGCGGCGCCCGCCTGGCGCTCGCGCTGCGCCTTGAGGAACAAGGCCTCCGAACTGTCGAAGTTGAAATAGATCGGGTCGAGCGCGTTGATCGTGGTGAGCAAGCTGCCACCCGCGCCCTCGCCCGCCGCGACGAGGTTGCCCGAGTCGACGCGGCGATCGGAGATGCGGCCGCCGATCGGCGCGCGCACCTGGGTGAATTCGACGTCGAGCGACCGCGAGCGGACGCGGGCGTCGGCGGCGGCGAGCGCTGCCGAGGCGGCACGGACGCGGGCGTTGAGCTGGTCGAGATCGCTCTGCGACACCGCCTCGTCGGCGATCAGCCGGTTGGCGCGCGCGAGGTTGACGCGCGCAAGTTCGAGGTCGCTGCGCGCGCTCGCCGCATCGGCGCGCGCCTCGGCAAGCGCGGCGTTGAAGGGGCGCGCGTCGATCGTGAAGAGCAGCTGGCCCTTGCGGACGATCTGGCCGTCGGTGAAGTGGACGCCGACGAGCTGGCCCGAGACGCGCGGGCGCACCTCGACCGCGCGGCTCGCCTCGAAGCGGCCGACATAATCGTCCCATTGGGTGATGTCGCGTAGCAGCGGCGCGGCGACGGTGACGATCGGCACCGGCGGCGCGGCGACGGCGGCGTTATCGCGGCTGGTGAAGGCGTAGCCGCCGGCGACGAGGAGTGCGAGCGGCAGGCCGACAGCCAGGCCGCGACGCCAGCGGCGGGGGGGCCTGGCGGCGATGGCGGCCGTACCGGGGACGAGTTCGACCTCCCGCGCTTTCGCGCGGTCGAAGGGAGAGAGCATGTTCATGGGTCTTACTTTCGGAAGAGGCGCGTGCTGAGCACGTCGGCGACGCGGCGGCCGAGCAGGTCATAATGGTCGGTGGTGAAACCGGCGGCGAGGAAGGCGTCGATCTGCACCGTGGTCACGGCATAGCCATGGTGCCAGGTGAGCACCGCCATGCGGCGCAGCGCCTCGAGCTTCGGGTCGGCGAGACGGCGGTTATAGCTGTCGCCGAAGATCGCGCCGAGCAGACGACCCGCGCGGCCGGGCTCACGGAGCGATGATGGCCGGTCGTGACGCGCGAGCATCACGACCGACCATTCGAGCGCCGAAAAGCCAGCGGGTTTGGCTTTGGGCGCCGCGAGCGCCGCCACGGGGGCAAGGGCGGCGACACGAGCGGGAGCAAGGGCGAAATCGAGCGCTTCGTTGACAGCAAGATAGGCCATGGTTGTCCTCCTTGGATGGGGGTGCCGGGCGCAAGGGGGCTCAGGCCCCGGGACGCTTGCGCCCGGCGAGGGGAGATTTTGGATAAGCGAAAGGGTTCGTCCGCCGCGTGAAAACGGGGTCCGTCGCCGGTCGCGATTATGTTGCTTATGTGCCCGGGTGATCCCTAGGCGGTTCTACATGTCCGTTTGCGCATCGGCGTTCCCTTCGCGTCCTCGCAGCCGGTCGAACCGTCCAGCCACCTTCTGTACTGTCCGGTATATAACCTGAATCAGCGCCGCGTCAAGAGTTTTATACCGACCGGTACGAAATAATTTTCATCCGCCGTTCAGGCGCGCATGGGTCAGGCGCTGGGCCAGAGCATCATGCTGGTGTCGACCAGCCGTTCGAGCTCGGCGCGGGTGGCGCCGGCGCCGGCCTGGACGGTGATGCCCTGAAGCAAAGCATAGAGCACGCTGGTCAGTCCCTCGGCATCGACATGCGCGGGAATGTCGCCCTCGGCCTTGGCGCGCTCGAAGCGCTCGACGAGCAGGCGCTGCGACGAGGCGCGGCGGCGCACGACATCGGCCTTGATCGACTCGGCCTCGGGGCTGCAGGCGAGCGACGAGATCAGCCCCATGCACCCCTTCGGGTCGCTGGCGCCGCCATGGATTTCGATCGCGCCGCGCAGATAATGTTCGGCGACCTTGCGCGCCGTCGGCTGTTCGAGCGCGGCGCGGCCATATTCGAGCTTTTCCTGCTCGTACAAATCCAACGCCTTGTGAAACAAGGCTTCCTTGTTCCCGAAGGCGGCGTAGAGGCTGGGCTTGGTGATACCCATCGCCTCGGTCAGGTCGGTCATCGACGCGCCGTCATAGCCCTTGGCCCAGAAGACGTGGAGCGCCGAGGCGAGCGCCTGATCGACGCAGAATTCGCGCGGACGACCCTTCTGCGTCGAGGCGGGGGCGGAGATGACATCCTGTTCCATAACGGTCGGTATATAATATGCCGCCCGAAAAAGTCCAGTGGGGGGCGTCTACAGCCCCTCGCCGCCCGTCCAATGCGCATTGACCAGCCGCCGCGCGAGCGCGCTCACCTGGTTGCGGATGTCGGGCACCGCGACCACCTCCCACAGGTCGCCGCGCGTCATCGGTCCGATCGCGAGGATATGGTCGGAAGCGCGGCCCTCGCGATTCATGACATGGCCGTCGCGATCGATATCGAGCCCGAGGCGCAGCGCGTCGGGACGGATCACCCCCTGCTTGAGCAGGCGGCGCACCAGCGGGTCGGTCGCGCGCAAGAGGTCGCCCTGCGGCCCGGTGCAATTGATGATCCGCGCGACGTCAAGCCGCCGGGTGCGGTCCTCGCCGCGCGAGCGCCAGTGCACCGCGACATTGTCGGGCTCGCTGACGACGTCGTCGATCTTGCCGGCGCGAAAGACGAGCTGGCGCCGGGCGATCAGCGCGTCGATGCGATCGGCGACCTCGGGCGCGAGGCGGTGGCGGTGGACGTCCCAGAAGGGGCGCAGGTGGCGGAGGAAGCGCGCGCGTTTGCCGGCATCGGCCGAGGCCCACATCATCTGGGTGATCGGGCGGATCGAATCGACCGCGAGCCGCCAGTCGGCCCGGCGCGCCGCCTCGCGGCCCCAGCGCACCAGATCGGACAGCTCGGGCGCGGGTCTGGCGAGGACCGGCCGAACCGGCGCCAGCCCGTCGACATGGCGATGCGGGCGGAGACCGCGGCGCGACATCGCGACGATCCTGCCGTCGAAACCGTTTGCGGTGAGCCGCAGGATGACGTCGATCGCGGTCAGCCCGGTGCCGACGACCAGCACCGTCTGATGTTGGCGCAACCCCTCGGCGAGCGGGCTCGCCCAGGGATCGCCGACATAGCGCCAGGGGGTCAGCCCGGCGCCGGCGATCGCGGGATGATCGTGCGGCGGCAGGTTGCCGATCGCGAGCGCCACCTTGTCGGCCTCGACCAGCCCGCCATTGACGAGCCCGAGCGTGACCTTGCCGTGGCGCTCCTCGATGTCGAGCACCTCGTCGTCGATCAGTTGCAGCCGCCGGCCATATTTTTCCATCGCCGCCGCGAGCGTTTCGCGCAGGTAATTGCCATAGGTCGCGCGGCTGACGAAGGCCTTCTCGCAGCCCAGCCCGCGCGCGGCGAGCCAATCGCAGAAATGGCCCGGGCGATCGGGAAAGGCGCTCATATTGCCCGCGCGCACGTTGAGCAGATGGGTCTGATCGAAACTGCTGTACGCGACCCCGGCGCCCATCCGCCGCCGGTCGCGCTCGATCAGCAGCACCTCGACATCCTCCTGCTCGAGCAGGTTGATCGCGAGCAGCGTTCCCGAAAAGCCCGCGCCGACGATGGCGACGCGGGTGGCGGTGCGAAAGCGCGGGCGCGGACCCTGCAGCATCGTGCCGTCGAACTTCACCGCGTCACCACATCGCCCGACACGGTGACCCGTTCGAGCGCGCGATATGCGGGCCAATAGTCGCCGACCGCATAATGCTGGGTCGAGCGATTGTCCCAGATGCCGATCGCGTTCGGCGTCCAGCGGAAACGCACCTGATATTCGGGGACCTTGATGCGGTCGAAGAGCAATTTGAGCAGCGTGTCGCTCTCCTCCTCGGGGATATCGACGATGCGGCTGGTGAAGGTGTAGTTGACGTAGAAGATCTTCTCGCCGGTTTCGGGATGGGTGCGCACCACCGGGTGACGCACCGGCGGGAAGTCGCGCGCGAGCTGGGCGCGCTTTTCCTCCGACACGCGGCCGCCGAAGCTGCGCACGATATCATGCTCGGCCTCCAGCCCTTCGATGCGATCCTTCACCGGCTGCGGCAGCCCCGCATAGGCGGCGGCGGTGTCGGCCCACATCGTGTCGCCGCCGAGCGGCGGCAACACTCGCGCGCGCAGGATCGAGGCGATCGACGGCTTCTGCCGGAAGGTCACGTCGGTGTGCCATTTGTTATAGGCCTGAAACGGCGCGAGCGTCTCGGCGGTGAGCTGCACGCCTTCGACGCCCTCGATCCGCAATATTTCGCGATAACCGCCGACATGCGGGATGACCGGATGGCCTTCGAGCTCGCCGAACAGCGCGCCGAGCCGGACATGGCTCTCGTGGCTGATGTCCTGGTCGCGGAAGAAGATCACCTTGAAGCGCAGCCAGGCGGCGCGCAGCCAGGCGGCCTCGGCCGATGTCAGCGGCTGGTCGAGGTCGAGCCCGGCAATCTCGGCGCCCAGCGTCGGGGTCAGCGGCGAAAGGACAATGCCGAGGGTGCGGGCCTGGTCGAATATATCGGGAGTCTGCGGCAGCGTGGCCATGGCGCGATCCTTTTTGTCAAAGCGACGTGGGGGATCGGTCGAATCGTCACGTCCCGATACCCGGCACGATAACTCAACTATATTAATTGACAAGAACGAAGCGACAACCCGCGCGATTTGCACGACTGGTCGCGAAGCGCCGCCCCGGCTAGCGGATATCGACCAGCCAGGGCGCGCCGGGGCGTTCGCCGAAATTTGTGATGCGGCCGGTGAAGCGGGTGATGATGTCCGCCGCCGTCCGCGCGTGCTGCGACGGCTTCACCGACGTGAACGTCCCGCCGCCCGCAAGCGCGAAGGGCAGCAGCAGCTGATCGGCCAGATAGGGTCCGGCAAAGGCGGTGCTTTCGATATAGCCCGCCATCCGCTGCGCCGCAGTCTTGGCGAGCGATTCGGCGCTCACGCCAAGCTTGCCGAAACCGCTGACGATTTCGGTGACATGCTCATATTCGGCTTCGAGCAACAGGATATTGCCCGGCCCCTGCTCGTCGGGAAGCTGGCGCACCACGATCGCCCCCTCGTCCCAGCCGAGCGTCTTTTGCGCTGCCTTGATCTCGCGCGCCGCGATGTCGAAGGGCAGACTCGCAAAGCGCGCCTCGCCCGACAGCGCGCGCAGCGCGCCGCGCTCGGTCGCCTCGATCGGGCGCAGCGGCGCCGGCGCGATGTCGACCTCGATCCGGCCGCCGCCGCGCGGGTAAAAGCCATGGCGGACCAGCCGCGCCGTCACGGTCGGGCCCATGCGATGGACCACCGGCAGGAAACAGCGGTCGATGAAATCGAACGGCGGCGCGAGCATGTTGTGCGTGCCGCCCTCCAGCACGACGCGCGACGGCCCGCCCGCGAGGATCAGCGGCAGCAGGATCGTCTGGAGCACCAGCCCGGTGCTGCCGGCGGTGCCGACCGCGAAATGATAGTCGCCCGGAGTGACGCGGCCGGGGTGAAATTCGATCTCGGACGTGCCGACGAACAGCCCGTCGCAGCGCGCGCCGCCGATCTGCAGCGCCGCCTCGACGGCGGTGACATGCTGGCGCATCAGCCCCGGCTTCGACCGCTTGCCGCGCGCGTTGACGATGCGGAACGGCTGGCCGGTGACGAGCGACAGCGCGACGCTGTTGCGCACGACCTGCCCCCCGCCCTCGCCTTCGGATCCGTCGATGATGATCATTGTTCGTCTACCAATTCCAGAAACAGTTCATTCGCTTCGGCCGCGAACGCCTCGCTCGGCGGCCGCGCCGGCACCTCGCCCGCGCGCCCCAGTTCGTCGGCGATCAGCGTGTCGATTTCGGGGACGCGCGCGATCGGCCCCGCCTCGCGCGTGTCCGCCTTCAACGCCACCAGCCGCTCGATCTCTTCGCGGGTCGATGAGGGCAGGTCGGCCTCGTCCATCAATTGCTGCAATTGCATCGGCGGCCGGCGCGAGGGATCACGGCGCAGCACACGGATCGCCAGCGCCGGGCGCAGCGCATAGAAATAGCGCTTCACCGAAACCTCCTGCGCATCCTGCAACCAGCGCGCGACCGACGTCCGCCCGAGCTTCGCATAATGCAGCGCAAAGCCGTTCGGATCGAAATGCCGATCCTTCAGCGCGGCCATCCGCGCGATCACGGGATCAGCGTCGCGATACTCGATCGGCGATTCGATCCATTCGGACAGGACCGAATTGTTGCGCAGCATCAGCCCCAGCGCCTTGCGGATATCCCAGCCGTTGAGGTCGATCTCGTCGACGATCGGCCGCTCGATCACGTCGCGCACCGGGCTCAGCGCCAGATAGTCGCGGCGCGGCCGGACATAGAGGAAGCGCACGTCATAATCGCTGTCGGGCGACGGGAAACCCCACGCCCGCGACCCCGATTCGATCACGAGCAGCAGGCGCACGCCATCCTCCGCCTCGACGGCGGACAGGCGGGTTTCGATTTCTTGCCGGATGGCGGGTTCGATACTCATCTTTTCCAACTATTGTTCATAATGTCCGGCGGACCAAGGCATCCACCAGAAACACCAAGACTTTGTCCTCCGGTCATCGGACGGAGCGATACCGAAATCGCCGTTCCCGACCTCCACATCGGCAAAGGCGGCACGCAAATCGCACATCTGTTCGTTGCCAAAGGTCAGAAACAACCGGTCGCCATCCTCAACCATCGTCACCTCGCCTGCATCGGGTCGGAAGGCGACGCGCATCGAGCAGAACCGATCCGGTTTGGTCTCGCCATAGTTGGGAACCGACGAAATCGCCGGTGTCACCTGGCCGAGCCGCATCGTCCGATGACAAGCTTCGCCGCCCACCATCCGGTCGATGAGGTCGCAGATCGAACGGCACCCCGCCGGATCGCCGGTGAAATGCCATTCGCCCGCATGCTTGTTGCGTTTCGGATAGCGCCAGACGAAAATCTGGCCGTCCTGCCGCCATTCGGCGACCCGGTCGCACATGATGTCCCCCTTGGGCGGCGGCGTGAAGGGGATCACCCCTTCACGCACACCACCTGCTTCAGCGTATGGACGATCTCGACGAGGTCGGCCTGCGCAGCCATCACCGCCTCGATCGGCTTGTACGCCTTCGGCGTCTCGTCGATGACGCCTTCGTCCTTGCGGCATTCGACCCCCGCGGTGTCGGCGATATGCTCGTCGAGCGTGACGAGCTTCTTCGCCGCGGTGCGGCTCATGACACGGCCCGCGCCATGGCTGCAGCTATCGAACGACTCCGGGTTGCCCAGCCCGCGCACGATGAACGATTTCGCGCCCATCGAACCCGGGATGATCCCCATCGTGCCTTTCGCCGCGCGCACGGCACCTTTTCTGGTGACGAGGACATTCTCGCCGAAGTGATTCTCGCGCGTCACATAATTGTGATGGCAGTTCACCGCTTCGGCTTCGGCCTCGAAGGGCTTGGCGATCTGGCGCCGCAGCGCCGCGATCACATTCGCCATCATCATCCGCCGGTTCAGCGCCGCAAAGTCCTGCGCCCAGCCCACCGCCTCGACATAATCGTCGAAATGGTCGGTCCCTTCCGGGAAGTACGCCAGATCTTCGTCGGGCAGGTTGATGAACCATTTGCGCATGTCCTTCTTCGCCAGTTCGATGAAGTAGGTGCCGATCGCATTGCCGACGCCGCGCGACCCCGAATGGAGCATCACCCACACCCGCGCCTCGGTATCGAGGCACAGCTCGATGAAATGGTTTCCCGTCCCGAGCGTCCCCAGATGCGTGAGGTTGTTGGTGTTCTTCAGCCGCGGATGCTTGGCGACGATATGGCCGAAACGCTCGGCGAGCGTCGCCCAGGCGTCGACGATCGCCGCCGGCGGATCGCCCCACGAACCGGTGTCGCGCTTGCCGCGCCCGACCGACCGGCCGTGCGGCACCGCCGCCTCGATCGCGCTGCGAATATTCTCCAGATTGTCGGGCAGGTCGTGCGCCACCAGCGTCGTGCGCGCCGCCATCATGCCGCAGCCGATGTCGACCCCGACCGCCGCCGGGATCACCGCACCGCGGGTCGGGATCACCGATCCGACCGTCGCGCCGAGGCCGACATGGACGTCGGGCATCGCCGCGACATGCTTGAACACGAAGGGCATCTTTGCCGCCTTCGTCAGCTGCGCGCGCGCGGCGTCTTCGACGGGGACGCCGCGCGTCCACATCTTGACCGGGCGTCCGCCCTCGACATTGAGCACTTCGTATGTCGTCTGGGTCATGGCTGACCTCCTTCTTTCAATATCTTCATGGTGCCGGCGACGAGGCGTGGCGAGACATTTTTCCTGAGCTACCCCGGCAAGCCGGGGGCGGATTTGAACCGCCGACCTTCCACCCGGGGGTGGATGCTCTGACCCTGTAGTCCCGCCGGCATTCGCCGACTGTTATCCGGGTGCCGGCAACGAGGATCGATGAGACATTCAAGCCAGCGCGTAGGCGGAGCCCGCCACTGGCACCTTTGGAATGGAGTCCCACCGGCATTTGCCAGCCTATGTCGGTTCCGGCGACGAAAGTTCAGGGACGAGACGGCCCAGGGGGCCATCGTGACAGGATGGAGTCCCGTCCCGCATTCGCCGGCGTTCGGGTCGCCGTGGCGACGAGTTTTGGTGAGACGGCGGTCCTTAAGCTACGTTCCAGCGGCGGGATTCGAACCCGCATCTCCCCAGTCCGTTTCCGGGGCTGGGGCGCTTTACTCGTCGGACCTCGTTTGGGATGTAGCCCCACCGGCATTCGCCACGGCAATCCTGAAATTCCCTGGCGTCACGGCGACGAGGGATGGAAAAGACATGCCCTAGGGCTGGTGCTCTATCCGCTGAGCTACTGACCGTTTCCGGACAGGCGGGATTCGAACCCGCGACCCCCACATTCGAAGTGTAGTCCTTTCCGGCATTCGCCGTGACGCTCTTCTTCATATCTCCACTTCGTTGACAATCCCGACCCAATCGCGCGCCTGACCAGCGGCGAAACGCGCCATCGCGTCGAAAACCGCGTCGGTGAAACCACCGACATTCATGATGTCCGTACCGTCACGCGCTTGCGTCGTGCCATAGGGCTGGATGTCGATGCAGATCAGCTTTGCCGCCGGGTTCCGGCGCTTCAGCTTCGTCCACTCGTGCATCGTCGCCGTGGCGCCGCGCCGCGAGGGATCGATCCAGCTTTCATTGTCGGAGACAAGGATCACCATATCGACCGCCGCGCGTTCGGCGTTGAGCTTTGCCAGCGGCGCCGAGACATTGGTCCCGCCGCCGCCGATCGCCGCCAGCCGCGCCGCATTCACCGCGACCCGTGCAAACGGATCGAGCGCCAGTGGCACGACCCGCTCTTCGAACGGCATCACCCGCGCCTGACGGTTGCTGCGCAGCACCGCCGCCGCGACCAGCGCCGCGATGTCGATGCAGCGCACCGCCGAGGTTGCGCCCTTGCGGTATCCCGTCGCCGCCGAGCTCATCGAGCCCGAGACGTCGGGGCAGACCACAACCCGGCCCGGCAGCACCGGAACCTTGGCGAGCGACGCCTCCAGCGCCTTTTCGAGCGCCGCCTGCACCGCGAGCGGCACGCCATCTCCGACCTGCGTCATCGCGACCATCAACTGGTACGGCATCACCCGCGCCCGCTCGATCGCCCGGGGATCGCCGATCCGGTTCGCGACCATCTCGGTCACGCCCGGAAGCGCGAACGCCCCCTGGCGCGCCAGCGTGTTCAGGTTCATGCGCAGCGCCTGCCAGCCCATGCGGCCGGCGAGCGATGCCCATTGCCGGTCCGACAGCGGAAAGGCGGTCAGCCATTCGAAGGGCACCGGCGGCAGATCGCCGTCCGGCGCCTGCTTCCAGGCCTCGAACGCCGCGATTTCCACCGGCAGCGCCGCGACATCATAAGGCTTGCCGATCAACCAGCCGTAAAAGGCACGGCGGGTCGCATCGGCCGGCGCGGGGTGGACCATGCGGACGACATCGGCGAGGCTGGGGCTGGTGCCCGTCGCCGCCGCCATCAGGTCGCGCATCGACGCCTGCTCCAGCCACTGCTTGACCAGCCGCTTCGGCCGGGTGCCGAGCGACGAGCGCCCGACCACCCCCGACCGCATGATCTGCACGAAATTGCGCAGCATGCGGCCGTTGTCGATCACGCGGCCGAACACCGGCACCGCCAGGTCGGGATCGGCGACGGTCAGATAGGCCGTCAGCAAAGCCGGCATATCCTTCATCGCGCCCGACTGGCGGGCATAGATCGCCGCCCTGGCGACAAAGTCCGGCGACACCGCACGCGCCGCCGCGAGGACGTCGGTCAGCTGCGCATCGGCGGTCGCATAAAAACCATCGGCCAGCGTCCCGGTCGCCGCGAGCTGCGCCAGCCTGGCCTCGGGGCCATAGCTGTATGCCGCACCGCCGGCGTGGTTGACGGCATCGGTGCGCGGCAGGATCCGCGCCTTCAGCGATGCAAACAGGGTCGTGTTGGCCATGGCCATATCCTCAAAATCTTCGGCGGCTGCCGGGGGCGACCGGCCTATTCCGGCCGCCCCTGAACCGCGTCCGTCAGGCGATGTCCTGACCCCCTTAGCATTGCAGAAGGCGTGCCAGTTGCTCGGAAACGGCCGAGGAAATTCCATAATATATTGATTATACGACATAAATATAGATCGTGTGTCGCACGCCGGTCCGTCGCGCCGCTTGGGGGTGATCAAAATTTATAGACAATGATATCGGAACTTATATCATAGGATAAATGAAACCATTGGTCGTCATCGGATTTCTCGGCTCGACCCTCGACGCGAGCAAGTTCGGCCCGTCGCGCTGGGAAAAATGGCGCCCGTCGGTCGCGCTGACGATGCACGAGGATCTGCGCGTCGACCGGTTCGTGATGCTCCACGCCAGCCAGCACCGCCGCCTCGCCGACTATGTCGCGGCCGATATCGAATCGATTTCGCCCGAAACGCGCGTCGACCGCCGCATCATAGACCTGACCGATCCGTGGGATTTCGAGGAGGTCTATGGCGCCCTGCTCGACTTCGCCAACGCCTATCCCTTCGATCCCGAGGCCGAGGATTATCTGATCCACATCACCACGGGCACGCACGTCGCGCAGATCTGCCTGTTTCTGCTGACCGAGGCGCGCTTCCTGCCCGGCAAGCTGCTGCAGACCCAGCCGGTCGGGCGGGTGTCGGGCGCGGCGCCGGGCAAATGGGCGGCGATCGACCTCGACCTGTCGCGCTACGACAGCATCGCGACGCGCTTCGCCGCGGTGGCGGGCGAGAGCACCTCGTTCCTCAAATCGGGGATCGCGACGCGCAACCCGGCCTTCAACCGCATGATAGACGAGATCGAGCATGTCGCGAGCCGGTCGAAGGCGCCGATCCTGCTGATGGGACCGACCGGGGCGGGCAAGAGCCAACTCGCGCGGCGTATCCACGCACTCAAAAAGGCCAAGCATCAGGTCGCGGGGCCGTTCGTCGAGGTCAATTGCGCGACGCTGAAGGGCGACGGCGCGATGTCGGCGCTGTTCGGGCACCGCAAGGGCGCCTTCACCGGCGCGGTCGCCGAGCGCGCCGGGCTGCTCAAATCGGCCGATGGCGGCATCCTGTTCCTCGACGAGATCGCAGAACTCGGGCTCGACGAACAGGCGATGATCCTGCGCGCGATCGAGGACAAACGCTTCCTGCCGGTCGGCGCCGACAAGGAAAGCGCGTCCGATTTCCAGCTGATCGCGGGCACCAATTGCGACCTCGGCGGCGCGGTCGCCGCCGGGGCGTTTCGCGACGACCTGTTCGCAAGGCTCAACCTGTGGACCTTCGCGCTGCCCGGGCTTGCGCAGCGGCGCGAGGATATCGAGCCCAATCTCGACTATGAACTCGACCGCTTTGCCGAGCGCGAGGGGCAGCGGGTGAGCTTCAACAAGGAAGCGCGCCTGCGCTACCTGGCCTTCGCGACCTCGGCGGCGGCGAGTTGGCCGGGCAATTTCCGCGACCTCGCCGCCAGCGTCACCCGCATGGCGACCCTCGCCCCGACCGGCCGGATCGACAGCGACCAGGTCGATGGCGAAATCACGCGGCTGAGGGCGCTGTGGTCGGGGCAGGTCGCGGGCGCCGACGACGGCCTGGACGCGTTGCTGGGGCCGGAAGCGGTCGACGCGCTCGACCTGTTCGACCGTGTCCAGCTTGCCGAGGTCGTGCGCACCTGCCGCGCGTCGCGCAGCCTGTCGGAGGCCGGGCGCCTGTTGTTCGCGGCGTCGAAGGCGCGCCGCGCCAGCTCGAACGACGCCGACCGGCTGCGCAAATATCTCGCGCGCTTCGCCCTCGACTGGCGCGCGATCGCCGACGCCTGACGCCCGTCAGGCGATCGGCAGGGCGCTGGTCGACTTGATCTCCGACAAGGCCACCGTCGAGTTGATTTCCTGCACGCCGGGCAGTTTGCTCAGCCGGTCGAAGAAGAATTTTTCATAGGCGTCGATGTCCTTCGCTACGATGCGCAGCATGAAATCGGTGCTGCCCATCAGCACGAAGCAGTCGAGCACTTCGGGGAAATCGCGGATCGCAGCGCCAAATTCGTCGAGATTGGCGCGGCCGTGCGCGTTCAGCTTCACCTGCGCGAAGATATGCGCGTTGAGCCCGACCTTGCGCCGGTCGACGAGCGCGACGCGGGCGCGGATATAGCCGTCCTGCTCGAGCCGGTTGATCCGCCGCCAGCACGGCGTCGCCGACAGCCCCACCCGCTCGGCCAGCTCGGCAGTGGTGAGACTCGCGTCCTGCTGCAATTCGTGGAGGATTTTCTTCTCGAACGGATCAAGGTCAGTCATATCAACTCACATTTAGGCAATATGGAGATGATTTAACCCATATCCGGCGCTCCGCCTAGTCAGTTGAGGCAAGTTTCTCTCCGCGCGCCGGGCGATAAGCGGCGCTCAAGGAGGAGTTTCCCATGGTCGTAAAAGTGTCCCGCCTGAACCCCGCCGTCGAGGTCGTCCGGCTGGAGGATGCGGCATCAGGCCTTGATGGCGTCATCGTCATCCATTCGACCCGCCTCGGCCCGGGCGCGGGCGGGTGCCGTTTCTGGCATTATCCCGACATCGCCGCCGCCGGCGCCGACGCCTTCCGGCTGGCCGAAGGCATGAGCTATAAAAATGCGATGGCGGGCCTGCCCTTCGGCGGCGCCAAGGCGGTGCTGCGCCGCCCGGCCGGCGATTTCGACCGCGAGGCGCTGTTCCGCGCCTTCGGCCGCGCCGTCGCCGACCTCGGCGGCGCTTATGTGACCGCCGAGGATGTCGGCACCAGCGTCGCCGACATGCATCATGTCGCCGAAGAGACTCGCCACGTCGCGGGCCTCACCGTCGATGCGCGGCGTGCCGGCGGCGACCCGTCGCCATGGACCGCGCAAGGGGTGTTCGACGCGATGGAGGCGGGCGCGGCCCACGCCTTCGGATCGAGCCTGAAAGGGCTGACCGTCGCGGTGCAGGGCACCGGCAATGTCGGCGGCGAACTGTGCCGCCGCCTGGCCGATGCGGGCGCCGAGCTGGTGATCGCCGACGTCCAACCCGAGCGCCGCGACCGGCTGGAAAAGATCCTCGGCGCGCGCGTCGTCGACGTCGATGCAATCGCCGGGGTCGAGGCCGACATCTTCGCGCCCTGCGCGCTCGGCGGCGCGCTGACCCCCGAAAGCGTCGCGGCGATGAAGGCCAAGCTGATCTGCGGCGGCGCCAACAACCAGCTCGCCACGCCCGACGTCGCCGACCTGCTGGTCCGGCGCGGCATCGCCTATGTTCCCGACTATGTCGCCAATGCCGGCGGCATCGTCAGCGTGACCGCCGAATATCTGGGCGAGAATCGCGCCCATGTCGTCGCCCGCGTCGGACAGATCGGCCCCCGCGTCGCGGCGCTGCTCGAAGAGGCAGCGCGGCGCCGGCTCTCGCCCGCGCTGGTCGCCGACCAGATGGCCGAGCGCATCATCGCCGACGTCGAGCGGGTCGCGGCTTGAGACAGCGTTTCGATCTGGTGGTGCAGGACGACCCGCAGGCCCTGCTGCGGGTCGTCGGCCTGTTCGCGCAGCGCTCGCTGATCCCCGAGGCAATGACCGTCCGGCGCGCCGACGACAGCCTGCATGTCGCGCTCGTCACCGAACTCGACGCGCCGCACGCCGACATATTGGTCGCGCGGCTGAACGAAGGGGTGATGGTCATCGCCGCATCGCGGCGCGACGCCGACGCGGCGCTCGCGGGGACGCCATCGGCCGGGGTGGCCCCCGGTCCGGACATGGCGCCCCCGGCCCGCAGGCACGAGCTGGCGAGCGCCCTCGTCGGCGACCGCCAGGTCGAAAGCCGTCGAGACCGTCCCGATCATGCCTGGAGCGCGTGAGCGGGTACGACGCTTCGCCGAAGCTCAGACCTCGACCTCGCGCGTGATCGACACCCCCTGCGCCGCCGTCGAAAGCTCCTCCCACGCTTCCCATGTCGCGAGGCGCGCCGCGAACGCCGCTCTCACCAGCGGCAGGCCTTCGGTCCCGACGAAGAAACGCAGCGGCGGGTCCGCCGCATCGACGATTTTCAGGATGGCATCGGCGGTGGCATGGGGGTCGCCCATCGGCATTTGCGCGCCGGCGGCGAAGAGTTGGGCGCGGTGCGGCGCATAGGCGTCAAGTCCCTTGGCCATGCGAAGCGAGGTCGGGCTGGAGAAGCTCGTCGCATAGGCGCCGGGTTCGAGGATCGTCACCTTGATCCCGAACGCCTTCACCTCGTCGGCCAGCGCCTCGTGCAAGGCCTCGAACGCCCATTTCGACGCGTGATAGAAACCGATCATGCCATGGGCAATGACCCCGGCGACGCTGGAAACGCCCAGGATATGACCGCTGCCCTGCTCGCGCAGCAGCGGCAGCGCCGCCTGGATCACCGCGAGCGTACCGAAATAATTGGTGTCGAATTCGGCGCGGACATCGGCCTCCTCGCCCTCCTCGATCGCGCCGACCAGCGCATAGCCCGCATTGTTGAGCAGGATGTCGAGCCGGCCAAAATGCGTATGGGCGCGCGCGACCGCGAGGCCGACCTGGGTGCGGTTGGTGACATCGAGCGCGATCGGCAAGGCCCGATCGCCGAAGCGTTCGGCAAAATCCTCGACATCGGCGATCGACCGCGCGGTGACCGCGACCTTGTCGCCGCACGCCAGCGCCGCCTCCGCCCAAAGCCTGCCGAATCCGCGCGACGCGCCCGTGATAAACCAGATCTTCTGTGCCATCTTCATCTCTCCATCCGGCGACGGTCGCCGATGGACGAGGCATAGCGGGGGCGGAGCGAGCCACACTGGCACAAGGCGCCGTTCGACTGGCATTGGGCGCCAAGATCGGGCTCCTTAGTGCAGCGCGCCCTCCGCACCCGCCAGCCCGCGCTCGCGTTCGCGCCAGCGCGCCGGGGTGACGCCTTCCCAGAACCGGAACGCGCGGTAGAAGGAACTGCTGTCCTGATAGCCCAGGAGATAGGCGATCTCGTCGATGTCCGCCGACGGGTTGCGCAGGAGTTCGCGCCCCTGTTCCTGCCGCGCGTCGATCGTCAACTGGCGAAAGGTCGTTCCCGACGCGGTGATGCGCCGTTGCAAGGTACGCTCGCTCAGGCCCAGCTCGCGCGCGATCTCGGCTAGGTCGGGGCGCCCGCTGGCGAGACGGCGCTTCACCACGATCTTGACCTGGGTTTCCACCGAATTGCGGGCGTCCAGCTCTTCGAGCGCCGAGGTGAGCGCCGGGGTGAGCATCGCGAGAAGCTCGGGATTATGCCCCGGAAATGGCCGGTCCAGATCTTCGCGACGCAGGATCATCGCATCACGCGGCGCGCCATAGCGGATCGGTCCGAAATATTGCTGGCGATAGCGGCAGCCGTCCGATGGCCGCGCCAGGTCGAGCCGCAGCGGTTCGATCCGCCGGCCCGTCCCCCGGCGCCCCAGTTCGAGCAGCGACGCAAAGGTGATGTCGGTCGTGATCGGCGGCCCGGTTTCGCTCGAATAGATCCAGTCGAAGGTCACGGTGCACCCCTCCGGACTTTCGGCGACATGGAGCTGTTCGGGGGTACACAGCCGTTTGAAACGCGCGATGCGGTGCAAGGCGTCGCGATAGTCGGAGGCATGGAAGGCGGCGAGCATCGCCGGCGGGTGGATCGCGGTGTCGGTGGCCTCGACCAGCCGAATCCCGAGCGCGCTGTCGCCCTTGAGCGCGTCGATCGCCCGCCACAGCGTAAAATATTGCGCGGTGGTGATCGGGGCCTGTTCGCTGGTCCCGAGTGTCGCCGGCAGCCGCGCCTGGCGCAGGACGGCGGCGGGGGACAGCCCGATCCGCTCGACGGCGGTCCACAGCGCCTTGGGAATCTTGTAACGATCTGCTGGCGCCTGGCTCATCCCGCGTCCCTTCGGCCTATTTCGTCTGGCTCATAATCAGTCGGTCGAACATGCGATCGCTCATCCAGCGGCGCATGCCGATCAGCATCTTCCCGTATTTGCCCGCGACATAGCGCGTTCGCGGTCGGCGTGCACGGGCCGCCCTGGACACGATATGCGCAATCACCTTCGGGTCCGACCCCGTGCCGTGACCATAGGTGCCGTCGATCGCCGCGGCCACCGCCGCCGCCTGCCCGGCATAGGGTCCGTTGCCGGACCGCTCGGCGATCTGCCGCGCCGCCACCGTTCCGAATCCGGTTTCGATGACCCCCGGCTCGACGATCACGACGTCGATCCCGAACGGCGCCAGTTCGAGTCGCAGGCAGTCGGACCACCCTTCCAGCGCGTGTTTGGTGCCATGATACCAGGCGCCAAGGTGCGAATAGATCTTGCCGCCCATCGAGGTGACGTTGACGATCGTTCCCGATCCGCGCGCGCGCATCGCCGGGATCAGCAACTGAGTCAGACGCGCCAGCCCAAAAACATTGACCTCGAACTGGTAGCGCGCCTCGTCGATGGAGATTTCCTCCACCGGGCCGTACAGGCCGAAACCGGCATTGTTCACCAGCAGGTCGACGCCGCCGACGTCCGCCGCGATCCGCTCGACCGCCGCGCTGACGTCGGCTTCCTTCGTGATGTCCATGGCGATCGCGACCGCGCCGCGCGCCACGAGCCCCGCCATCTTGTCCACCGAGCGCGCGGCGACATAGAGCCTGAAACCATCGTCCAGCAGCCGTTCCGCCACCGCCAACCCGATTCCGGAGGATGCTCCGGTCACCAGCGCCACCTTACCCATATTGCTCATCTGCCAATCTCCTGTGCCAGCGGCCTAGACCGGCGCGCCCGGGAATTGACTGGCAGAACGCGCCATCGCGCTCGCCGAAAGCGCCAATTGGCCCGGAGCGAGGACGAAGGTCGCCGCGCTCGGGAGAGAACCGCAGACTATTTTTCGAGCGAAGGCCGGAAGGCAGGGCGACCCGTGCCACTCAGGCCAGGCGGCGGACGGCCGCGAGCCCGGGCTTGGTGCGCGGGCTGCCGAATACCGGAAGGAGTGGATGCCCCGTGAGGATTCGAACCTCAATAGGCGGTATCAGAAACCGCAGTCTTACCATTAGACGACGGGGCATCAGAGGGGCGCGCATTATGATTCCCCGCCCGCGCTGTCAAGGCCGCTGCGACGATGCGACCGCTGCCCCCCACCCTGCCCCTTGCCCCTTGCCCTGACGCAAATCGCCGCTAGCATCGCGTCTAACAAGACAAGGGGGCCGCCGTCCCACGCGGACACCCCGAAGGAGTGGGCTGAATGCGTCATGTCGCGATCGTCGGTTCGGGTCCGGCCGGCTATTACACCGCCGAAACCTTGCAGAAAGCCGAGGACATAGCCGTCGACGTCATCGACCGCCTGCCCGTCCCCTATGGCCTGATCCGCACCGGGGTCGCGCCCGACCACCAGTCGATCAAGGCGGTGTCGCGCCGCTACGAAGGCGTCGCGCTCGCCGACAATGTCCGCTTCGTCGGCCATGTCTCGGTCGGCACCGACGTGACGATCGACGAACTGGTCGGGCTCTACGACGCGGTCGTGCTCGCGACCGGGGCACCGAACGACCGGCCGCTCGATATCCCCGGCGCCGACCTGCCCGGGGTGATCGGCAGCGCCGCCTTCGTCGGCTGGTATAATGGCCATCCCGATTTCGCCGGGCTCGCCCCGCGCCTCGACGCCGCCGGAGTCGCGGTGATCGGCAACGGCAATGTCGCGCTGGACGTCGCCCGCATTCTCGCCAAGACCCCGGCCGAGTTCGCCGGCAGCGACATCGTCGCGCACGCGCGCGAGACGCTGGCGGGCAGCGCGGTGCGCCATATCCATATCCTCGGCCGGCGCGGGCCGCACCAGATCGCGATGACGCCCAAGGAGCTCGGCGAACTCGGCCATCTCGAACGCGCGAGCCCGCGCGTCGACCCCGCCGACCTGCCGCCCGAGGGCGACGATGCGTTGCTCGAGCCCGGCATGCGCAAGTCGGTGACGCATCTGCGCGGATTTTCCGCCAACCCCGTCGCCAAGCCGGTGACGATCGACTTCGACTTCTTTGCCATGCCCATCGCGATCGAGGGGGACGGCAGGGTCCAGCGCGTCATCGTCGAGCGGACGCGGCTCGATGCCGACCTGCGCAGCCATGGCACCGGCGAGACCTATGCGATCGAAGCCGGGCTGGTCGTCAGTTGCATCGGGTATCAGACCCCGCCGATCCCCGGCGTCCCCTATGAACATGGCCGCGGCCGCTTCGCCAACACCGAGGGGCGCATCCTGCCCGGCCTTTATGCCGTCGGCTGGGCGCGGCGCGGGCCGTCGGGAACGATCGGCACCAACAAGCCCGACGGCGCGCGGGTGGGCGAGATGGTGCTCGAGGATATCGGGCGCGGCGCAGGCAAGGCGGGACGCCCGGGGCTCGACGCCTTGCTCGCGAGCCGCAACGTCGTACCGGTGACCTTTCGCGACTGGCGCAAGATCGAGGCGGCGGAAATCGCCGCCGCGCTCGACGGCAACCCGCGCGAGAAATTCACCAGCGTCGAGGCGATGCTGGCGGCGATCGGGCGGTAATCACTTCCCTCTCCGTTCGTGTCGAGCGAAGTCGAGACACGTTACCCCATGCGCTCCAAAGCGTATCTCGACTTCGCTCGATACAAACGGCGTTGGGTTAATCAGCCCCCCTCCGCCAGCAGCGGATCGATCGCCGCCTTGAATTCGCGCGCGGTAAAAGCGCCCTTCTTCGCATGGCGGACGATGCCCTTGCGGTCGATGATATAGGTCGAGGGCACCGCATTATCGATCGCGCCATAGCCCCGGCTCATCTTGTTCGAGAGCGGGTAGGACAGCACGGCGGACAGCTTCTTGAGCTGATATTGGGGCAGGCTGTCCTGCGTCGTCACCCCGAACATCTCCAGCCCGCGCGCCTGATTGGCGTTGAAATAGTCGTGCATCATCGGCATTTCGGCCTTGCACGGCGCGCACCAGGTCGCCCAATAGTTGATCACGACGACCTTGCCCTTCATCTCGGCAAGCGTGACCTTGCGCTTTTCGAAGGTGGTGAGGGTGAAGGCGGGCGCCGGATAGCCCGGCGTGGGTGTCTTGCCCGGCGCGGCGCCGAGCAGCAGCGCGGCGGCGATCGGCGCGAACAACAGACGGGCGGGCAACAGGATTTTCATGCACCGACTAGACGAAAAAACATGAGCTTAGGCAAGCCGCAAAGTCGCGCCCGCACGATGCTGCGCTGGTTGCTCGCGCTCGCTTATGCCTATGCCGGCTATCGCCACCTCGCGACCCCCGCCCCCTTCCTCGCGATCACCCCGCCCTGGGTGCCGAGGCCCGATCTGGTCGTCGCCGCGACCGGCGTCGCCGAACTCGCCGGCGCGATCGGGCTGATGCTCCCGCAGACGCGCAAGGCCGCCGGCTGGGGCCTCGCGATCTATGCGCTGTGCGTCTGGCCCGCCAATTTCCACCACGCCTTCGCCAACATCGCGATCGGCGGCGAGACGCTAAGCTGGTGGTACCACGGCCCGCGCCTTGCGCTGCAGCCGGTGATCATCTGGTGGGCATTGTGGGTGGGCGGCGTGACCGACTGGCCGTTCCGCCGCCGCTGAGCCCTATTTCGCGACCGGGGTCTCGATCGGCGGCTGGCCCTTCTGGCTCGCGGCATAGGCCTCGACCGCCTTCAGCACGCGCAGCATGTTGCCGCTCGAAATCTTCTCGAGCTCGGCCTGCGTGTAACCGCGCCGCGCGAGTTCGGCGAACAGGCGGGGATAGCCGGTGACATCCTCCAGCCCGACCGGGGTCGCGTCCATGCCGTCATAGTCGCCGCCGATCCCGATATGGTCGACGCCGATCGTCTTTTTCAGATGGTCGATATGGTCGGCGGCGAGGCCGATCGGCGTCTGCGGCGGCGGGTTCGCCGCGTCCCAGGCCTTGAGCGCGGCGGCGGCGGCATCGGGATCGCCGACATAGCGCGCATCGATCCGCGCCTTTTCAGCGGTGCGCGACAACCCATGGTCGCGCAGCTTGGGATCGAGGAAGGCCGCATAAAGCACGACCATCACCACGCCGCCGTTCGCCTTCACCGCCGGCAGCACCGAATCGGGGACGTTGCGGGGGTGGTCGTTGACCGCGCGCACGCCCGAATGGCTGAACATCACCGGCGCCTTCGCCACTTCGAGCGCGTCCTTCATCGTCGCTTCGCTGACATGGCTGAGGTCGACGATCATACCGATGCGGTTCATTTCGCGAACGACCTGCTTGCCGAAATCGGTGAGCCCGTCATGCTGCGGCGCGTCGGTCGCGCTGTCGGCCCAGGGCGTGGTCTTGCCATGGGTCAGCGTCATATAGCGCACGCCCATGCCATAAAGCTGGCGCAGCACCGCGAGCGACGAACCGATCGACTGGCCGCCCTCCGCCCCGAGCATGCCCGCGACCTTGCCCGCCTTCATCTGGCTTTCGAGCTCGGCCGCCGTCGACGCGAAGCCGAGGTCGTTCGGATAGCGCGCGATCAGCCGCTTCGCGACGTCGATCTGCTCGATCGTCTGCTGCACCGCCTGCTGCTCGTTGGTGTTCGACGGCACATAGACCGACCAGAATTGCGCCCCGACATGGCCCTTGCGCAGCCGCTGGATGTCGGTGTGCATCACACTGCCGTCGGGCTTGGGTCTGGTGGTGTCGTTGAAGTCGAAGTCGTTGATGACATTGCCGACGCTCCCGCGCAATTCCCAGGGCACGTCGTTGTGCCCGTCGAACACCGGCGCCTTCTTGAGCGCCGCCTCGGCGATCGCCTCGGGCGTCTTCTGGGCCAGGGCGGGGGTGGAAAGAAGGGCGAAGGCGGCGAGGCCGGCGAGCAGGTGCGACTTGTTCATGGCGCGCGACCCTAGAGGGTTGGCGGCGCGGTGCAAGAGCGAGGCGGAGCGTATAACGGAAAGGCATATGTTATGCAGTTTCACGGTCGGGGAAACGCCACTTGACGTTTACGTAAACCCCGCGCAGCATCGCGCCATGACAGCTTTCGACGACTGGCGCGCGCGTTCGCCCTATTATGACGAAACCCATGAGGCGCTGGCGCAGAGCGTGCGGCGGTTCGTGACGCGCGAGATCGCACCGCATATCGACCGCTGGGAGGCCGAGGGCGAGCTGCCGCGCGAACTGCACAAGAAAGCGGCCGACGCCGGCATCCTCGGATTGCGTTATCCCGAGCAATATGGCGGGCACAGCGAGGGCTTCGACAATTTCCACAGCCTCGTCCTCACCGAGGAACTCGCCGCGGTCGGCGCGGGCGGGCTCGGCGCATCGCTGATGACGCATGGCATCGGCCTGCCGCCGATCCTCGCGCTCGGGTCGGACGAATTGAAACAGCGCGTCGCGCCGCCGGTGCTCGCGGGCGAGAAGATCATCGCGCTCGGCATCACCGAGGCGAGCGGCGGCAGCGACGTCGCCAACCTCAAGACGACGGCGGTCAGGGACGGCGACGATTATGTCGTCAATGGCGGCAAGATGTTCATCACGTCGGGCATGCGCGCCGACTGGCTGACCTGCGCGGTGCGCACCGGCGGGCCGGGCGCGGCGGGCATCTCGCTGCTGCTGATCGCGATGGATTCGCCGGGGGTCGAGCGCACGCGGCTCGACAAGATGGGCTGGCGCTGCAGCGACACCGCCGCGATCCATTTCAGCGACGTCCGCGTCCCGGCGACCAACCTGATCGGGCCGGAGAATGGCGGCTTCATCGGCATCATGCGCAATTTCAATTCGGAGCGGTTGGGCATGGCGATGGGCTGCTGCGCCTATGCGCGCGTCGCGCTCGCCGAGGCGGCGGAGTGGGCGCAGCAACGCGAGACGTTCGGCAAGCCGCTTGTCGGCCATCAGTCGATCCGCATCAAGCTCGCCGACATGGAGCGCCAGATCGAGGCGACGCAGGCATGGGTCGACCTCGCCGCCTGGCAGGTGAAGAGCGGCAAGGACCGCCCCGCCGATTTCGCGATGCTGAAGGTGCAAGCGACGCGGATGCTGGAGGCCGTCGCGCGCGAGGCGGCGCAGGTGCTGGGCGGCGCGAGTTACATCACCGGCAGCAAGGTCGAACGCATCTACCGCGAGGTCCGCGTCAACGCGATCGGCGGGGGGAGTGAGGAAATCATGCTCGACCTCGCGGGACGGCAGTTGTTCGGGGGGCGGTGACCGCACCGCAATAGCTCTTGCGTTTAATTTTTTACCCCTCTATTGAGGTATGGATTATTAAACGGAGCGAATCGATGATCCCTGCCAGAACGATTGTGGTCGAAGACGCGAATGAGGTGGATCGTCGGCTCGCCGATTTAGGGCTGATTAGGGAACAGCTTACGGCGGTGGCCTCCGTCGCCAAGACTTGGGCCGATGACGCGAGCCCGCTGATGCCAACCAATGCGCCGGGGACCTTGGCATATATTTACGGCGTTAACGAGCTTCGTGAGCAGCTTTTGGACGACAGCTGGAAGGTTGATCGGACATGCGGCATCGAAGCGGTTATAAATCGCGAACTCGGCCTTCGTATCGGCTATCAGAACGTAGACCGCGCCTGCGACGTTCATTTTCCGCCGACGCCTCGCTCGGCCAAAGGCAGCGCCTCGGAAAATCTATGTGGCCCGAATCTTTTCGAGCGCGCTGGTATTGAAGCGGGCCCGCTCACTGGCGTGCGTAGCGACGGTGTACCTAGTTTTTACGTCATGGTGGGCGAAGACGGCAGCGTGGAATTGTCGCAGCCGATCATCGCGAATGGCTCGTTTAAACACTTCGTCGAGAGGATCTTTATCTCTGCCCCGGGCGACGACTGGCTCGAAGAAATCGATCCGGACACGGGTCCGATTGACGATTTTGATATCTCGGTTCGATTCAAAGATTCTGCATGATTTTCAATTCAGAAAGACTGAAGGTCGCGCGCCAGCGTAGAAAGCTTTCGGGCAAAGCGCTTGCCGATTTGGCAGGCTTAACTTCTGTCACCATTTCCAAGGCAGAAAATGGGCATCAGGTAGATACGGAGACGGTCTCAAAATTGGCCTTGGCTTTGGCGTATCCTATCGAGTTTTTTTTCATGGATACGCCCGAGGTGTTGGACCCAGATACCGTCAGCTTTCGGAGCCTCAAGAAGATGAGTGCGGCTGAACGCGACGCGTCACTTGCAGCAGGCTCAATCGGAGTTGCCTTGTATCAATGGATCGATGATCGATTTCACCTGCCAGAACCAGATTTGATCGACCTAAACAAGGAACGAACTAGGCCCGACACCGCCGCACGGCTTCTCCGTCAACATTGGGGGCTTGGCGATCGGCCAATTGGCAATGTTATAAAGCTTTTGGAGTCGAAAGGGGTTAGGGTCCTATCGCTGTCTGAAAACACGCGAAATGTTGATGCCTATTCATTCTGGAGTGGGGATAGGCCTTACGTCTTCCTGAACCAAGAAAAGACGGCGGAGCGTTCAATCTTCGACTGCGCGCACGAACTTGGGCATTTGGTTCTTCACAACCATGCTGGAGCAAAAAACGACAAGGGAGCTGAGTTTCAAGCAGATCGCTTCGCCTCTGCTTTCTTGATGCCCGAAGCCGATATCAAAAATGAGATTTCTTACGTTATTTCTCCCCAACAGATTATTAGAACAAAATCGCGCTGGAAGGTTTCCGCGATGGCGCTGTCGTACCGGCTCCACTCTTTGAAACTGCTAAGTGACTGGAGCTATAGGTCGTTTTGTATTGAGCTTGGGAAGCTGGGTTACCGAGGGGGCGAACCAAACGGAATTGAACGAGAGACTTCAGCAGTTCTAGCGAAGGTGCTTTCTGCACTTTGGAGTAAGAAGCTGACTAAGAACGATATTTCTCGCGAACTTGGCGTGCCGCTTGAAGAGATTGAGACTCTAATTTTCGGACTTGCAGGACCATTGCAAGCTCCTAGCGACTGGCCACCAATGTCGCTTGTAACGAGTTAGAGGCTGGAGAAAGTCAACTCGACAGCGCCATTCGAGCAGGACAATATGCTCAGCATGGACACTCAATCACACAGCTGGCCCGCCGAGGCTGAAACCCTCCTCGACGATCTCGTCGACCTGCGCCGCGCGATCCACCGCGAGCCCGAGCTGGGGCTTCAGAACCCGAAGACGCTCGCCAAGATCAAGGATGCGCTCGCCGGCCTGCCGCTCGAATTTCGCGAGGGGCCGTCGACGACAGGACTCGTCGCGACCTTGCGCGGCCCTGCCAATGGCCGCACCGTGCTGTTGCGCGGCGACATGGATGCGCTGCCGCTGGTCGAGGACACGGGACTCGACTTCACGTCGGAGACGACCGGCGCGATGCATGCGTGCGGGCACGACACGCATGTCGCGATGCTCGTCGGCGCGGCGAAGCTGCTCTGCGCCGCCCGTGATCGGCTGCCCGGCACCGTCCAGTTCATGTTCCAGCCCGGCGAGGAGGGGCATCATGGCGCGCGTTTCATGCTCGACGACGGGCTGATCGATCCGCTGCCCGACGCGGCCTTTGCGCTGCACATCATGCCCAATGCGCCGCACGGTGTCTTTGCCGGGCGCGCCGGGCCGCTGCTTGCCTCGTCCGACGTGCTGTCGATCACCGTCAGGGGTGCGGGCGGCCACGCGTCGATGCCGCAGGACGCGATCGACCCGATCCCCGTCGCCTGTTCGATCGTGACCGCGATCCAGACGATGGTCACGCGCCGCGTCTCGGTGTTCGACCCTGCCGTCGTCACGATCGCCAAGATCAGCGCGGGCACGACGAACAATATCATCCCCGAGACGGCGGAGATGCAGGGCACGATCCGCACCCTGTCGCCGCACCGCCGCGCCGCAGTCGCCGCCGACCTGAAACGCCTCGCCCCCGCGATCGCCGAGGCGCATGGCTGCACCGCCGAGGTCGAGATCGTCGAGGGCTTCCCCGTCACCGTCTGCGACAGCCGCGCCGCCGCCTTTGGCCAGGCGGTGGTCGAGGCGACCTTTGGCGAGGCCGCGTGGATGACGATGGACCATCCGGTGATGGGCGCCGAGGATTTCGCCTATGTGCTCGAAAAAGTGCCGGGCGCGATGTTCTGGCTCGGCGCCAGCGAGGCGGGCAGCGACTGGCGGAGCTGCTGCGGGCTGCACTCGAACCGCATGGTGCTCGACGAAAAGGTCATGGCGCGCGGCGCGGCGCTGCACGCGGCATTGGCGGAGCGGTTTTTGAACGAGGGGTTCGGCATATGATCAACATCATCGGCGCCATCATCACGGGCCTGCTGATCGGCGCGCTGGCGCGATTCTTTTACCCCGGCGCGGTCGAGATGGGCTGGATCGCGACGATCCTGCTCGGCATCGGCGGCTCTTTGCTCGCCGGGCTCGTCACCTCGCGCGGCCAGCGCGACTTTCACGGCGCGGGCTGCTTCGCGTCGGTGGTGGGGGCGATCGTGCTGATTTTTGTGGGGCGGTTGCTGGGGATCGGGGGCTGATGCTTAGTGGCAAACAACCAATCTGTTCGCACCGACTTCAATTCTCAACCGCTCGATCTGCTGATCGATCGAAATTCGCTCGAACTCCGCCTGAATGATAGGCAAGAACTTCTGCAAGCGGGCAGCGGCTTGAGGTTCGCTACAAGCCAGCATGATCAGGTCCAAGGTTGGAAAGCGAGCTTCGTTTGCTGCGGATAGCTGGCGTTGAATTCGCCTCATATCTCGATCCAGCGAAACCAAAATTGCTTCGTTCACTTGTGCAGCCTGAGCCACCATTGGATCCGGAGCTCCTTCGCCGACGGCATCTCTCGACAAAATTACTTCGAACCCTTGCTCCGCAAGGAAATGGGACACGGCCGCTGGAACATTCTCGTCCAGCATGAATCTCATCGTTGTAGCGCCCCCCCCCCGATTATGCTGCATCCGCCTCACGATCACTGGAAGCCACCACAGCCTCTATGTCTTTTCGTGTCAGCGAAGGGTATTCGCGCAATATTTGCTCGATAGAAAAACCATGCTCCCAGAATGCCATTACGCTTTCAACCGGAATTCGTGTGCCTGATACTACACGGCGATTATGCGCCACATAACGATGCTGCTCGAAGTCGCCCTCGCTATCCAAACTTCTTGATCTGGATTCTTCTATTTTTGACCGCAGATCATCGGCAATCGACCCGAGGGGGATCGGAACGGCCATCTGGCCAGAAATGGCTCCTTCAACTCGCCCGGTGCTTGGGTTTTTGAAATGGACCTCACGGTTGAGGACATACAGAGTCAGATCAGACCACGGTCGACCAGAATGTTGTTCCAATTTCGCTGCGGTTTTCTTCAGCGATTGAAGGGCTATTTTGTGCTTTTTTCGAAGAATTCCTAGCGTCCGAAGGCTTACCAAATCGTCGAACGAGTAGATTCGACTATAAGGAGATCGGCGGTTTTCAGCTGCAAAGGCGGGAGTAAAAAATCCGTCATTATCCCAATCCCGAAGCTGAGATTCGGATAAGCCAGTAAGGCGCTCGACCTGTTCGGCCGAAAAGGCTGAGATCAAATTTGCCACGGCAGGCTAAGGCTATCATTGCCAGAATCGGGACGCAAGTTTGCTAGGGCACCAACACCGTATCGACCGCCGTCGGCAGCATCGCCGGATAGTCGAGCGTATAATGCAGCCCGCGGCTTTCCTTGCGGTGGAGCGCGCTCTTCACGATCAACTCGGCGCATTGGAGCAGGTTGCGCAGTTCGATGAGGTCGGTCGTGACGCGGAAATGGCCGTAATAATCCTCGACCTCATGCGTCATCATGTTGATGCGATGCTGCGCGCGTTCGAGACGCTTGGTGGTGCGCACGATGCCGACATAGTTCCACATGAAGCGGCGGATTTCGGTCCAGTTCTGCTTGATGATCACCTCTTCGTCCGAATCGGTGACGCGGCTTTCGTCCCAGGCGCGGATCGGCGGCGGGGTGTCGAGCTGGTCCCAGCGCGCGATGATGTCCTTCGCCGCCGCCTCGCCGAAGACGAAGCATTCGAGCAGCGAGTTCGACGCGAGGCGGTTGGCGCCGTGCAGCCCGCTCTCGGTACATTCGCCCGCCGCGTATAAACCGGGCAGGTCGGTGCGGCCGTCGAGGTCGATGAGGATGCCGCCGCAGGTATAATGCTGCGCGGGCACCACCGGGATCGGCTGCTTCGTCATGTCGATGCCGAGCGTCAGCAATTTCTCATAGATGTTCGGGAAATGCCCGGCGACGAAATCGGGGTCGAGATGGCTGATGTCGAGATGGACATAGTCGAGCCCCGAGCGCTTGATCTGGTCGTCGTTGGCGCGCGCGACGACATCGCGCGGCGCGAGTTCGGCGCGCGCGTCATAATCGGGCATATAGCGGTGGCCGGTGACGGGGTGCTTGAGGATGCCGCCCTCGCCGCGTACCGCCTCGGTAATCAGGAAATTCTTGACCTCGAGATTATAGAGGCAGGTCGGGTGGAACTGCATCATCTCCATGTTCGAGACGCGGCAGCCCGCGCGCCAGGCCATCGCGATACCGTCGCCGGTCGCACCCCTGGGAGCAGTCGAGAACTGGTACACGCGCCCCGCGCCGCCGCTCGCGAGGATCGTCGCGCGGCCGACATGCGCATGGACCTCCCCGCTTTTTTCGTCGAGCGCATAGACGCCCCAGACGCGGCCCGATCCTGAGTAACGTTCCTCGTGGCGGCCGGTAATCAGGTCGATGCACGCCTGTCCGGGCAGCAAAGTGATATTCGGATGCGCCTCGGCGGTCTTGAGCAAGGCCGCCTGCACCGCCCAGCCGGTCGCGTCGTCGACATGGACGATGCGGCGGTGCGAATGGCCACCCTCGCGCGTCAGGTGCAGCGCGTCGCTGTCCTTGTTGAACGGCACCCCCATCTCGACGAGCCGCTCGATCGCGTGCGGCGCATTCTCTACGACGAACTCGACCGTCTCGCGCCGGTTGAGCCCGGCGCCCGCGACCATCGTGTCCTCGATATGATTTTCGAAGGTATCGCCCGCATCGAGCACCGCGGCGATCCCGCCCTGCGCCCAGGCGGTCGACCCGCCTGTGAGCTCGCCCTTGGCGAGCACGAGCACGCGGCAATGATCGGCGAGCGCGATCGCGGCGGTGAGCCCGGCAGCGCCGGAGCCGACGATGATGACGTCGTGGGGGGTGGTTTCGGTCATTTCGTCAAACCCTTGCCCCGTTCGCATCGAGCGAAGTCGAGATGCCTCTGGCGCTGCGTCGACGTGTCTCGGCTTCGCTCGACACAAACGGAAACGGGGGCCTAGCCATTCGCCGCGCGCGTCAGGTTGAGGAAGACGTCCTCGAGGTCGGCTTCGCGGGTCGAGACGTCGACGATGCCATGCCCCATCGCGTTCACCGCAGCGAGCACTTCGCCCGCGTTGGTGCGGTCCTTGTTGTAGTGGATCGCCAGGCCCCGCTCACCCTCGCGCTCGACCTTGTCGAAGGCGGGGTGTGACGGTAGGTCGGTGACGTCGGCGTCGAGCGTCACCACGACGATCTTTTCGCGCGCCATATCGACCAGTTCGCGCGTCGGCTTGTTCGCGATCAGCCGTCCGTGGTTAATGATCGCGATGCGGTCGCAGAGCTGCTCGGCCTCTTCGAGATAATGCGTTGTCAGCACCACGGTGACGCCGCGGTCGTTCAAGGATTGCACATAGGACCAGAGCTGCTGCCGCAGTTCGATGTCGACCCCGGCGGTCGGTTCGTCGAGCACGATGATCGGCGGCGAATGGACCATCGCCTTCGCCACGAGCAGGCGGCGCTTCATGCCCCCCGACAGCGTCCGCGCATAGGCGTCGCGCTTGTCGCTGAGGTGGACGGCGGCGAGCAGTTCGTCCGAAATACGCTTGCCCTTCGCGACCCCGTACAGCCCCGCCTGATTCTCCAGCGTCTCGAAAGGCGTAAAAAAGGGGTCGAAAACGATTTCCTGCGGTACGATGCCGATCGAATATTTGGCGTTGCGCGGGTCGGCGTCGATGTCGAAGCCCCAGATGCTCGCGCTGCCGCTCGTCTTGTTGACCAGCCCCGCGAGGATATTGATCAGGGTCGACTTGCCCGCGCCGTTCGGCCCGAGCAGCCCGAAGATCTGCCCGCGCGGCACGTCGAAACTGACATTGTCGAGCGCCTGCTTGCCCCCCGCATAGATTTTGGAGACGGCGTCGATGCGGATGGCGGCTTCACTCATGGCGTCTTCCATAGCCGCGCCCCCGCCCCCGCGAAAGACATTGGTTGGCAAGGAATTCTTTACCATGGCGGGTAAGCATATTTTGTCACATCGCTGCTATCCGCCAAATGGTGAGGACCAGACACACCCGTCGCCCGCTGCCCGCGCAGCGCGGCCTAGCCGCCTTTGCGCTGTTGTTGGCGCCCGCCGCCGCGTCGCCGGCGTGGGCGCAGGCCAGCGCCCAGGGCGAAGCCGAAGCCATCGTGCTGCGGCCGCTTTCCTTCTTCAAGGTCAACGACCTCGATTTCGGCGACATCATCGCGTCGACGACGGCGGGAACGGTGACGCTCGAACCCGACGGATCGCGCACGACGACCGGCGGCGTGACGCTGGCGGGCGGCGGCGGCGAACCGGCGCGTTTCGCGGGACTCGGCACCTATAATCGCCAGGTCAACATCTCGCTGGGGGCGAACCAGATCTTCATCACCGGCCCCGGCGCCCCGATGCGCGTCCGGACCTTCGAGATCGGCAGCACGCCGACCGCGATCCTGTCGACGACCCCGACGCGCTTCCGCATCGCCTCGACGCTGGGCAATTATAATTTCCCGGTCGGCGCGACGCTCGAAGTGGGCGCGAACCAGGCGCCGGGCGATTACAGCGGGACCTTCACCATCACCCTTAATTACCTCTGATCGCCGATGTGGGGCGACGGCACCGGGGGACCACTGGCGCGCTTCGGGGGGAGTGCGTTTGCCGGTGCCGTCATGGCGGCACTCTGGGCGATGCCCGCCGCCGCGCAGCAGACGCAGGGCCAGGCGAGCGCGCTGGTGCTCGAACCCATGTCGCTGACCAACATCGAACAGCTCGACTTCGGATCGATCATCCCCTCGGGGACGATCGGCTATGTCACCGTTGCCGCGTCCGGCGCGGTGACCACCTCGGGCGGGGTGATCGCGGCGTCGGGCGACGCCCGCCCGGCGCGTTTCGCGGGGCAGGGCAGCGCCAACCGCGTCATCATCAAGACCGGATCGAGCCAGATTTTCCTGTCCGGTCCCGGCGCCCAGATGCGCGTCGACGATTTCGAGATCGGCGCGCTCACCGGATTGTCGCAACTCGGCAACGGCAATAATTATCGCATCACCGACGCCAATGGGATCGTCGGCTTTGCGGTCGGCGGCCGGCTGCGCGTCAACGCCAATCAGGCCGAAGGCGACTATAGCGGCAGTTTTTCGGTCACCTTCAACTATCAATAGCCCGCGCAGACCCGATTGCGGCGCTGCGACGCGCTTGCTATGGGCGCGATCGATGACCCAGGACACGCCCGAAACCATCCGCACGCCCAAAACCCGCATCGCCTGCGACGGCACCGGCGACGGCCTCGTCGACGCCGCGCTCGGCCACCCGCGCGTCTGGCTCGAGATCGACACCGACGAAGGCTTTGCCGACTGCGGCTATTGCGACCGGCGCTTCGTTCTCGTGGGCGGGATCGCCGACAAGGGTTGAACCTCGGCGGGATCGCCGATCACGCCTGACAAAACAGCGCGTTGCCCAAAAGTAAACGCGATCTTCACCACCCCCGTGCATCAACGACTCACTTCCCGCTGGCATAAGCTGTGCCAGACAGGAGCAGAATCGTGGGGATTCCAGGGACCAGAAACTGTCGGGCCGCCGCGCGCGCCCTGACCATCGCTGCGGCATTCGCCGCGCTGTGCGCCCCGGCGCACGCCGCCGACATGCCGGGTACCGCCAACGCGACCGTCGTGCGGCCCAACACGCTCGTCAAGACCGAGGACCTCGATTTCGGCACCCTCGTCAGCGGCAGCACCGGCGGCACCGCGACGATCGACGCGGTCACCGGCGCCCGCACGACCGGCGGCGGCACCACGTCGGTCGGCGCCGGATTCCAACGCGCGCAATTCCAGGGCACCGGCGGCATCCTGCTGATCACCGTGTCGGGCAGCACGTCGGTGACGCTGAGCCGCGCCGGCGGCGGCGCGACGCCGATGACCGCGACGTTGGTGCGCGCCGCAAGCACCAGCGGCGGCGGCATCGCCCTGCTCGGCGGGACGTTGCTGCCCAGCGGCGTCCAGACCTATTATATCGGCGGCACGCTGACCGTCCCCGCGAACCAGCCCGACGGCGATTACAGCGGGACCTTCACGCTGACGGTGAATTATCTCTGACGAGCGACGCGTCATCGTCGGACGTTGCAGAATTTCGCGCGAAGACGCGAAGGCGCGAAGAGGACAGTTCGGGCCGACAGGCCCCTTTTCCTTTGCAACGGTGCGGCCAGAGGCGATGTCCAAAAGAGAAGGCCGCTTCGCGGCCAACACGACGTCTTCGCGTCTTCGCGTGAACCCAATAAGCGCGCCCGAGCAGCCAAGACGCTTTGCGCGGCGCGCGCGCCTCCCTATATCGGGCCAATGACAAGCCCCACCGATCCCCGCCGCTTCCTCTATCGCGCCGATGCGCTCGACCCCGATCTCGCGCAGAAGCTCGCCAGGGAAGCGCTCGCCAAGGCCGATGACGGCGAACTCTATCTGCAATATCGCGCGACCGAGAGTTTCGGTTTCGACGACGGAAGGCTGAAGACCGCCGACTATTCGACCGACGCGGGTTTTGGCCTGCGCGCGGTGTCGGGCGAGATGACGGGCTTCGCCCATGCCAGCGACATCAGCGCCCCGGCGATCCGCCGCGCCGCCGAGACGCTGGCGCTGCTTGATCCCGCCAGCCAGCCGCACGCCGCCGCCCCCGCGCGCACCAACCGCCATCTTTATGGCGAGGCGAATCCGCTCGACCTGATCCCCTTCGCCAAGAAGGTCGCGCTGTGCCAGCAGATCGACGCAGCGGCGCGCGCGCGCGATCCGCGCATCGCGCAGGTGTCGGTCGCGCTCGCGGGCAGCTGGTCGGTGGTCGAGATCGTCCGCGCCGACGGCTTCCTCGCGACCGACATCCGCCCGCTCGTCCGCCTCAACGTCAGCATCGTCGTCGAAGAAAATGGCCGGCGCGAGAGCGGCTATTTCGGCCTCGGCGGCCGCTATATGTACGATCACCTGTTCGAAGAGGCGCAATGGAACCGCGCGATCGACGAGGCGCTGGCGCAGGCGCTCGTCAATCTCGAGGCGGTCGACGCCCCGGCGGGCGAGATGACCGTGCTGCTCGGCCCCGGCTGGCCCGGCGTGCTGCTCCATGAAGCGATCGGCCATGGGCTCGAGGGCGATTTCAACCGCAAGGGCACCAGCGCCTTTTCGGGCCGCATCGGTCAGCGCGTCGCGGCGCCGGGGGTGACGGTGGTCGACGACGGCAGCCTCGCCGAACGGCGCGGATCGCTGAGCATCGACGATGAGGGCACCCCGACCGGCGAGACGGTGCTGATCGAGGACGGCATCCTCAAGGGCTATATGCAGGACCGGCTCAACGCGCGGCTGATGGGCATGGCGCCGACCGGCAACGGCCGCCGCGAAAGCTTTGCCCATGCGCCGATGCCGCGCATGACCAACACCTTCATGAAGGGCGGCAACGACGATCCCGCCGAACTGCTCAGCCGCGTCAAGTCCGGCATTTTCGCGAAAAGCATGGGCGGCGGCCAGGTCGACATCGTGTCGGGCAAATTCGTGTTCAGCTGCACCGAGGCGTACAAGATCGAAAATGGCAAGCTCGGCGCCCCGATCAAGGGCGCGACGCTGATCGGCGACGGGCCGAGCGTGCTGACGAAAGTCACCGGCATCGGCAACGACATGGCGCTCGACGAGGGCATCGGCGTGTGCGGCAAGGGCGGCCAGAGCGTGCCGGCGGGCGTCGGCCAGCCGACTTTGCTGGTCAGCGGACTGACGGTGGGCGGGACGGCCTGATCTGGCGCCCGCATTCGTCGAACGGCGAACGCCTGCCGACAAACCGCCGACTGTGATCGACGTCATTGCTTGGCGCGCCGGACTGCTGCGCATATAGAGCCATCAAACAAGAACAGAATTTGGGTCGCATGAACTTTTCCCCGGGGGCGTACGCCTCCGGTCGCAGGGAGGAATTATGCGTACGACTTTCCGTTTTACTTCGGTCGCGGTGATCGCCGCGATGCTGACCGCGCCGGTCGCGGCGCAAAAATCCACCGGTCCCAAGGAACGCTATGAGATGGACGCCGCGACGATGTCGGGCTTTGCCGCGATGGGCGGCGGCCCAAATGGTCGTGGGGGCGGCATGGGCGGCGCGATGAGCATGATGTTCGGCGGCGGCCCCGACAATGCGCTGGCGCGCCAGCTGGTCCTGCGCCTCGGTTCGAACGAGCTGCCGACCGCGCCGCCGCCCAAGGGCGACCATTTTTTCCTGCCGCAGGCGAAGCTCGGCAAATCGGTGCCGCTGATCGCGCCCGAACGCAAAGACGGCAGCTATCCGACCGAGTTCGAACGGCCGAAGGGCCGGCTTTTGCTCTATTGGGGCTGCGGCGCCAAGGCGGGACCGGGGCAGCCGGTGATCATCGATTTTGCCAAGGTCGCGGCGGGACAGGTGCCACCGAACCTCTTCTCGACCGCCGTGCCGATCATCCGCGAAGTGTCGCCGTCAAATAGCAAATCCTATATGGAATGGCCGAACGGCAAGTCGACCAAGATGCCGTCGAGGGACAGCAGCCTGCTCGGCGCGCACCGCGTCGCGAGCAATGTCGGCAACGACATCAATTTCACCCTCGCGCAGGACTATATGCCCGCGCTGCAGGCCTCGACCGCCGATCAGCCCGACGGGTCGGTGATGATCCGCTGGAATTCGCTCGCCCCCGCGACCGGCTATGCTGCCTGGACGATCGGCGGCATGGACCGCGCCGACAAGGGCGGCGACATGGTGTGGTGGACGAGCAGCGCGACCAAGGAATTCGGTGGCGGGCTGTGGGACTGGCTGCCGCCCTCGGTGGTCGCGAACCTGATCACCAAGAAGATCGTGATGCCGCCGTCGCAGACGACGTGCCAGATCCCCGCCGAGGTCAAGAAGGCGTCGGGCGAGTTTATGATGGGCAATTTGAACGCCTTTGGTCCCGAGGCGAATTTTTCCTACCCGCCCAAGCCCGCCGGCAATGCGGTGTGGAATATCGACTGGACCGCGA
>NZ_JBOHHU010000026.1:0-46847 GCF_050725615.1 Sphingopyxis sp.
AAGCGGGACCCCGGATCAAGTCCGGGGTGACGGTGGCGGGAAAGCGCTGGCGTTCCATCTTTGTTCCGATTATGCGCCAATCATGGCCAAAGCGAAACGCCAATATGTCTGCCAGAATTGCGGCGCGGTGACATACCGCTGGCAAGGGCAATGCGCTGATTGCGGCGAATGGAACACGCTGGTCGAGGAAGCTGGCGAAAGTGCCTTTTCGGCGAAGCACGACCTGTCGAAGGGCGGACGCACACTGGCGCTCGAAACGCTGGACGCGCACAGCATCATGCCCGAGCGGATGCTGTGCGGCATCGCCGAGTTCGACCGCGCGCTCGGCGGCGGCTTCGTCGCGGGGTCCGCGACGCTGATCGGCGGCGACCCGGGGATCGGTAAATCGACTTTGCTGTTGCAGGCGGCGGGGCGGCTCGCGCTCGCGGGCAAGTCGGTGGTCTATATCAGCGGCGAGGAAGCGACCGCACAGGTGCGGCTGCGCGCGCAGCGGCTGGGGCTCGGCAAGGCGCCGGTGGCGCTCGCCAGCGCGACGTCGGTCCGCGATATCCTCGCGACGCTCGGCGGGGGCAGCGACCCCGATTTCATCGTCATCGATTCGATCCAGACGATGCACAGCGACCTGATCGAAGGCGCGCCGGGCACCGTGAGCCAGGTGCGCGCCTCGGCACAGGAACTGATCCGTTTCGCCAAGGACAGCGGCGCCGCGCTGGTGCTCGTCGGCCATGTCACCAAGGACGGGACGATCGCGGGCCCGCGCGTACTCGAACATATGGTCGACACGGTGCTGGCGTTTGAGGGCGAGCGCAGCCACCAATATCGCATCCTGCGGGCGGTCAAGAACCGCTTTGGCGGGACCGACGAGATCGGGGTGTTCGCGATGGGCGAGGGCGGGCTGGGCGAGGTCGCCAACCCGTCGAGCCTGTTCCTGACCGACCGCAGCCGCGACGTGCCGGGATCGGTGGTGTTCCCGGCGCTCGAAGGCACGCGGCCGGTGCTGGTCGAGGTGCAGGCGCTGACCGTGCGGCTCGCGAGCGGGGCGACGCCGCGCCGCGCCGTGGTCGGCTGGGACAGCGGGCGGCTCGCGATGGTGCTCGCGGTGCTGGAGGCGCGCTGCGGGCTGCAGATGGGGGCGTGCGAGGTCTATCTCAACATCGCGGGCGGCTATCGGCTGACCGATCCGGCGGCCGACATGGCGGTCGCAGCGGCGCTGATTTCGGCGTTCAGCGAGCGGCCGGTGCCCGCCGACGCGATCGTCTTCGGCGAATTGTCGCTGTCGGGCGAGGTGCGCCCCGTCGCGCATGACGGCTTGCGGCTGCGCGAGGCGGCGAAGCTCGGTTTTTCGACCGCCTGGGGTCCGAAGGGGATGAAGGGCGTTGGCGGGATTTCGGTCACCGGTTTCACCCGGCTCGGCGAACTCGTTGACCTGATGCTCGGGCGCGACTAGCGACCGGCATATGGGAAGTTTGACGGCTTTGGATATCGTCGTGCTCGTGCTGGTCGGCGGCGGCGCGGTGCTCGGTTTTTCGCGCGGGCTGGTGCAGGAGGTCACGACCCTGTTGGCGTGGGTCCTCGCGATCGTTGCCGTGCGCCTGTTTCACGGCATGGTGACGGGACTGGTCAGCGGCTGGGTCGGGACCCAGGGGGGCGCTGCGGTTCTGGCGTTCGTGATCGTGTTCGGCGGCGTGTTCGCGGCGGCCAAATGGGGATCGCGCGCGATGGGCAAGCGCAGTCGCGCCTCGCTCGTCGGCGGTTTCGACCGCGGGTTGGGAGCAGGATTCGGTGCGGTGAAGGGCCTGCTGATCGCCTCGATCGGCTTCCTGCTCGTCACGTTGCTGTACGACATTGGTTATGGCAATGCGCAGCGTCCGGCGTGGATGACCGACAGCCGCACCTATCCCGCGCTCAACGCGACGAGCGCGGCAATGAGCAAGGTGATCGCCGACCGCCGCGCCGCCGCGCGCGAGGCCGAAGCCAAGGGCAATAAGGACGCGTCCACCGCGGGCGCGAAATGAGCGCGCCGCTCTATAATCGCGACATATTGTCGCTCGCGGTCGCGACGGCCGAGTTTCTGCCGCTGCCCGATGCGCGCTATCACGCTTCGCTGCGTGCGCCGCTCTGTGGCAGCCGGATCATCCTCGATCTCGACACCGACGATGCGGACCGGGTGATCGCGATCGGCCTGCATGTCGAAGCCTGTGCATTGGGACAGGCGTCGGCGGCGCTGCTCGCGCGCCATGCGACGGGGCGCAGTATCGACGAGATCCGCGCCGCACGCGCCGCCATCGCCGGCTGGTTCGGCGGCAGCGGCGATCGGCCCGACTGGCCGGGGTTCGACCTGCTCGCCCCGGCGAAAGATTATCCGGCGCGGCACGGCGCGATCCTGTTGCCCTTTGATGCCGCGATCGCGGCGTTCGAGCCGCAGGGGGTGGGCGCATGAGCCTGTTGGCGCTCGCGACCGCCGCGTCGAACGTCGTGGCCGAAAAAGCGGGCGGTGTGGCGACCGACACGATGTTGCTGGAGGGGGCGATCCTGCTCGGGGTTGCGACGGTGTTCGTGATGCTGTTTCGCCGCCTCGGGCTCGGCGCGGTGCTCGGTTATCTGATCGCGGGGGCGCTCGTCGGCCCGCACGGGCTCGGTCTCGTCGGCGGCGGCGAATCGAAGCTTGCTTTTGCCGAACTCGGCATCGCCTTCCTGCTGTTCCTCGTCGGCCTCGAACTCCATCCGCGGCGCTTGTGGGAACTGCGCCGCGCAATTTTCGGTCTCGGCATGGCGCAGGTCGTGGTGAGCGGACTGGTCCTCACCGCGCTGATTCTCGCGACTTTGGGGTTCAGCTGGCAGGCGGCGCTCGCGCTGGGGCTGCCGCTCGCGCTCTCCTCGACCGCGCAGGTGCTGCCCAGCCTCAAATCATCGGGGACGATCAACTCGCCCTTCGGTGAAAAGGCCTTTTCGATCCTGTTGTTCCAGGATCTGGCGATCGTGCCGATGATCACCATCGTCGCCGCGCTGTCGCGCGCGCCCGCCGATCCGTCGGCGCCGCCGGGGTGGCAGATGGGGCTGTATACCGTGGGCGCGATCGTCGCGCTGGTCCTCGTCGGGCGCTTTGTCGTCAACCCGTTGCTGCGGCTTGTCGGGCGCTATGGCGAGCGCGAATTGTTCGTGGTGGTAGGCCTGCTTGTCGTGCTGGCGAGCGCGGCGTTCATGCACAGCCTGCACCTGTCGACCGCGCTCGGCGCCTTCATCGCGGGCGTGATGCTCGCCGATTCGCCGTACCGGCACGAGATCGAGGCCGATGTCGAGCCCTTCCGCCTCGTCCTGCTCGGCCTGTTTTTCCTCGCGGTCGGCATGGTGCTCGACGTCGGCGCGGTGATGGAGCGGCCTTGGCTCGTCCTCGGCCTCGCGGCGGGGCTGGTCGTGGTGAAGGTCGGCATACTCACCGGCATCGCGCGGATGTATGGAATGTCGTGGAAAGCGGCGCTCGGCCTTGGGCTGCTGCTCAGCCAGGGCGGCGAATTCGGTTTTCTGCTGTTCACCCAGGCCTCCGACGCGCTACTCATCGCGCCCGAGGCGGCGAGCCTGTTCAGCGCGGTGGTGACGCTGTCGATGGTATCGACGCCGTTCCTGATGCTGTTCGCGCGCAACCTGGAATTTGCGCCCGACCGCGATGCGAAGGACCTTGCCGGCCCCGAAGATGCGCCGCGCGGTGCGGCGCTGGTGATCGGCTATGGGCGTTTTGGGCAGATTGTCGCGCAGATGCTGCACGCGGTCGATTGTTCGGTGACGCTGATCGACAAGAAGCCGAGCCAGATCGAGCTGTCCGAGCGCTTCGACACCAAAGTCTATTTCGGCGACGGGCTGCGGCTCGACCTGCTGCGCCGCGCGGGGGCGGATGACGTCAAGCTGATCGTCTATTGCATCGATGACCGCAGCGTCGACGCCGAAGCGCTGCGCCCGGTGGTCGAGGCCTTCCCCAATGCCAGGATATTGACGCGCGTGTTCGACCGCCGCCAGTTGCTGGCGATCGACGGCGCGGGGGCGTCGGGCGCGGTGCGCGAGGTGTTCGAAAGCTCGATCGCTTTGGGGTTGATGGCGCTCGAGCAGCTCGACATCGACCGGCGCGAGATCGAGGATGTCGAAGCGGCGCTGCGCCACCTCGACCAAGTGCGGCTGGGTGCGCAGCTCGCCGATGGCGACATCGCGGCGGGGATGGACCACCGGTTCCAGCCGGGCGGCAGCCGCGAGGGAAGGAGCATCCTCGAAAAATTGCGCGAGACGCGCCGCGCGGCGAAGCTGGCGCGCGAAGAGGCCGAAGGCGACGCCGCCTTTTAAACGGTTTCGACGCCGTCCAGAAACGCCGCGACCTTGTCGAGCCCATAGGCGTCGGTGACGAACGACTGCCCGATTCCCCGCGTCAGGATCAAAGGCAGCTTGCCCCCGCGTACCTTCTTGTCATGCGCCATATGCGCGGCGAGCGTCGCGCCGTCGCTGTTCACGCCCGCGCTGGCGAGGCTGTGCGGCAGGTCGACGCTGGCGAGATGGGCGCGGACGCGGTCGGCGTCGGCGGCGGTGCAAAGACCGTTTGCGGCGGAGAATGAATGCGCGAGGACCATGCCCGCGGCGACCGCCTCGCCGTGGAGCAGCCGGTCCGAATAGCCGGTCTCGGCCTCGAGCGCGTGGCCGAAGCTGTGGCCGAGGTTGAGCAAGGCGCGGACGTCCTGCGTTTCGCGCTCGTCGGCGGCGACGATACGCGCCTTGGCGGCGACGCTGTGCGCGATGGCCCGGTGCCGCGCGGCGCTGTCGCCGGCGAGCAGCGCCGCGCCATGATCCTCGCACCAGGCGAAGAAATCGGCGTCGTCGATCAGCCCATATTTGACGACCTCGGCATAGCCCGCGCCGAGTTCGCGGCGCGGCAGCGTGGCGAGTGTCGTCGGGTCGATGACGACCAGCGCGGGCTGGTGGAAGGCGCCGATCAGATTCTTGCCCGCAGGCACGTTGATCGCGGTCTTGCCGCCGACGCTGCTGTCGACCTGGGCGAGCAGGGTGGTCGGGACCTGGATGAAATGGCAGCCGCGCTTGACGATGCTGCACGCGAAGCCGACGAGATCGCCGATCACGCCTCCCCCTAGGGCAATCACATGGTCGCCGCGCTCGACGCCTTCGCTGATCAGCCATTCGGTCAGGCGCGCGAGTCCGTCCCAGCTCTTCGTCGCTTCGCCCGGCGGCAGGACCAGCGACGAAAAGCTGATCCCCTCGGCGCCGAGCGAAGCGCCCACGGGCATCAGATAATGTTGCGCGACATGTTCGTCGGTGACGATCATCGTGCGCGGGCGCTTCAGCAGCGGCGCGACATGCGCGCCGATGTCGCGGATCAGCCCGTCGCCGATCAGGATCGGATAGCTGCGGCTGCCGAGATCGACGGTCAGGCGTTCCATTGCGGATTGTCCCACTTTGACAGGGCCTCCATGATCGCCCGCACCGTATAGTCGTGCGGGCTCGACGCCGAGCTGACGCGGATATGCGCCTCGGCATAGACGGGGTTGCGGACCGCCGCGAGCTCGCGCAGCACCTCGCCGGGGTCGCGATCCTTGAGCAAGGGGCGGTGGTGGCGGCGCCCGACACGCTCGACCAGCGTCGCGATATCGGCGTCGAGCCAGATCGACAGGCTGCTTTGTTTGATGAGCGCGCGGGTGTCGTCGTTCATAAAGGCGCCGCCGCCGGTTGCGAGGACGAGCGGTTGGCCGGTGAGCAGGCGCGCGATCACCCGCCGTTCGCCGTCGCGGAACGGCGCTTCACCGAAGCGCGCAAAAATCTCCGAAATCGTCATGCCCGCCGCGCGCTCGATTTCGTCGTCGGCGTCGGCGAAGCGCATGCCGAGCCGCGACGCGAGGCGGCGGCCGATCGTCGACTTGCCCGAGCCCATCAGCCCGACAAGCACGATCGGCCGTTCGCGGATCGCCGCGGACAGGGGCCCCGAGGCGATCGGGGCCGGGCTTTTCGGGTTTCGCGTCATGCTGGGCGCGGCTATACCCGCTGAACCGCGCGGGACAATGGTTTTGCTGCGGCGCGCAAAACGGCGTTCCAGCGAGCAGAGGGTGGCATTGGATATTGCGCAGGCAGGACAGATCGGGGAAAGGCCGCTGGATCGGACGATTGGTCGTGGTCCTGTTGCTCCTGCTGGCGTTCTGGCTGTTGCTGATTTTCCTGGGCCGACCGATCGAACCGCGAATGATTGAGGTGGATGTGACCGACAAGATTGCCGAAGGCGCGCCGCGATGAACAAAAAACTGCTGTCGCTGACGCTGGGCCTGTCGGGCGCCGCCATCGCCGCCATACTCGTGCTGCCCGCGTTGGCGCAGGAATCGCTGCTGCCCGAAGGTTTCGGCAATCCGGCCCCGACGCCGAGTCCGTCGCCGACCCCCGCGCCGACCGCGACGCCGACGCCGTCTTCGACGCCAAAATCGACCGCACCGACCGCGCCGACGGTCACGGCGACGCTGCCCGGTACCGACACCGCCGCGACCGACGACGAAGAAACCGACGACGGCGAAGAGGTCGAGCCCGGCACGCTGAAATATGACCTGCCGCCGGGCGCCCGGCGCCTGCTCGCCCGCATCGGCCCGCTGACGCCGGAGACCGGCGGGCTCGCCCCCGACGCCTTCGGTGTGCGCGGCCAATATGCCGCCGCGATCATGCGCGCGACGCGCGGGCCGCTCGCCTCGCGCTGGGGCGCGATCCTGCTGCGGCGCTCGCTCGCCTCGGCGATCGACACCCCCGACACGATCAATGGCGCCGACCTCGCCGCCGATCGCGCCGGACTGTTGCTGCGCATGGGCGAGGCTAATGTCGCGCGCTCGATCGTTCAGTCGGTCGATTATGACCGCGCCAGCCCGCGCCTCGTCGCGACCGCGCAGCAGGTGTTCCTCGCCAACGCCGATCCGGCGGGTCTCTGCCCTTATGTTCCCGCCGGCCTGGCGCATGGCGACGAGCAGAGCTGGCGGCTTGCCGCCGGCATCTGCGCCGGCCTTTCGGGCGAGGCCGGCCCCGCCGGCTGGGCGATGAGCCGGGTGCGGTCGAGCGGCAAGGTATCGAACTTCGACATATTGCTCGCCGAACGCGTACTCGGTGCGAGCGGCGCCGGCGGGCGCTCGATCACCATCCAGTGGGACAAGATCGACAAATTGACGAGTTGGCGATTCGGGATGGCGACCGCGACCGCGACGCCGATTCCAGCGCCTTTGCGCGCCGCATCCACCCCCGCGATGCGTGCCTGGACGGTGCTCGCGCCGATGAGCGACATGGCCGATCGTGTTGCGGCCGCACCCGACGCCGCCGCACGCGGGGTGCTGTCGAGCGAGGCTTATGTGTCGTTGCTCAGCGCGGCGGCGAGCGGGGACGATCCGTCCGAAAACCTGACCGCGCAGGCGGACCTGTTGCAAGGGGCCTTTGGCGCGGCCAGCGGCGCCGACCGCTATACCGCGATGCAAGGCCTGTGGGGCCGGGGGACGAATCCGATCGACCGCTATGCCGCGATGATCGCGACCGCACGGGCGGCCGCGGCCTTGCCGGTCGGCACCGATGTCGGCGACGACCCCTGGCAGCTGATCGGGGCGATGTTCGCGGGCGGTTACGACAATCGCGCGATCGACTGGGTGCCGACGGTCAATGTCGGCAGCCGCGCCTGGGGCGTGCTCGCGGTCGGATCGCCGCGCGCGCTCAACGGCACGACAGCGAGCGCGGTATCGAACTTTTCGGGCAATGACGACAGCGCCGATTATCAGCGCAGCAAGCTGCTGCTCGCGGGGCTCGCCGGTCTCGGCCGCATCGACAGCGGGCAGGCGGCTTCGGCGGCGAGCGACCTCGACGTCAACCTCGGCAAGCAGACGCGCTGGACGCGCGCGATTTCGGACGCGGCCGCGCGCGGCGAGCCCGGTATGGTCGCCCTGCTCGCGGCGACCGGGATGCAGGGTGATTGGTCGACGATGCCGCCTTATCATTTGTATCACATCGTCAAGGCGCTGCGCGAGGTCGGGTTGGCGTCGGAGGCGCGGATGATCGCGGCCGAGGCCTTGGTCCGGGTCTGAGATGCGCGACAGCGACGCCGCGCTGATCGACCGTTTCCTCGAAATGATGGCCGCCGAGCGCGGCGCGGCGCGCAATACGCTGGCCGCCTATCGCCGCGATCTGGAACAGGCGGCGGGGCTGGCCCCGCGCGGCTTGACAGTCGCCGACACCGACGCGCTGCGCAAGGTCATGGCGGGATATCAATCGCTTGCGGCGAGCAGCGCGGCGCGCAAACTGTCGGCGCTGCGGCAATTTTACGCCTTTCTGCGCGACGAGGGCGAGCGGGGCGACGACCCGGCGCAGGCGCTGGCGCGGCCGACGACGCGGCGCCCCCTGCCGCGCATCCTGACCCATGACGACGTCGGGCGGCTGTTTGCGCAGGCGGGCGAAGAGGCCGAAGGCGAAGCGCCGCCGACCGCCGCCGTGCGGATGCTGTTGCTGCTCGAATTGCTCTATGGTTCGGGGCTGCGCGCGAGCGAGCTGGTGTCGCTGCCGCGCCGCGCGATCGCGGGCGAGCGGCTCTATCTGATCGTTCGCGGCAAGGGCGACAAGGAACGACTGGCGCCCTTGTCGGAACGCGCGCGCGAGGCGCTCGATCGCTGGCTGCCGTTGTTGACCGACGGGTCGCTCTGGCTGTTTCCTTCGGGAAAGAGCCATATTTCGCGGGTGCGCCTGTTCCAGATGCTGCGCGACCTCGCGGGCCGCGCGGGGATCGACCCGGGCGCGGTCAGCCCGCATGTGCTGCGCCACGCCTTTGCAACGCACCTGCTCGAAGGCGGCGCCGATTTGCGCGCCTTGCAACTGATGCTCGGCCACGCCGATATCGCGACGACCGAAATCTACACCCATGTCGACAGCCGGCGCCTCGTCGAGCTGGTCAACCGGCGGCATCCGCTGGCGCATATGGGTGTGGGGCAGGGTGCGGAAACGGCGGACGTTGACCTTGCGCCGCCTTCGTCCTAGCGACTCCCGCCATGACAGCCTTTCTGGACTTCGAAAAACAGGTCGCGGCGCTCGATCGCCAGATTGCCGAATTGCGCGAAATGGGCGACGATCCGTCGCTCAATATCGACAATGATATTGCGCGGCTCGAGGATAAATCCTCGAAGATGCTCCGCGATATCTATGCGAAGCTGACGCCCTGGCAAAAGACGCAGGTCGCCCGCCACCCCGATCGCCCGCATTTCAAACATTATGTCGCGGGGCTGTTCGACGACTGGATGCCGCTCGCCGGCGATCGCAATTTCGGCGATGATCAGGCGATTCTGGGCGGATTGGCGCGTTTTCGTGGCCGCCGCGTGATGGTGATCGGCCATGAAAAGGGCGACGATATTCCGTCGCGCATGAAGCATAATTTCGGCATGGGCAAACCCGAGGGCTATCGCAAGGCGATCCGCCTGATGCAGCTTGCCGACCGCTTCGGGCTGCCGGTGGTGACGCTCGTTGATACCTCGGGCGCCTTCCCGGGCATCCAGGCCGAGGAACGCGGCCAGGCCGAGGCGATCGCGCGTTCGACCGAACAATGCCTCGCGCTTGGGGTGCCGATGGTCGCGACGGTGGTCGGCGAAGGCGGATCGGGCGGTGCGATCGCCATCGCTGCGGCGAACCGCGTGCTGATGTTCGAACATGCCGTCTATTCGGTGATCTCGCCCGAGGGCTGCGCGTCGATCCTGTGGCGCACCGCCGACAAGGCCGCCGACGCGGCGGCGGCGATGAAAATGACGCCCGAGGACCTGCTGGCGCTGAAGATCATCGACCGCATCGTCCCCGAGCCCGTCGGCGGCGCGCATCGGGCGCCCGAGATTGCGATCAAGGCGCTGGGCGATGCGATCGCCGAAGAACTCGACGCGCTGTCGGGACTGTCGCGCGACGCGATATTGGCCGCGCGCGAGGAAAAATTCCTCGCCATGGGCCGCGCTTAGCATCTTTCTTGTCGGAACCGGATCGCCCGGCCGACGTTTTCCCTGTCAATCGCATGAGCCCGATGTTCATGGCGCGTCTTGTTGCGCGCCGCTAAGGGTTGAGGCGGACGGACGAGGACCAAGGGAGGCACATATGGCCCGGACAAAATTGGCAATTGCGGCGCTGCTGGCGACGGCGATCACGGTAGGCGGCGTCGCCGATGCCAAGACGAAGACCAAAACGATCAAAACGGCGACCGCGATCACCGCGAGCGAGCGCAAGCAGGGCAGCGAAGCGCATCCCGAGCTGGTGCAGGAATTCGGCGGCGCCTATTCGGGTCCGCAGGCAACCTATGTCGCGCGGGTCGGACAGAATATTGCGGTGCAATCGGGGCTGTCGAATGCGCGCAGCGATTTCACCGTCACGCTGCTCAATTCGCCGGTCAATAACGCTTTCGCGATTCCCGGCGGCTATATTTATGTCACGCGGCAGCTGATGGCGTTGATGAATGACGAGGCCGAACTCGCCGGCGTGCTCGGTCACGAAGTGGGCCATGTCGCGGCGCAGCACAGCAAGAAGCGCCAGTCGGCGGCGACGCGCAATTCGATTCTCGGGGTCCTCGCCGGGGTGCTCGGCGGCGCGATCGGCGACAATGGCGGACTGCTCGGCGGACTGGGCGGGTTGCTGCAGAACAACGCCATGAAAGTGGCGCAGCTTGCGACGCTGGGATTCTCGCGCAGCCAGGAACTGGAAGCCGACCAGCTCGGCGTGCAATATCTGCGCAAGGCGGGATATGACCCGCTCGCGCTGTCGACCGTGCTCGCCAGTCTCGCCAACCAGACCAATCTCGAGGCGCGCCTGTCGGGCGGCGACGCGCGCGCTTTGCCCGAATGGGCGAGCACCCACCCCGATCCCGCTTCGCGCGTGCGCAACGCGCAAGTGCTTGCGGGTCGCGCCGGTACCGGCGGCCTGCGCAATGCGGAGGCGTTCCTGACCTCGGTCGACGGCGTGCTCTATGGCGACGATCCGGCGCAGGGCGTGGTCGAGGGCAATGAATTCCTCCACCCCGACCTCAAGCTGAAATTCGCGGTGCCGACCGGCTATGGCATGCAGAATGGGGCAAGCGCGGTGACGATCAGCGGCAACGGCGGCCAGGCGCAGTTCACCACCGCCGCCTATAATGGCGACATGAACGCCTATATGGCCGCCGCGTTCAAAGCGGTCGCGGGCGACACGGCGCTCAGTCCCAGCGCGGTCCAGCGCACGACGGTGAACGGCATTCCGGCCTATACGTCGACCGCGCGCGCCAACACCCAGTCGGGCGCGGTCGATGTCACCATCTTTGCCTATGAATTTTCGCGGAGCAGCGCCTTTCACTTCGTGGCGCTGACCAAGGCCGGCGGCGGCGGGGTGTTCGATCCGATGTACAACAGCGTCCGGCGGCTGAGCACGGCCGAAGCGGCGGCGATCAAACCGCGCCGCATCGATGTGGTGACGGTCGCGCGGGGCGATACGGTCGCGACGATGGCGCGGCGCATGGCGTACAGCAATTACCAGACCGAGCGGTTCCAGGTGCTCAACCGTCTGACCGCCGAAAGCCGGCTGACGCCGGGGCAGAAGGTCAAGATCGTCGTCTACGCCAGCCGGTAAGGCGGCGCGCCGCGCGCCTGGCGCCGGCGGACACAAAAAAGGGCGGTGGAATCTCCACCGCCCTTTCCTGTTTGTGCCCCGCCCGGAGGGGCGGGCGTCACAGCGTTGAAGCTTACTGCTTCAGGGCGCTGTCGACGTTGTTGAAGGTGTTGCCGACGCTGGTGCCGACAGCCGACATCGCGGTGATACCGGCGACGGCGATGAGAGCGGCGATCAGGCCGTATTCGATGGCGGTCGCGGCCTTGGTGTCGCGGACGAACTTTTTGATGAACTTCATGTCTGGTCTCCTGATAAGTCACTTACCCTGTTGACGTTCTGGTCGGGTCAACCTGATTGGTTCTAAGGCTAATTGGTTTTGAATTTCTTAATGGGCGGAACGCTGCGGCAACGGCGAGCAGTCCCAATTCTGGACAGCTACATCGCGTTGCTGGAGGCGGTGGACACATTGTTCCACATGCCGATGGTCGACGATCCCACCGAGCTGATCGCGCTCATCGCGGCGATGAAGATGAGGGCCAGGATCAGCCCATATTCGACGGCCGTGGCGGCGCTGGTTGACCGCAGCAGCCTGGCAATTCTGGTCATTGTTCTGCCCCTGCCTATTGCCAGGATCAGTCCTCCCAAATTGCGGGGCCGCCTTGTTCTTGGCCGGTTTGCGGTGCGAACGATGGCACTGGTCCGTGCCTGCTTCGCGCCATAGCCCTGAACAAATCTTCGTAAACCTCAGCCGTGCAATTCGGGGATTCTGGTCCTAGAGTTCCCGAGGATTCCGGATTTCGCACATCAGGGTTAATAATTTGTCCTCACCGTCATCGATAAAAACCGCTGAAAACTGTCTCATTGTGGTCGCTGCGGCGATGGTCGATCGCGATGGGCGCGTGCTGGTGCAACAACGCCCGCCCGGCACGGCGATGGCGGGATTGTGGGAGTTTCCGGGCGGCAAGATCGAACCCGGCGAAACCCCGGAGGCGGCGCTGATCCGCGAACTTGCGGAGGAGTTGGGGATCGAGGTCGATCATGCGTGCCTCGCGCCCGCCTGTTTCGCGAGCGAACCGCTGGGGGACCGGCATTTGCTGTTGCTCGTATACGCGCTGCGCAAATGGAAGGGGGTGCCCGAGGCACGGCACGCCACGGCGCTGCGCTGGGTGCGCCCGGTCGAACTTTACGGCCTCGACATGCCCCCCGCCGACCGGCCGTTGATCGGACTGCTCGAGGCGCTCCTCTAATCCCGGGGTTTCAGCGCTTCGGCGAGCGACGCCGTGCCGCTGCCCCGCCGGGCCGGCTTGGGCTGGTCCGGATGCGGGGCCCAGCCGCTGAAATGGATCAGGCGGAAATTTTCGGCGACGCGGCCGTCGGGGTCGGCCTGCCCCGCAAAAGCGACCGCGATGCGCGCCGCCTCTTCGCGCGTCAGCGGCGGCGGCGCAGGGGATAGCCGGCTCGACAGGCCTGCGGCGCGCAGGTCGCGGACGAGCGCGAACCAGTCGCCATAGCGCACGCTCAGCGCGTCGACATCGACCACGGGCATGGTGAAACCGGTGCGCTGGAGCAGATTGCCCATCGCGGCGAGGTCGATTTGCGGATGCAGGCGCGCGACCGAGCGCACCCCGTCGGTCATCACCGCGCGTCGCAATCTGGCGAGGCTGCCGTCACCGACGAAGGCGCCGAGCAGCAAGCCGTCGGGCGCGAGCAGCGCGCGCAGCCGGACGAGCGCGCCGGGCACGTCGTTGACGCTGTCGAGCCCGCCGGGCCAGACGATGAGGTCGAAACTGGCGAAGGGCAGGTCGATCGCATCGGCTTCGCCGGTGAGCGCGCCGGTCGCGGCGGCGAGGCTGCGCCCGGCCTCGAGGATCGTCAATTCGGCGCCGGTGGCCCGCAGTTGCGCCGCGAGCGCCGCATCATGGGCGCCGATCAGCAGCACGCGCGGAAAATCGCGGGTCACCATCGCCAGCCGGTCGAGCAGCGTTTCGGCGATGATCGGGGCGAGGAAATTGGCGTCGGCGGGCTGGCGCACGAGCCGGTCGCGCTGGGCGCGATGGCGGGCGGAGGAAAAAAGCGGGGCGAGAGGCGGCGACATGCGGCGCTTGTGCCGCTTCGCGCGATGCTTCACAAGCCGGACATGGCGAGCGCGGCGGGGCAGGTCGAGAGCGAAACGCCGGCGCGGGCGGCGGGCCTGCTGCGCGGCCTCCGCCACGCGGGCCGGATGGTTATCGACTATGCGCTGCCGCCGCGTTGTCCGGCCTGCGGAATCATCGTCGCCGACGACCGGCAATTCTGCCTCGACTGTTGGCAATCGCTCGAATTTCTCGATGGCCCCGCCTGCGCTTCCTGCTCGATCCCTTTGCCGGCGGCGGTGGCGGGCGACGATTTGCAATGCGGCGCGTGCCTTGCGAAGGTACCGCCCTTCGACGGCGCGCCCGCCGCCGTCGCTTATGGTCCGGCGGCGCGTACCGTGGCGCTGCGGCTCAAATATGGCCGGCGTCTCGGTCATGCCCGGCTGATGGCGCGGTTGATGGCCCGGCCGCTCGCGCGCCTGACGGGCGAAGGCGATGCGCTGCTGGTGCCGATCCCGCTTCATCGCTGGCGGCTCTGGTCGCGCGGGTTCAACCAGGCGGCGCTGGTTGCCGACGAACTGACCCGGCTGACCGGGACGCCGCACGACCATCATCTGCTGTTGCGCGCCAGGGCAACCGCGTCGCTGCGCGGCAAGAGCCGGCGCGAGCGCGAGACGATCGTCGCGGGGGCTTTCGCGCTGGCGGGCGATGCCAAGGCGAAAGCGGTGGGCCGTCACCTGATCCTGATCGACGATGTCCACGCCAGCGGGGCGACGTTGCGCGCGGCGGCGAAGGCGCTGCGGCGGAGCGGTGCGGCGCGGGTGTCGGCGCTCAGCTGGGCGCGGGTCGTCCCCGATGCCCTGATGACGAGCAACATATTTGACTTTGCCTCGTTGGATTCCGATATCAGAGACCAGATGATGACAGGATAGGCGCATGCCCAAGATCGAAGTGTTTACGAAAGTCTTTTGCCCTTATTGCTCGCGCGCCAAGGCGTTGCTCGACCGCAAGGGCGCCGATTATCAGGAAATCGACCTGACGATGGATCGCAAGGGTTTCGACGCGATGGTCGAGCGCGCCGGCGGCAGCCGCACGGTGCCGCAGATTTTCATCGACGGCCGGCATATCGGCGGCAGCGACGATCTCGCCGCACTCGACGCCAGGGGTGGGCTCGACCCGTTGCTGGGCACCGCCTGAGGTCCGGACATGATTGTCTTCGATCTTTGCTGCGCCGCCGGCGACCACCGGTTCGAGGCCTGGTTCAAGAGCAGCGAAAGCTTTGCCGACCAACAGGCGCGCGGGCTGATCGCCTGCCCGGTCTGCGGCGATAGCGAGGTCCGCAAAGCGGTGATGGCGCCGCGTGTCGGTGCCAAGTCGAATCAGGGTGCGGTGTCCGCCGCGCCGCCGTCCCCGACCGGCGCGAAAGACGACACCGCCGAGATTTCGCCCGAACTGGTGCGCAAGGTGATGGCGGGGATCGCCGCGAAACAGGCCGAGATGCTGCCGCAGTCGCGCTGGGTCGGGCGCGAGTTCGCCGACGCGGCGCGCGCGATGCACGAAGGCCGCGCGAAGGACGACCTGATCCACGGCCAGACCTCGCCCGAGGAGGCGCAGGCCCTGCGCGACGACGGCATCGCGGCGATGCCGTTGCTGGTGCCGTTCGCGCCGCCCGATGCTTTGAATTGAGCGAAGCGGATATGGGCCGATTGACGCTGAGCGCCCGCCGCCGCTAAACGGACCGCGGCGCACCCGTAGCTCAGCAGGATAGAGCATCAGATTCCTAATCTGGGGGCCACAGGTTCGAATCCTGTCGGGTGCACCACGCACATCTAAGTGGCTGATATAGATCGGTTATATATAGTTGGTCAGGTGAAGTCGGCGCGGTTCTGCGGCCGCTCCCGCGGTCTATGGCTCGGTCGTGGTCAGAGACCGGGGTTCCGACGAGCTAATTCAGCGCAACGTCTCGGCAAGTCTCCGCGGCGCAATTCGGTGGCCACCGCAGGGGTGATTCGATCAGGTAAATCCCAGCAGTCGGCGCTGGTCGGCCCAGGCGAGCGGCAGGGCAGCGAGCTTCATCAGCCGGCGCGACGTCAGTGCGGCGGGCTGATTCCCGTCGAGGATCGCGCGGGCGATGTCGGGTGCCAGATAGGCCAAGCGGGCAAGGCGTTCGATGTGCCGATCCCTCGGTGACGCCTGATCGCCGAACAGATCGGAGCGGGCGCGATGCGCCCTGGCGATCAGGTTGACGAGACGCGCGTCTGGTTTGCGGCCCTCGGGTTCTGGACCGGCGATAACGAGCTTCGTCCCCCGCTTGCCGCGCTGAACGTCGGTGCGGATCACGAGGTCGATGCGATCCGGTCCGTGATCGCCCCCTTCGGGAAGATGGTCCAGTGCCGCAATCAAGGCGCGAGCGGACAGGCTGGCTGCCACACGCGCGGGATCGACCTCGACCGTGAGTTCGAGTCTCTCGAAGAGATTGCGCGCACCATGGTCGGCGTGAGGCCCGACCTGCCGGGCAAGCTCCGCGGCGGTGTCGATCCGGGCGCTTGTGACCGCGGCCCCGGCGCGATCATCGAGCCCGGCGATGCGTGCCGGATCGCGCAGCAGTTCGCGGACGGCGTCGCGGGCTGCCGTCTCGATCGACCGTGCCGCGATCCGCGCGACCGGGGCGGCTGGCTTGCTGGGTACCTCACGGTCGATGTCCTTGCTGATGCTCGATACATAATAATGGTAGCGGCGACCCTGCTTGACCGTGAACGACGGCGACATCGGACGGTCGTCGGCGTCGCGGATCATCCCGGTGAGCAGCGCGATGCCGTTCGGGACGATGGCGTTTGCACGTTCGGCGGTGGAGGCTGCTAGCTTCGCTTGCACCGCGTCCCACAGATCGGTGGATATGATCGCTTCATGCTGCCCCTCATGGACCTTGTCCTTGTGGCGCAGCTTGCCGATGTAGATGGGGTTGGAGAGGAGCCAGTATAGCGCACCGCGCGAGAAGGGCACGCCGCCGCGTGGTCCCGACTTCCCTTGCTGGATCTTGGTCCGGACGCCCTGCGCGTCGAGCACTAACTTGAGGGCCCGCACCGAAGGCTGATCGAGATAGGATCGGAAGATGTGGACGACGGTTGCGGCTTCTACGGCGTTCGGCATCAGCTTGCGATCCTCTACATCATAGCCGAGCGGCACGACGCCGCCCATCCAGATGCCGCGTGCCTTCGACTGCGCGACCTTGTCGCGGACGCGTTCGGCAATCACCTCGCGCTCGAACTGCGCGAACGACAGGAGGACGTTGAGGGTCAGCCGGCCCATGCTGGTCGTGGTGTTGAACGCCTGGGTCACGCTGACGAAGGAGGCGCCCGCCGCGTCGAGGACATCGACGATCTTCGCGAAGTCCGACAGCGCGCGCGTCAGGCGATCGACCTTGTAGACGACGATGACATCAACCTTGCCTGCGCGCACGTCGCATAACAGCCGCTGGAGCGCGGGGCGCTCCATGGTTCCGCCGGAGACGCCGCCATCGTCATAAGCGGTGGGAACCAGCGTCCAGCCTTCCGAACGCTGGCTCGTCACATAGGCCTCGCAAGCCTCGCGCTGGGCGTCGAGGCTGTTGAAGTCCATGTCGAGGCCTTCCTCGGTCGACTTCCGCGTATAGATGGCGCAGCGCAGCTTCTTCATCCGCCGGTCCCGAAGAAGCGCGGCCCCGACCAGCGTGTTCCGGTGATGGCGCGGGCAATCGCCGAGAGCGATCGCCATCGCTCGCCCGCGTAAAGGAAGCTGCCGTCGGGCTCGGCGATCACGCGGTGCGTCCGACCGCCCCACTCGCGCAGCAGCTGGGTTCCGCCTGCGAGGGAGGAAGGCGCAGCAGCGCGGCCGCCGGTTCCGGGGACATCCGCGTGGGAAGCGACCAGCTTGCGTAGCCGCTGTTCGAGGCCGCGATCCATGCCCCCTGCTGCGGCGAGCTGCACGCGATGGGCGAGGTCGCGCGCGAGGAGGCTCGGAGCGATCGGCGGAGCGGGTGCTTGCTGCACCCGCTCCCACTCGCGCTTCAAATCGGCGTTCGACATCGCGCCGAGTGCTGCCACCTCATCCTCACCGGCGCTCAAGCTTCGATCCGATAGGTCGTGACGCTGCCCTGCTTCTGCCGGACAACCTCATGGCCCTTCTTGCGCACGCCGGTGATTGCGGCGCGAACCGTGTGATGCTGCCAGCCCAGCGCCTCGGCTACCTCTTCGACGCTGGCGCCGGCGGGGGCGCGGAGCATAGCGAGCAGCCGCTCGGCCTTCGTCTGCGGCCGTTCGGTCGCGGTCGGTGCGGGAGCGGAAGCTGCGCGGTTCGCGCGCGGGGTGTTCTTGGTCATGGGCGGTCTCCTTGATCGGATCCCGGCACCACGCCGGGCCCACCACCCAAAGCCCCGTCAGGGCGAGGCGTGCGGCCAGCACCCACCGGCGCGGCCGCGGAAACAGCAATGCTCGTTCGCTGGCACTAGTCCAGTCGAATGTCGGCTTTGCGCCTCATCTTGGACGTAACCGGCACCGGGACTTGCGCCCGAAAGCCGACATTTGCTTCAGCCTTTTCGAGGACAAGCTGATCAACGGCATGACCACGCGCGGCTATGAACCCGAATTTGCCGAAAAGGCCTTCAGCCAGATTGAGGGCTTCGGATCCTACGGCTTACTGCGCGACCGCTTGTCGCTGCGCGTGCACCAGCGCGAGAGCCCGGTCATTCATATCATCGCCCAGCGGCTCAACGATCTGTCGGCGATGCTCGCGAGAGTTGGATCGCGCGGGGGGATCGCCGACATCTATCGCGCAAGCCGCACCGATGTCGTCAAGCGTTGCACGGGTTCCGACCCGCGCGATCCCGCCGAGCGGGGCGCGCGCGATATCTTTATCCCCGACTTGCGGCTGGGGTCGGGGATTATCCCCGGCGGGCCTACCTAGGGCATCAAGGTCAAACCGCGCGATTTTCGGTGATCGCGCTCAATCGCTCTGGATCGCCTTGAAGTCGCCGCGCGCGTAGCTGACTTCAGCGCCATGATACCAGTCTTCGAGGCCGCGGCGCGGGTTGCGACCCGCGACCGCCTCGTCGGCGAGATATTGCAGAACCGACCAGTTCACTGCGGCAGGACTGCTGTTCAAATCCACTAGGCTCTCGTCGGGCAGTACCGACTGGCTGCTCATCGCGGGAAGGACGAGTTCGGCGATTGGCGCAAGATCCTCGCGCGGCGGCCGGTCTTTCAGCATCATCTCGGCCAGCACCTTGCTCAGACTGCCCGCCACGAGATCGGCGATCTGCAGTCCCGGGTGCGCGCGGGAATCGCGGAACGCCACGGGTTCGGCAAGCTTGAAGCCCCGACGCTTGCGATCGGGCATAAGGGCTGTGGCGCGCTCGAGCGCAAAAGCCAGCTTCTGCTCCGAGAAACTCTCCGCCTGCGCGCGCAAGGGCTTGCTGTCGTCGCAGATCACGCGAATGTCCTCACCCACCGGGCTCCACTCGAGAAGAAGGCTCCACAGCGACGACACGGCAAGGTCCAACAGCCACTTCCCTTCGTCGGGCAGCATCGTTTGGGCTTGGAGATTGTCGGCGACGATCAGCTCGCGACATGCGCGGGAGAATGTCGGGACCATCGCAAAAGGGTGGCCCGTCTCCCCTGCCCGCAGTGCCGGAGGATCGAACAGAAAGGGCGCCGATGCCGGATCGAGCGTCCGCATATAGCGCTCGAATTCGCGAAGGGCCGTCCCGCCCAAGTCGTCGTCGAAAAAGATGTAGCAATACATCGCGACGAAGCGATGCAGGTCCTTCTGATACACGATCCCCGGATTGTCTTGGAGCACCGGCTCATAGATATATTCGAACAACTTTCCCGCCAGGGCGAGGAGCTTGTCATAGGCGACCGCCCGAAAACGCCCCTTCGCCTTGTCGAGCACGAAATGGATCAGGTCGACGCCTTTGTCGGTCTTCAACAGCGCGTTGGCCTTGAGTTCGGGCATTTGCACCGGAAACTTCGCGCGCGCTTCGGCGAGGATCTCATACGCCTCGGCATCGTCAACCGCCGACGCCGAAAAGGTAAAGAGCCGTTGGTCGGCCGCCAGAAGGTTAGGGCCGGTGTGTCCCGACTCGTCGCAGAAAATCGTCAAGCTCATCGTCTGTCCCTAGCCCGGCCCAACGCCGGCGTCCGCCCCGACTTGCTCCCAAGCAGATGATCGTGGTGGCCCGTCACTTACGCGCTGGTATCGTCAGCCTCGGCAACGTCGGGCTTGCGGCAAAGAATGTCGCGCCAGATGATCGGCACCGCGCCATCGAAATCGCTTTCGAACCTCCTTAGCGCCGCCTTCCCCGGATAGGTCTCGACCGCCGCGGCGATCGCTGAACGCGCTTGCGCAATGTCCCCCGCAGTCCGGTAGCGCTCAGCGAGAACGAGCCAGAGCGCCGTTTCATACAATCGGGGGGCGTGCAGTCCCTTCGGGCGCACCCGCTCGACAAAATAGCGCTCAACCAGCCCCCGATGTTCCTCCAGGTCATTCGTGAAATCGAGGCCGGCGACAGTTGCAACAACCATCGCCAGAACGGACGGAACGTTTAAGCCCGCGAAATGCTTGTCGCGGAACGCCGAATAGCCCGGCGTGCGATATTCCTCGGCGACTTGCATATTGTATAGGAAATGCAGGCCGAGTAGGGCGGCCCGGTCGGCCTTGCGCGCGCGCCGGAGCAGTCGCTCAGCGTCGGCAAGCGCCGGGCGCATATCGACAAAGGCCGCGCCGGGCTCGCCGACGTCGCAAATTGCCGCGAGACTGAGGAGCCCCTCAAGACGGAAACGGCTTTCCTGCGCATCGGTGATGGGGAGGAATATCCAATGCTGCGGGGCCACTTGCGCCGTTCGCACGCCATATCTCTCGCGGCGATAGTCATAGACCTCGCGTTCGACCTTTGGGCCACCACGAACGAACGCGAAAATGGCCTCGCGTGTCAGGCGGCTCAAGCCCTGAAAGGTCAGCGCCGGCCGACGTTCGCTCGTCGTTCGCTCGCTTCGTCCGAACGGCATGAGCAGCGGATCTGGCAGGCTCTTGCTCAGGTGCACATAGGCCGAGCGAAGTTCGTAGGCGTGGCGGAGCGCCTCTTCGAGTTCGAAGCGTGCGATATGGATACCATCTTCGTCGCGGCGAAAAAAATCGTCGCCGATCTGTGCGAGAATGAACGCGCGGTAGCGCCTGCCGATCGAGACATGTTCGGAGGCGAGGATGGCATTTCGGACGGCTTCACGTGTCGAATGGGCGGCGCGGGCGAGCGCTTTGTCGATCGCCGTCCGCTTGCCCTCCTCAACAAGGTGCCAGCCCGTCACATGTCCGTCAAAATCCTGCGCGAGCAACTCGGCGGCAGACACCAGCAGCGTATAGCCAAGTCCAGGATCACCGGGGATCGCGTGGAGCCCCGCCACATATGTCCGCATGGCGCGCATCGCGCCGCGGAAATGAGTCCGTTTGAGCGCGAGCAGATCGCGGACGAAGTCGGCAAGTTGGTCAAGCTCGGTCGGTTGGAGCGCAACCTGGGGATCGAAAAAGCGCGCCACAAAGTCGCTGGGTTTCCCACTCGACGAAAAGCCCGGACGACCATTGGTGAGGTTCTGCACCACCGTTTGGGTCGGATCGACCACGACATTGAGCGCGAACGACGCGACGACGGCGAAATCGATCAAAAATGGTTTGACCGTTTGAGAAATGAGCGCGCCGGGAACCACAGGACCTTCAAGCTGCTCGATCAGCTCGTACAGGATTGACGAAACATCGTGACCGGAATCTGCCGAGCGGATCGTGCCGGCTTCGGTCTCGCAGACCTTGTCCGAATATATTCTGGCATTCGAATAAAGAACACCGGTCAGGTTATTCGTGCGGATTTCGTCCGATGTGAAGAGTTTTCCGCTGTTTATCTGCAACATGGCGTTTCGTCCCTGCTTCTTGTCACTATATAGGCAGCAGTCCTGTCATCCGCAAAATATGGCACGGAAAATGTTCGCTCCAACATTGAAGGAGAATGAGAATGCCCCTTACCGACACTGGAGTCCGCGTACCGACCGATACTGGCGTCAATGCCCGGGCCAAGGACGAGGAGGATCGTGCCGTCGTGGTTGCTGCATCGCAGGAAGCGATCGACGACTATGGCTGGGGCACGATCTTTGCTGCGGCCTCGCGCAAATATGACAACCGCGATCTGGAATCGGACGGTGAGCCGCCGCGGGTGCGTGTGCACACCTCGGATTGCGCTAACATGTGAATCCTCGGGATCGGCGACCGGCATGCTGTCGGACGCCGGTCGTCAACCGCGAGAGACGGCTGAGGAAGAACTGACCTTTGTCCACGTCGAAGCGCCATCACTATATCCCGCAGATGATCCTGAAGAGCTTCGCCGACAGCACTGGTGCAAAGTCGGCGAAACCAATCCGCCAGTGTACAACGCGCGGCCAAGCGAGTTATTTCACAAGAACCATCTACACAGCACCGTGTCCGAAGCGAGGGGCAAAGAACCATCAGGACGCGAGCAAGGCGCCCGAATGCTTTCGCACCGGGCGCCAGCTTTACGAACTGCTCGCGCATTCGCCCGGCGGACGCGATTAGATCAGCCGCACCGATGATCCATTTTCAAAATTTGAAGCTGCCGCGGTCGGCGAAGCCGAGCGGCGCAACCTCGATCGCCGCGGCCTCGTCGAGCCGATGGTTCCGGCAGGAGAAGCTGTTTCCACGCAGCGCCTTGCTGACCTGCAGCCAAGCCCCGTCTTGCCGCTCGAGCCAGCCGGTCGCCCAAAGGTCGCCGGCGAGGAAATTGGCGTTCAGGCTCGCAACCCACCGCGCAGCTTGGTCGGTCGGCCAGAGCGCGACATGGATGGAGAGCTCGTCATGCCCGCCATCCTGCACCGAGGCGACAGCGGGGATGTCGGCGATCTCGAACGCGAAGACGCACGGCGCCGAATGTCCGACCGCATCGCGCGCCGCGCCGGGCCAGCGATTGTCGCCGGGCTTGATCGTGAACAGCCGACGCCGGATCGCTTCGTTGATCGCGGCGACCAGTGCGTTGCGCCAGGCCCGACGCCGCTTCGACTTCGAATAGTCGGTGCGGCGCCACCCGGCCGAGCGCGTCCGAATGATCGGTGCCGGCTCGGGGTAACGCAGATTGTCAAAATTCAGCCAGCGGTCGGCCGACGTCATCGGGCGGTTCGCAAGCTGGCCGAGACGCTCGAGAAAGGGCTGCTCTTCGAGCAGGCGATAATCGGGATCGGCGACATCCTCGTGCCGAACCGCCTTGACGAGCGCGATATTGGTCTTGAAGCGCAAGGCAGAAGCCAAGGCTTCGGACAGGTGCGACGATTTGTCCTTCGGGAAACGCTGACGAAGTGTCTGTTTGACGCTCCGGATAGCGTCTGCGGTAAGCGGAATCGCTGCCATGGATTGATCCTTCTGGTCAGCCGATGGCCACAGTTTAAGCATCGACCAGAATGGATGGCCGATCGGTCATGGAGTTTCGTCCGCTTTAACTCTGTGGCAAGTCGGGCGGGACAGCCTGATGCTACATTCGCTCAAGGGCGCGTCCGCAGTCAACCGGGTTTAAACCGCCCGCCGCCCGCGAGATCGGCGGGTGCCGTCTTCCGACCAGGCGCGATCGACAATAATTTCTCGATTGTGCGGCAATCGTGGCACCGCACTGGAAATTTGTTCAATCTTCCTTTATATAGGCGTTCCTGAAAGCCGAATATCTCGGCGAAGATTGAACGAGGATTATCATCGCAGATCGTAGCGCCATAGTCACTTACAAGCGTCGCCGCGTCGGGCTTTTGACCGAATCCCCCGAGGGGACGCGCTTTGCCTATGACGAATCGTGCCGGCTGCCGATCGCCTGCTCGCTTCCGATCGAACCGCGCGATCATTATTGGCAGGGCGGTCTCCACCCCTTCTTCCAGCATCTCCTCGCCGAAGGCTGGCTGCGCGGTGTTCAGGCGCGCGCCGGACGCAGCCTCGAAAGCGACGATTTCGCCTTTCTCCTGAACTATGGCTCGGACTGCATCGGCGCCGTGGGCGTCGAACCCGTCGACAAGAGCCAGGTCGCCGAACCCCTGAGGCCCACCGACGATCCGGTTGCCGAGACGGCCATTCGTAGCGGACGAACGCTTTCGGGGGTTCACAAGAAGCTCCTCGCTTGGCGCGACGGCGCAGCCTATCGCCCGGTCGCGGGCGCCGACGATGTGCCGACGCATATCGCCAAATATAATCGCGACGACATCCCCACCCTCGTATGGAACGAGGATCTCTCGCTGCGCCTCGCCCGCGAACTGCTGGGTGCGGGCGCGATCGCGGCAGCGAGGATCGGTGCGCTCGAAGGAATCGAGGGCCAGGCGCTCCTTGTTGAGCGCTTCGATCGCGTCGGCGCCGAGCGTCTGCGGCTCGAGGACTTCGCGCAAATCCTCAACCGGCCGCGCGGCCCGAACAATGACGGCAAATATAAAGGGAGCTACGAGGAGGTCGGCGCTGCGCTGGTCGCCCATTCGGCGCGTCCGCGCATCGATCTCGATCGCTATTTTCGCCTCGTCCTCTTCAATATCCTGATCGGCAATGCCGACGCGCATCTCAAGAATTTTTCGCTCCTCGAAAGCGCGGACGGCCTCCGCCTCAGCCCCGCTTACGACCTCGTCAACAGCAGCGTCTATACAGGCCAGTTCGACGCCGACACCGCGCTCGAGATTGGCGGGCGCAAGCGCCCGCTGGACAGCATCGACCGGGCGTTGCTCGAAGAGTTCGCCGTGACGATCGGATTGCCCGCATCGGCGGCGCGGGCGGCGTTCGACGAGCTCGCCCGTCGGCTCTCGCGGTCGCGCACGCTCGAATTGCCGCAACTCGTGGCGCGCGGCGACTTTCGCCAGCGGTACCGCGATATCGTGCTGGCCCAGGCGGCGCGCTTGTTCGGCACGGAAGGAGCAAAGCGATGAGCACGACCGCGCTCAATTGGCCTTCGCTTGTCGACGAAGCGATCCGGCGCCGCAAGGCCGAAGGGCTGTCGCAGCGCGCGCTCGCCGCGCTCGCCGGGGTCAGCGTCCCCACGGTCAATGCCTTCGAGAAGGGATCGACCAAGCTGCGGTTCGATGGCGTCGTGGCGATCCTCACCGCGCTCGGTCTCTACGACGCGCCCGCCGATCCTGCCGGCGTCGACGCCCTTGTCGCTTCATCCCGCGCCGCTGCCGAAGCGCGGAGTCCGCTCCCCTCCTTCGGTTATACCGAATTTGCCTTCGCGCTCGAGAGTGAGGCGCGCGCTGCGATTGCAGTCCCGCTCCTCAAGGGCGTCGCAGCCGACTACGATCTGCTCACCGACGCCGCAGGAGAAGTGTCGTTCGAGAGCAGGCAAAACGCGCTGCTCTTCGAGGCGGCAGGCGCCGAGCCGCTCCGCAGGTTCGAACTGAAAGCGAGTGGGCAGGCCTATCTCCTGCGGGCCTATTCCGAAGATGCACCGCCAAGCCTCCACCATGGCAAGCTCTTCGATGTGAGCTTGCCGATCCTGCGCGCCGCGGCGTTCCTGAGGGCCGCGGCGGCCGTCGCCCGGACTGCGGGCGGCGATGAGAAGGCCAGACTCTCAATCCGTTTTCGCTTTGCAGGCCTCGCGGGCCGCACCCTCGTCGCTTGGGTCGATCCGCTGCTCCAGGTCGACGCCGGCGGCGTCGCACGTAGCGATGTAATCGAGCTCGCGGCGGAGAATACCGTCGAGCGTATCGAAACCGATCTCGCGGCGCTGATCGCCGAGCTTCTTGCACCGCTCTATGGGCGCTTCGAAGGTTTTGTGCTGTCGGCCGAGTTTGTCGCGGCGCAGCTCGGGATCAGCGCCCAGCGCGAGGGCGTGAGCATCGGGCCCTTTTCGGTGGCCAAGGAAATGGTCGCGCGGCTTGGCGACGAAGATCTGCGCTCGCTCCTTGGAAAGCTCCTTGAAGCCGAAGCTCGGGCGCGCGGGATCGGAACCGAGGCGATTGGCCTCGGCGGCAACCAGACCGCGCGCGACGGCGGGATCGATGCGCTCATTCGCTGGAAGGGCCATCCCGCACCGGGCGGCTCGCTTCCCGCGCGCACAATCTACATGCAATGCAAGGCCACCACCATGCGCGCGGCCGACATCGACAAGGAAATGCGCCCCAAAGGGGCCGCGCGCCCGATCTTCGCCGAACTAGCGGCGGAGAAGGGGGCCTATCTTATCATATCGACCGACGATCCGGGCACCAAAGCGCTGGAAGCGCGCGTCGCGGCGATGGAGGCAGCCCTGTCCGGCTTGCGCGGCGCCGAGAATATTCACCTCGATTTCCTCGGCGCCGACCGGCTCGCGCGCTGGACGAACCAGCATGTTGGCGTCGCGCTATGGCTGCTCGCGCGGGCGGGGCGCCCGCTGCTCGGATGGAAGCCGCTCGGCTCCTGGTCGTCGGCCGACGCCGACGGGCACGGCTATCTGATTGACGACAACAGCCGCGCATTGGTGAACGGCAACCGGCAGGAGGTGCGCGATGCGATGATGACGATGCGGGCAACGCTCTCGCTCCCCGGGAGTGCCGTCCGCCTCGTGGGAATGTCGGGGATGGGCAAGACCCGTCTCGCCGAGGCGCTGTTCGATCAGCGCCTTCCTGCCGGAACGGCGCTCAACCCGTCGCTCGCCATCTATGCCGACGCCGGGCTCGAGCTCGCGACCGGTCCCGCCGCGATGGCCGAACATCTCGTGCTGTCGGGGGTCGAGGCCGTCCTCGTGGTCGACAATTGCACCGGAGCCGCACACCGCCAGCTTTCCGCCGTCGTTCGCAGCGAAGGCAGCCGCGTGCGGCTCCTGACCATCGATTATGACGTCGGCGACGATCAGCCCGAGGACACGCTTGTGGTCAAACTCGAGGCCAACAGCGAAATTCTTTTGAGCGAGATTTTGAAGCAACGCGCGCCGCAGCTCAATGCGATCGATCGCGCTCATCTCGCCGACTTCTCGGGCGGCAACGCGCGCATCGCAGTGGGCCTCGCGCGGAGTTTTGCCGGCGGCGGCGACGCGGCGAAGCTTAACGATGAGCAGCTCCTCGACCGGTTGTTTCAGAAGGGGCGCGGACTGGAGGATAGCGACACGCGGCGCGCTGCCGAGGTCGGTTCGCTCGTCTACGCCTTTTACATCGCCGCCAGCGAGCAGCATGCCGCCGAGCATGGTCTTCTTGCCGAACAGGCGGGCATCCCGGCCGAGCGTTTCTACGAACATATGTCGGTGCTTCTCGACTGGGGCGTCGTGCAGCAGCGCGGCCCGCAACGCGCCGTCTTGCCGCCGCCGCTCGCAAACCGGCTCGCCGCATCCTATTTGAAGCGCGCGGATACGGCTGCCCTGTTGTCGCGCTTTGTAGCGGGTCCGGTCAGATTGCTTGGCTCATTCGCGCGGCGGCTCGGCCAACTCCACGCTGAACCCAAGGCGGTCGCGATCGTCGCGGCGATGATGGCCAAGGGCGCTCCGCTCGGCGACTTGGCCGCGATGGACGAGATCGAGGCGCGTGCCTTCGCTTATGCCGCCCCTGCCAATCCCGAGGCGGCGCTTGCCGTTGTCGAGCGCGCGAACACCAATGTCGCGTTGCTCGAGAACAAAGAAGCGGCGAGCGAAACTGCGACGCTTCTCGCCCATATTGCCCATGACCCGGCGCTCTTCGCCCGTGCGATGCGCGCGATGCTCCCTTTCGCGCTGGCCGAGGCCGGAAGGGCGGACGGCGACGAGGTGCAGACGCTGTTTCTCGAACGTTTCCGGCCCGTCCTTTCGATGACGCTGGCCGACGCTGCGGACCGGCTCAAGATGCTCGACGAACTTCTTGAATCGGGCCAGGCGGAGGTCCGCTCGCTCGGTGTTGAGGCGCTCGATCATATGCTCGAAATTCAGGCGCACAGCTCCTTCGATCCTGAATGGGGTGTGCAGACGCGATCGAGCGAATGGCGCCCGAGGCTGCCTGTTGACGAGGCGGCATGGTTCGAAGGGGCTTTTTCACGCTTGCAGGGGCTGATCGCAGGCGGCGGCGCGCTCGCTGAACGCGCCCGGTCGATCATTGCGCAGCACATGCGCGAGCATTGCGATCGCGGTCTCGCCCGCCTGATTCTGCCCGAGGCCCGCACGGCGAAACCGTCCGGCTATTGGGACGCCGGTTGGCGCGCTGCGGTCGAAACGCTTCAATTCTCCGACGGCGACCCCGCGCCCGCTTGGCGCGCCGACCTCACGCTCCTTGAACAGGATCTGCGCCCGAAGACCCTCGCCGAGAGTTTTGAGGCCTTTGTCCTCGGCGAGCCTTGGCGCCATTGGATTGCCCGCCGCAGCTCCGAAAAGCGTTACACCCGCAATGTTGCACTTCTGGCCAAGGCGGTCGGCGTGGGGCTGGTCCGCGCGGGCATTGATCCAGAGCCATTTATTGCCCGGACGATTGCCGCGCAGGGACAGAATAGCACACTTCATTTCGGCGAAGGCCTTGCGCGGGCGTCGGCCGAACGCGACGCGCTCTGGACGAAAGCCCGCGACCTCTATCTCGCCGCCGATCCGGGCGACCGTGATGTCGGGGTCCTGATCGGCATCCTGCAGCAATATGATCGCGCTGACACCGGCTGGGGCGATGCTCGCCTCGACGAAATCGCCGCCGACGAGGAGTTCTCGAAGTTTCTCGTCTTTTTCCACGGCGGCCGAGACCTGGGTGTCGCGGACGTCGACCGTTTCTCCATCGCGCTCGGCGCGGGGCGGGTGACGCCCGGCCAGCTCGGGGCCTTGATGTTCGGAGGGAGAACCAAGTCGATCCCCGCCGCGGCGCTCGCGGGACTTCTTGTCCGAATGATCGCCGCCGAGGACGGTCTGGCGCCCGCACGCGAGATATTGTCAATGCGCCTTTATGGCGACCGGCAGGACAAGGTGGCGATCGCGCCCGAGCTGATCGCCGTCGCAAAGACGCTGCTCACCGACCCGCGCTTCTACGGGACCGAGAATGCGCGAACGGGCCATGAAGCCGCAGGCCTCCTGCGACATGTGCTCGACCTCTATGGTGAAGCTGGCGCGACCGAAATTTGCCGCGCGATGAAGGAAGCGGACACGGAGTCCCGCTATTGGAGCGACAGCGACTGGCAGGAGTTTGTCGGCGTCCTGACCGGGCGTTTTTTGCGTGTAATTCTCGACGAATTTGGTGGGCTGCTGCCCAAGAAGCGACGTCGGCGGAGGTACGGTTCGCTCCTCGCGTTATTCTTGGGGGGCTCGATCTCGAACGACGTTGACGGCCGGATCGAGGAATCTCCGCTCGATGCCGACGTCGCCTTGGCATGGGCTTCGGAATCGCCCGATGATCGCGCGCCGCTGCTTGCCGAACACGTCGGATATGCACAGAAGACGCCTGAGGACAAAGAGGGGGTCAGGGAGCTCACGTGGAGCGACATTGCACTCCGTCTTATCGATCTCGCGCCCGACCCAGCCAAATTGCTCGGTAATGTCGAACGGCGTTTCTACAGTGGCGTGAGTACAGGTGCCTTCTGGATGCGCTTCGAGCGGCGCCGTCCGATGATCACGGCACTGCTGGCACATCGCGACAAGCGCGTTCGTGAATGGGCGAGCGAGGCCCTGGTGCGGCTCGACGAACAAATTGCCTATTGGAAGGATCGCGAAGACGAGCGCGAAAGCCTTTTTGAATAGATAGCCTCGCGCGCTCTGCGGCGTCTCGCTTCTTGGCCGCGCTCGTCGCCATCATCACCGCGATGATCGCCTACTGATCAGAGCGAAATGTCCGCTTGCTTCATTTATTGCGTCAGTGCGGACCGTCTGGTATCGGCCAAGCGGCGCCGCGAGAAGCGCAGTTCGTTCGATGACGGCGAAATGCCGTCGCGCTCATCGTCCGCTGTAAGGCTCATCTCTTCGGGTTCGCGCGCCGATCAGCACCCGGGACATGTTTCCTCGTTCACGAACTGTGAGAAAGACGAGGTAGGGAAGCAGGAAACCCGCGCCTCCGAAAAAGGCGATGAGCGCGAGGAGCAGGGCGATCGCACTGAATCCATTCCGCCAAGCCGTCCAAAGCGCAGAGAGGATGAGAAAGCAGAGAAAATCGAGGTTGAACTGCCCGGGCCATCCCAGCTTCGCCACGTCTCCGAAAAAGATCGGTAACAATCCAAGGCCGTGGCGGGAAATGACTACAGCGGTGTAGGCGGCCAGCGCCAGCCAAAGGATGATCAAAAAAGTACGAAACGACCCCATCGACGACAATCTGCCACGCGAATGCTGCGGCTGCAATCGCGGCTTTGAGTCCGCGACTGGATCATGCCAAATTTCTACTTTCATGTGACGATGGCTTACGCGCCGCTGCGCAACGCAGGTGTTGCCATAGGCAAGATGGATTTCATGCCGCACATGGCCCGTCACCAAGTCGCGCCCGAATAACGACCGTCGAGCAGGCTCCGGCCTGTGACCGCGGGCTACCCCGTTATAGCGGCGATTGCCCGTTCGAGCTCGGCAATCCTGAAAGGTTTGCGAAGAACTGGCCGGCCATCAAATTCAGCCGCCATGATCGTCGCATCTCCGCTCGTCGCTATGAAAGCCTTCCCGGCATCGCTCAACGCGGCAGCGACCGCCTCGCTCGTTTTACCATCGGCAAGGTGAACATCCAATATTGCGAGGTCGAAATCTCGCTTCGCGACGAGATCCAGCGCCTCCGCGACGGTCGCTGCGGTTACCACGATCTCGTGTCCAAGCACGTCGAGATACCCCTCAAGCATCATCGCCACCAGCGGATCGTCTTCTACAAGAAACACCCTTATCATCATCCGTCCCTCATAGATCCGAAATCTGTAGCGCCAGTGTCTTCGATCACACGTCCCGTGCCCCTAACTTTCGTCGCGCTCAAAGTTCCACGCCGAGATGCTGGGCCACGGAGAATATGTCCTTGTCCCCTCGTCCGCACATGTTGACGATGATGATACTATCTTTCGGCATCGTCGGCGCGATCCTGGCAACGGCGGCGACGGCGTGACTGGGCTCGAGCGCCGGGATGATACCCTCTGTTCTGCAAAGCAGCTGGAACGCCTCGAGCGCTTCGGCGTCGGTCGCGGAGGCATAGTCTACCCGTCCGATGTCCTTGAGCCATGCATGCTCGGGGCCGATGCCGGGATAATCGAGGCCAGCGCTGATCGAATGCCCTTCGACGATCTGCCCGTCGTCATCCTGCAGCAGATAGGTCTTGTTGCCGTGAAGAATGCCGGGACGCCCGCCGGCCAGTGACGCGGCGTGTGCTTTGTCGAGGCCATGGCCAGCCGCCTCGACGCCGAGCATCTTGACCATCGGGTCGTCGAGGAACGGGTGAAAGAGACCGATCGCATTCGATCCGCCGCCGATCGCGGCGACCAGGAGATCGGGTAGGCGGCCGGCACGGGCCAGCATCTGGGCCCGCGCTTCCCTTCCGATCACGCTCTGGAAATCGCGCACAAGCTCCGGATAGGGGTGGGGACCGGCTGCGGTGCCGATGATGTAGAAGGTGTCCTCGACATGGGCGACCCAGTCGCGCAGCGCCTCGTTCATCGCGTCCTTGAGGGTCGCGGCGCCGGCCGTGACGGGCACGACCTCGGCGCCCAGCAGCTTCATGCGGAAGACATTGGGCGCCTGGCGCGCGATATCGGCGGCGCCCATATAGACGACGCAGGGCAGGCCAAAGCGCGCGCAGACGGTTGCAGTAGCCACCCCGTGCTGGCCCGCGCCCGTTTCCGCGATGATGCGGGTCTTGCCCATCCGGATCGCCAGCAGGATCTGGCCGACGCAATTGTTGATCTTGTGGGCGCCGGTGTGATTGAGTTCGTCGCGCTTGAACCAGATCTGAGCGCCGCCGAGCGCGGACGTCAAGCGCGGCGCGAAGTATAGCGGACTGGGACGGCCGACATAATGTTCGAGCAGGTCGTCGAACTCGGCCTGGAAGGCCGGGTCGCGCTTTGCGGCTCGATATTCGCGCTCCAGATCGAGGATGAGGGGCATGAGCGTTTCGGGGACGAAGCGGCCCCCGAATTTCCCGAAATGACCCGCTTCGTCCGGCTGCCCACGCAAGCTGTTCGGAATATGACCAAGATCGTCGGATGGTTGTGGAGACCGCGTCATGTCGGTGCAATCCCGGCAGGAGACCCGCGCGAGGCGGCGCCGCACAGAATTCTGGCGAGCGCCTCATGGGGGCGGGTAACGCTCGCGAGACCGTTCCGGATTCTCGACCGGCGCATCAATAGCCCATCAGTGCGAGCACTTCCTTGCGGCTCCGCTGGTCGTCGAGGAAGCAGCCGAGGAGCCGGCTCGTGATCATGCCGACGCCGGGCGTGCGCACGCCGCGCCCGGTCATGCAGCCATGCTGGGCGTCGATCACCACGGCGACGCCGTGCGGACGGAGATTGTCCCAGATGCATCGGGCGACCTCGGCGGTCAGCCGCTCCTGCACCTGCAGCCGGCGCGCATAGCCGTTCAGCACGCGCGCGAGCTTGGAGATGCCGACGACGCGGTCGCGGGGGAGGTAGGCGATCGACGCCTTTCCGGTGATCGGCGCCATATGATGCTCGCAATGCGACTGGAAAGGGATGTCGCGCAGCAAGACGATCTCGTCATAGCCGCCGACCTCTTCGAAGGTGCGCGAGAGATGCACCGCCGGATCCTCGTCATACCCCTGGCAATAATCCTTCCAGGCACGCGCGACGCGCTTCGGTGTGTCGAGCAGGCCTTCGCGATGAGGATCCTCGCCGACCCAGCGCAGCAGCGTCTCCACCGACGCGAGAACCTCGGGGGGTATCGCGCCGTCAACGGTGGGGCTGGAAGGGGGCACGTGAAGCATGGTCCTGGCCTCCTGACGGCGAAGTGTTGGCGGTCCGGGAGGGGAGGAGAGGGAGGTGGACCGCCGGATCGGCGCATGCCCGAGCGCAGCATGGCGTCGCAACATGTCCCTTGGGGCAGATCGCCGGTTGGAAGCCCGTTTCGTGCACGGACCTGGGGTGAACCCCCGAACGCAGAAATGCCCTTCGCTCGCTTGACGAGGCGTGGCGCGGTGCGCGGTGGTTGGGTGAATAGGGCGGTATGGAAATGCGGGGGCGGCGGTGGCCCGCCGCCCCCGGTCTGTCAGAAGTCCATCGCCGGCATCGGTGCGGCCTTCTCTTCCTTCGGCAGCTCGGCGACGAGCGCCTCGGTGGTGATCAGCAGCGAGGCGACCGACGCGGCATCCTGCAGCGCGGTGCGTACGACCTTCGCGGGGTCGATCACGCCCGCCTTGACGAGGTCCTGATACTCGCCGGTCGCGGCGTTGAAACCCCAGCTATAGTCGTCGCTCTCGAGCAGCTTGCCGACGATCCAGGCACCATCCTCGCCGGCATTGTCGGCGATCTGGCGCGCCGGCGCGCGGAGCGCGCGGCGGACGATGTCGATGCCCGACTGTTGGTCGTCGTTCGCGGCCTTGAGGCCTTCGAGCGCCTTCAGCGAGCGGAGCAGTGCGATACCGCCGCCGGGAAGAATGCCTTCTTCCACGGCCGCGCGGGTTGCGTGGAGTGCGTCGTCGACGCGATCCTTCTTCTCCTTGACCTCGACCTCGGTCGCGCCGCCGACACGGATCACCGCGACGCCGCCCGCGAGCTTGGCAAGCCGCTCCTGCAGCTTCTCGCGGTCATAGTCGCTGGTCGTCGTCTCGATCTGCTGGCGGATCTGCGCGATACGGCCGTCGATATCCGACTTCGCGCCGACGCCATCGACGATCGTCGTATTATCCTTGTCGATGACGACCTTCTTCGCGCGGCCGAGCATGTTGATCGTGACGCTCTCGAGCTTGATGCCGAGTTCCTCGCTGACGACATTGCCGCTGGTGAGCACCGCGATATCCTCGAGCATAGCCTTGCGGCGATCGCCAAAGCCCGGCGCCTTGACGGCGGCGACCTTGAGCCCGCCGCGCAGGCGATTGACGACGAGCGTCGCAAGCGCGTCGCCCTCGACATCCTCGGCGATGATCAGCAGCGGCCGGCCCGACTGGATGACGCTCTCGAGGAGCGGCAGCATCGCCTGCAGGTTCGACAGCTTCTTCTCGTGAATGAGGATGTACGGATCGTCGAGTTCGACCTTCAGCTTCTCGGCATTGGTAATGAAGTAGGGCGAGAGATAGCCGCGATCGAACTGCATGCCCTCGACCGTCTCGAGTTCGGTCGCGAGGCTCTTCGCTTCCTCGACCGTGATCACGCCCTCATTGCCGACCTTCTCCATCGCTTCCGCGAGGATCTTGCCGACCTCTTCGTCGCCATTGGCTGAGATCGTCGCGACCTGCGCGATCTCGCTGTTCGCCTCGACCGTTTTGGCATGCGCCTTGAGGTCCTCGACGACGGTATTCACCGCGAGATCGATGCCGCGCTTGACGTCCATCGGGTTCATGCCCGCGGCGACCGCCTTCGAGCCTTCGCGGACGATCGCCTGCGCGAGCACGGTCGCAGTGGTCGTGCCGTCGCCGGCCTTGTCGTTCTGCTTGCTCGCAACCTCGCGCAGCATCTGCGCGCCCATATTTTCGAACTTGTCGGCAAGCTCGATCTCCTTGGCGACGGTGACGCCGTCCTTGGTGATGCGCGGCGCGCCGAAGCTCTTGTCGATCACGACGTTGCGGCCCTTGGGGCCGAGCGTGACCTTCACTGCATTCGCAAGCGTATCCACGCCGCGCAGCATGCGATCACGCGCGTCCGACGCAAATTTCACTTCCTTGGCAGCCATTTTGACCTCCTTCTTGCTGTCCTTTCAGTGGGTGATGAATGGGCGTTACGCCGCCTGCTTGAGCGCCGCGGCCTGCTCGATGACGCCGAGGATGTCGCTCTCCTTCATGATGAGCAGTTCCTCGCCGTCGATCTTGACCTCGGTGCCCGACCATTTGCCGAACAGGATCCGGTCGCCGGCCTTCACGTCGAGTGCGGTGACCGTGCCGTCCTCGGCGCGGGCGCCCGGACCGACGGCGACGACTTCGCCTTCCTGCGGCTTATCCTTGGCGGTGTCGGGGATGATGATGCCGCCCGAGGTCTTCTCCTCGGCTTCGATGCGGCGGACGACCACACGGTCGTGCAAGGGACGGAAATGCATGCATAACCTCCATGTTGCATAGCGATATGACAAGCCGGCGCGCCTGTCCGGGACGCGCGGCGCCGATGAGCTAGGAAGCGGAATTTTTTGCTTCAAGAGGGTCGACGAAAATTTTTTCGCATTCGCGCCAGCGCAAAACAAATGCCCTTTATCAAGGGGCTGACACCTCTTGACTCGACTCGCTTCCTTTCCAAAATCTCTGGTCGCGGCAGCCTGCCGCACGACAGGAAAGGAAAGGCTATAACGAAGGAGGCACGATCATGTCCGAGCCATTTTCCCGTTTTCTTCACCCCTTCGACGTGGCGCGTCACCCGAGCCTCGAGCCGGAGGTCAAGCGCGCACTTCTGGCATCCTGGGCATCGGACCACTCGGCGGTCCGCAACAAGCCCGCGCTCCGAAAGCCGCCCGGCGCGCGCCGCGCCGTGCCGGTCGACGATGTGCTCGCCGCGCTCCGGTCGCTCGACGGCGGCGAGGCGCGCGCGCCATGACCGACCGGGCGCTGATCGCGCAGCTGGACGGCTATGGGCTGACAACCGCCGAGATCCATTATTACCGGCCCGATCATCCCTCGCTGCTCCAGCTCTTCGTCTGGCAGGACTATGATCTGCCGCCGGACTTCCCGGTGCTGTTCGATTTTCTTGCCATGTGGAGGCGCCAGATCGAAGCCGCGCTCCACTCGGTCCGCATCGCGCACGACGCCCTGATCGGGCCCGCCGAGTGGCGCGCGGCGGACATCATTCACTCGCTTGATTAGCCTGGCGGTTCCAGGGACACGCGGCGCGCCGGAGCAGGTCTGAGGCGATCGCGCTTCAGCAAGAGAGGGAGACACGCCGTTGGCGTGCCTCCCTTGTCGAACTCAGGCGCTTTCGAGCGCCTTATCCATCGGCGCTTCGATCCGCTGCGGCTTGCCGGCACTGCTGCCGATCTCGATCTTGCGCGGCTTCATCGCCTCTGGGACGACGCGGCTCAGTTCGATCGTGAGCAGCCCGTCGGCGAAGCTCGCGCGCCCGACCTCGATATAGTCGGCAAGCTGGAAGCGACGCTCGAACGCGCGGCGGGCGATGCCGCGGTGGAGATAGGCGCGTGTCGCATGCTCCTCGGCCGGCTTGCCCGTGACGCTGAGCTGGTTCTGCTGCGCGACGATCTCGATCTCGTCGGCCTTGAAACCGGGCACCGCCAGCGTGACGCGGAAACGGTCGTCGGCGTCGCGCACGATGTCGAAAGCAGGAAAGCCGTCCGACGTCTCGCCGCGCTGCCCCTTCTCGAGCAGGTCGAAGAGATGATCGAAGCCCACCGTCGAGCGGCGGTAGGGGGTGAAGTCAAAATCGGTTCTCATTTCCAAATCCTCCTGATTGAAGCAATTCGGGCATGAGATGCGCCGGGACTTAGAGCCGGCGCTCTCTCTGTCCTAGGACGCGGAAAATCCCGCGTCCGGGAATGAGTTAGGAAAGCCGTTTTGCCGTTTCAAGAGCGAGGGTGCCGCTCGGAACGTCGGCTGACGTGTCGCGGCAGCCAGGGCGGTGCCGGGATCCCGGGGGCCTGCCGGGAGGCGGGAAATGGCATCCCGTCTGCCCCTTGGTGCAGCTTGGCGGCGCGGGGCAAGTCGGAGACATGCGATCCACATCGCGCGGCATGGTCGCCGCGAGGCGTCTTGTCCGCGGAGATTGCAATGACTGTCGAAGGGCCTCTGGTAACGGCCAGAATCGGGGAACGTTACGAAGAAGCGGATCCCGCCCGATTGCCGACGGGTCACCCCGCCGTGCCGGTCGACCGCATCGGCGTGCTTCTCGTAAATCTCGGGACGCCCGACGCGCCGACGAGCCGTGCGGTTCGGCGCTATCTCGCGGAATTTCTTTCCGACCGGCGCGTTGTCGAACTGCCTTCGCTGATCTGGCAACCGATCCTGCGCGGGATCGTCCTTGCGGTTCGGCCGCGGAAATCCGCGCATGCCTACCGCGAAATCTGGACTTCAGAAGGCTCGCCGCTCGCCGCGATCACCCGCCGCCAGGCAAGGGCGCTTGAGGCTTCGCTCGGACGTGGTGCGGTGGTTGCGCATGCGATGCGCTATGGCAGCAGCTCGATCGCGGACGGCATCGACGCGCTTCTTGCGGCAGGATGTCGCCGCATTCTCGTTGCGCCTCTTTATCCCCAATATTGCGCCGCAACGACCGCGAGCGTTGGCGATGCCGTCCAGGCGCATATGGCGCGCCTGCGCTGGCAGCCGGCGCTGCGTGTCCTTCCGCCCTATTATGATGACGATCGCCATGTCGAGGCGCTGGCGTCGTCGCTCGGACGTGCGATCGGCGGCCTCGACTTTGTGCCCGATACGATCGTCGCGAGCTTCCACGGCATGCCCGAGCGCACCCTTCGTCTCGGCGATCCCTATCACTGCATGTGCCTCAAGACCGCGCGTCGGTTGGGCGAAGTTCTGGGGAAGAATGTTATTCCGAGCTTTCAGTCGCGCTTCGGCCAGGCCAAATGGCTGACACCGGCAACCGACATGATGCTCGAAACGCTAGGGCGCGAAGGCCGGTCGGTGGCCGTGATCGCGCCGGGATTCGCCGCGGATTGCCTCGAAACCCTCGAGGAAATCGCCATCCGCGGACGCGAGCAGTTCCTTGCCGCCGGCGGACGCCATTTCGCTTATGTGCCCTGTCTCAACGATAGCGATGTCGGGATGGATATGCTCGCCGCCCTGATAAGGAGCGAGCTTTCGGGCTGGCTTTGAGGGCTTTTGATTGTCGGGGCCGCGCTGCGCTAACAAGCGTCGCGCAGCCCCGACAGGTCATTAGGCGGGAAGCAGCACGCCGTCGATGACGTGGATCACGCCGTTCGACTGAAGAACGTCGGCAGGGCCGATCTTCGCCGTGCCGCCCTTGGCGTCGCTCACATACCAGCTGCCATCCTTCTCCCAGACGGTGAGCATGGCGCCCTGCACCGTGGTGAGCACCGCCTTGCCGCCATTGGCCTTGGCCTGCGCGGCAATATCGGTCGCGGTCAGGCGGCCCGGCACGACATGATAGGTCAATATGCCCGTCAGCATCGCCTTGTTCTCGGGCTTGAGCAGCGTATCGACGGTGCCGGCGGGAAGCTTGGCAAAGGCAGCGTTGGTAGGCGCAAAGACCGTGAACGGGCCGGCTCCCGAAAGGGTCTCGGCGAGGCCAGCGGCCTTGACCGCCGCGACCAGCGTCGTGTGATCTTTCGAATTGGCGGCATTTTCGACGATGGTCTTGGTCTCATACATCGCGGCGCCGCCGACCATCGGGTTCTTGGCGGCTGCAATGCCGCCGGCGAGCGCGAGCGCTGCTGCGGCGAGCGAAAGAGAGATACGGGAAATAGCCATTGGTCATTCCTTTTCGAATGTTCGTCCCGGGGGGATAGGACGGGCATGAAATTAGGCGCGCCGCCCCGCCGGGGCGACCTGTCCTTTGGGGCGGGTTATCCGGCCCGCCCTCCGCGGCCCATCGCCGCTAGCGATAACGGCAGTTCTCCCTCCCATCGGCTGCAGGCAAACCGGCGGCAGGCTGGACCATCGACGCAGCCGGGCGAAAAGGGGGCTTCCATGCCGTTTGAGGGGTCGTTCGAAGACCGGCTGGCGCTTCGCGACCTGCTCGACGCCTATGCCGATGCGGTCAACCGGGCCGACAGCGAGGCCTGGGCCGCGACTTGGGACGAAGGCGGCCGATGGTCGCTTCCGGGTTTCGGGATATTCGAGGGCAAGGCGAAGATCGTCGACACCTGGCGCGCGGCGATGCGCGCTTTTCCCGACATCGTCTTTCGCGCCTGGCCGGGTTCGATCGAGGTCCATGGCGAGACCGCGGCCATGCGGTCCTACACCGAGGAAGTCTTCCTGCGCGACGGCACCCTTCACCGGACCCTTGGCATCTATGACGACGTCTGCCGCCGAATCGATGGCCGGTGGCTGTTTACAGAGCGGCGGTTTCGGCCGTTGCCTCAGCTTTCGAGAAGTGAGGTGCAGGCATGAAGATCCTGATCCAGGCGGTCATCGATATCGATCCCGAGACGCGCGGAGAGGCGCTGGCGGGTGCGCGCGGCTGGATCGAAGGCGCGCTCGCCCAGCCGGGCTGTCTCGCTTACGCCTGGACCCTCGATCCGCATGTGACGACGCGCATCCACGTGTTCGAGGAATGGGACGGCGAAGCTGCGCTCGCAGCGCATCTGGCCGGGCCGCAGTACAGGGGAATGCTGGGGCATATCGGCGCATTTGGTGTCCGCGCCTCCTCGAGCCGCAAATTCGCGGTGTCGCGCGAAGGGCCCGTCTATGACAGCCACGGCGTGGCAAGTGCCCCTTTCAACTAGCGCCGTGGCCCTCACTCGCTAGCCGCGCAGGGCTTCCCAGGCAGCGAGGGCCCGCGCCCGCGCCGCATCATGCCCGATAAGCGGTTCCGGATAGGTGGGCACCTGCGCGTCCTGACCATGGGCGGCGGTGATCTCGGCGTCCGACAGATGCGCAAGCTCCGGAACATAAGTGCGGACATAATCTCCCATCGCGAACCGCTCGCTCTGGAGCAGCGGCGACATGATGCGCGAGAAGACCGGCGCGTCGACCCCGGTGCCCGCAACATATTGCCAGTTCATTGCATTCGACCCGAGATCGGCGTCGAGCAACGTATCCCAGAACCAGCGCTCGCCGCGGCGCCAGTCGATCAGCAGATGTTTGACGAGGAAGGAGGCGGTGACCATCCGCACGCGGTTGTGCATCCAGCCGGTATTCCAGAGCTCGCGCATGCCCGCGTCGACTATAGGGTAGCCGGTCCGTCCCCGGGTCCAGGCGGCGAAGTCCCGGTCTGCCTCGGGGCCGCTCCGCCAGCCGAAATTATCGAAGGTGGGGCGCCCGTTCCGATCGCCATAATCGGGCATCTGGTCGACGAGATTGATGCAATGTTCGCGCCAGCCAAGCTCCGAGCGAAAGGTTTCGGCGCCCGCATCGTCGCGCTCGCCGAGCGCATGCCAGATCGACCGGGGGCTGATTTCGCCGAAATGAAGATGCGGCGACAGCCGCGATGTCGCGGGGAGCGAAGGAAAATCGCGGCGGGTCTTATAGCCGCCGGCGAGCGGCAGCCAGTCGCGCAGCGCGCGCCATGCGCCCTTCTCGCCCGGGCGCCAGTCGCCAAATCCTTTAGCCCAGTCGGGGCTGGTCGGGGTCAGACCCCAATCGGCAAGATTGTCCGACGTCGGCCAGACGTCGGGAGCCGGAATATGGTCGGGCGCGGCATAGGGAAGGGCGGGCGGCATGCGCCCCAAGAGCGCGCGATACCAAGGCGTGAAGACGCGGTAGCGGGAACCTTGCGCATTGGTGACGCTGTCAGGCGGCGCGAGATAATTGCCGTCGTGCAGCCGCAGCTCAAGCCTCGCGTTCAGCGCTCCTTCGCAGCGCCGCCACCAGGGCTCGTAGCAGCGCGTGGCGTGAACCGCCGTGCTTCCGGACTCCGCCGCGACGCGTTCCAATATTTCGGCGACAGGGCCGCGGCGCAGGATGAGCCGGCTGCCGCGTTTGCTCAGGCTCGCATCGAGCGCGGCGAGGCTGTGATGGAGCCACCAGCGCTGCGCGCCGCCGATCGCGCGCGTTCCGGGGCTGTCGTCGTCCAATATGTAGAGCGGAATGACCGGACCTTCGGCGATCGCCGCGAGGAGCGCCGGATGGTCGGTGGTGCGGAGGTCCTGACGGAGCCACAAAATGGCGGGCGGCATGGCGGCGGTTCCCTTTTTGACGGGCTGTGGTGCGGGCGATCGTGAGCTCTGTCATCTGGCAGGCTCCGATCTCTGCAAAAGATGACCTTTTGGGAAGCCCAGGCAATGAAGGGCCGCTTTGCGAGCGCGAGCGCGAGCAAGGGGAAGGTTGGGCGGTGCGAAGTGGCGTCGCACCGCCCGGCGATGAGCAATCACCGCCCCCCCGCCGCGGCCAGACGTGGGTCGCAAGGCACTGGCCGCCGGCAGAACCGGAAATTCGGTGCGATCAGCCGGGCATGACATCTCCTGCCGCGTCATCGCGCCCGGAGAATATTCGGTGGCGCGCACCCGGGTCGCGGGAGGCCGCGATCTCGACCCCAAAGTCGCCGAGAATGAGGCTCGCCGTCGCCTTCGCGCTCGCAACGACCCCCGGAATACCCGCGCCGGGATGCGTGCCCGCGCCGGTAAAATAGAGGTTCTCGATGCGCGCGTCGCGGTTGTGCCCCCGAAAATAGGCGCTCTGCAGCAGCGTGGGCGTGAGGCTGAAGGCGCTGCCGAGATGCGCGGCGAGATCCTGTTCGAAGTCCGGCGGTTCATATTGGATTTGCGTGACGATCCGCTCGCCAAGGTCCGGGATCAGGCGCCGTTCGATCTCGGCGATGATACGCTTCGCCAATTTGGGCCCTTCGACCTCCCAGTCGAGCGAGGCGTGGCCGCGATGGGGAACCGGCGCAAGCGCGTAAAAGCTGCTGTGGCCCGCGGGGGCCACGCCCGGATCGCTTGCGCTCGGGTGATGAAGGTAAAGCGAGAAATCCTCGGCGAGGGTGCCGTTCCGATAGATGTCGTCGAGAAGCCCGCGGTAGCGCGGACCGAACAATATCATATGATGGGGTATTTCGGGGAAGGTACCGCGAACCCCCAGATGGAGGACGAAGAGGCTCGGCGACCAGCTCTTGCGCGCAAGGCGCTTCGCCTCGCGCTTGCCGCGCGGATGCGCGAGCAGGTCGCGGTAGCTGTGCATGAGATCGGCGTTCGAGGCGACAAGATCGGCGCGTGCGGTAAACCCGCTCCGCGTCACGATGCCCGTCACCCGGTCGCCCTTAGTTTCGATGCGGGCGACGGGATCGCCAAGCCTCAGCGTACCGCCGAGACGCGCGAACAGCGCGGCCATGCCGGCGACGAGCCGATTGGTGCCGCCGCGCGCATACCAGACGCCGCCATCCTGCTCGAGTTTGTGGATGAGCGCATAGATGCTGCTCGTCGCCATCGGGTTGCCGCCAACAAGCAAGGTGTGGAAGGATAGAGCCTCGCGCAGCTTCTCGCTCCGAACATAGCTCGCGACGGTTTTATAGACCGAGCGCCAGGCACGGTGCCGCAAAAGAGCGGGTGCCGCCTTCAGCATCGAGCGGAAATCGAGGAAGGGCACGGCGCCGAGCTTCACATAGCCTTCCTCGTAAACCGACGCGGAATAGCGAAGAAATCGCTCATATCCCGCCACATCGGCGGGATCGAGCGCGGCGATCTGACGGGCGAGCGCCTCCTTGTCATTGCCATAATCGAAGGTCGATCCGTCGGGCCAGCTCAGCCGATAAAAGGGCGACACCGGGACGAGGTCGACATCGCGCTCGAGCCGCTGGCCGCTCAGCTCCCAGAGCTCGGCGAGGCAGGCCGGGTCGGTGATCACCGTCGGCCCGGCATCGAAGGTGAAACCATCCTTCTCGAAGACATAGGCGCGGCCGCCCGGGCGGTCGCGCGCTTCGACGAGCAGCGTATCGAGGCCCGCCGACTGGAGCCGGATGGCGAGGGCGAGGCCGCCGATGCCGGCTCCGATTACGATCGCGCGCATCATCGCGGCGCCTCTGCCGCAATCGCCGCGCCGAGTACATGGCCCGACAGCCACGCATATTCGGCAAAGCCGTGATAGAGCCAGTCGCCGCAGGCGCCGAGACCAATGGCAGGGTTCCAGAGCAGCTTCAGATCCTGTCCCGAGGGCTGCGAGAATAGCCAGCGATGGGCCGCGATATGGCTTGGGGTGGGCAAGTCGCGTCCGGCGATCTTGCCAAGTTCGGCGAGAAGCGCTGGCGCCACGCTCGCGCCGTCGCAGGCGAGATGTGCCTCCGACCAAGTCCAGTCGGCTTGCACGACCCACCGCTCGCCCGGCGCGCGGCCGGGCTTCGCGCTGTCGCGCGCAGCGGTCACAAGCGAGCCGGCGCCGCGGAGGAAATCGGGAAGCTCCTCGATCCGCTCATCGAAGACGAACATCGCGGTCCAGCAGGGATTGTAGCGCACCGCCATGGCCGCGCGCGCCATCTCGAAATCGTGAAGCGACAGAAGCGGCGCTGCCTGCTCGGCGGGGATGGCGATCACCGCCGCATCATATTTGCCGAGCCGTTTTGCCTCGCTGTGGAGCGTCCAGCCCGCGGGCGATTTGGTCAGGGCTGTGACCGGTCGCGACAGGCGGACATCGAGATCGTCCGCGAGAGCTTTGAGCGGCGTGGTCATGGTCGGCGTGCCGACCCAGCTGTCCGCGCCGGCCGCTGGCCAACGCGCGGCGAGGCCTGCCTTCTCCCACGCTGCTACGAGCCTGGTAAAGCCTTCCGAGCGTGCCGTGAAATGCGTTGCGCCATGATCGAATGCGACCTCGGGATTGCCCGGATTGGCGCGGCGGGTCGCGAGGCGGCCGCCGATGCCGTGGGATTTGTCAAAGAGTGTCGCCTCCAGCCCTGCATCGCGCAGCCGCCTGGCGCAGGCGAGCCCCGCAATACCCGCTCCGATGATCGCAACCCGCATCAGACCATGGCCTCGCGGTCGCCAAGTGGGCTCGCACGATGTCCTACGGCCGCCCGTAAACATGACTGTGCCGTCAATCTGCAGGGCGCCATGCGCCATTTTTTCCGGTTCGTCGCAATTGTCATCGACGCAGGCTTGCATGAGCGAGGGGAAGTGTCGCAACATGTCCCTTGGGGCACCCAGGGGAGAGCAGGCAGATACTATGTCATTGAAGACAATGATCGCGGCCAGCCCGATCGCCGCGGTGATCAGCGACCCGCGCCTACCTGACAATCCGATCGTCGAGTGCAACGCTGCCTTCTCGGCGCTCACCGGCTATGGGCCGGACGAAATCCTTGGGCGCAATTGCCGCTTTCTCTCCGGGCCGGATACCGAACCTGAACTGACCGAGACCTTGCGGGCCGCCATCCGGGAGCAGAGGCCGGCGCTCGTCGAGATCCTCAATTACCGGAAAGACGGGACGCCCTTCCGCAATGCCGTGCTGGTGGCGCCAATCTTTGGCCCCGGCGGCAATCTCGAATATTTTCTCGGCTCGCAGATCGAAGTCGACGAGGCTGGAGACGCCGTTGGGGGAAGGAGCGCGCGAGCGCGCGCGCAGATCGAGGCGCTTTCGCCGCGGCAGCGCGAAGTGCTGAAGCTGATGGCGAGCGGACAGCTCAACAAGCAGATTGCCTTCACGCTTTCGCTGTCGGAGCGGACGATTAAGATGCACCGCGCTGCTCTACTTCGTGCGCTCGGCGTCGAGACCACGGCCGATGCAATCCGGCTCGCGGTCGAGGCCGGCTTCTAGGCATCCGATCTACCTTCCCTTTGAGGCATATGGGATATCGAGCCGCGGCGGATTAAAGCCTCCCGAAGCCGGACCGGCTTTGTGGCCGTGAGGAGAGGCATTTGAACGGCAAGCGCGCCTTGGTGATCGGAAGCGGCGGTGGCATCGGCGCCGCGCTTGTCGATCAGCTGGCAGCGTCTGGTCAATTTGACCGCATCTATGCCGGGAACAGGCGGCCCCATTCGGCGCGCCATTCCAAAGTGACAAGACTGTCGATCGACATATTGGACGACGAAACGCTTGCCGAGGCAGGTCGCCAGATTGCCCAAGATGGCGCTCTCGACCTGTTGATCGTGGCGACCGGGATCCTGCATCGCGGCACGGGCATCCGCCCTGAAAAAAGTCTTCGGCAGCTCGACACGTCGGTGATGGCAGAGGTTTTTGCGATCAACAGCATTGGGCCCGCTCTCGTCGCGAAGCATTTTCTTCCTCTGCTCGCCCGGAGGCAACGCGCGGTCGCTATATTTCTCTCTGCTCGCGTTGGTTCGATTGCGGATAACAGACTTGGCGGATGGCACAGCTACCGCGCTTCCAAGGCGGCGCTCAATGCTCTGGTGCGATGCTTCGCGATAGAGCTCGGCCGCAGCAATCCCGAAGCAATCGTCGCGGCACTGCACCCCGGGACTGTCGACACGCCGCTCTCGGAGCCGTTTCAGGCGCGAGTAGCTGAATCATCGCTCTTTAGTGCGGATAAAAGCGCGATGCACATCCTGGCCGTCATCGACCAGCTATCGCCGATGGATAGCGGCGGGTTCTTCGGCTGGGATGGAAGGCCTATCCCGTATTGACGAGCCAGCAGGCGCTTCAAGAGTCTCCGCCTCTTTGCCTGTCCGCTTTAGCGAGCATTGTGCCAGAAGCAGACCGACGGCAATCGGCCACGAACTGCCGTAGACCACGTTTCGTCTGTAGCCGATGCGTCAATCGCCGACAAAATCCTTGCGCATGGCCTTGTTCCTGCGGAACTCCTCAAGCGTCTTGCCCTGACGGGATGCGCCTTCGGCGTATGAGCGGTCGGTCAGTCTGCGCTTGTGGCGTTCTGGCAAGCTGTCGTTGAGCAGATCGAACATGCGCTGCTCGAAGTGCCACTCCTCCAGATACTGCGCCTTGAGCCGGTCGTCGCGGCATCGACGATATTTGCTTGCAAAATAGGTAACGCTTTCCTGCGCGTCGTCCATGCGCGCGAACCGGTGATCCCAGAACTCCTTCTCCTGGTCGTCGGCAGGACCTTCGATATCAACGGTCCCCTTGCGAAGGTTGAGGATGACGTGGTCGGGATGCGGTACAGGATCTGGCTCGTCGATGTTGAACTGCCGCCGGCGTTTCAGCTCGGCGGTCCACCGCCTCTTGTACTCGATCATGGTGTCGAGAAGCTGCAACTGGCCTTCGTGCCGCTTCGCTTCGATGGCGCGCACCATGTCGGCGAGCTGCTTCTGGGCGAGCCGGCTCCCTTTCATCGCCGATATCGCCAGCGCGCGCGTCGATGCCTGGATCGCCGGCAATTCGATCATCCGATCGCCCTCGCGGATGGATACCAGCCGATACGCTTCCTCCAGCACAAGGCCATCGGTCGGCTGGTGGGACGGATTGAAAGAAGGCTTGGACTGGCGGGACTTCTTCGGCCGACCTCTCGGATTGCCGGACTGCCCCTTCTGGAACCGGTGTTCGACCGGTGGCTGGCAATAACCCACGGTGGCAGGGACAAGGGCAGTGGACAGGGTCTTGCTGTCCCGGTCCTCGCCGCTCATTCGGCGGCCTCCGTCGCGGCGGTCAGGCGCGCGTCGGCAACATCCTCAAAGCAGGCCCCGCCTTCCGCGAGCGTTGCTCGTTTCCCGGTAAGCTGCTCCCAGCGACGGACGATGGTGTCGCAGTAGATGGGGTCATATTCGATGAGACGAGCGCTGCGCCCGGTCTTCTCGGCCGCAATCAGCGTGGACCCCGATCCGCCGAAAGCATCGAGGATGATCTCGCCGCGCCGCGAGCAGTCGCGGATTGCGTCGGCAATGAGGGCGACCGGCTTGACCGTCGGGTGCATCGCCAGCTCGTCGCTGCGGTTCGCACTGATGCTGCTGATGCCGGCATAGTCCCATATGTTGGTTCGATAGCGGCCGGTCTCGCCAAGGCCGAAGCTGTTCGTGTGCTCGGCGCTCCCCTGCTTGAACACGAAGATCAGCTCGTGCTTCGAGCGATAGAAGGCACCCATGCCGCCATTGGTCTTGTTCCACACGACAAGGTTCTTGAGTTCGGTGAACGCCGACCGTCCCGCCGTGAGCAGTTCGCCCATATGGCGCCAGTCCATGCACACGAATGCGATAGCGCCGTCGCGCATCACGCTGCTCATGTTGCCCAGTGTCTCGGTGAGAAAGCCCACGAACTGATCTTCACTCATCTCGCCGGTCGCCATCGCGAAGTCGCGATGCTTGACCGATCCCAGGCCGCAGACATTGCCGTCGATCTTCACATTGTACGGCGGATCGGTGAACACCATGTCGGCGCGCTCATTCTGCATCAGCAGCGCCAGGTGATCCGATCGACGCGCATCGCCGCACAGCAAGCGGTGGCGACCGAGCAGCCAGAGGTCACCCATCAAGCTCACAGGCGGTCCTGCCATCTCGGGAACATGATCCTCGGGTTCATCTGATCCATCCGGGTTGCTGTCCCCGGCCTCGTCGAGGACAAGATCAACCTCGGCCAGGCTGAACCCCGTCAGCTCGACGTCGAAGTCGAGGTCGATCAGGCCCTGCAACTCGATCGAGAGGATTTCCTTGTCCCAGCCCTG
>NZ_JBOHHU010000027.1:0-45561 GCF_050725615.1 Sphingopyxis sp.
CTTCTCGGATAGGCGCCCTTCGACAGGCTCAGGGCTACGGTTTTGTTCAAGCCGGTTGGTATTCGCGCAGGCTCAAGCCGTCGCCGCGCGCGGCAGGGCGGCGGCGCCCTTCGCCTCGAAGAAGGCGAGATCGAGCACGATCAGCGCCTGGACCGCGACGACGATGATGCCGACCCATGTCATCTGGCCGGCAAAGACGGCGAGAATGCCGAAGCTCGCCGCGACCCAGCCGAGATTGCCGACCGCGATCAGGTTCGCGAGACCCTTGCTCGGCATTTTTTGCCGCGCCACGAACAGCATCAGCGCGGCGCTCGGCAGCCCGATCCATCCCGCGACGGTCACGACTTCGGAGGGGAGGCCGAGCAGTGCCGCAACCGTCGCGGTCGCAAAGACGCCCAGCACGAACAGCCCCGTGCAGGTGATGGCGTCGATGATCAGGACATTTTTGAGATTGAAATAGGACATTGGGTTTCTCCTTTCGAACTCAGCCCAGATATGCCTCGAAATGCCGCTGGTCGATTACGCCGGAGGTAATGGAAAAGAAGAAGACCAAGGTATAGCTCCCGCAGCGAAGGAGAAGGACGATGCAGGTTGCACCGCTGGGCGAACAATTGCGCGAATGGCGCACGCGGCGCCGGATGAGCCAGATGGATCTCGCGCTGGACAGCGAGATTTCGACGCGGCACCTGAGCTTCATCGAGACCGGGCGGTCGAAACCGAGCGCGGCGATGCTGGCGCGGATCGCCGATTGCCTGGAAGTGCCGCACCGCGCCCGCAACGCCATGTTGCTCGCGGCGGGCTACGCCCCCGACTATCAGGAACGTCCGCTCGACAGCGCCGAAATGGCGGGGATGCGGGCGATCGTCGACCATGTGCTGAAGGGGCATGAACCCTATCCGGCGCTCGCGGTCGACCGGCATTGGAACATGGTCGCGGCGAATGACGCGATCGCGATCCTGATCGAACAGGTGTCCCCCGCGCTGCTCGTCCCGCCGGTCAATGTGCTGCGGATCGCGCTGCACCCCGACGGGCTGGCGCCGCAGATCGTCAATTTCGGCGCCTGGCGGGCGCATATATTGCACCGGCTCGACCTGCAGATCGAGGCGAGCGCCGATGCCGGGCTGATCGCGCTACGCGAAGAACTGGCGGGTTATGACCGCCAGGCGAACGACAATGACGGCGGCCCGGTGAGCGGCATCGCGGTGCCGCTGATCCTCGACACGATCGCGGGGCGAATCTCCTTCGTCTCGACGGTGACGATTTTCGGCACGCCGGTCGATATCACGCTGTCCGAACTGGCAATCGAGGCGTTTTTCCCGGCCGATGCCGCGAGCGCGGCGTTGCTGGCGAGGTTGGCGGGGGGATAAAGGTGCGTCTGTCGTTCAAAATGCCCAACGCCGCCGGGCCTGCCTGACACGAGCCCAGAGGACGAACGACAAAAAAGGCACCCAAAAATAGAAGGCGTTGGGATCCCTCGTAAGCCCCACGACGATCATCAGAAGAAGAAATATCGTCAGTGCCATATCGGCCAGGAGCTGGAGCAGCTCCAGAATCTTCTGTTTCGTCGTCATCGCCCGATACCGACGACGCAGGCGACCGACCCGCTCAGATCCCATGTGCACGTCCCTGCCCTTTGGCCTCCGCCAAAGCCATGGAAGGAGAAAGACGCCTGTCCATTGCCGGCACCTACCTTTTCCGTCCCTTATGCTTGATATTCGCCGGCCGTCCGCGCTTGCCGACTTTGTGCTTGCCCGCCTTGTCCTTCAGGCCGTCGCGGCGCGGCGGGCGGCCCCGGAAACCGCCCTCGGGCGCATCGGGCAGTTCGAAGCGCAGCGCGCCGCTGACCGGGTTGGCGTCCATCAGCTTGAGGTCGAGCCGCTGGCCGGTGCTGAAACTCACCCGGCCATGCTCGCTGACCAAAGTCCGCGCCGCCTCGTCATAGAAGAAACGCTCGCTGCCCAAGGTCGACACCGGCACCAGCCCGTCGCCGCCGAGCCCGTCGACCGTCGCGAAAAAGCCAAAGGGCTGCACCCCGGTAATCCGCGCCGCGACGATCTCGCCCGTCTTGTTGGCGAGATACGCCGCGACATAGCGGTCGATCGTCTCGCGCTCGGCCTCCATCGCGCGGCGTTCGAGCGCGCTGATCGCCTCGCCGATACGCGACAGCCCCTTGGCGTCGGCCTCGCCCAGCCCGGTGCGCTCGGGCAGACCCTTGGGCTTGCCCGGCACTTCGAGGCGATAGCTATCGACGAGTGCGCGGTGGACGATCAGATCGGCGTAGCGGCGGATCGGCGAGGTGAAATGCGCATAGCTGCCGAGCGCCAGCCCGAAATGCCCCGAATTGGCGGGGCCGTAATAGGCCTGCGTCTGGCTGCGCAATATCGCCTGCATGATTTCGGGCAGCCGGTCGTCTTCGGAAAAGCCGTCGATCAGGCGATTGAACACCGCCGGAGTGATGACCTGCCCGAGCGCGAAACTCTGCTCGAAGGTTTCGAGATACTCTTTCAGGCTGACGAGTTTCTCGCGGCTCGGCGGTTCGTGGATGCGGTACATCACCGGCGATTTCTTCGCCTCGAGCGCCTTCGCCGCCGCGACATTCGCCGCGATCATATAATCCTCGATCAGCCGCATCGAATCGAGCCGGTCGCGGACGCGGATTTCGGCGATGCCGCCCGCCTCGTCGAGGATCACCTGGCGTTCGGGCAGGTCGAGGTCGAGCGGTGCGCGCGCCGCGCGCGCCTTGGCGAGCAAGGCCCAGCAGGCCCACAGACTCCGCAGCCCCGGCAGCACGTCGGCATCCCAATCGTCGCGCGGCGCGTCGGCGTCATAGGCCGCCTGCGCATGTTCATAGGCGATGTTCGCGCGCAGCCGGACGAGCGCCCGCGTGAAACGCCATGACGTCACCTTGCCCTGCTTGTCGATGACGAGGTGGCACGCCATCGCGGCGCGGTCCTGCCCGGCTTTCAGCGAGCAGACGCCCGCCGACAAAGTCTCGGGCAACATCGGCACGACGCGGTCGGGGAAATAGACGCTGTTGCCGCGCCGCCGCGCCTCGCGGTCGAGTTCGCCGTCGGGGCGGACATAGAAGCTGACGTCGGCGATCGCGACGATCGCGCGGAAACCGCCCTTGTTCGCCGCATCCTCGTCGGGCGCCGCCCACACCGCATCGTCATGGTCGCGCGCGTCGATCGGGTCGATCGCGACGATCGGCAGGTCGCGCAGATCCTCGCGCCCCTCGGGGGTCAGCGGCAGCTTCGCCGCAACCTCGGCCTCGGCGAGCGTCTCGGCGCCGAAGACATGCGGGATTTCGTGGCGCGCGATCGCAATCATGCTGAGCGATTTTGGCGCGAAGGGGTCGCCGATGCGTTCGATCACCTTGGCCTTGGTCGCAGCGCCGCGCCCCGTCAGTTCGGCGCGGACGAGGTCGCCGATGCCGGCATCGCCCATCTCGGACACCGCGAAGTCGAAGCGCGCGCGCTTGTCGGCGGGGCGCAGCCAGGTCATCGGCTTGCCGCCGGGGCCGGTATCGGTGACGAGCACGCCGACGATCAGCTCAGCGCTCGCCTGCAGTTTTTTCATCGGATGCGCGACATGGCCGCTGCCGCGCTCCTCGGTTCGCGCGAGGATGCGGTCGCCGATGCCGAGCGCGCCTTTCCGGCCCTGTTCCATCACGCGCAGCCGTGGCGGCGGCGTCGAGGCTTCCCAGCGGTCGGGCACCGCCCACAGATTGCTGCCCTCGATCGCCACAACGCGCAGCACGGTGACGCGCGGCAGCCCGCCATGTTTGTGGAACGAACGCCCCGCCGCAAGATCGACCAGCCCCTCGTCGGTCATATCCTTCAGCAGCGCCTTCAGCGCGATCTTGTCGGCGCCGTGGAGCGCAAAATGCTTGGCGATCTCGCGTTTGCCGACCGGACCGCTACTTGTTTCGATGAACCGCAGGATCTGGTCGGGCTTGGGCAAGCCGGCGGGCTTCTGCGCTTTCGCCAATTAATAGGTCCGCCCGATGAGGACGCGTTCGACCGCCGGCGCGCCGGTGAAGAAACAGGCGCCGTCGGCGGGCGCGGCGTCGAGCGGGGTGTTGCGCATCGTCAGCTTGAGCGCTTTCAGCTGCTCGACGATCTTGTCGAGCGCGGCGCCGGTGGGACGCGCCCACTGGACTTCGACCCAGCCGACGAATTTGTCGTCGCCGGCAAAATGCGCTTTCAGATCGGTGACATCGCGGCGGATATTGTCGTCGAGCCGCGCCTTAGCCTCGGCATGGAGCGTCGCCTGGATATCCTCGAGCATCGCCACGGCGGCGCCCGCAAACTCATCCTTGCCGACGAACGCGGTGTCGAGCTTGCCGTCGTCCTTGTACAATCGGTCGCGGCGGATCACCGCGACATTGCCGCCCGCCATGTCGCGCGGGCCGATTTCGAGGATGATCGGCGCGCCCTTCTTGACCCAGCCCCAGCGCTTGGTTTGCGCCTTGGCGCCGCCGGTGTCGAGCAGCACGCGCACCGGTTCGCGAAAGGCGTCGAGCGCCTTCAGGCTTGCCTCGATGCCGCGACAATAATCGAGGATGGCAGCATCTTCCTCATTGTCACGCAGCATCGGCACGATGACGATCTGGTGCGGCGCGATGCGCGGCGGGCAGCGGAGGCCGTCGTCGTCGCCATGCGTCATAATGACGCCGCCGATCATCCGCGTCGACGTGCCCCAGCTCGTCGTGTGGCAGAGGCTGTGGCCGCCGTCCTTGTCCTGATACCGGATGCCCGCCGCCTCGGCGAAACCGGTGCCCAGATAATGCGAGGTGCCGGCCTGCAGCGCCTTGCCGTCCTGCATCATCGCCTCGATCGAATAGGTCGCGACGGCGCCCGGAAAGCGCTCATTCTCGGGCTTCTCGCCCGCGACGACGGGCATCGCCAGCACGTCCTCGGCAAAGGCGCGGTACATTTCGAGCGCGCGCAGCGTTTCGGCCATCGCGTCGTCCCTGTCGGCGTGCGCGGTATGGCCTTCCTGCCACAGGAATTCGCTGGTGCGCAGGAACATGCGCGTGCGCATTTCCCAGCGCACGACATTCGCCCATTGGTTGACCTTGAGCGGCAGGTCGCGCCAGCTCTGCACCCAGCGGCTCATCGCGCTGCCGATCACCGTTTCGGAGGTCGGGCGGACAATCAGCGGTTCCTCGAGCTTCGCTTCGGGATCGGGGACCAGCTTGCCCTTGTCGTTCGCAATCAGGCGGTGGTGCGTGACGACTGCCATTTCTTTCGCGAAACCATCGACATGGTCGGCTTCCTTCTCAAAGAAGCTCAAGGGAATGAAGAGCGGGAAATAGGCGTTCTGGACCCCCGCATCCTTGATCGCGGCGTCCATCACCGTCTGGATGCGTTCCCAGATGCCATAGCCCCACGGCTTGATGACCATGCAGCCGCGCACGCCCGATTCCTCGGCGAGGTCGGCTTCGGCAATGACATCCTGATACCAGGCCGCAAAGTCGGCCTGCCGGGTTACGCTGAGCGCATGTTTGACCATGATTTTTCGTTTTTTCCGTCATTGGGGCGGGAGAGCGCCCCGATTATTTCTTCTTGGCGAGTTCGGCCTTGAGCTCGGCCACTTCGGCCTTGAGCGCGGCGATTTCGGCGTCCTTGGCCTTGCTGCCGCCGGCGCCCGGAATGAAGGCGCCCGCCGCTTGCTGGAACATCTCCATATTGCGGCGCGTCAGTTCGGCCAATGGGTTCGCGCCCAGCGCGCCTTCGAGCGCCGAACGCACGTCCTGCTGGTTCTTGCGGAACGCGGTCATCGACGCTTCGAGATATTGCGGCACCATCGACTGCATCTTGTCGCCGTACATGCCGATCAGGTGGCGCAGGAAATTGACCGGCAGCAGCGTCTCGCCGCGCGTTTCCTCGTCCATGATGATCTGGGTCAGGACATTATGCGTGATATCCTCGCCGCTCTTGGCGTCGACGACGCTGAACTCGCGGCCGTCGCGCACCATCGTGCCGAGATCCTCGAGCGTGATGTAGCAGCTGCGTTCGGTGTCATAGAGGCGCCGGTTTGCATATTTCTTGATGATGACCGTGTCGCCATCGGCCGACGCCTTGGACTTCGCCATGGTGATGATGCTCCCTGGTCCGGTGGCAAAGGCGACCCCGCCGCACCGGCCTTGATCCGTAAAAGGCAGCATTAGCATCAATCTATGATGCATCGCAACATAGTCGCAAGATTGCGCGCCGATTCGAGCCCCGATGACGGCAGAAGGGCCCAAGCCGCTGCGACGTCCGGTGATCGCCGTTTCGTCGCAGGGCGCCATGGACCGGCCGGCGCATTCGCGCCAAAGCAATATCGTTTCATTAGAAACCTGATTCTTGACATTATTTTCAACTCGTTCGCGGCACGACACTCGCTTCCTGTCGCGCTGCAACAAGCATGTTACCCGACGCCAATTCCTGCCGCGCCCACCCACTGTTGCCGAAATGCCACATTGTCATCGGGATGCGGCGAAGCGGTAAGAAAATTGCCACGCAAGGCTTGTGCGCTTTTCGTTTTCCGTCTTTCTAGGTCGCAATCCGTTCATCTCCATTTTTGAACGGGCAACCGGGGAATTACATTATGAAGAAGACTAGCCTGTTGGTACGGGGCTCTGCCCTGTCGCTTGCATTGTTCAGCGCCATTCCGGCGATGGCCCAGGACGACACCACGCCTGCCGATGACACCGCCGAAGCGGCATCCGAGGGCACCATCGTCGTCACCGGGTCGCGCATCCGCCGCCCGAACCTCGAATCGACCGTTCCGATCACGTCGATCGCCGGCGAAACCTTCTTCCAGCAGGGTCAGACCAATATCGGCGACACGCTGAACGACCTGCCGCAGCTGCGCAGCACCTTCGCACAGCAGAACCCGGGTCTGGGCATCGGCATCGCCGGCCTGAACCTCCTCGATCTTCGCGGTCTCGGCACGCAGCGCACGCTGGTTCTCGTCAACGGCCGCCGCCATGTGCCCGCCGACATCCTGAACAACGCCGTTTCGGTCGACGTCAACACGATCCCGAACGACCTGATCGAACGCGTCGACATCGTCACCGGCGGCAACTCGGCCATTTACGGCTCGGACGCGATCGCCGGCGTCGTCAACTTCGTGCTGCGCCGCGACTATGACGGCATCCAGCTGCGCGCCCAGGCCGGCGTCACCGAAGAAGGTTTCGGCGCCAACCAATATGTGTCGGGCATGTTCGGCAAGAATTTCGCCGAAGGCCGCGGCAACATCACCGTCCATGGTGAATATGCCCGCACCGACCGCGTGTTCGCGTCGGACGTCGACGCCTTCCGTCGCAACGACAACTTCCTCGTCGTCGACGCCGACGGCGGCCTGCCCGCTGGCGCCAATGGCAGCGACGGCGTGCCCGACCGCAATTTCTTCCGCGGCATCAGCAGCTCGACGATCCATTACAACAGCCTGGTGCCGATCAACCAGCGCAACGTCGCGAACGCGGGCCTGTGCGGAAACGCCACCACGGCGAACAACGGCGGCCCGAACTCGGCCGGTCCGGCGTTCAGCTGTACCTATATCTTCACCGATGCCGGCCGCTTGGTCCAGCAGACCGGTTCGCGCTTCGGCACCGGCATCAACAGCTCGGTCATCGGCGGCAACGGCCAGACCGGCCGCGAGGGCAAGACCGTCTCGGTGCTGCCGTTCACCGAACGCTACAACTTCAACCTGCTGTCGCGTTACGAATTTTCGCCTGCCGCCGAAATCTTCTTCGAAGGCAAGTGGAACCGCGTGAACGCGCTCGGCAACAACGCCGGCCCGTCGTTCAACCAGGGCACCGGCGGCACGACCGACTTCCGCGAACGGCCGCGTCTCGACAACCCGTTCCTGAATCCGGTCGACCGCACGACGCTGGCGAACCTGATCCTGGCTTCGGGCTGTAACTCGTCGCTGACCGTGGTCTGCCCCGCAGCGGGCAACCTGACCGCCGCGAACATCGCCGCCATCAACGACGGCAGCTATCGCTTCGTCGCTTCGCGCAACCTGCTCGACGTCGGCCTGCGCGACGAGAAGTTCCAGCGCGACACATGGCGCGTCGTTGGCGGCCTGCGTGGCTCGTTCAACGAAGATTGGAGCTACGAAATCTCGGCGAACTACGGCAAGTTCCGTGAGAGCGTCACGACCAACGGCTTCATCGATCGCCAGCGCTTCGCCCTGGCGATGGACGCCGGTCGCAACCCGGTCACCGGGGCGATCCAGTGCCGTTCGCAGTTCGACCCGGCCTCGGCCGTTCCTCTCGTCGGCTTCGCCGCCGACCCGGCCCGCAACGCGGCGCGCCTGGCCGCCGATATCGCGGCGTGCGTTCCGTACAACCCGTTCGGTTCGCCCGACAACAGCGCGTCGGTCGACTATTTCGCGCGGACCTTCACCGCCAAGTCGGGCCTGTCGCAGTTCGTGGCGTCGGGCTTCGTTTCGGGCGACACCAGCGGCTTCTTCAACCTGCCGGGCGGCCCGGTCCGCTTCGCGGTCGGTGCGGAATATCGCGAAGAAAAGGCGTTCTACGAACAGGATCAGTTCGTCACCGATGGTTTCACCAACGGCGTCTCGATCCCGTCGTTCGAGCCCGATCCGTTCAAGGTGAAGGAAGCCTATGGCGAAATCCAGATCCCGGTCCTGAAGGAAATTCCGTTCGCGCATGAACTGACCTTCAGCGGCGCTGGCCGTGTCGCCAAATATCAGGGCAGCGTGGGCACGGTGTATTCGTACAACGCCGGCGTCGATTATGCCCCGATCGAGGACATTCGTTTCCGCGCCAACTATAGCCGCGCGGTGCGGGCGCCCAACGTTTCGGAAACGGGCTTCCCGCTGGTTCCGAACTTCTTCAACAACTTTGTCGATCCCTGCAACGTGGTCGCAATCGCGAGCAACCCGGTGCGCGGCGCCAACTGTACGACGGACGTCGGCGCGGCGTTGCTGCCCAACCTGCAGAACATCGCCCAGTCGTTGCCGATCGTCAGCGGTTCCAACCCGAATCTGAACGCGGAAACGTCGGACAGCTACACCTATGGTGTGGTGCTCCAGCCGCGCTTCATTCCGGGCATGAACCTGTCGGTCGACTATTATGACATCAAGGTGAACGGGATCATCGCGACCGTCTCGCCGCAGACGATCGTCAACCAGTGCTATGACTCGCCGACGCTGAACAACATCTTCTGCGGCCAGTTCGAACGCTATCGCGGCACGGGTCCGGGTCCGCTCGGCGAAGTTCCGGGTCAGATCCTCGGCAACTCGCTGATCAACGCCCCGCTCAACTTCGCGGCGCGTACGCGCCGGGGTATCGACGTCAACTTCTCCTATCGTCGTGACATCGGCCCGGTCGCCTTCAACACCAACCTGATCTACACCCACAATCTGGAAATCAGCAACTTCCAGGACCCGACCAATCCGACGTTCGAAACGCGGATCCTGGGCCAGCTGGGCGATCCGAAGGACGAGTTCCGCTGGGACTTCGATTTCGGCCTGGGTCCGGTTACCCTGGGCTATCGCATGCGCTACATCGGTCCGATGTATTATGCCGCCTATGCGACGCTGTTCCCGCTCAACGGCCAGAACCCGACCGACGTCGACGGCTTCCCGAACCAGAAGTTCAATTCGGTCATGTACCACGACCTGCGTCTCGACTTCGACGTCGACAACAAGGGCGATGGCGGGATCAAATTCTACGTCGGGATCGACAACGTGCTCGACAAGGGGGTTCCCCAGGGCGCGACGACGGCCACCGGTGCAGGCAGCGCGATCTATTCGTTCCGCGGCCGCAGCGTCTATGCCGGTGCCCGCGCTCGCTTCTGATCGGGCGGCACCCAAATGGATGGAAGGGGGTCGGGGCTATGCTCCGGCCCCCTTTTTTCGTCGAACAGCGACGATCGGCCGGAGGGCATTATTGTGAACTTGACCAACCAAGATGCCGAACGCCTCGCCAACGGCGGGGTTCAGGCGCTTCAGGCCGGGCGGGCCGGCGAGGCGCGACGCAGTTTCGAAGCCATCACGCAAAGTGGCCGCGCCAATGCCCAGATCTGGCTCCTGCTGGCGGTCGCCTGCCGTCAGGACGCCGACGCGGCCGCCGAGGAAGCCGCGCTCGACCGCTTGATCGCGCTCGAACCGCGGGCGGTCCGCGGGCTGATTATGAAAGGCGATTGCCGGGCCCAGGCTGGCGACGACCGCGCGGCGCTGCTCCATTACGAGATCGCCCTGCGGATCGCCACCGACCAGGATCTACCCGAAGACCTGCGTTCCGAGATGCGCCGCGCCGAGGCCTGGATCGCGGCGCAGAAGGAGCGCATCGTCGCACGCCGCGAGGCGGCACTGGTCGATCGGGGATGGCCGGCCGAGAAGCGCAGCGCGCGTTTCCAACAGTCGATCGATATCCTGGCCGGGCGCAAACGCATTTTTGTCCAGGAACCCACGGGCTATTATTTCCCCGAACTGCCGCAGATCCAGTTTTATGACCCCGCGCAATTCGACTGGGTTCCGGCGGTGGAAGCGGCGGCGGAGCGGATCAAAGGCGAGCTGACCGCCTTGCTGGCCGACGGGCTCGAAGGGTTTCGTCCCTATATCCAGTCCGCGACCAACCAGCCCCGCGCGGGCGACAGCGAGCTTGTCGACAATCGCGACTGGAGCGCGCTCTTTCTTTGCGAGAACGGCAAGCGCTCCGACGACATCATCGCGCGTTGTCCCGTCGCATGGGATGCCGTGCAGGCCGCCCCCCTTCCCCATATCGTCAATTCGCCGACGGTGATGTTCTCGCTCCTGCGCCCGGGCGCGCGAATTACCCCGCACACCGGCACCCATAACGCGCGGTTGACCTGTCACTTGCCGCTGATCGTTCCGCCGGGCTGCCGGTTCCGCGTCGGCAACGATGTGCGCGAATGGCAGGAAGGCAAGATGATGATTTTCGACGACACGATCGAACATGAAGCCTGGAACGACAGCCGGGAAGACCGGTTCGTGATGATCTTCGACATCTGGCGGCCCGAACTCAGCGCGCAGGAACGCGAAGAGGTTGCGGCGGTCTTCCTGGGGCCGGCGGCGGACTGATCATGCGCCGAGCCGCGGCTCCGCCCGCGCGCGTCAGCCCCAACGCCGTTCGAACCGGTTCCCCAGCCCGGTGAGCAGCTCATATTGCGACAGGCCGCTCGCGGCGGCGGTCGCCGGCAGGTCATAGTCGAGCGTCAGCCAGTCGCCCTCGCCCACCGCTCCCGCCTCGCTGGCGTCGAAGGCGGTGAGGTCCATCGACACGCGCCCGACGAGCGGCAGCGCACGGCCGTTCCAGGTCGCGCCGCCGCTGCCCGCGTGGCCGCGCAGATAGCCATCGGCATAGCCCAGATTGGCGATCGCGATCCGGCTGTCCTGCGGCGCGGTCCAGGTCGCGCCATAACCGACGGTCTCGCCCGCGCGCACGTCGCGCAGCTGCAACACGCGCGTCTCGGGGAAAACGACCTGGCGGATATGGCCCGCCGCTTCGGGGCGCGGCGTGCCGCCATAAAGCGCGAGGCCGGGACGCGTGAGGTCGAAGGCATAATCGGCGCCGAGGCAGATGCCGGCGCTGTTGGCGAGGCTGGTGCGGCGCGCCGGAATGGCCTCGCGCAAGGCACGGAAGGTCGCGAGCTGGTCGGCGTTTTGCGCGCTATCCTCATCGGCCGAGGCGAGATGGCTGAGCAGCGTTTCGATGACGAGGCCGTCGAGCGCGCCGCCCACCGCCTCTTCGACGCGCAGCCCGAGGCGGCTCATTCCGGTATCGACCATGACGTCGCACGGCCGTCCTTCGCCGCCCGCACGCCAGCGCGCGACCTGTTCGACGCTGTTCAGCACCGGGCGCACCGGCAGCATGCGGGCCGCGACCATGTCGGCCTCCCCCACGCCGTGCAGGACCGCCAGCGACACGCCGGCGGGCAGCGGCATCAGCGCCGCCGCCTCGGCCCAGGTCGCGACGAAGAAGGTCCGGCAGCCCGCGTTGGCCAGATGGCGCACCACATCGCGCGCGCCGAGCCCATAGCCATTCGCCTTGACCGCCGCACCGCACGCCGCCGCGCCGCTGGCCTTGGCCAGCCAGCGCCAGTTGGCGACAAGCGCGTCGGTGTCGAGACGCAGGCGGAGCGGCGGGACGATGTCGATCATCCTCTCGCCCCTAGCCGCGATCGAGGGCAGCGCCAATGGCTGTTCAGGCGGCCGGCCCCGATGACGGCGCCGCCTTGTCCCACTGGCCCTCGACCGGGTCCTTGAGCATGAAGGCCGCGACCAGGAACGCCACCAGCACCACGCCCCAGGTGTACCACAGCCCGGCATAGGCATCGCCGGTCTTGGCGATGATGAAGCTCGCGATCAGCGGCAGGAAACCGCCGAAATATCCGGTCCCCAGATGATAGGGGATCGACAGCGACGAATAGCGGACATGCGGCGGGAACATTTCGGAGAGCAGCGCCGCGACCGGGCCATAGGTGAAGCCCGACAGCGCGCTGAGGCCGAGCAGCGCGAACAGGATCACCGCGATGCCGAGCGGCCCCGGAATCTGCTTGCCGAAATCATAGCCCATCGCCTCGAGCGCGGGTTTCAGCACCGCCGCGTCTTCGCCCGCGACCTCGCGCCCGCCGATGTGAACCTTGACGCTGTCGAAGCCGCTGCCGCTGTTCACGACCTTGTACGGCACGCCGAGCTTGGTGAGTTCGCCCAGCGTCTTGCCGCACGCGGTCGTCTGTTTCGACGCGAAGGGGTCGAAGCTGCACTGCGACCCGGTGACCACCACCGGCGCCTTTTCGGCCGCCGCCGTCAGCGCGGGATTGCCGACGCTGCCCATCAGCCAGAACAGCGGGAACAGCAGCACCAAAGTCGCTGCATAGCCCCAGACGATCGGCTTCTTGCGCCCGATGCGGTCGGAAATATGCCCCGCCCACAAGAAGAATCCCATGCCGAGCGCGGCGGCGAAACCGACGATGATCTCGGCGGCGGTGTCCTCGACCTTCATCGGGCCTTTGAGGAACGCGAGGCCCGAGAACATCGCGGTGTACCAGATGACGGTGAGGCCCGCCGCGATGCCGAACAACGCGATGAAGATGCGGCGCGGATTGCCGGGATAGGTGAAGCTCTCCTTGAGCGGGTTCTTCGCCAGTTCGCCCTCGGCCTTCATCGCCTGGAACACCGGGCTTTCGGACAGCTTGAGCCGCATCCACAGCGAGATGGCGAGCAGGATCAGCGACAGCAGGAACGGCACGCGCCAGCCCCAGCTTTCCCAGATCGCGTCCGACATCAGCGCCTTGCACCCGAGCACGACGATCAGGCTGAGCACGAAGCCGCCGACGACGCTCGCCTGGATGAAGCTGGTGTAGAAACCGCGCCGTTCGGGCGGCGAATGTTCGGCCACATAGACCGCCGCGCCGCCATATTCGCCGCCGAGTGCCAGCCCCTGCAGCACGCGCAGCAGAATGATGATGATGGGCGCGGCGATGCCGATCGTCGCCGCCGAGGGGATCATGCCGACCCCCGCCGTCGCGATGCCCATCAAAGTGACGGTGACAAGGAAGGTATATTTGCGCCCCAGCCGGTCGCCGAGAAAACCGAACAGCACCGCGCCCAGCGGCCGAAAGCCGAAACCGACCGCGAAGCCCGCCCAGACGAGCAATATTTCGAGCGTCGCATTATCGCTGGGGAAAAAGGCCTTACCGATGATCGCCGCGAGCGTGCCGTAGATGAAGAAATCATACCATTCGAAGATTGTCCCCGCCGACGAGGCGGCGATGACCATGCGGATGTCTTTTTTGGTCGGCTGATAGGCTGCGCCATGCGTAGCGACAGCGGCTGCGTCGGTCATATGCTCTCCCTCTGGCCTCTCGGGCCTACCCCCCTTTCCGTTCGCATCGAGCGAAGTCGAGATGCCCCGTCGGCACGCATGACGACGCGTGTCTCGACTTCGCTCGACACAAACGGATTGAGGTGGGTGTAGCTATCCGGCGACGCCGCGCAAGCCTTCTTGGCGTAGCGTCATTCCGGTGGCAGACTGCGCGCCATGCAGTTCATCGACCTCTCGATCCCGATCACCAACGACGTCGTGTCGGACCCGCCGGTGATGCGCCCGCAGATCACTTACATGACCCACGAGAACACGTGGCAGCAGATCGCGATGTTCTTCCCGGGCCTCACGCAGAAGGATCTGCCCGACGGCGAAGGCTGGGCGGTCGAGAGTCTGACATTGAGCACGCACAACGGCACGCATATGGACGCGCCCTGGCATTTCCACTCGACCACCGACAGCGGCGCGACCCCGGCACCGAGTATCGACGAGGCGCCGCTCGACCTCTTTTTCCGTCCGGGGGTGAAGCTCGATTTCTCTGACCGCCCCGCAGGCCATGTGGTGAGCGCCGCCGAGGTCGAGGCCCAACTCGCCAGCATCGGGCACGAGCTCCAGCCCTATGACATCGTGCTCGTCCAGTCGGGCGCCATCTATGGCACCGACAATTTCACCGACCAGGGTTGCGGCATGGGCGAGGAGGCGACGCTGTACCTGACGGAGCGCGGCGTGCAGGTCGTCGGCACCGACGCGTGGAGCTGGGACGCGCCATTCAGCCACACGGCAAGGCGCTGGGCCGAAACGCGCGACCCGAAGATCATCTGGGAAGGCCATAAGGCGGGGCGCATCCGGCCCTATTACCAGATCGAAAAACTCACCAACCTCGCCGCCCTGCCCCCGACCGGATGGACGCTGAGCTGCTTCCCGGTGAAGATCGAACGCGCGAGCGCGGGGTGGATCCGCGCGGTGGCGCTGGTGGAAGGCTAGACCGGCATCGCGCCCAGCAGCGGAAAGACCGTCACCGGAATGGCGAAGGTGAAGGCCGCGCGCCGCAGCGACGGGCGGTAGCACCGGCGCAGGAATAGCCAGACGAAGACGATCGGCAGCAAATAGGTGCCGAGCAGCAACCAGAAGGGCAGCGGCCGATAGGGGTTTGCTGCGGCTTCGATCACAAATTCACCGTCGCCAGCATCCACAAGGTCCAGCCGCCCAGCGCCAGCAAGCTTGCCCAGGTCGCCATGACGCCGATCTGGCGCATCACCGGCGGCTTTCCGGGTTCGGCCGGAGCGTGCAGCCCGGCGATATGCGCGACGCGGCCGAGCAGGAAGGCCGCGCCGATGACCATCAGCGCCATATGGTTGGCGCGCGCGCTTTCGAGCAGGCCGAGCAGGATGACGACGATCGGCGCATGTTCGGCGAGGTTGCCATGACTGCGGCTCGCCGCGATCAGCTTCGCATCGCCATGATCGCCGAAAGCCGCACTGAGCCGCAGCCGCTGGCGCACGGTCAGGATCGCGGTGAACAACAGCAGCAGCGCGCAGACCGCGCCGACGAAGGCGGTTACCGGTAAAGTCATGGTCGTTTCTCCCCCTGCCCCGCGTCCCAAAGCTCGTCATTGCGAGCGTAGCGAAGCAATCCAGAGCGGTTTACGCCACTCTGGATTGCTTCGCTTCGCTCGCAATGACGGCCTATTTGTTTGCAACCTCAATAGGTAAACTGAACCCGCGCGCCGACGACGTCGACGCCATAGTCACGGTCGCCCGCCACCGCGATCGCCGCGTCGCGATAGTTCAGCCGCGCATATTGGGCCATCAGCCGCATCCAGCTGGTCGGCGACCAGATGATCGACGCCATATAGCCCTTTTGCGTGCCGCCGGTGATGCCGGCATCGTTGAGGTCGAGATAGTCGTAGCGCGCGTTGACCTGCACCGCGCCGATACCCCCGTCGCCCAGCGGCTTCTTGGGCTTGATCGCGCCGAACTGCCCGCCCTTCAGCGGGCGGCTGTCGCCTTTCGTCAGGAAGAAGCCGACCTCGGCATAGGCGCCGAAGAAGGTCGGGTCGCTCGCCCCGTCGCGGCTCGCATGCTGCCAATAGGCTTCGCTGGCGAAATGGAACGGCCCGTTCACCGCCGCCGCCTCGACGCCGTAGGTCTGCTCGCGCTCGGCGAGCAGGCCCGGCGTCGCGATATAGCGCGTCCCGGTCGAATGAACGAGCGGACGTTGGCGATAGCGCACCGGCACCGTTTCGGAATCCCGGCGGTGCTTCCAATGCCAGGCGGCGCCGAAATGCAGCTTAGTCTTGCCGAACTGCGGCATCCACACCGCGCGCATGTCGGCCGAAATGCTGTTGTCCTCGACATCGTCGAGCTGGATGAAGGGGTCGGTGGCGATACCGGCGTTGATCTGAAAATCGCCCTTGGCATAGCCCGCCGACAGGCCCGTGCGCCGCGAGAAATTGAACGCGGTGACCAACGCCGCGCGCTCGGTGAAACTGGTGTTGAGATCGCTCGTCATGTCGTCGAGCGGCGAGAAGAATTTCTGCTGCCCCGCCGTCACATTGATGCCGTCGCCGTTCCACGCGACATAGGCGTCGACAAATTCGACCGGGTCGGCGGTGAACTCGCCCTCGACCCGCGCCGAAAAGCCGCCGGGCATCTTGATATCGACGCCAAGCTGGGCGCGGCGGATTTCTTCCGAATTGCCGGTACCCGCCAGCCCCACCGGGCCGCTGACATTGGCGAAGTCATATTGCAGGCGCCAGCGCGGCTTGAACTCCCATTCCGACTTTTTCGCCGGCGCCTTGGCCGGCTCGGCTTCGCTCGCGGCGGGCGCGGGGGTCGGTGGTCCCTGGACCGGTTCGGCAGCAAAGGCCGGCGCGCCAAGAGGCAAGATGAAGCCCGCGGTGGCGAGCAGGAAATGGCGCATGGGGATTTGCTCCGTTGCGAAAGGGTGACAAACTCGCGGCGCTGTTATGACGTGTCTGTGACAGTTGCACGTCAATATCGTGACATTTTCGTTGCAGTGCGCACTTTTCCGTTCACCCCTTGCCTGTGGGCGGCGAACGGCTAAGGACGAGCCAGTTTTTTCGGGCCACCTTGCTGCCCGCTGCGGGAGATCACCATGACGATCAAATTTGACGGACGCGTTGCCATTGTCACCGGCGCCGGCGGCGGACTCGGCCGCGCCTATGCGCTCGAACTGGCGCGGCGCGGGGCCAAGGTCGTGGTCAACGACCTCGGCGGGTCGCGCGACGGCACCGGCCATTCGGACGCCGCGCTGCAAGTGGTCGAGGAAATCAAGGCGCTGGGCGGCACCGCCATGTCGAACGGCGGCAGCGTCACCGAATATGACCAGATGGTCGAAATGGTCGCCAAGGCCAAGGAAGCCTGGGGCGGCGTTCATATCGTCATCAACAACGCCGGCATCCTGCGCGACAAGAGCTTCGCCAAGATGGAACCCGCCGATTTCGACCTGGTGCTGAAGGTGCATGTCAGCGGCAGCGCCAATGTCACGAAGGCGGTGTGGGACACGATGCGCGAACAGGCCTATGGCCGCCTGCTGATGACCGCCTCGTCGACCGGCCTCTACGGCAATTTCGGCCAGGCCAATTATGGCGCGGCGAAGCTCGGCCTCGCCGGGCTGACCAAGACGCTCCACCTCGAAGGCGCGAAATATAATATCCGCTGCAACACGATCGCCCCGGTCGCGGGCACGCGCATGACCGAGGACATTTTCCCCGCCGAACTGTTCGAGAAGTTCACGCCCGAGAATGTCGTGCCGGCCGCGCTCTACCTCGTCAGCGAGGATGCACCGACCAACATGATCATCGGCGCCGGCGCCGGCGCTTTCCACGCGGCCTATGTCACCGCGACCCCGGGCGTCGCGCTTCCCGAGGACGAACGCACCCCCGAGGGCGTCGCGGCGGCGTGGGACAAGATCATCGACCGCCATGGCGAGATCGTCCCGCAGTCGGGCAGCGAGCAGTCGGTGATCGTGATGAAGGCATTGCAGGCGCTCGGCTGACCCTGATAGGCATATTTCGCATCGGCGCGCCCCAACCCGGGCCGCCGATCGCGAGGGGCCTATGACCGACATGATTTTGGGCGACGGCATCGCCCTCCTCCAGCGCCGCGGCCGCTTCCTGCGGAACCTGCTCCTTTTCGGCTGGATCGTCCTCGCCCTGGCGTGCGTCGGCCAGATCGCCGAACTGAACGGGCTGGTCTCGCTCGACGAGGATGCGCCGGTCGTCGGGCTCAATGCGCTGTATCTCGGCATATCGGCCAGCGACGCGCTGTTGGCCTTCGCGACCTTCGTCATCTTCTGCATGTGGACCTATCGCGCCGCCGCCAACATCAAGGCGGCGCGCGTCCCCGGCTGGACCTTCACGCCCGCCTGGGCGGTGGGCTGGCATTTCGTCCCGATCGCCAATTTCTTCAAACCCTATCAGGCGATGCGCCAGATCTGGGCCCTCAGCCACGGCGGCGACACCGAGGGCGTCCGCGCCGGTCAGACGCTGCTGATCCTCTGGTGGGGCCTGTGGTCCTTTTCAATCGCCGTCGGAACACTCCTCGGCATGGCCGCTGCGGACGCCGTCACCCCCGACGAAAAGCGCGAGGCGATCATCCTCGCCATCGTCAATTCGGTGATCAACCTGATCCTCTATCCGCTCGCGCTGCGCCTCGTCGCCCGCGTCACCGCAGCACAGCGCGAGCGCCTGACGGCGGCGCATATCTTCACCTGATTTATCGTATTGCACCACTAACACAGTTGTGCCATACACGCCGTGGGGCAAGGGGATCGGACAGAAGGACGACCCCAATGTATAGCGAAAGCGACCTGCAAGCAGCGGTCGACGCAAAGGTGATGACGCCGGAGGCCGTAGCGGCTTTCCGCGCCCATATCGCGTCGGTGCGCGCCGCTCCCGGAGCGGATGAGGAATCATTCCGCCTCATCACCGGCTTCAACGACATCTTCGTCAGCATCGCGGCGGTGATCCTGCTCGTCGCGGTGGGCTGGATCGGCCAGTCGATCCATCCGGCGCTCGCCGGCATCGGGGTCGCCGCGACGGCCTGGGGTCTTGCCGAATATTTCACCCGCCAGCGCCGCATGGCGCTGCCCAGCATCGTCCTCGTCCTGGCCTTTGCAGCGGGCGTGTTCGGCTCGATGGTCGGCTTCCTCGTCGAGCATGGCGAAGCGATTTTCGGGCATCACCCGCATGAAACGACGATCGCGATCGTCGCCGCCGGCATGGCGCTGGTCACGGCCGCCGCGACCTGGTTCCATTGGAAACGCTTCATGGTGCCGATCACCGTCGCGGCGGGTAGTGCCGCGCTCGCCGGCACCGCCGTCGCGCTGGTGCTCGCGATCGTCGGCGGCAACGAACCGCCGATCAACCTGTTCATGTCGCTGGTGCTGGTCGCCGGGCTCGGCATCTTCGCGCTCGCCATGTGGTGGGACCGCAGCGACCGGGTGCGTCAGACGCGGCGCAGCGATGTCGCCTTCTGGCTTCATCTGCTCGCCGCGCCGATGATCGCCCACCCGATCTTCCACCTGCTCGGCGTCACCCAGGGACATGATATCGGCAGCGGCGCCGCAGTGATGGTGATCGGCATCTATATCGCCTTCGGCCTGATCGCGCTGGCGATCGACCGCCGCGCGCTGCTCGTCTCGGCGCTCGCTTATGTGCTGTTCGCGCTGACCCAGCTGTTCCAGACCTTCGGCGCGGTCGAGCTCAATGTCGCGCTCACCGCCTTCGTCATCGGCTCGGCGCTGCTGCTGCTCTCGGCCTTCTGGCAGAATGCGCGGAGCGTGGTGGTCGGCTTCCTGCCCGCCGGCCTCGCCGACCAGCTGCCCGCGACGGTGCGGCCGGTCAGTCCGGTACCAGCTTCATAAGCTTGCGTTCGACGGGGGCGAGCACATTGGCAAGCTCATCCCCGCGCTTCAAAATCGCCCCGGCTTCGGAGACCAAGGCCCACATGCCTTGCCGGCTCCGCAAGGCGGGGCGTTTTTCTATGCGATATTCGGGGCGTTCGGACGCGCGGCGGAAACAGGAGAAGACCGCGACGTCGCGCTGGAAATCCATCGCATAGTCGCGCCACTTCCCGGCGGCGACCATGCGCCCATAAAGATCGAGGATGCGCGTCAATTCCCGGCGATCAAACGCCGTCTGCTGCGGCAAGGAGCTGGTGTAGGGCCAGGGGGTGACGATCCCCATCAGGCGCGGCTGCGTCCCTTGCGCGGTGCGGGGTCGGCGGCGGCGTCACGTTCGGCGATCAGCGTGGCGAGCTGTTTCTGCAACTGTTCAAGCTGGCACTGGAGCAGCTCGACCTTTTGCGTCGCAGGATCGAATGTCTCGTTGCACGTGCCATAGGGCACGAATTCGCGGGCATATTCGGTGGCGTCGACGAGGGTCGAGCGCGCCGGGATGCCGACCATCACGGCGCCTTCGGGCACATCCTTCGCCACCACCGCATTGGCGCCGATCCGCGCCCGCGCGTTCACCATGACCGGACCCAAGATCTGCGCGCCCGAACCCACGATGACGTCGTTCGCGAGCGTCGGGTGGCGCTTGCCGCCGATGCCGTTGGCGGGATCGGTGCCGCCCAGCGTCACGCCCTGATAGATGGAGACATTGTCGCCGATCTCGGCGGTTTCGCCGATGACGACGCCGAAACCATGGTCGATGAACAGATGCTGCCCGATCTTCGCGCCCGGATGGATATCGATCGCGGTCAGGAAGCGCGCAAAATGATTGACGAAGCGCGCGAGGAAAAACAGGTCGGCCTCGAACAGCCAGTGGGCGATGCGGTGCATGCCGACCGCGAGCAGTCCCGGATAGAGCAGGATTTCCCAACGCGAACGCGGCGCGGGATCGCGCGCCTTGATCGAATCGAGATAGGCGACCAGCCCGTTGAACATCAATCGTCCCCTGCGACCCTATTATGTACCGCACAAGATAGATGTTTGCGCGGGCCTTTTCCAGCCCCCGCGCCCAACATTCGTCAGCGGCCGATCAATCCGACGCGAAAGAGCAACAATCCCTCGCTTCGCCAGCGCCGTTCGCCGTCCACCGCAGCAATCGCGGCGGCCCAGCGGTCGAGCATCAGCAAGGCCTTGTTTCCGTGGAAGGATACGCGCGGCGGCGCCGGCTGGTTACGCGCCGCGGTGAACATTTGCCGCGCTTCGGCCTCGCCGTCCTGAACCGTCGCCCCCCAAAGCAGGCCCCAGCGTACGCCGCCTCCGCCGCCAGAGAGATGGAACAGCGCCGCGCCGAAGGACTCCGCCGCAGCGCGCCGTCCGGCATCGTCTTCGGCGAGCAGCATCGCTTCGGCCCCGTCGGCCAATGTGTCGAGCCCCCCCTGCCCCGCCCATGTCGCCTGCAGTTCGGCGAGCAGCGGCTCGCCCTTTGGCAGCGCAGCGGGATCGGCGGCGAGCAGAACCATCATGTCGCGCCACCAGGCGAGCTTGATCTGCCCGATCAGCGGTTCGCGCGCGTCGATCAACAGCCGGGTCAGCCGTTCGGCCAGCCCCCACAGCGCGGCCATCGCCGCGCGCCGGTCGCGCGGCACCGCGACCATCACGCGCGGGTCGCGAATGTCGGGGTAGAGCGGGAGTTCGGGGGAGGCGTCGTCCATGCTCGACGCGCTATCACCAGAGCATCGTCATTGCGAGCGAAGCGGAACAATCCAGGGCGGTTTACGCCTGCCCCGGATTGCTTCGTCGCTTCGCTCCTCGCAATGACGAGGGTTGTTACGCCCGATTGCAGACCGCCTTCACCGCCGCGATCACGCGCGGCGTGTCGACCAGCGCCAGCTTTTCGAGGTTCGCGGCATAGGGCAGCGGCACATCCTCGTTGCACACGCGCATGACCGGCGCATCGAGGTCGTCGAAGCCATGCTCCATGACGACCATCGCGAGTTCGGTGGCGATCGAGCAGGTCGGCCAGCCTTCCTCGACCACGACCAGGCGGTTGGTCTTCTTGAGGCTGGCGAGCACGGTGGCGGTGTCGAGCGGGCGCAGCGTGCGCAGGTCGATGACCTCGGCGTCGATGCCCTCCGCCGCCAGCGCGTCGGCGGCCTCGAGCGCGAGCCCGACTCCGATCGAATAGCTGACGATGGTGACGTCGCTGCCGACGCGCATGATCCGCGCCTTGCCGATCGGCAGCACAAAATCATCGACCGCCGGCACATCGAAGCTGCGGCCATAGAGCAGCTCATTCTCGAGAAAGACGACCGGGTCCGCGCTGCGGATCGCGGCCTTCATCAGCCCCTTGGCGTCGGCGGAATCATAGGGCGAGATCACGATCAGCCCGGGGACGCTGGCGTACCAGGGCGCATAATTCTGGCTGTGCTGCGCGGCGACGCGGCTGGCCGCGCCATTGGGGCCGCGGAACACGATCGGGCAACGCATCTGGCCGCCCGACATATAATTGGTCTTCGCCGCCGAGTTGATGATGTGATCGATCGCCTGCATCGCGAAGTTGAAGGTCATAAACTCGATGATCGGCTTCAGCCCGCCCATCGCGGCGCCGGTACCGAGACCGGCAAAGCCATATTCGGTGATCGGGGTGTCGACGACGCGTTGCGCGCCAAATTCCTCGAGCAGGCCCTGGGTAACCTTATACGCACCCTGATATTCGGCGACTTCCTCGCCCATCACGAAGATGCGGTCGTCCGCCCGCATTTCCTCGGCCATCGCGTCGCGCAGCGCTTCGCGAACGGTCGTCTTGACCATCGCCGTGCCCTCGGGAATCGCGGGATCGGAGGCGCGTTCGGCCGCAGCGGGCGCGCTCACCGCCGGAGCAGCCGCCGGGGTCGGCGCCGGTGCTTCGGCCTTGGCTGCGGGTTCCGGAGCAGGCGCTGGCGCTGGCGAGGCAGCAGGCGCCGCAGCCTCCTCGCCCTCACCCGTGATCGTCGCGATGACGGTGCCGACCTTCACATTGTCGGTGCCCTCGGCGATCAGGATCGAGGCGATGACGCCCTCGTCGATCGCTTCATATTCCATCGTCGCCTTGTCGGTTTCGATCTCGGCGAGGATATCGCCCGACTTCACCGTGTCGCCTTCCTTGACGAACCACTTGGCGAGCGTGCCCTCTTCCATCGTCGGCGACAGCGCCGGCATCTTCAATTCGATGGCCATCTCAATATTGCTCCACCAGCACGTCGGTATACAGTTCATGCAGCTCGGGTTCGGGCGCGCTTTCGGCAAAGTCCGCCGATTCCGCCACGACCTGCCGGATTTCCTTGTCGATATCCTTGATCTTGTCCTCGGTCACGCCGGCGTCGAGCATCAGCTTTTTCAGATGTTCGATCGCGTCGCTCTTGTCGCGCACCGCCTGCACCTCGTCGCGGCTGCGATATTTGGCGGGGTCGGACATCGAATGGCCGCGATAGCGATAGGTTTTGAGCTCCATCAGCACCGGCCCTTTGCCCGCGCGCACCCATTCGAGCGCCGCCTCGGCCGCGCCGCGCACCGCGAGCACGTCCATGCCGTCGACCTGCATGCCGGGAATGCGGAAGCTTTCGCCGCGGCGATAGAGCTGGTCCTCGGCCGACGAGCGGTTGACCGAGGTGCCCATGGCGTACTGGTTGTTCTCGATCACGAAGATGATCGGCAGCTTCCACAGCTCGGCCATGTTGAAGCTTTCATAGACCTGCCCCTGGTTCGACGCGCCGTCGCCGAAATAGGCCATCGCCACGCCGCCATCACCGCGATATTTGTGCGCGAAGGCGAGGCCGGTGCCGAGCGACACCTGCGCGCCGACGATGCCGTGGCCGCCATAGAATTTATGCTCGACGCTGAACATGTGCATCGACCCGCCCTTGCCGCGCGAGATGCCGGCGGCGCGGCCGGTGAGTTCGGCCATGATGACCTTGGGATCGATGCCGTAGGCGAGCATATGGCCATGGTCGCGATAGCCGGTGATGACGCTGTCCTTGTCGCCGTCGAGCGCCGACTGGAGGCCGACCGCGACCGCTTCCTGACCGATATAGAGGTGACAGAAACCGCCGATCAGCCCGAGTCCGTATAGCTGCCCCGCCTTTTCCTCGAAACGCCGGATCAGCAGCATTTCGCGGTAGAATGTCTCCAACTCCTCGGGCGTCGCGTCATAGGGCGCGGGGTCGCGCGGCTTGTCGCGATTGGTCGCGGGCGCGGGGGTTGCGGCAGCAGTCGGGGCGGGCTTTTTCGGCGCAGCAGTCTTGCGCACGGGTGCTTTGGCCAAGGCGGGTTCCTTTGCGGTTAGCCGTTACGGCAGGGCCTTCCTATAGGAGAGCGGCGCCGCACTTGGCAACGCCCGCTTGGGCCGCAAGGCCGTCCAATATTACGTATGCAGCAAAGCCGCAGCAAAAGCCTCAGGGCTTTTCGGCGGGGTCCATCGGGATGATCACCTCGTCGGGGTGATAGGCGCCGAGTTTCTCGCGCACATATTCCTCGGCCAGGTCAGGATCGACGCGGCGGCGGTCGAGCAGATTGACCCGGTTCTTGAGTTCATTCTGCTTGCGGGTGAGGTCGGCGAGGACGACGCGCTGCTTTTCGACCGACTGGCCATAATCGCCCCAGGCGTAGAGCCCGGTCGGACCGAAGATCGCATAACCGATCATCGCCAGCACCGCGATCACGGCGACGGTGGGACCAATGGCCCGGTTCACCGATTTCCGTATTTTGTGGCGCTGCGTCATTGCGGCCCTTGAATCACAAGTGATTCGCCGGGTCAAGCGCGGATGGCTTGCTTTTCCGCAGTTTTGAGACTGGCCGAGCGGATTGGGCTCTGCCACACTCCCCGCGTCACAACAGGGAGCCTTTTCGATGCGTTCGATCCTCACCGTCCTCCTGCTTGCCACCGCCTCGCCGCTCGCGGCACAGGTCGCGACCCCCGACCGCCCGGTCACCGATCCGCAGACGATCGCCTCCCCCGCCAATCCCGACGCGAAGCCGGTGCCGCTCGACGACATCGGCGTGACGCGCTCGCTCTATGACGCCGTGTGGAGCGCCGACGGCAAACAGATCTTCATCGCCACCGACCTGACCGGCCGCGTCAACATCTGGCGCATGGACGCGAACGGCAGCTGGCCCGTGCAGCTCACCCAGTCCGACGATGCGCAATCGGGGCTGGCGACGACGCGCGACGGCCAATGGCTCTATTTCACGCAGGACGTCGGCGGGAACGAATATTCGGACATTTATCGCGTGCCGACCGTCGGCGGCGCGGTCGAAAATCTGACCAACACGCCGGACCGCAGCGAAAGCGGCCTGCTCCCCGGCCCGACCGGGGGCCTTGTCGCGCTGTCGACCAAGCTCAAGAGCGAGGGGCAGAGCAATCTCGCGGTGATGGATGCCGCCGGCAATATCCGCAACCTGACCGCCGAAAAGGACCCGCAATTTAGCTGGGACCCGGTCGCCTGGATCGATGGCGGCAAGGCGGTCATCGCCAACCGCAGCCTCGTCGACAGTTCGGCGAGCGAGGTGTGGCGCGTCGATGTCGCAAGCGGCGCCGCGACCCTGCTGCTCGGCAAGCCCAAGACCATCTATGCCGCGAGCGGTGCGACCCCCGACGGCGCGGTGCTGGCGGTGACCACCGACGACGGCACCGGCCAGCCACACGCCACGGCCTACACCGTCGCGACCAAAAAATGGCAGGGACTGCCCAAAACCCCGTGGGAGGAAAGCAGCGACATCGTCACACCCGACGGCAAGGCGATGTTCGTGCGCACCAACAATGACGGGCGTTCGACGCTGTCGCGCGTCGACCTGGCGACGATGGCCAAGACCGACCTCGCGCTCGATCCCGGCCGCGCGTCGATCCCCGGCCTCGCCGCGATCTCGCCCGACGGGACGAAAATGTTCGTGACGCGCAGCGGCGCGGATTCGCCGACGATGCTCTATGCCTACGACCTCGCCGCGAACAAGGCGGCGCCCGTGGTGCCGCTGGCGATGGCCAGCCTGTCGCCCGCGACGCTGCCCAAGTCGCAGATCGTGACCTATAAAAGCTTCGACGGCACGCTGATCAGCGCGGTGGTGACGATGCCGTTCAACCTGGAACGCGACGGCAGCAACCCCGCGATCGTCATCCCGCATGGCGGCCCGACCGGCCAGTCTCAGGACGGCTTCTCGCGCTACGCGACCGCCTTTGCGACGCGCGGCTATGTCGTGATCCAGCCCAATTTCCGCGGCTCGACCGGCTATGGCAAGGCGTTCCAGGAAGCCAATTTCCAGGACCTCGGCGGCGGCGACCTCAAGGACACGGTCGCGGCCAAGGCGTTCCTCGTCCAGTCGGGCTATGTCGACGCCAAGAAGGTCGGCATCTTCGGCGGCTCTTATGGCGGCTTCATGTCGCTGATGGCGATCGGCCGCACCCCCGACGAATTTGCCGCGGCGGTACAATGGTTCGGCATCATCAACTGGCGCACCATGTACCGCGACCAGGACGAGCGGCTCAAAGCCTATCAACGCAGCCTGCTCGGCACCCCCGAAAAGGACGGCGCGGTCTATGACGCCGCCTCGCCGCTGACCTATATGAAGGCGGCCAAGGCGCCGCTGCTGACGATCCAGGGCGAAAACGACATCCGCGTGCCGCGCGGCCAGGCGCAGGAGGTTCACGACCTGCTGAAAGCCAAGGGCAATGTCGTCGAGACGATCTTCTATCCCGGCGAAGGCCACGGCTTCCAGAAGCGCGAAAACCAGCTGGACTCGCTGCGCCGGACGATCGGGTGGTTCGATAAATATCTGAAGGGGGAGTGAGTAAGGCGACCCCCAAGCCAAAAGGTCCTAGACGATGGGAAAGACGAACTACGATTTCCTGCAAGGAATGGCTCGCTTAGCGAAGGTACGAGAAAACCTCGACCCTTTCGCCATGGAAGTCTTCGAACTTCACACGGCTTTGGAAATCGAACTTAGTATATTTCTCCGAGAGATGTTTCCTCGCGCAGATAAAATGCTTGTGGGAAAGGGCAAACTTGGCTTTCCCGAGAAGGTGTCGGTGCTTAACGCAACATGGCGTGGCGACGCGACCATCATCGACGCACTGACCCCGGTTTTGATAAAATTCATCGATCTCCGGAACAACGTCGCACATCCGGACAAGAGTGGAATTGCCAGCGCGTTGCAGGGCTTACGAGAAAGCTACAAGGCGATAGATCACGAGGCCGGTGACGACACGCCAATTGCCGAAATTGCTCAAGGAATATGTGCAATTCTTGGGGACGGCCCGACGCCAAAAGATCTAAAGCGAACCTTTGACGCACTAGCGGACCTAGGCAAAGGCTTTGGCAAAATGGGCGTCGCAAAGCCGTCTGGCAAACCAAAGTGATTCAACAGGCCGCAGCGGACCTCACCCGAAAATCGCCGCCCCCGGATAGCGCGCCATGTCGCCCAGCTCTTCCTCGATGCGGATCAGCTGGTTGTATTTGGCGAGCCGGTCTGAACGCGCGAGGCTGCCGGTCTTGATCTGGCCGCAGTTGGTCGCGACTGCGAGGTCGGCGATCGTCGAATCCTCGGTCTCGCCCGAGCGGTGCGACATGACGGCGGTGTAGCGCGCGCGGTGCGCCATATCGACCGCGTCGAGCGTTTCGCTGAGCGTGCCGATCTGGTTGACCTTGACGAGCAGCGAGTTGGCGAGGCCATCCTTGATGCCCTGCTCCAAACGCAGCGGGTTGGTGACGAACAGGTCGTCGCCGACGAGCTGGCACTTGTCGCCGATCAGGTCGGTCAGCGCCTTCCAGCCCGTGAAGTCGTCTTCGCTCATGCCGTCCTCGATCGACTTGATCGGATAGTCGGCGACCAGCGCGGCGAGATATTCCGCCATCTGCTCGGGGCTGAGCGACAGGCCTTCGCCGCTGATTTCATATTTGCCGTTCTTGAAAAATTCGGTCGCGGCGCAATCGAGCGCCAGCACGACATCGGTGCCGAGCTTGAACCCGGCCTCGTCAACCGACGCGGCGATGAAATCGAGCGCGGCGCGGGTCGAGGCGAGGTTCGGGGCGAAGCCGCCCTCGTCGCCGACCGCCGTCGCGAGGCCCTTCGCCGACAGGCCCTTCTTGAGCGTGTGGAAAATCTCGCTGCCCCAGCGCACCGCTTCGGCGATGCTGCCGGCGCCGACGGGCATGATCATAAATTCCTGCACGTCGATCGGGTTGTCGGCATGTTCGCCGCCGTTGATGATGTTCATCATCGGCACCGGCAACGTGCGCGCCGAGACGCCGCCGACATAGCGATAGAGCGGCAGGCCACGCGCGTCGGCGGCGGCCTTGGCGGCGGCGAGGCTGACCCCGAGGATCGCGTTGGCGCCGAGGCGGCTCTTGTTCGGCGTGCCGTCGAGCGCGATCATCGCCATGTCGAGTTCGCGCTGGTCCTCCGCGTCGAGGCCGATCAGCGCGTCGGCGATGTCGCCGTTCACCGCAGCAACCGCCTTGGTCACCCCCTTGCCGAGGTAGCGGCTCTTGTCGCCGTCGCGCAGCTCGACCGCTTCATGCGCACCGGTCGAGGCGCCCGAGGGCACTGCGGCGCGGCCGAAGCTGCCATCCTCCAGCAGCACATCGACTTCGACGGTGGGATTGCCGCGGCTGTCGAGGATTTCGCGGCCGTGGATGTCGATGATGGCGGTCATGGAGGATCGTCCTGCTGACGGGCTCGCGCGAGCCCAATGGGAAAGGCGCCCGCCTGTTATCGGCGCCCTGCCCTTAGTGCAACCATATGCATTGCTATTTTTGGGGGAATTTCGCCGCGCTATGGAACCATTCATCGCCTGTTGCTATATTATCGCAGAGACAGGGACAGGCGCGGCGGGCAAAGCCGCGCTTCGTATAAGAGAAGAGGACGAACCGATGGCCAAAGCCGCTACTCCCGCCGCCAAGAAGCCCGCTGCCAAGGCGCCCGCCAAGCCCGCCGCAGCCAAGGCTGCACCCGCACGCAAGCCCGCGGCGGCCAAGAGCGCCGAGCATCCGATCCGCGACCAGCTCGCCGCCACCGGCGCCACGATCAAGAGCGAAGCCTCGAAAAAGGCCGCGTCGCTGAAGGCCGACGCGAGCAACCTTGCGGGCCAGGCGTCGACCAAGGCGCGCGAAGCGGCGACCAAGGGCAAGGACAAGGCCGCCGAAGCCGTCGGCAGCCTTGCCAAGATGCTCGAGGACAGCGCCGGCACCGTCGACAGCAAATTCGGCAAGCAGTACGGCGACTATGCCCGCTCGGCCGCCTCGACCGTCGCCGGTCTCGCGACCTCGCTCGACAAGAAGGACCTCGACGAACTCGCCGCCGCGACCAAGGATCTGGTCAAGAAGAACCCGGCAGTGTCGGTCGGCGCGGCAGCGGTGATCGGCTTTGTGCTGGCGCGCCTGCTCAAGGGTTCGAGCAGCGACTGAAACCCAGCCCTTCGCAATGTCACCGCCAAAGCCTGACACCCCTGCCCCGTCCGAAGAGGGCGCGTTCAACCGCGTGAGCCACGGCTATGCGCCCGACGGACGCCCGGTCGCCCCGCCGCCGGTGCCGCTGGAAAAGATCGTCGGCGACGTCGTCGACAATCTGCAGGCGGCGGCGGAGGCGGAGGTCGCGCTGCTCAAGGCGCGCGGGGCGCTCGCCTATCATGGCGCCGGCTGGACCTCGGCCTGGGGTTTCGTCGCCGGCAGCGCGCTCGTGGTCGCGATGCTCGCGCTGGCGTTCGGGGCGATCCTCGTGCTGGCGCAGCATGTCGGGCCGCTGCTCGCGACATTGATCGTCGTGGCGGTGCTGGTCGCCGTCGCGGCCTTTGCCGGGTGGCGCGCGAAGCTGAGTTACGGCGACGTCAAGGCGGCGTTCCGCGACGATTTTCTCGCCAAGGGGGATGATTGATGCGTCCATCGCGAACCCGCCTGATCAACGCGGCGCGGCGATCGATGATCCAGCGCGCCGAATTGCAGCGCAAGCTCGGCGCGGCGGGCGAGGCCTTCAAGCCGAAGTCGCTCTACAATCGCGGCAAATACCGCCTCGGCGCCAAGGTCGACGACACCGCGCAGGCGGTGCAGAAGCAATTCAAGGACAATCGCCTGCCGATCGCGATCGCCGCAGCCGCCGGCCTGGCGTGGCTGTTGCGCGACCCGATCAAGGAGCATGCGCCGCGGCTCGGCCGCAAGCTGCGCGACCTCGCCGAGGCGGGTCTGGCCAAGGTCCGTCCCGGCGATGCCGCCGAGGACGACGCCGAAGATATCGAAAATGTGGAGGACCAGAATGAAGCCGCTCAGTGAAACCGCCCGCGAAACCACCGCGAAAGTGAGTGAAGTTGCGCAGAAAACCGCCGAAAATGCCAAGCTGACCGCCGAAGCGGCCAAGGTCCGCATCCAGGAGGGTTATGGCCGCGCCCGCGCCGCGACAAACGAACTCGCCGCCAGGGGCGCCGAACAGGCCGGCGTCGCGCGCGAAGCCGCCGGCGAAGCGCTCGCCAAGGGCAAGGCGCAGGCGAAGCGCGCCAACTCCAAGCTCAAGGACGTGGCCGAAAAACAGCCGATCGCGCTCGTCGCGGGGGCAGTCGCCATCGGCGCCTTGCTCGGCGCCTTGCTCCCCAAAGGCGGCAACAAGGAAGACTGATCGTCTTGCCGTTGCGGCAGGGCGCTGTTAGGGGCGCCTCCTCCCCTCCCCAGCGCTAGCCGTAAGGAAAGCAACAATGAGCAAATTGCACCTGGTCTTCGGCGGCCGCGTCAGCGACCCGCAAGGCCTCGATTTCGTCGACCTCCACAACCTCGACGTCGTCGGCCTGTATCCCGACTACAAGGCCGCCGAAAAAGCCTGGCGCAGCGCGGCACAGCGCACCGTCGACGACGCCGAAATGAAATATGTCGTCGTGCATCTGCACAAGCTGTTGCAGCCGGACGCGGAGTAAAATTGTCGCCCCCGCGAAGGCGGGGGCCGCTGGCAACCTAGTGCTACATTGATAGCGGCCCCCGCCTTCGCGGGGGCGACGGGTGGTTACCGAAAATTGTCGGCGTAAGCCTGGATCTTCAGCGTGCGAACGGGCGTCGCGATCACCTCGGCGTCGATCCCTTCGCGCGTCGCATAAGCCACCGCTTCGTCCTGACTCGCGAAACCCAGCTTGAGCTGGCGCCGGGTATCGCCGCTGCCCGCCCAGCCCATCAACGGATCGGCCTGGCGCGCTTCGGCCGGCGCGAATTCCAGCACCCAGCGCTGCGTCCCGGCGCGGCCCGACTGCATGGCGTTCTTGGGCTTCTGGAAAATGCGGGCCTTCATTTCGTCGTTCCTGCGTTGGTGCCGATGACGCCGCCTTAGCGGCTCATGTTGCCCACGAAAAGGCCCATCGTCACGCCCCGTCGCGCCGCGCCTGCGCCGCCTTGGTCAGCAGGGTCGGCCTCGCGGTCGCCGGGTCGTCGGGCCAGCTGTGCTTGGGGTAACGCCCGCGCATCTCGCGCGCCACCTCGTGCCAGCTGCCGCTCCAGAAACTGGCGATGTCGCGCATCGTCTGGATCGGGCGGTGCGCGGGCGAGGTCAGCGCGAGCACCAGCGGCACCGGCGGTTCGCCGACCGTCGGGTGGCGCGCCAGCCCGAACATCTCCTGCACCCGCACCGACACCTGCGGCCCGCCGTCGGCGCCATAGTCGATCTTGTGATGGCTGCCCGCAGGGGTGGCATAATCGTCGGGCGCGCGCTTTTCGAGCAATTGCCGCGCCGGCCAGTCGAGCAAGCCCATCAGCGCGTCGGCCAGCCGCCGGTCACCGATATCGCGCAGCCCCCGGCATCCGGGCAGCAGCGGCGCGAGCCAGATGTCGAGACCGTCGGCGAGGGCGGCGGTCGACAGCGCATCGATCCCCGCGAAGGACGCGCGCAGCCGCAGCGCCTGCGCCGCCGGGCCCCAGCCGATCAGCCCGAGCCCCTTGTCGCGCACCGCCGCGAGGCGCAGCGCGGCATCATCCTCGGCGCTTTCGTCACGGGCCGCCTTGCCGCTGGTCAATGCGATCGCGCCGAGCCGCCGTTCACGGCGATGATCGACCCGGTCGTTCGCCGCATCATAGCTGCTGCCCGAATGGGCGATGATGCGATCCGCAAAAATCGCCTCCACCTCGACCTGCGCGATCGGCGCGGCGGCGAGGATGCGCACCCCCGCCGCATGGCCTTGCGCATCGGCGATGGCGAGCCATTCGCTGCCCGCGAGCGGATCGAGCGGGTCAAGCTTATAGGCGCGGCCGCCGACGCTGAGATAGTCGCCGCGCTGCCCGGCGCGCTGCCGCGCGACGCGGTCGGGCCAGGCGGTCGCGATCCACCCACCGACCGAGCGCGCGGTCAAGGGCGCGCCGTCGCCGGCGCGCTTCTCGGCCAAAGCCGCGAGCCGGCGTCCGAGCCGCCAGGCGCCTTCGGCCCGGTCGCCTTTCGCTCCCCGCCAGCGCTGGAGCCGCGCCTCGACATCGACGCCGCGCCCGCCGAGCCCCGGTTCGGTGAGCAGCACCGCGAGCCGCGCGGCGAGCTCGGCCTCGCCCGCCGCCGCCGCGTCGAGGATCATATGCGCGAGCGGCACCGGCAGCGGGATCGCGGCGAGCGCATGGCCGTGCGGGGTGATCCGACCGTCGGTCGCCAGCGCGCCGATCGCCTGCAGCCGCGTCTTGGCTTCGGCAATCGCGGCGGGCGACGGCGGGTCGAGCCAACCCAATTGGCGCGGATCGATAATGCCCCAACTCGCGCAATCGAGCACCACCGGCATCAGGTCATTCTCGTGGATTTCGGGCGGATCGAAGGGCGGCATTCCCGTTGTCGCTGCGGCTTCCCACAGGCGATAGGCAACGCCCGGCCCCTGCCGCGCGGCGCGCCCCGCGCGCTGCGTCGCCGAGGCCTGGCTGGCGCGTTCGGTGACCAGCCGCGCGATGCCCGCCGCCTTGTCGAAACGCGGGCGGCGCGACAGGCCGGCGTCGATGACGATGCGCACCCCCTCGATCGTCAGGCTCGTCTCGGCGATGCTCGTCGCGAGGATCAGCTTGCGCTTGCCACCGGGATCGCGGACCAGCGCGGCGCGTTGCAGCGCGGGGTCGATCTGGCCGTGCAGCCGGTGGACGACCAGCGGCAGCCGCGCCTCCTCGACCGCCGTCGCGGCGCGCTCGATGTCGCCAGCCCCGGGCAGGAAAGTCAGCAGGTCGCCCCCACCCTCATCGGCCGGCTCGTCGGCGAGCGCCTGCCGCACCGCCGCGAGGACGCTGACCTCCAGCCGATCCTCGGCGCGGCGGCCGATATGGCGCAGATCGAGCGGCCAGCTCTTGCCCTCGCTCTTGACCACCGGCGCATTGCCGAGCAGCGCCCCGAAACGCGCGCCATCGAGCGTCGCCGACATCGCGACGAGGCGCAGATCGTCGCGCAGCCCTTGTTGCGCGTCGATCGCCAGCGCGAGCGCGAAATCGCCGTCGAGGCTGCGTTCATGCACTTCGTCGAACAGCACCGCGGTGACCCCCGTCAGTTCGGGATCGTCGAGGATGCGGTTGCGGAACAGCCCCGGGGTCATCACCAGCAGGCGCGTGTCCTTCGACTGCTTACTGTCGAGCCGCGTCGCATAGCCGACGAGCTCGCCGACCTTCGTCCCCGTCTCCTCGGCGATACGCTCGGCGGCGGCGCGCGCGGCGAGGCGGCGCGGTGAGAGCAGCCACACCGCGCCCTTGCACCAGGGTTGTTTCAATATTTCGGGCGCCACCCGCGTCGTCTTACCCGCGCCCGGCGGCGCGACGACGACGACATTGGGTTTCAGCGTCAGCGCCGCCATGATGTCGGGCAGCACCACGTCGATCGGAAGCGAGAGGCTCATGTGCGGGTCGCGGGATTGCCGATGTCGAAATTAAGCCGATAGGCCTCGGCCGCGAGCCTTTCGACCATCGCGGGATCGACGACGGTCTCCTCGGTCATCACCAGATTGCCGAGCTCATATTTGCCGCTCGCCTTGATCCGCGGCTCGATCGCGCGCAGCCTCTTGCCGCGCCAGAAGCCGAGCAGCACGCGATGTTCCTCGGCGCGGATCAATATGCACGGGCCGTTGGCCATGAAGACGAGATTGGTCCATTTGATCGTCTCGTCGAACGCCGCCGCGCGCATCACGGCAGCGCGGAGCATCTGGCAACGTTCGAGCTGCCAACCCGACAGCGCGGCGACATAGGCGTCGGGGCTTTCCGCCGCTGGACCCATCGTCGCCATGGCGGGGTCAGTAGGCGCGGGCGACCGCGAAGGCGACCGCTTCGGTCAGCGCCGCCTTGGCCTGGCTCGCGCGGAAGCCGCCGATCGCATCGACTGCGCGCTGGCCATAATGGCGCGCGCGCGCCAGCGTGTCGGCGATCGTGTCATGCTTGTGGAGCAGCGTGGTGGCGTAGGCGAGGTCCTCGTCCGAGCTGCGGTGCCCGACGATCGCCTGTTTCCAGAAGTCGCGCTCCTCGGCATTGCCGCGCGCATAAGCGAGGATCACCGGCAGCGTGACCTTGCCGTCGCGAAAATCGTCGCCGACACCCTTGCCCATCGTTTCGGCGTCCGAAACATAGTCGATCGCATCGTCGACGAGCTGGAAGGCGACGCCGAGGTTGCGGCCATAGCTGTCGAGCGCGGCCTCGGTCGCATCGTCGCGCTCGGCGACGACGGCGGCGATCTTGCACGCGGCGGCGAACAGCTCGGCGGTCTTGGCGTTGATGATCGCGAGATACTGGTCCTCGCTGGTCTCGATGCGGCGCTGCGCCGAGAGCTGGTTGACCTCGCCCTCGGCGATCACCGCCGAGGCCCGCGACAGGATTTTGAGGACCTTGAGCGAGCCATCCTCGACCATCACCTCGAAGGCGCGGCTGAACAGGAAGTCGCCCACGAGGACCGACGCGCTATTGCCCCAGATGAGGTTCGCGGTCTTGCGGCCACGGCGGAGGTCTGATCCATCGACGACATCGTCGTGGAGCAGGGTCGCGGTGTGGATGAATTCGACCGCGGCGGCGAGCTTGCAGTGGCGGCGGCCGGGATAGTCGAGCAGCTTGCCGCAGGCGAGCGTCAGCATCGGGCGCATGCGCTTGCCGCCGCCCGCGATCAGATGGCCGGCCAGTTCGGGGATCAGCGGCACTTCGGACTGCATGCGGTCGAGAATGACGGCATTGACCTCGTTCATGTCGGCGGCGACGAGCGCCATCATGGGGTCGAGCGAGGGCGGACGGTCGCCGTGGAGCTGGTGGATCTCGGCAGTCATAACGCGGCGAGCCTTGGCGGCAGGACCGTCATTTTGCAACGACTTTCGGCTTGCCACTCACCCCCCGGCGGTGCCAAGCGTGCCGGGCATAAGAGGAGCCGACCATGGACGACCAGCTGAGCCGTTTCCGCCAAAGCATCGACAATATCGACGCCGCGCTCGTCTATATGCTCGCCGAACGGTTCAAGGTGACCAAGGCGGTCGGCGAGCTCAAGGCGCGCGAGGGGCTGCCCCCCGCCGACCCCGGCCGCGAAGAGCGCCAGATCGGCCGGCTGCGCGACCTCGCGCGCGATGCCGACCTAGACCCCGATTTCACCGAAAAATTCCTGCGCTTCATCATCGAGGAAGTGATCCGCCACCACCAGCAGGCGAAGCGCGAGCAGGACGCATGACGCACCCGATCTTCGCCAAATGGCCGGCGCAGCACCCCGACCGGCTCCAGCTTTTCTCCGCGCCGACGCCCAATGGCGTGAAGGTCGGCATCATGCTCGAGGAAACCGGCCTGCCCTATGAGCCGCACCGCGTCGACATCATGGCGAACGAAAGCCACGATCCGGCGTTTCTGGCGCTCAACCCCAATGGCAAGATCCCCGCGATCCTCGACCCTCACGGCCCGGGCGGCAAGCCGCTGGCGCTGTTCGAATCGGGCGCGATCCTGATCTATCTCGCCGACAAGACCGGCCAGTATCTCTCGGCCGATGCCGCAACGCGCTATGAGACGATCCAGTGGCTGATGTGGCAGATGGGCGGCGCCGGGCCGATCTTCGGCCAGCTCGGCTTCTTCCACAAATTCGCCGGCAAGGACTATGAGGACAAGCGCCCGCGCGACCGCTACGCGGCGGAATCGGCGCGGCTGCTAAGCGTGCTCAACGACCGGCTGGCGGAGCGCGAGTGGATCATCGACGAGGGGTACAGCATCGCCGACATTTCGCTGCTCGGCTGGGTGCGCAACCTGATCGGCTTTTACGACGCCGCCGAGATCGTCGGGTTCGAGCGATTCGGGAATGTGCAGCGCTGGCTCGATGCCGGGCTGGCGCGGCCGGGGGTGCAGCGCGGGCTGGTGGTGACGGCGGCCTGAGGCGCTTTGCGGTGGCCAACCCGTCCTTGTCGTCCGCCAACGCGCGCCTCTACGAGGCACTGGAAGCGGTCTACGAGCAATTTGCTGCACCAAAACCGCCGGTAATCGAAGGCTGCCCCTGTTGCATAGACTCACGGAACGTCGACATCTTGCTGGCAACTCCGCTTCGAGACATCAAAGGCGAAGACCTCTGGCGTTATGTTTCGGGCGCCTTTTACACGATCGGGAGTGCCCGGGACTTTCGATATCTGCTCCCGCGCATATTGGAGGTGTCCGTTGGCGATCCCGGCAATGCGAATGACCCGGAAATCGTCTTGAACAAGTTGAGGCTGGCTGACTGGCAGACTTGGTCGATCGGCGAGAAGGAGGCGGTCGGCGTTTTCCTGGATGCCTGGTTCGAGCGCGCGCTCGTGAAAGATCTGCTGGAGGCTGAAGCGGGCTGGATCAGTTCGGAGACCGAGAGCGTGATTTGCGGCGCCACGCTGGCCGGGTTTCCAATCAACCATTGGTTGATTCGCCTCACCGAGCCCGTTGCGGCGCCGATCCTGGAGGATTTAAAGGCTCGATACCCCAACCAGCTGTCGCCGTTCTGGGAGGAATCGCCGGCCGGCCTGAAGGCGTTTTCGGTCATTTTGGCGTCGGGGCGCGCCTAGACCTGCTCATCACCGAGGACGGGCTCCCCTACCCCGCCGGCAACCTTAGCCGCACCAACAACCCGCCCAGATCCTCGCTCTCCTCAAGCGCAATACTCCCGCCGTAAATCTCCGCGACGTCGCGGACGATCGCGAGGCCTAGCCCCGTGCCCGGCTTGCCGCTGTCGAGCCGAACCCCGCGGTCGAAAATCCGCACGCGGTCGGCGGGCGAAATGCCCGGGCCGTCGTCCTCGACGAGGATTTCGGCCATGCCGCCCTCCCGCTGGACAGTGACGAAGACGCTGCCGCCGCCATATTTGGCCGCGTTTTCGAGCAGATTGCCGATCAGTTCGTCGAGATCCTGACGCTCAACCCGCGCGACCAGCGCCTTGTCGCCCGATGCGTCGAGCCGCGTTTCGGGATGGAGCAGCGCCACCGCACGCGACACGCTGTCGACGCTGTCGCGCACATTGGCGCGGGCCTGCGCCGCGCCGCGCCGGCCGACCGCGCGGGCGCGCGCGAGGTGATGCTCGACCTGGCGCTGCATCGTCGCCGCCTCGCGCCGCACCGTGTCGGCGAGGTCGGAGGTGTCGCTGGTGGCGCTGTTGACGAGTACGGTCAGCGGCGTCTTGAGCGCATGGGCGAGGTTGCCGGCGTGGAGCCGCGCCTCTTCGGCCTGTTTCTCGTTATGCGCGAGCAGCGCGTTCAGCTCGTCGACGATCGGCTGCACCTCGAGCGGCAACGGCGCGACGACGCGGCGTTGCTGCCCGCCGCGCATCGCCGCGATCGCGCGGCGGATATGGCGCAGCGGCCATAGTCCGTAGAAGGTCTGGAGCGCCGCGAGGACGATCAGACCGAGCCCGAGCAGCGCGAGGCTGGGGATCAGGGTCGCGCGCACCGCGCGGGTCTGCATCTGCAGCACGTCACGCGACTGGGCGATCTGGAACCGCCACTTGATCTTGCTGCCCGGCAACATGACGTCGCGCTCGGCGACGCGCAGTTCCTCGTCGGGAAACTGGTTGCTGTCATAGACATGGAGCTGCTGGTCGTCGTGCGTGTCCGACGTGTCGAGCCGCCGTTCCCACAGCGAGCGCGACGGATAGGGTTCCTGGCGGCCGCCGCTGATCTGCCAATAAAGGCCGCTATAGGGTTCGAGGAAGCGCGGGTCGCCGAGCGGCTCGATCATCCGCACCTCGCCATCGGGGCCGATTTCCGACGAGCGGATCATGCTGAGCAGCACATATTCCAGGTTCGAATCGAAATTGCGCGTGATCGCGCCGGTCAGCACCCGGTCGAGCGCGAAACCGCCGCCAAGCAGCAGCAGCGAAATCCAGATCGTCGCGATCGCAATCATGCGCCGCGCCAGCGACCCGGTGATCCGGCTCGTCAGCGCCGGGCGCGAGGAGGGATCCAATCCCTCCGCATTTTCATTCTCCGTCATCCCGGCGAAGGCCGGGATCTCTCCCTATCGCCATGACGCACCGGCGAGATCGTGACGGGAGTCGCGTGCCTCCCGTCACCCTTCGCCGGGATGACGAAAAGGGAACGATGACGCTTCACACTCAGCCCTGCGGATCGTCGAGCTGGTAACCCAGGCCGCGGATCGTGGTGATGATGTCGGCGCCCAGCTTCTTGCGGATGCGCGTGACGAACACCTCGATCGTGTTCGAATCGCGGTCGAAATCCTGATCATAGATATGTTCGATCAGCTCGGTGCGCGACACGACCTTGCCCTTGTGATGGAGCAGGTAGGACAGCAATTTATATTCCTGCGCGGTCAGCTTCACCGGCTCGCCATCGAGCGTGACGCGGCCCGAGCGCGTGTCGAGCCGCACCTTGCCCGCGATCAGCTCGCTCGACGCATTGCCCGCGGCGCGGCGGATCAGCGCGCGCAGACGGGCGATCAGCTCCTCGGTCTGGAACGGCTTGGCGAGATAATCGTCGGCGCCGGCGTCGAGCCCGGCGACCTTGTCGGACCAGCTGTCGCGCGCGGTCAGCACGAGCACGGGGAAATTGCGCTTCTCGCGGCGCCAGCGATCGAGCACGGTCAGCCCGTCGATTTCGGGCAGCCCGAGGTCGAGGATCGCGGCGTCATAATTTTCGGTCGAGCCCAGGAAATGGCCGTCCTCGCCATCGGTCGCGAGATCGACGGCATAGCCCGCCCCCTCCAGCGTCGCTTTCAGCTGCGGGCCCAGCGTGGGTTCGTCTTCGACAATCAAAATCCGCATTCAAGCGCCTTTCCTAGCGCGATCCGGGTTGGCCCGGCCGCTTTTATCGCTGTGTACCACTCACGGCGGTCATCGCAAATGTCGTGACGGAAGATATCAGGGTTTGCGCCCGACGATGCGGCCGGTGCGCGCATCGACATAAACGACCACCACCTGGCTGCCGTCCATGAATTTCAGCGCATAGATCATCCGCTGCTGGTCGAACTGCGGCCCGCCGAGATAGGTCATGTCGCGATAGGGCGAGCGCGAGCGGATGTCGGAGATCAGCTTGCCGAGCGGGACGACCTGTCCCTGCGCCGCGGCGTCGCGCAGCTGGTCCTGGTCGCGGTCGCCGCGCGCCATGGTGGGCGCCGCCGTGGCGAGCAGGGCAGCCGAAGCAAGCGAAAGGGTGATCATGCGGAACATGGCCAACGTCCTAGAGCGATCGCATTGAATAGGCGATGAATGGCACGGTCATCCAGGGTTTTGCCTTGGCGCCGTGGTGGGCGCGACAGGGATTGAACCTGTGACCCCACCCGTGTGAAGGGTGTGCTCTACCGCTGAGCTACGCGCCCGTCCCGGACCGAAGCGGCGACGCCGCGTCCGAAAGCCGGACGTCCATAGCTGCTGCCGTGGCGATTGCAACGGCGATTTTTCGGATCGCCGCCCTCCCAAACAAATCGGGCCGCAGCTTGCGCCGCGGCCCGAAATGTTTTTCACCAGAAGGTGCTCGCCAATTAGTTGACGGCGTCCTTGAGGGCCTTGCCGGCCTTGAACTTCGGCTGGTTCGATGCCGCGATGGTCATCGTTTCGCCGGTGCGCGGGTTGCGGCCGGTCGAGGCCTTGCGCTTGCTGACGGCGAAGGTGCCGAAACCGACGAGGCGGACTTCGCCACCCTTCTTCAGCGAACCCGTGATCGCGTCGAAAACAGCTTCGACCGCCTTGCTCGCGTCACCCTTGGTCAGGCCGCTCGAGTCAGCGACGGCGGCGATCAGGTCTTGTTTGTTCATGCCTAAGGAACCCCTGTGATTTGTTGATTGAATGATTCATGGCCCAAGCCATGGGGCGCCACTAACGCGCTTTGCCCCCCCCTTGTCAAAGCAAAAAAGGGGCAAAAACGGGTGAAAATGACGTTTTTGCGACGAAAAGCAGCCACCCTAACCGCGGTTAATGCCGAATCGCAGTTTCGGGGTCGGTCGCGGTCGCGGTCGGCGGCGAGGCGGCGAGATCGTCGGCCTCGGTCCACTCGATCGGTTCGACCGGAGCGACCAGCGCCTCGGCCAGCACCTGGTCGACGTGGCTGACCGGTATGATCTTGAGCCCGCTGGTAATATTGGCGGGAATCTCGACCAGATCCTTCTCATTCTCCTCGGGGATCAGGACCGTGGTGATGCCGCCGCGAAGCGCCGCGAGCAGCTTTTCCTTGAGCCCGCCGATCGCGAGCACGCGGCCACGCAGCGTCACTTCGCCGGTCATCGCGACGTCGCGGCGCACCGCGATGCCGGTCAGGGTCGACACCATCGCGGTGACCATGCCGACGCCCGCCGACGGACCGTCCTTCGGCACCGCGCCTTCGGGCAGGTGGATATGGATGTCCTTGCGCGCGAACAGGCTGGGCTTGATGCCATAGCTGGGCGCGCGCGCCTTCACGAAGGACAGCGCCGCCTGCACCGATTCGGTCATCACTTCGCCAAGCTTGCCGGTGGTCCGCACCTGGCCCTTGCCCGACGCGGTGACCGCCTCGATCGTCAGCAATTCGCCGCCGACCTCGGTCCAGGCGAGGCCGGTGACGGCGCCGATCTGATCCTCGAGGTCGCCCATCCCATGCTTATATTTCCGCACGCCCGAATAATCGGCGAGATTGTCGGGCGTCACGACGACGCTCTCCATCTTGCCTTCGAGGATGCGGCGCAGCGCCTTGCGCGCGAGCTTGGCGATCTCGCGTTCGAGGGTGCGGACGCCGGCTTCGCGGGTGTAATAGCGGATGAGGTCGCGCAAGCCCTCTTCGGTCAGCTCGAACTCGCCGGCCTTCAGCCCATGCGCTTCGATCTGCTTGGCGACGAGGTGGCGCTTCGCGATCTCGACCTTCTCGTCCTCGGTATAGCCTTCGAGCCGGATGATCTCCATGCGGTCGAGCAGCGCCTGCGGCAGGTTGAGCGAGTTGGCCGTCGTCACGAACATGATGTCCGACAGGTCGACGTCGATCTCCAGATAATGGTCCTGGAATTTGCCATTCTGTTCGGGGTCGAGCACCTCGAGCAGCGCCGAGGCCGGATCGCCGCGGAAATCCTGGCCCAGCTTGTCGATCTCGTCGAGCAGGAACAGCGGGTTCATCGTCCCCGCCTTCTTGAGGTTGGTGACGATCTTGCCCGGCAGCGAACCGATGTACGTGCGGCGATGGCCGCGAATCTCGGCCTCGTCGCGCACGCCGCCCAGCGACTGGCGGATGAACTCGCGCCCCGTCGCTTTCGCGATGCTCTTGCCGAGGCTGGTCTTGCCGACGCCCGGCGGGCCGACGAGGCACAGGATCGGCCCCTTCAGCTTGTTGGTGCGCGCCTGCACCGCCAGATATTCGACGATGCGGTCCTTGACCTTTTCCAGCGCATAATGGTCGTTATCGAGCACGGCCTGCGCCGCAGCGATATCTTTCTTCAGCTTCGACTTCTTGCCCCACGGCAGGCCGATCAGCGTGTCGAGATAGTTGCGGACCACCGTCGCCTCAGCCGACATCGGCGCCATGCCGCGCAATTTCTTCATCTCGGCCTGCGCCTTGGCCTTGGCCTCCTTCGACAGCTTCATGCCGTCGATCTTGACCTGCAACTCGGCAAGGTCGTCGCCGCCCTCGCCATTATCGTTGCCGAGTTCGCGCTGGATCGCCTTCAACTGTTCGTTGAGATAATATTCGCGCTGGCTCTTTTCCATCTGGCGCTTCACGCGGCCGCGGATCTTCTTTTCGACCTGCAAAACCCCGAGTTCGCCCTCCATGAAGGCGAAGACCATTTCGAGCCGCTTGGCAGGCTGGCCTTCGACGAGCAAAGCCTGCTTGTCCGACACCTTGATGTTGAGATTGCCTGCAACCGAATCGGCAAGCCGCGAGGCTTCCTCGATCTGCGACAATTGAACCGCGGTTTCCGCCGGCATTTTCTTGTTGAGCTTGGCGTAATTTTCGAACTGGTCGACGACCGAGCGCATCAGCGCCGCCGTATCGACGCTGTCATCCTCGGCATCGGCGATCGGCGTCACCCGCGCGAGCACCGCCTTGTCGTCATTTTCGAGCGCGACGAGCTTGGCCCGCTCCTTGCCCTCAACCAGGACACGGACGGTACCGTCGGGCAGCTTGAGCAGCTGGAGCACGGTCGCGATGACGCCGACGTCATAGAGGTCGTCGCGCTGCGGATCATCCTCGCCCGGATCGAGCTGGGCGACGAGGAATATTTCCTTGTCGGCTTCCATCGCGACTTCGAGCGCGGCGACCGAGCGATCGCGGCCGACGAACAGCGGCACGATCATATGCGGAAAAACAACAATGTCGCGCAGCGGCAACAGGGGGAAAGTCTGGCTCATCATGGCTCCTGGAGCGGCGCCCGCGACCGGCGCGCCGTCCTTCTGATAGGGTCTTCACCGCTAATATGGCGTAACTTGGCGCGCATTCAATGTCGCTGCGCTGAACGGCGCGCGGAACGCAGGATCAAAAAGGCAGCTTGAAACCCGGCGGCAGTTGCAGGCCGCTCGTCATCTTGCCCATTTCGGCGTTGCTCGCCTGATCCGCCTTTTCGCGGGCATCGTTGAAGGCGGCGGCGAGCAGATCTTCGAGCATCTGCTTGTCCGCCGGGACCATCAGGCTGTCGTCGATCGATATCGCCTTGATCCGGCCCTTCGCGCTGGCGGTGATGCGGACGAGACCGCCGCCGGACATGCCTTCGACCTCGACGCTGTCAAGCTTGGCCTGCGCCTCGGCCATCTGCGCCTGCACGGTTTCGGCGGCTTGCTGCGCCGCCTTGAGCATTTCTTCCATCGATTTCATGGGGCCGACTTATGGCGATTGTCGTCGCCCTCGACAAGCCTCGCATCGGGAAAAGCCGCCAATGCGGCCTTCACGACGGGCAGTTCGCGGATGCGCTGGTCGTTGTCGGCGAGGCTCGCGGCGCGCGTTTGCCCCAGGCTCGGCCGGGCATCGCCTTCCCCCGCGCGCACCTGCCAGCGGCTGCCGGTCGCGGCGAACAGCGCATCGCCGAGGTCGCGCGCGAAATTCGCGTCGATCCCCGGCCCCTCGGCGAACAGCAGCAGGCCGGGTTCGAGCGTGATGATCCGCAGATGGTCGTGGACGACCACCGCGAGGCGGTGATTGCCGGTGCTTTCGAGCAATTGGCAGATTTGCGCGACGGTGAGCGCCGACGCCGGTGCTTCGGCTTCGGCGGCGACGGGTTCGGGCGCGCTTGCGGTTGAGTCCTGTGCTGGCGCGGCCGGCGCGGGCAGCGGGGTCGAGGGAAAATGTCCGGTTTCGAGCAATTTCGCCAGCTCGCCCGGATCGGGCATCGCGGCCGCATAAATCACCCGCAGCAGCAGCATTTCCAGATGCTCGAGCGGATTATTGGCGCGGAGCACCTCGTCATGCCCCTTGAGCAGCAATTGCCACAGCCGGTTGAGCGGCGCGAAACCCAGTTTCTGCGCCCAGTCGGTGATGCGGGCGCGGTCGGCCTCGGCCAGCGCGGGGTCGTCGTGGCGCGACACTTTGGCGAGGGTGATCGCATGGGTCAGGTCCATCAACCCGCGCACCATCGCGACGGGTTCGATCCCCAGTGCATATTGGCCGCGCGCGAGGTCGATCGCGCCGCCCGAATCGCCTTCCAATATCGTCGCCATCAAATTCGCGATCGACGAGCGGTCCGACAGGCCGAGCATCACCCGCACCTGCGCCGCGCCGATCATGCCGCCGCCATCGAGGTCGGCGTGCGCGATCGCCTGGTCGAGGATCGACAGCCCGTCGCGCACCGATCCCTCGGCGGCGTTGGCGATCAGCCAGATCGCCGGCGCCTCGGCCTCGACGCCTTCCTTCTGCAGGATCGCACTGAAATGGGCGAAGAGCATGTCGGGGGTGATGCGGCGGAGGTCGAAGCGCTGGCAGCGCGACAGCACCGTCACCGGCACCTTGTTCACCTCGGTCGTGGCGAACAGGAATTTGACGTGCGGCGGCGGTTCTTCGAGCGTTTTCAGTAGCGCGTTGAAGGCGTTGCGCGACAACATATGCACTTCGTCGATGATGTAGATCTTGTAGCGCGCCGACACGGCGGCGTAACGCACCGCCTCGATGATCTCGCGCACATCGTCGACCCCGGTGTTCGACGCGGCGTCCATCTCGATCACGTCGATATGGCGGCCCTCGGTGATCGCGCGGCACGGCTCGCAGATGCCGCAGGGGTCGATCGTCGGCCCACCCTGCCCGTCGGGGCCGATGCAGTTGAGCGCCTTGGCGATCAGGCGCGCGGTCGACGTCTTGCCGACCCCGCGCACCCCGGTCATCAAAAAGGCATGCGCCAGCCGGTCGCGCGCGATGGCATTGCCCAGCGTGCGCACCATCGCATCCTGCCCGATCAGCTCGGCAAAGGTCTGCGGACGATATTTGCGCGCGAGGACGCGGTACGGCCCCGACTGAGCCGAAGGCGCGGGCGTCTCCGGCAAATCCATGCCCAGCATCGTCGGTTCGTCGTCGGCGGAATCGCTCATGCGGTCCGTCTTAGGGACGCTCGGCGCGCTTGTCGAAGGGGGAAATGGGTGGGAGCCGGAACGACCCGCAGCGAATTCGTTGCGGCTGCTTCCTTCCGGACCTGACCGGGTTGGCGAAGACCACGTCCGCCCGACTCCCGGCGCGCATATGGCGGGGACGGCAGGGAAATGCAAGCTGCGCCTATCGCAAATCCTCCACCACCGCCCGCGTCACATCGGCGATCACCGCATTGGCGGCGTCGCCCTGCACCGTCGGGCGGTCCAGATAGACGGCGATCAGATACCGTCCGCCCACCGGGCTTTCGACGAAAGCGACGTCGTTGTAGGCGGTGCCGCAGCTGCCGGTCTTGTCGCCGGCGATCCAGCCCGCCGGCAATCCGGCGCGGATGCGACCGAGGCCGGTCTGGCTGTCGACCAGCCAGTCGCGCAGCCATTGCCGATAGGTCGGATCCAGATGGTCGCCATAGACGAGCGTCGCGGCGCTTTTGGCCATCGCGTGCGGGGTGGTGGTGTCGCGCGGATCGCCGACGGCATTTTCGTTGAGCTCGGTTTCCAGGCGGTCGAGCCGCGTCACCTCGTCGCCCATCGCGCGCATGCGCGCCGTGAAGGCTTGCGGGCCGCCGGTCGCCTTCAGGATCAGGTTGGCGGCCGCATTGTCGCTGACCTTCACGATATGCTCGGCCGCAAAACCCAGGCGCAATTCGCCGAGCGCGAGATTGGCCTCGGTATAAGGCGAATGCGCCACGATGTCGGCCCTGGTAAACGGCAGCGGCGTGCGCAGCGACGGTCCCCCATGGGTGGCACCGCGCAGGACATGGCCCGCAAGCAGCAGCTTGAAGGTGGAGCACATCGCAAACCGGTCATCGGTGCGGCTGCCCATCAGCAGCGTCCCCTTGTCATCGACCACCGCGACGCCGATCCGGCCGCCCGCGCGCTTTTCGATATCGCGC